>CAJTLN010000003.1:0-261118 GCA_910577505.1 uncultured Bacilli bacterium
CTAACTCTTTATGATTATCATTTTTAATTCTTAACATATAATACTTCCTTTCGTGAATGTGTTATATCAAATCACGAAAAGGAAGTAAAATCACAAAAAACATATTTTAACTATCAAAGACAACTTAAAAAACTAATTTATATACCATCCCAATATTTTTCTCTAAGTCATTCTCATCTTTTAACTAAGAACAAAAGGTTAAAAAACTTTTTTCATAATTTAACTAAAAAAGTGAATCAAAATGATTCACTTTTAAAATTGATAGTAATAATTAAACTTTTATTTTTATATTCAGCATTAATTAACCCACTGTTTAATTCAACCAATTGCTTAGCGATAGATAAACCTACTCCACTTTTTCTACGAGCATTCTCAACTGTAAAATAGCGGTTAAATATTTTTTTAACACTTGTTTTGTCTAACAACGTTGTCTTATTAGAAATAGTTATAAGACCAAATTCATTTAAAGTTATATTTAAATCTCCTTTGCTATACTTTAACGAATTAGAAATAATGTTTTCAAAAATTCTAGTTAACATATTTTCATCTAATTTCCTTATTATCTTATTTCTTGCAATATTGATTTTTGGTTCAATATTTTTAGACTTAAATATAGTATAATAAGATCCAATAATATTTTCTAAAAACGAATTAAGACATACATCTTTTTTATTTAAAGAGTTGTTTTCAAGACTTTTTGTGAAATCAAATAACTGTTCAGTAAGATTTATTAAGTCACTTGTTTTATCATCAATATATTTAAAATATTTTTTTTGTTTTGAACTTAAGTTTTCCTCATCTATTAAATCGAGATATCCTCTTATAGCAGTTAGTGGAGTTCTTAAATCGTGAGATATATTTGTTATAGATTCTTTTAATTCACTATTACCATTTATGTATTCTAATTCTAATTTACGAAGATATTTTAAATTTTTATTTAAATTTCTAATTAGACGAATTAAGTCTTTATCATTTGATGATATTGTTAGAAGATTATTGGTATCTGAATTTATTACTCTGTTAAGCTTGGTTTCAATGTTACGTAATTCACTTTTGATAATTAAAAGTTTTATTGATAAGATTATAGATATAATAAACACTATTAAAAATAAATAATACCAGATACTCATAATAATCACCTACTTACTTTAATTCTTTTTTATTAAATAAAATTAATCCCAATCCAGTAAATACTATTATAATTCCTGATGAGTAAATTGGTGGTACTTTTAAATTTGGTGCTGTTCTTCCAGCTATTTGGAACATTTGACCAGCAGGGTTTATATCTAGTATTGTTTGATATATTTTTCTTTGTATTTCACTTAGGTATTTAGGGTTTGGAACTTCTTCTATTTTAGTTTCACCATTTACCATCGTTGCTTCTTGAATAGTTTTAGGGGCTTCTAATTTATTAAAACAAATCATAGCATTCATCGTCAATCCAAATACTAACATTATCGATACTACTGCTGTAATAGTTTTATTTGAAATAAGCATCGCTATAAATGTAAATATACTAGAATAAGCAATTATAGTTACAAATATACACCCTAATAACATTAATAATTTTGAAATAGGTATTGTAATACTACCGAATAATGGAATACCTATGATTGCTATTATTCCTAAAAATATAATATAAGTAAATAAACTTGTAATAGCTGTAACTATTAAGTTAGATAAATATATATTAGTTCTTTTGTGACCAATTATAATTTTATTTCGCATTACTCCATCTGAATATTCTATTCCTAAAAAAAGACTTGTAAATATAGCTATAACAATTCCTATTATTGTGGAATAATTAAGCATTAGTTGTTCTACTTCTACTGCATCACCATATTGTTTTAAATTACTATGCCCTGTATAGATCATGAATAAGGCAAGAACTATACTAAATATATTTAATAACCAGAATATTTTACTTTTTTTAAGTCTTGTAAAATTAGCGTTTAATAATCTAATCATTTTTTGTTCCTCCAATCAAATTCATATAATAACATTCTAAAGATTCATCAGTTATATGAATATCATCGGCGATTAAGTTTACTTTTGATAAATCGTTTATAAACTTAGATAAATTGTTTTTACCATAAACATTTATTGTGTTATTATCTATTACCTCATATGTAATTTTATTTTCTTCAAAGTATTTAACAAATTCCTTAACATTACTAACTTTTAAGATAATTTTATGTTCCATCTTTTTCATTAATTCTTCACTTGTAATTTCTTCTATAATAGTACCATTATCTAGAAATCCGTAGTGTGTTGCTATTTTAGATAGTTCATCTAAATAATGACTAGATATAAGAATTGTAATTCTAGATTCTTTATTTAACTTTAATATTAATTCCCTTATTTCAATGATACCTTGTGGGTCAAGTCCATTTATTGGCTCATCTAAAATCAAAAAGTCCGGATTGCCTACAAGAGAAATAGCAATACCTAATCTTTGTTTCATTCCTAATGAAAAGTTCTTGGCTTTTTTCTTACCAGTATTTTCTAAACCTACTAGCTTTAATAGTTCATCAATATTATCATAATCAGTCATTCCAACTAGCTTATATTGTTCTATTAAATTATCTTTAGCTGTCATTTCAACAATTATTGATGGAGTTTCTATTATAGCTCCCATCCTACTTCTAACATTTGATATTGACTTACTTTTATTTTCGACTCCATAGATAGAATATGTTCCACTTGTTGGTTCTTGTAAGCCACAAATTACTCTAATAAGTGTTGTCTTACCGGCACCATTTTTTCCTATAAGACCATATATTGAGCCTTTTTCAATATTAATGTTTAAATTGCTCAATGCTTTAAAATCTTTGTATTTTTTTTCTAAATTATTTGTTTCTAAAACTAATTCCATATTTTTTCTTCCTTTCCTAAATCATTTTAATAAAAAAATGTTAAGAAAATGGTTAAGAAATGCTCAAGAAATTGTTAAGATTTATTCTTTTATCTTAAAACCAATTCCCCAAACTGATTCTATATATTCAGTATCTGTATATTTTCTTACTTTATGTCTTAAGTTACTTATATGTACTCTTAAAGAGTCTTCGTTACAGTCTTCGGTATCAATAAGTATTAAATCTAGTAGTCTATTTTTAGGAACAACTTCTTTAATGTTAATTAGTAATTGTTTTAAAATAGCATATTCTGTTTTGGTTAAGTTAACTTTATTATCATTAATAAGTAATGTGTGATTGTCTAGCAATAATTTTAATTCTTTATATACTAATTCATGTTTTTTATTATTATCTCTTAATTGAACTTTAATACGAGCTAGAAGTTCTTCTTTATTAAAAGGTTTAGTTATGTAATCATTTGCTCCATTAAGCAAAGAGTTTACTTTATCTTCTGTACTTATTTTGGCACTTAATACGATGATTGGAAGATGATTTATTTTTTTAATTAATTCTTCACCACTTATACCTGGGATCATTAAATCAAGTAAGATTAAATCGATATTATTTTTTTCAATAAGCATTAAAGCCTCAGTACCAGAATAAGCATTTAAGATATTATAGTTTTCATTTTTTAGTATTTCTTCTAAGATATTATGTATGCTTTGGTCATCTTCGACGATAAGAATTGTTTGCATATAATCACCACCTTTTATTATTATACACCAAAATATTTTTGGGATAAAAAAAACAAATTCCTATCTAGAAATTTGTCTTATTATCTTTTTTATTTATCACATTAAAGATGTTATTGCAAATGATAAAATTAGAATAAGTATTGGAATAAATATAATTAAAAGAATTTTGTTAATTGTTAGATGAATAATTTTTATTTTTGAATAACCTAAGGCATGGTATAAGAAGTTATTTTTACTTTCATCTATTATTATATTAAAAATAGATATTATACATAGTACCACAAATAATATATAGATTACTTTGATAAATATTTCACAAATAATTATTATATTCGTATAATCCATACTATCTATGTGATATTCTTCTATATTTATTTCGATGTTATATTTAGCTTTTAATTGTTCGATTGTCTTATCTTTTTCAAACCAGTTTTTTAAAGAAATAAAATAAAAGTATTCTTTTTTATCTTTAACTAAGCTATTATATAATTTCTCATTATTTATAAGATTAACATTTACTATTGAAGAATAATTAATAATAAAATCTTCTATTTGGCATTCTAAATCTCTTTCATAATCTGCAGTTGCTATTTGCTTATTTTTAGTTATAAAGACATTTGTTAAATGATTCTTACAATCTACTTTTATTGCTTTATCATATGATTTGATATTATTTTCTTTTTTTAAATCAATATCTTCTTTTGAGGAAAAGTATATAAATGAATTGGGGTATGCTTCATTTCCTTTAATTATTAAATACTTTTTAGAAATAAAGAGAAACGAAAAAGTAATTCCTAAAATTAAAAATATACCTAAATAAATTTTAGTTGATTTTTTTTAAAAAAAACTTTTATATATAATACTCATTTTATCACTTACTTTTCTAGAAGATAATTATGGTTTAAGCTGCTATGAATATTTCATCATAACAGCTTTTTGATTAATGATTATTTTCACCTACTGAAAGAAATCCACTAAGACCAGCATAAACGCTATTTGTGTCCTTTTTAGACAATTCTATAAAACCTCTATACATTGTCTTAGGATTCTTGTACCACCATGCAAGATCTTGTGATTTTCTGTAAGTTGACTGAGTTTGTTTTGAACCAACATTGGAATAGCCAAAAAGCCCTTTTTTCTGTAATTGATATGTCAATTCTCCGTTATAAAGTTGTGTTTGAAAAGTTGCTTTAACATATATGTTCCCACTTAATTCTGAATCAGAATACTCCATAACAGTTTGCCCTTCATTTTCAAGATAATAATGATATGATGCATAAACTGTTGATACAAGAGCGAACATGGATATAAATAAAATCGAAAGCGCAGTTAATTTTTTTGAATACTTCTTAAACATAGATTTACCTACTTTCTATATTTTCATACTAACATAAGTTTTGTTATTTTAATTATAGAGTTATGCTCTAATTAATAGAGCTTGGCTCAAATAAGTAGAGCTTAAGCTTAATATAAATAAAAAAGCAAACTTCATTAGAAATTTGCAATGGGTAATTAGTTTATTTCTTCTAATATTTTTTCTTTTTCTTCATTAGATAGGTATTCGTATTCAATCATTAAATCTAATATTTGTCTTTGTCTTTCATGGGCTAGATTCATATTTTCACTATATATAGAAGGGGCATTAGGTATTCCAGCTAGTAGTGTGCTTTCATAATCGGTCATATAAGCTGGTTCTTTGTTAAAGTATCCCACGCTCGCGTCATAGACATTGTAATAACCTTGACCAAAATAACTTGTATTTAAATATAATTCTAAGATTTCATCTTTTTTTAGTTCACTTTCTAATTTAAAAGCCATAAATATTTCTGCTATTTTTCTTTCAAACTTTTTTTCTTGAGTGAAATAGATATTCTTAGCAAGTTGTTGGGGTATGGTACTACCACCTTCATTTAAGTTACCATTTTTTATATCATGATATAGAGCTCTAAAGATAGAAATAATATCTATTCCATTGTGTTTATAGAAACGATGATCTTCGGCTGATATCACTGCATTTATGTAGGTTTTTGGCAATAAGGATATTTCGGTATAATTTTCACTACTTTTTATGTTAGCTACTTTTTCACTGATAGATATTTCACTTATCTCTTTTTTATACATTTTATATCCTTTATATAAATAAAAAGATGAAATACTAATAAAGATTAGTAAAATAATTAAGATTAAATATAGAACCTTTTTCATAAAATACCTCTATTCTGTTATCTTATAAATCTTCTTCTAATTCTTCTCTTTTATGATTAATAGCTAGTAGACAAAGGGCTGCTAAGGCACCTATTCCAGCTATAATAAATAGTTTCTTTTTCATTTTATTTCTTCCTTTCATATTCATTGTATCTTTTTATTGTGACTTTTATGTGACATTTATAAATTATTAAGTCACTTATAAATTAATTTTAATAATATCGTGGAAGAATGTCGTTAATTTAATATTACTTAATATTACAAATTTGTATTCATGAATTTAAAAAAGTGAAATTTACTTCACTTTTTATACACCTACACTCATTGTTTCTGGCAAAGTACTTCCACCATCAATTACAAATTCATGACCTGTAATATAAGACGATTCATTACTTGCTAAGAAAGCTGCAAGTTCACCAAGTTCTTCAATTGTTCCAAGGCGTCCCATTGGGATTCCTGCTGCTATACCATCAATTACTTCTTGTGGGTTATCTGGATTAGTGTCACGACCTATGCCTTCAACCATTGGCGTTAGAATATATCCTGGTAAAATTGCGTTAGATCTAATGTGGTCGTTAACTAGTTCTACTGCTATAGCTTTTGAGAATCCTAGTACTGCGGCTTTAGTTGTTGCGTAAGCTACCTCACCACTATCTGCTACCATTGGTCCTGTAACACTTGATAGATTTACAATACTTGATGATTCGTTCTTTTTCATATATGGGACAACTGCTTGAGTAACATTCCATGTTCCTTTTATATTAATATCAAAATGGAAATCTCTAGTCTCATCGGACATTGTTTCAAATGTTTCTAGACGAGCAACACCTGCATTATTTACTAAGATATCAATACGTCCAAAATGGTTAGCTATAGCATCTACACATTCTTTAACACGATTTTTATCTCTAATATCTACTTTATATCCAATGATTTCTGATTCAGGATATTCATTTTTTAAAGTTTTTAATGTTTCTTCTAAAGCATCGGCATAATCTAGAATAGCTACTTTAGCTCCATAACGTAAGAAGACTTTTACTATACCTAGGCCATTTCCCATTGCGCCACCTGTAACAATAGCAACTTTATTTTCTAATTTCTTCATTAAAATAATCTCTCCTTATTATATTAATTATAACATAAGAAGATTATTATTTTATTCTTATAGACATCTTTTTACATTTTATTTAATACTGTAAAATCCTTTTGTGAATTATTTTTTATCTTTTATTTTTTTATATAATTATTCACATATTTTACGATTACCAAATTTAGAATAGAAACTCATTTCTTTTGGTCCAATATATACGTCTTCAAACCAATAAGAGTTATTGCACATAATTATTGTATAGTCATCATTTCTATATACTCTTGTTCCATCATCAGGATTTCCATCATTTAAAATTTGTTTAGTCAATTTATCTTCTTTTGCTTGCTCTTCTAAATATAATTTTAATCCTTCCATACTTAATTTGTTTTCTAATAATAATTCTTTTAGGTCATATGTTTCATTTGCTTTATCTGTTATTTCTACTTTGCTTAGATTATAATAATATAGTTTTGCTTTACTATGTCGATACGTTTCGAATTCTAGAATTTCTTTCGAATCGAATTTTCCTGACTTGAGATTTATACTTGATACTTCTATTTCGTTTGGATTATATTCTCTTATATTTTTACAAGTTTTATCTATCGGCACCCATTTCCCGTAGCCTTCTGTTTGATAATCTGAACATTTCGCAAAAACTTCTATGCATTTTTTATCATAAATATTTTCACTTAAACCATAAATATTACAAGTATTACCTTGATTATCTATTAAATCGTCAGACTTTAAATAACCATTTGAAATTAAGAAGTCTGATTCAAATATTACTCCACCTTTTTGTCTAGTGTTTTCCATATGATTATTTATTGAATCAAATACTTTTTGCTCAAGCTCTTTATATTTGGTAGTGTCAACTTGAGAGTCTGATTCCTCTTTTTTACAACCTGTTATGCAAAATAATATAAGTAGTATAAAAATAATTATTTTCTTATTTTTCATATTTGTTCCAACTACCTTCTATTTTAATTTCATTAATATAATATAACCATCTTTTAAAGTAAAAGATGAGATAAGAGGTATATTATTTTTTCTTTTCTTGATGTTGTAATGAAATTACCTATTTTAGTTTTTATAAACTTATCTCTTCTTTAAAAATATTATATAGACTTAATGTTATTAATGCAATCGAATATTTGCTTAGTTAAAGAAAAAGTTAATCTTAATTGATTAACTTTCCTTGATACCTTCTTTATCATTTGTTATATTACCATCTCCACTTACTGGAATAGATTCTCCTAAGTAAGTTGGTTTAGGTTTAAATATGCATTTTACAAAATCTTTATCTCGAGCTAGGATTTCTCTTAAGTCGCGAATTATTTGACCACCATATTTACGAGGATTAGATGGTACTCCGTATGCTTCTATACCTAGAGAGTTTGCTATATGTAATGCGCGATGTAAGTGATAGTCTTGTGTTACTATAACAATTTTCTTAGCTTCAAATATTTCTTTAGCACGATAGATACTATCATATGTTGCAAATCCTGCATGGTCCATAAATATATCTTCGCTTGGAACTCCTTTTTCGATAGCAAAGTCTTTCATAATATTTACTTCATCATATTCTTCTCGACCATGATCACCTGACATAATTATTTTAGGAGCAATACTATCTTCATATAATTTTATTCCTTCTAGTAATCTATCTTCTAACATTGGACTTGGTTTATCACCCCATATTCCTGCTCCTAGTACTATAATACAATCTATATCTTCTATGTCTTTTAAATCTTCTATGTTAGAAAATTGGTTTTTAGTACTTAGAACTACATAAAAGTTTATTCCAAGTATAAATAGGATCCCTAATATAATTAATGATGTGATAATAATTATTATTTTTTTCATTTTATCAGCCTTCTTGATTTAATTATAACATTTAAAGCAAATCTTTATAAGATTTACTTCTTTTCAAACATTGTTGCGTCAACTCCACATACTGGGCATTCAAAATCATTTGGCAATTCTTCACCATAATATACATAACCACATGCAAGGCACACCCAAGCAGTTTTACCTTTTTCAGTTTTAACTTTTAATAGTTCATCTTTATGCTCTTGATAATACCCATAACTCATAGCTTCTTCATCTTTATATACATCTGCTTCTATTAGTTTGCCTATGAAAAGTGTATGTGTTTCATTTTCGATAGAATCTATTTTTTCACATATCATATAACCCAATGAATCATCAATAATATTTAAGCCTTCTACTTCATTAGTTTTTATTTCGGCAAATTTATCGATATCACGCATTGAGTTTAATCCAAACGTTTTAATTATTTCAGGATTAACATTCTTACCTAAAACAGATAATGCAAATGTATTATTTTTATGCATTAAGTCATTTGTATAATTTTTCTTCATTACTGCAACTGCTATAAGAGGGTTATCTCCTGCACTTACTTGTGATACAGCATCTACTATACATCCACCACTAAGAGTCGTAAGTACATATACTCCTTGGGTTATCTTTCTTGTTATCTTTTTATTTTTCATAATTTTCCTCTCAACTATGTACGAGCTGCTCCATCTACTGATAGTACTACTCCTGTAATATAACTTGCCATGTCACTTGCTAAAAATAAGAATGCATTTGCTATATCTCTTGGTTCACCGATACGACCTAATGGAATAGTTTTAACTATTGGTCCTAATTGTTCTTCTGGTAAAGCAGCAATCATATCTGTTCTTGTTACACCTGGAGCAACAGCGTTTACTCTAATATTTGATGAAGCTAATTCTCTTGCTAATGATTTTGTTAAACCATTTACAGCAAATTTACTAGCTGGATATCCTACTCCTGATGGTTGACCATAAATACTTACCATTGAACTTGTATTTAATATAACTCCACTACCTTGTTCTTTCATATATGGAACTACTGCTTTAGTCATATTAAATATAGCATTAACATTTAAGTCCATTATTTTAGAAAAGTCCTCAGATGTTGTATCTTCAATTTTTCTATTAGCTGAGATACCAGCATTATTTATTAAAATGTCTATATGACCATATTCATCTACAATTTTTTTGATAGTTTCATTTATTTCTTCAATGTTATTTAAATTAGGATAGTAACCCTTTACTTCCATTCCTTCGCTTTTTAACTGCTCGACTGCCTTTTCTACAGATTCAGCTTTAGAACCAAATAAAACTACTTCAGCATTTTGCTCTTTAAATAAACGAACAGTTTCTAATCCAATTCCTCTTGTTCCTCCTGTAATTATGGCAACACGTCCTTCTAACATATTAATTCCTCCTTATTGAGAATAATTATCAATTCTCTTCTATAATTATAACATTATATTAAATAATGTGTATTAAAAAAGATAACTTTGGTGTTATCTCTAATTAAAAATGCCTTGATGAACCTCCACCACCAAAAGATCCTCCGCCGCCACTATGGAAACTATGAGATCCGCTATTACTTCGATAAGAACTGCCACCATAGTATCCACCTCGTCTTCCTATTGATGGAGTGCCAAAAGCGATAAAAGCAAAGATAAATGCCGCTATATTAATTATAAAATATATAGAAAATGAGTTTGGTAAAAAACATATAAAAGTTAATATTGTCGCAAAATAAATTATTGGTATTTTTTTAAACTTAAGGATTCCTGAATACATGCCGACAAAGAATCCGATGAATCCTGAAAATATTAACCATTCTAATTTATATAGTGGTTCTTGTTTTTGATTTACTTCAGCTATTTCTAAATCTAAGTGATTCATCTCAACTATTTCATTATAAAAAGCATTATAACCATTTTTTATTCCTTCATCAAAGCTATTCTCTTTTAAATAAGGAATTATATATTTATCTTGAAAGCGACCTGTTTTACCATCTGGTAAAATGCCTTCTAATCCTGTTCCTACTTCTACTCTAAATTCTCTTTCTTCTAAAGCTAAGAGAAGTAATAAACCATTATTTTTTTCTTTACTACCTATTTCGTAAATACGTGCTAGTTCTAAACTATAATCCTCTATACTTTTACCTTCTAGATTTTTTACTGTAACAACAACTATTTGTGTACCATCTATTTTTTCTAAATTAACACTTTTTTCATAAATATAGTCTTCTGTTTCAGAAGATAAAATATTAGCATAGTCATTAATATAAAATTTATCTGTTAGATTAACTAAAGCATTTACTTTGCCAGTAATAAATAAAGATAAAAGAATAAGGATTAAATAATTAATCCTCTTTAAATGATACATTAGGAACCTCATTTGAGCTTTCTTTTGCTTCAAAATAGTCTGCTTCATCAAAACCAAACATACTAGCAAACAGATTTTTAGGGAAACTTTTTATCGTTTTATTATAAGATTTTACAGTATCATTATAATCTTTTCTTGCAACTGCTATTCTATTTTCTGTTCCTGCTAATTCGTCCTGTAAGTTTATAAAATTTTCGTTTGCTTTTAAGTCTGGGTAGTTTTCTACTACAGCGATTAAATTATTTATTGAAGTAGTTAATTCTTGATTAGCATTTGCTTTTTCTTCAACTGTCTTTGCATTAACTAAATTTTCACGAGCTTTAGTAACTTTATCAATAATGTTTTCTTCATGTTCCATATATCCTTTTACTGTGTTTACTAAATTAGGTATTAAGTCTGCTCTTCTTTCTAGTTGAACAGATATATCAGAATATTTACTATCAACATCTTCCTTTTTACTTACTAAATCGTTATAACTACCAATTGCAGATAGTGCTATTAGAGCAATTACTACTAAAATAATTATTCCTACTATTGATCCTTTTTTCATTTTCATTCACCTTCCTATTATTCATTATATCATATTATTTACTTTATTAAGAGTTTAGTTCTTTTAATTCGTCTTCTTCAAATAAAGAATAACTTTGTCCTGTTTCTATTACGCGATTAATAAAGTCTTTATCTTTGGTTTTAACTATTTTTTTTATTAATTTTGGCATATCTAAATCTTCTCTAACGGCACTTATTAACTCTGTTAAATAATATTCATCTCTCTTACTTATAAAATAATCTTCAATAAGAGTAAAGTCTTTATGTTTATGATTATAATTGAAAGCTAAGCGCCATAAGGATTCTCTTTTATCTTCTTTGATTCCTGCTTCTACCAAGTCATTAAATCCTTCTTGATCTATTTCTGGTGGCAATGGAGCTGAAATATAATGTGTTATAAATTCTAATAATTCCAAGTCATTCATCTTACTTGCATACTTATTAACTACAGGATTATTAGTCATTAGTTCAAATATAGTAGTATATAGTCTACCACCATCTCTAATTGCTTCTTTATCAGATTCTAATTGTGATACCTGTTTTGTAATAAATTCACTTGTTTTTTCATCAAGTTTTTCACTTTTATTAGCGTTTCCTAGAAGTTTAAGCATGTGATTGATATTTTCTAATCTATTTTTTTCTACTTGATCTAATTCATTTGGTGTTGTTTCTTTTACTTTTTTTACTTCACCTAATAACTTAGTTATTTCTTCTTGTTCTTTTTTATTGTATTTAGATAAATCTAAAGATTCTAATTCTTTAATTAGTGTATCACTATTTATAAACTTATTTATGTAACGATACATTAAATTTACTAAGTCCATATTATCACCTTTTCTAATTTTATTATAACATACTAATTTATATTATTTATAAATTTAAAAAGACTAGAATATCTAGCCTATTTTGCGTTTATTTCTAGCGATAATAATTGATACTATAATAAATAACGCTGAGAACGCAAGTAATACGATACTATTTGTAATAAATGGTTTAAGTGATGATGTGTCAAATACTTCTATAGTACTAATTAAATTATTTGAATTTATGAACCAATATGATGGTAAGATATGAGCTACTTTTAATACCGCATCTGGAAGAAATTCAGCTGGTACAAATGAACCACATAAAAAGCTACTTCCAAGTGCTACGACATTTATAATACCATTTATAGCTTCTTTGTTATTCATTAAATTTCCTATTAAGAAAGCAATTGTTAAAGAGCATAAAGAGAAGATAAATGAATTAATAATGTATAAAAATCCATGCATTGTAAACATAATACTACCTACTGTAATAAAACTAATTACAACATATAATAGCCATAAAATAAGAGCAAAGACACTATTAGATATTAGCAAATAAAGATTATATTTTTTATCTTCCATACTGCTTATTATAGTTCTTTTTCTAATGTTTTCACTTTGGAAACTAGATAGAATTAAACATATTACGTAGATTGAGCCACCAAGTAAACAATAGTTGCTAAAGTTGTAGTAATTATTAGCTTTAGTAAGAGAAGTTGTATCTAAGGTAGAAGTAAGTTCAACTTCTGCTTTATTTTCTAATGTTTTATCTATTTCAAGAATTAGTTCTTCTTCAGTTATGTTGTTGCGTAAATAAGATTTTGAAGAAGTTAAATATCTTTCTAATAAAATAGATGCTAGACTGGCTTGATAGTCACCTGTACTTTTTATTTCAATTTCTGGCTCTTTATTTTCTAGAAAATCATTGCCATAATTTTCTGGTATATATATAACATAATTTACATCACGATAAAAGATGGCGTCCTGAATTTTTTCTTCGTTATTTTCAATATCAATAATATTGCTGTTTTTAGTTATGTAATCCACTAGATGTTTTGATAATTTTGAATTATCTTTATTAATTATTAGAATATCTGGTTTTTCAGCGGTAAAAGACATTGTTGTATCGTTGTTACTAGTATTAATACTACTAAATAAAATTAACATTGCTGTATAAATGATTATTGGAACTAAACATTTTTTTACAACACGGAGATATGTTTTAAATACTATCATATTTTTGCCTCCTTAAACTATATACTGAGAGTGCTAAACAGATGAATGAAAATAGCAATAAACTGATTAAATTTAAATAGAATCTATCCAAAGTGTTATAGTAATATAGAGAGTAGAATCCATCTGTAATCATATTAGCAGGATTTAGTTTGTTTATTATAGGAATATTTTTATCTATTACATATTTCATGGTAATTCCCATCATGCCTGAGAAGAAGCATCCCAACATTGTGAAAGCAATAATAATACCTGTTTTTGTATCTTCACTTGTTTTAAAGATACATGATACAGCTATGCCGAGCGATAATCCTGCAAATGTACCAACGACAGAAAGTAAAATAATTAGTGGTAAGTTGGTACCATAATCTACTTTTAAGACGAAGATGGTATATAAAAATAATAAGGCTACACCGATTAATTCGACGATAAAAGCAGCTAATGCACTACTCATAATTGTTACTGTTTTTTTAGTCGGAGCTACTGTTACTCTTTTGCCTGTATTACTTTGATTGGCTAAATTTTTATTTACAGACGACATGCCTAGAATTCCTCCATAAAGACAAGCCATGGCAATTAGTGTATAGTACTCAATCATTGTATAACTTAGATTATTACTTGATATATCTTTTATGTTCGCTTTGGATTCTGTTACTTTGGCAATTGCATTATTTATAATCGTTTCGTAGTCGATATCATAATTTGGCACTGATATTTCGTTTTTTATTTCGTTTTCTACTATATTCTCAATCGTACTAGCATTAGCATATATTTCATTTGTTACTTCTGTAAAAACTGTTTCGTTTATACCACTATTAGAAACAACAATTTTTGGTTCATCTAGAACAATTAAATAACCACATATTTCACTATTTTCTAATAAAGTCTTGGCTTCTTCTTCATCTACATATTTAGTATTAAATATTTGATCACTTGATTCTTTATCGCTTAGAGCTTTAAATGATTCTTTTAGAATCTCATTATTTTTAAAGTTATCATTATTAACGATAGCAATATCAATAATATCTAGTTTTTCGTTTGATTCAATATCAGAAAAAGCTAATTTAAAGAATGTTCCTAGAATAAGTGGAAATGCTAGAGTCCAGAAAATTAACATTCTGTTTTTTACTAGTGTTTTTAAACTATATTTTAAGTTATGAATAAACATTTTAGTCACGAAGTCCTTTCCCTGTTAGTTCTAGGAAGACGTCGTTTAAGGTAGGTCTTTCAGAAAATATTTTACTATAAACTATTTTTTCATTTTTTAAGTATTCAATTAAATCAACTAAATTGTTTTTACCTTTTTTATATGTAATAAGTAGTACATTATTATCATAAGATACATCTTCGACATTTTTTATTTTTTTAATTTGTTCTATATATTTTTCATTTAAATCATTAACTTCGACGCTTATTTTTTCTTCTATTTTAGCTAGAGACTTTAATTCATCAATAGTACCTTCTGCAATAACGTGCCCAGCATCTAAAATTATAACTCTATCACAAAGGATTTCTACTTCTTCCATATAATGGGTTGTATAAACTATTGTTGCTCCATTATCTCTTAGTTTTTTTATGCCATCTAAAATATTATTTCTACTTTGAGGATCAACTGCAACTGTTGGTTCATCTAAGAATATTAGTTTTGGTTTGTGAGCTATACCACAAGCGATATTTAGCCTTCTAAGTAGACCACCTGATAATTGTTTTGGGTAGAACTTTGTAAAGTCTTCTAGTCCAACTAATTTAATTGCATCGTTAATATATTCGTGGCGAACATCTTTATCCTTGATATAAAGACCACAAAAGTAATCAATGTTATCATAAACAGATAATTCATCAAAGACAGCTACATCTTGAAATATTACCCCTATTCTTTTTTTGATATCATAAGCATCTGGTGACATATCGCTACCAAATATTTTTATTTTACCTTCATAGTTTAGAAGAGATAAAATACAATTTATTGTAGTTGATTTACCACTTCCGTTAGGACCTAATAGTCCTAGTATTTCTCCATCATGTACTTCAAAAGATAAGTTATCTATAGCTTTTAAAGTTTTATATTCTTTTGTTAATTTTTTTACTTCTATTATATTATTCATTTCTTTTCTCCTTTTTCATATTTATATCCAATTAACATTTCTCTTACTGTTTCTTCTAGTAATGAAGATATTTCATCTTCTTTGAACTCAACAGTTTTTGTTGCAACTAAGCATGCAATTCCATGAGTAAATATCCAGACTTTAAGGTGAAATTCATGTTGTTCTTCATAAGATAGGTGTGTCAATTCTTGACCAGATGCAATAATATCTGTATTTATATCATCAGTTATAATGATATTATTGGCTGTTGATGAGGTTTGTTGCATAAAAATCATCTTAAAAAATTCAGGATAATCAGATGCAAAGCGAATGTAAGCAAGTCCCATTTCCTTATATGGTTTTATTTTAGATTGATGAGCTTTAAACATATATTCTTTATATTTATTATATATATGATTATATACTTCTTTATTTAATTCTTCCATAGATGTAAAGTTATGGAAGATTGGCTGGACGGAACAGCCAAGGCTTTTGGCAAGACGACGTGCGTTAAGAGACTCTTTACCTTCTGTTTTTATGATATTGCAAGCTGAAATAATTATTTCTTCTTTACTAAATTTTCTTACTGGTGGCACTATATCTCTCCTTTTGATAACATACGTTATATATCAATTGTTATTCTACTACAATTAAAAATATCTGTAAATAGTTTAAAAGATATTTAGGTATTTATTTTTATGTAAGATATTTGTATAATTTATCCTATTTTATTAATGATAGTTGTTATCAATGTTATAATGTTAATGGAGATATTACTAATTGGTAGGTGTTTAACCTCTGTCCTTAAATAAAGGAAGGAGGTGATTAGTCCTATGAATGGAGAAAGTTATGGAGTACTTAGTTGCTCTTATAATAGTTCTTGTCTTACTAGACCGGATTTTACCACCAAAAGACTAAATGAAAACACCTACTCGATTATGAATAGGTGTTTTCTTCCCAAAATTTTAAAAATTGGACTGAGATAACATCTAACATACCAAAATTAGTTGTATCTCTTTGTCTATTTAATTATATACTATATTATATGAAAATGCAAAATAATTATGTGCTTTCGTTAATAAGATATTTAGTATTATAGCAAATTGTTTTTTATAGTCAAATATATCTATTTGACTTTTTTTATTTTTTCTAAATCTAAATTTATTAAAATATCATAAGCACTACTACACTCTTCTTTGCTTATCCCTGTTTCCTTTACTAGGTAATTTACAGCTTCCTTTTTAGATTTAAATCTTTTCAACACTTCTTTTGTTTCTACAAAACGGTTCATTGATGTTCTAAAATCCTCTATAGTTATATCAGATTTTTTAGAATAAACATTTCTTTCGATATAAGCCATCATACGATTGTTTTCTAATATTCCTGAGATAAAACCGATTATCATAAAAACAATTTGAAGGTCATTATCTTTTATAAAACCATATATTATTCCGAGTGCAATAACAATTATAGTAATAATCATTTCAAAAAAATGATCACGTTGCCATTTTCTTTTAAAAAAATCTATTTTATCTTTTATGGTAAAAACACTGTTTTCTAAAGAACTTAATAAGTTAGCGTCAGCAACATTTTTAAAATCCTCTTCTTTTATTTTTTCTCCTGCAAAAAAATCATTTAAAGTTATTTCTAGTACTTCACATATTTTTGGAAGTAAAGAAATATCTGGTAGTCTTCGCCCATTTTCCCAGTTAGAAACAGCTTGCTCTGTTACCCCGATATGTTCTGCCAATTCTTTTTGCGTCATATTCTTTCTCTTGCGTTGCTGCGCTATAAACGTTCCTGTTTTATCTAGATTCATCTTCTTCTTCCTTTCTTACATTATTCTATCAGAGTAAATTTCAAATGTAACCAAACAATCTGTTTAGTTTAAGATTCTTCCATATCAAACGACTCAATTATTTGAAAAACACGATGATAAACTTCACCTTTTAAGTCGAATTTTTCTCTAATATGAATATCTTCTGTTTCTATAAAGTAAGAAGATATTTCTTGTAAGAAATTATATATTTTTTCCTGTTTTTCAGTTGCTTTATTATTTAATACCAAGTCACTTAAAAAAGTTTTATTATCATATTCTATATCAATTTTAAATAATTGAATCCCATTTATGCTACTTCTTGAACCAATAAGTACTCGATATCCGTCTGCAAACTCATCATATCTTATTTCTTCTGAATTAATATTTAAATTCATATTTTTACCTTTTTCGGGATTTTTTTTAATTGCATTATTATAAAGTTCTACTAATACTTTTTTATCATAATATTCCAATTTTAATCCTTTTAAATCTTTTTCTGTAATTGTTCGATTAAATTGATGAATATTGAAATATTTACTAATACGTAGAGATTCTTTTTCAAATTCTATATCTTCTTTTGTATAATTTGAGCGACAAGCATTTATTTTTACTTTTTCACTATACTCTTGGTAACAATCTCCAATATACTTAGAATTACCTTTTCCAATAATATATTCTGCGATATTTTTTGTGTGGTAATTAATAGTTAAACTATAATACCATCCATCTTCCAATTCCGCTATAGTATCAGTAGAGCCAATCCATGAGTTTTCTATCCTTTTATGAACAAAGAACACAATTGAAAGAACTATAATTATAACTGATAAAAAAGCTAAAAAAGTAAATTTTATTCTCTTACTTTTTACTTTATATTTTTTATTTTCTTTAGCTAATTCCAGAAGATTTTCTTCTGCCCTTTCACTAAAATCTTCCCCTTTTATTTTTTCTCCTGCAAATAGCTCGTTTAATGTAATACCTAAATTAGAACATAAATTTAACATAAGAGATGGATCTGGCATACGTCTTCCATTCTCCCAATTTGATACTGCTCTATCTGTTACACCTAACTTTTCTGCGAGCTCTTTTTGAGTCATATTTTTATCTTTTCTTAACTCTGTAATAAACTCCCCAATTTTTTCTATATTCATATATTCCATCCTTTCAAAATTCATTTTACATTAAAGAATATATTTTGTAACCAAACAAATTGTGGAGTTATAAAAAATTCAATGAAAGTTGATTTATATTTACTTTATTTTTGTTTTTTTGGCTTTTCTTATTAGTGAACCGATAATTATGCCTGATAAAGATAGCCCAGTAAATAGGAAAAAGTTTAGTATAAGTTCTTCTATAACATCTAGAGAAAATATATTAGATATTTTATATTCTGGATTATAAATGATAGCTTTTAGGGTAAAACATAAAAAATTTAATAAGTATATTGATAAATAAAAGAATATTGGTAAGAAATATTTTCTCTTACTCTTTGTTTTAACTCCATAATAAATTGAAATTATAAATATTAATAAAAACGCAATAAGAAATGGAATTAAAAGACCTAGGCCACATTCATCATTAATTGTCCACGCTCCTATAATTATTGCTAGTACATATATAGTATAAATTATAATTGGAAGATGTTTTTTTATATTTTTCATATTATAATCTCCTTATCATATTAATTATAACATATAATTTTAATAATCTTTTAAGAAGAAAAAAAGTACTCTAATTCGAGTACTTAGTATACTTTTTCTACTTCGATAATATCATTTTCAGTTTCATAATAACCTATTTTAATTGTGTCTCCTACTTTTGTGAATGGAAGATTATCACTTAGGTTTATAGATATTTTATATTTTTTTGATTCTGAAGTAACGAAGTAATTTGTATAGCCATTTATGATAGCTGTATTAATATTTTCTACTTTGATTTCTTTTATAACTAATTCATCATCACTAGCTTCTTTTTTTGTATTAGCTAAGTAATTATCTTTAGCTGTTATTATACCTTTTGAAGAATCAGTAACTACAACTTTTTGATAGTCTTTAACATCAACAAATCCGTACATTTTTACAAGACCACTTGAATCTTTTAAACTTACTAAATATGTTGGTTTACCATTTAAGTTAATTAGTAATGGGAATGTTGATTTATATCCCATATCTTGAACTTGGCCTTCAGCACTACTCATAGCACTAAATTCTTCAGCACCTGGAACATTATAGTATGTAGTTTCACCAGTACGCATGTTAGTTAGAATAAATCCTAAATTTGATTCGTCACTTACAACACTAGTGATACCAGTATATAAGTAAACATCATCGTTCATAGCTAAATAGTTATAGCCTTCTGTTGTATTAACAACATTTTTTTGACCAAAGATGCTATTGAAGAAACCGTTTTTGTATGTACCCCAATCATCTACTTGTTCAATAATTAAACTAGCTGAGTATGCAATATCTACCCATGTTGGAATGTCTTCATTTTTATATTTTTTAGATTCTCCTGTTATTGGATCAAATATTATAACACCTGTTACTTTAGCTTTTAATCCTACTGCAGTATATTTAATCGTTGGAATTATATAGTATGGTTTTCCTTCATTATCTATTTCAAATGAGATTCGTCCAAAGTTTGTTGTTGGATAATCAAATCTTAATTTTCTTTCTAATTTTTCATTGAACATAGCACTAGTTGAATATTTCATGCCTTTTTCTAAACGAACTAAATTTGATTCGCCAGTTACACTATCCACTGTGATATATCCTACTATTCCACTTTTACGATTAGTAAACCATTTAATTTCATCAGCATATTCTAGAGGTGTTACTCTTAAGATAGAATTATTATAATTTATTTGAGTATATAAATCAGATACTTTGTATTGAGATACTAATTCACTCATTTGACCCATTACTCTATCTCCTAAAACTTGAGATGAAGCTTTATCAAGTAATGGCAATTGACTGAAATCTACTTCATGAATGTCTTCTGTAAAATTGCCATTTTCATTTACAGATATTCTTGTTTGATAACTTTTAGCATTAAATATTGGAGAACATATAAAGTTGACTACCATAATTAGTATAAACATTCCGAATACTGCACCAAAGCCATAAATTAATGGTTCTGATAGTGAATTGGCGTTGATTAATTTTCCTTTTCTAAATAAGACTGTTTTATTTCTTTCAATACTTTCTAATAAAGTAAATATAATTATTAGAAAACCTATAAAGAAATAGAATCCAATATTATTTAAATTAATTGCTGGTAATGTAAAATAATATAGTATTGCTCCTAATATTAGCGTTATTACGATATTTATGATTTTTTTCATCATTTTTGCACCTATTCTTTCTTAAAGATATTGTAACATACTTTTTATAATTATATTCTTAAATATTATTAAAAATTTTAAAAAAAGACATACATGATATCTTTAAGTTAACTTTGATTAAAACTATTTTCATAGATATCCATAAATCCAGAGATAAATCTTGCTTCTGTTTGCTCTTCTTCAGTTCCTGTTGTAACCTGCCAACCATATGTTTTATACAATTTATATGTAAAATTATTTAATGGAGGTAATTTGTATTCTTTTTTTATTAATTTGATTCCTTTGGAATAATCTTTTTTTAACCTTTTAAATGCTAATTCTGGATTTTTAAAAACTGCTATTCCGTATTTATTTGCTCCAATTTCAAAGTCAATATTTATATCTTCAAAATATTTGGTATTTACGTCTCCTTTAATATATTCTTTTGATGTATCATAACTCTCTATGTATTTTAAATTCTCATCTATAGCAAAACCTTTTATTATAAAAACTTGATGGATTATTAAAAATGAAAAAATGAAAGTTATTATAGCAAAAATAAAACAAGTAAGCTTATATCTTTTATTTTTGTTTAGAATCAAACTAAAGATATTTAAAATATTTTTTTCTGATTCTTTAATAATTTCTTTTTCTTTTAAGTGTTCTCCTGCAAATAATTCGTTTAGAGTAATGTCAAGATTAGAACATAAGCCTAGCATAAGAGATGGGTCAGGTAAGCGTCTTCCGTTCTCCCAATTAGATACAGCTCTATCAGTTACTCCTAGAATATTTGCTAGTTCTGTTTGAGTCATATTTTTTCTTTTTCTGTTTTCGGCAATAAATTTACCAATTTTCTCTTGATTCATAAAATCATCCCTTCACTGATGATTATAGTTTTTTAATTTATAAAAGTAACCAAACATTATGTAGAGTTTTATAATTATTTATCTTTCCAATACCACCATTTTAGTTTTTCTTCATTTAAATTTTCTTTGTTTTCAGCATAGTACACAGCCATTTTAAATAAGTATAATTGACATTTGTCTACTTTAAAACCTTTTTTATTACAATCTAATTTATATAACTCTTCTGGATTCTTTCCTACTAAATCTTCGACACAATTAATGCCAATATCCATCAATGATTCTTTAGTTCTTTTTCCAACGTTTGGAATTGTTGTAAGATTTGTTTTCATTATAATTCTTCCTTTTAATATTCTATTAAAGTTAAATTTTCTTTAAATTCTGTTGCTTGATGGTAAAGAAGTTTTAAATTAGAATCCATTGTCCATATTGATGTACGATAATATATTTTATCTTGGGACTTAGTTATATAATGGATTAAATAAGTTTTCACATCTATTTGTTGATATTCATAATTGTAAATGGTAATAGGTCTATCACTAGTAAATTCTAAGAGAGATTCTATAGTATCTTTTTTATGAAATAAATATCCACTTTTACCACATTCAATAAATTTATCATCAATTGTTTTTTCTAACCATTCTTTATTAGATATATATTCTAGTTTAAATAGATTTTTTTCTAATGTTAATATTTCTTCTTTCATATTATCACCTGTTTTAATTTTATCATGAAAAAAACAAATCTTGTTTAAAGACTTGCTAGTTATTATTTTTTAATTCTTCTAAAATTTTTTTATTTTTACCACGGTATTTGGCTTTTAATAGTTCACTTTCATATTGATTATAATCTGGTATCTGGTTAGATGCAGCTAATTCTAATTCTTTTTTTATGTCATATGGTACTCTAACAAAAGTAATAGATAAAGATGAACGTTCTTTAGAATTTAAATTACCTTCAACAATACAATAATGAGCTTGGGTCATTTCTTGCATTTCGGTATCATCATCTACTGTGTTAGATATTTCTAGTGGATTGCCTACACTACCTACATTAACGATTGTTTTATTTTTTATCTTTTCTAAATATTGTTTATGGATGTCTCCGTAAAATATAATGTCTGGAACAATGTTATTTTCGTCTTCAAAAAGAGTAAGCTTTTCTTCTGTTGATGCAGTATCTAATGTTCTTTTATTTAGGTCATTTTTTGTGGCATGAAATAATCTTACTAAACTACCACTTATATATAAGTCTTTATACATTGGTAGATTACTTAAGTATTCTATTCTTTCGCTACCTAATTTATTTTTATACCAAATAGCATGTTCGTAATTAAGATTAACAGCGTAGTCATCACAGTTTCCTTTAATAATTAAATCACATCTACTCTGAATTAAGTCTAAGGATTCACATGGTGATGAGCCTTTTAAAACAATGTCTCCTAAACAATATATTTTATTTATATTACGACTTTCAATATCTTTTAATACTTCTTTTAAAGCAACAATGTTAGAATGTATATCTGAAATTATAGCGATTTTATCCATATGACACCTCTTGATTTTTTATTAATTTCTATATATATTTTAACATAACAATCAGTTATTGTTCTTTATTTTCTTCGAATATTTTTTCAAAATATTTTTCTATAAAGTAATCGTCTTCCATTCTTTTTTCAACATAAGTATTAAATTTTTCTTCTTTTGTTATTTCATTATAATTAGGATATACTTCTTTTACTTTATCTTTAGTTACTTTATAACTATTAGCTGTAAAATTATATGTTATGTAATCTACATTCTCGATAAGATGAAATATTGAAATTGTATTATATATGAGAGCTTTTTCTAAGTATAAATTTTCTTTAACATACCAATCTGTAACATGATAGTTTATTATTAGTCCTAAATTAGTAGAATCTATTTCAAAAACATAACCATACTCAGATATTGGAAGATTACCTATTAAGTTTCCTGTATTGCTATTATCCCCTAAATATTTGTTTTGATATTTTATAATATTTTTATATGCAGTTTTATTTCTGTTAAATGGTACTATTGGAATATTATCTTCATTATATTCTTTTTTTGAATCAATAATATAATATTCATTTTTAGTATTATAGTTTATACGATAGACATTATAAAATGGTGCTTTGTAAGTTATCATTTTATCTCCTGTTTCCTTAAGATAAGAAAATCTAGGTGGTAAATTATTTAGGTAAACATTTGTAAAATCAATTATGACTAGTGCTAATAGTGTAAGAATAAAATAAGTGATATTAAGTAAAATTCTTAGAATATTATTTTTTATTTTATTAAATTTTATAACTCCAATAAGTGATATGATTACACCGATTATTGAACAGATTGAACCCCAGCTACTTTCTGATGGGAATATGGTAAATGCTATGAAAATTATGGCAAGACCAATAACAAATAAGATTTCTGCTATTATTTTGTCTTTGTTTAAAGCTGTTTTTGTTGTGTAGTTTATTGTATCAATAATGTTTTCTTCTAGTTTTTCTTGGTAGTTTTCCTCGTTAATTTTTTCACCACTCATAAGTTCATTTATTGTTATATTTAAAACATCACATAATGGTTTATATAGTGATAAATCTGGCATGCAACGAGCATTTTCCCAATTACTAATTGTTTTATCTGATACTCCTAATTTTTCAGCCAATTCAGTTTGTGTTAGTTTTTTGTTTTTTCGACATTCGGCAATAAATGCGCCGATACGTTCTTGATTCATTTAAAATTCCCTCTTTCATGATTTCATCTTATTCTTTTTTTAGTTATTTTAACAGGAAACATTTTGAGAGTTTGATATTTTTATTATACAACAAAATAAAAAGAGGTTTTATAAACCTGCTTCACTAAATATTGTTGCAATGATTCGCCAGATACGAGGAAATTCTTCTAAAATAGTTTTTTTTATTTCGATTTTGGTAGACGAAGTAATTTCTGTTGTTAGAAATGTTATTGTTCCATCAACATAATCTCCTATAGCAATA
Organism: uncultured Bacilli bacterium; assembly: GCA_910577505.1. Taxonomy (GTDB): domain Bacteria; phylum Bacillota_I; class Bacilli_A; order RF39; family UBA660; genus Coprovivens. The sequence goes on from CAJTLN010000003.1 coordinate 24,830, forward strand.
TAACCATTCGCATATCCACCTGCTGCTATATCTTTAGCAATTGCACATCCACCTATCGCATAGATGCCTAAAGCAAATCCACCTATTGCGAATAAACCAATGGCTATTCCACCTATTGCTAAACTACCTACTGCTATTCCGCCAACAGCGAGTAATAATGCAAGAGCAAGTGCACCTAGAGAAATTAAACCTAAAGCTATGCCACCGAAAGCGAATAAACCAATGGCTATTCCACCGAAGGAAAATACTCCTTTGGCAATATTTCCTATAGCTAGGACTCCCTTAGCTGTTCTAATGTTTCCTAAACCATAACCTATATTAATATGTACTAATGGTAGAGAACCTATTTTTGTTTTACTTATAAATTCATAATAGTTTTTACGATAATTATCTTTTACTACTTTGATATTATTACCTACTAGTTCATCAATGCTTATATCAAATAATTTTGATATTTCTAATAATTTATCTAATTCTGGTGTTGTTTCACTATTTTCCCATTTACTTATTGTTTGTCTTGCAACATTTAATTTCTCGCCTAGTTCTTCTTGTGATAGATTTTCTTTTTTACGTAACCTTATTAAATTTTCACTAAATTTCATTTTTTATTTGTCCTTTCTCTTTGATATTAGAGCTCATTAAATATCAAAACAATTATAGCTTTTTAACTAAAAACAATCTACCATTTTAAGAAGTCAATTTGTCCCGTAAAAATAACATTTATAAAAAACTATATTTCTACTCTATATTTTTTTAGCAATTCTTGCATTTTTTCTTTATTTAATGTAAGTATGAAATGTTCTGTTTCATATTCTTTTTCTTTTTTTATTGAAGATATAAAATCTTTATACGAAATTGAGCCCGCTAAGTTATCATCAATAACAAATCCGATATACCATTCTTCTATTTTTATATCATTTGATGTTAGTAATGTTGGTTTATATGGGAGAATAGATAATACGTCTTCTGTTAGAATGTAAATTCCAAATAGTTCTTTTGTTGGTTTTTGATATATTTTAGGAACTGCATAGTAAGCATCTATACTTTGTAAATCATTTAATAATTCACCTAATTTTTTAGGGCTACATTTTATTTTATCTAGTTCTCTTTTACCAATTGAAACGGGATTTAACGCTCCAAATATATACATATTTTCATAAGTACCATTATTTATATTTTCTTCTATTTGTTTTAATGCCTGTTCACTTGTATTAATATCTAAATCTATAAATTCTTGAATTCTATCTATGCTAACTTCTTCTTCATCTCTTGTAAATACTTTTGTATTCATTTTTTGACATATAAATTTTATATATTTATAAAATAAAATTATATCATCATCGCTAGTTGGCAATGGCATTGATAAATTAATTTCACCTTTTTTTATAGATAACTCATATCCACGACATATGTTATTTTTATTAAAGATGACAGTATAGTCTCCTGTTTTACCTTCTTCTAGACGAAAACTTTCGTCCATAATACCATAACTCTGATTATCTAATAAGATGTCTTCTAGTTTTAATTCTTTTTTAAATAAGCCTTTACTTTTTATTGTAACGTCAACTGCCATATTATTATTCCTTTCTATATTGTAAATTCAACATATATGATATGTTCTTCACCATATGTTGTTGATTCTTCTGTAGAAGATATTATTTTGGTAAAATCTTTAACTAAACGATATTCACCTTTTGATAAAGAAGTATTCCAAGAGCATTTTTTAGTAATATTTTCATTTTCTAATAAGGTATAACCAAACATATTAAAATATTGTGGCATTCCTTTTACAGGTATCCATTTATCATTATCCTTATATTCGACAATAAATAATTCGCCATAATTAAATTTATCTTTAGAATTATTTTTTATTTCAATTTCAGCACCTTCACTAGTTAATTTTGTCATAGTTATAGTTATTGGTTCAGTTTCTTTATAATAATCTAGTTTTACTAATAGTTTATTTAGTTGTTCTAATGAAGAAATATCTTTTAAGTTTCCATATTTTTTATTTAGTTCTGTTATGGTAATTAATTTTCTTTCATTATCTTCATTATTTACCCACTCTACTTCGTTTGCATCTTCTATTAATGTTAATATAACACCTGATTTTTTCTGGAGCTCTTTTTCTTGATCTAGAATATTTCCCCATCCCTCAATACGATTGTAATTAATTATTAATCTGTAACTATCATTTACTTTTTTAAAACTATACGAATAATTGCCATAGAAATCAAGTTGCAGAACTTTAAGAATAGTATCCACATTTGAACTATCACTATATGAAGTTTTTAAATTAAATAAGTAATCTGCTGTACCTTTACTTTCTTGTTTTATTATTTTATATTCATCTAATAAAACTGGTTGGTTTTCTAATGATGAATCCGTTGATTCTTTACATACATCGATATTCATATTATAAAAACCAATATGAGATGATTTATTTCCGTTTAAGGTATTACATTTTATAAACTTATATCCTAATCCAATATATTCTTTACTACCACCGTCTTTATATTGCCCAATTTTTATGGCATAAAATGGAGTTTTATTTTTCTTAGCTCGGTAATAATCTGTAGTTACAAAAGTTATAATTATTATGATTATTATAATGATTGCTATAAATAATTTTTTCTTTTTCATATTTTCCTCATAGTCTTTCTTTATAAATCGATTATATCATATTTCATTAATAAAAAAGATAACTTTAGATAAGTTACCTATATATTTTTAATTATTGTTTCTTACACCAAAGACGACAGTTTTCTATGCGAAGACCATTATCGCCCTGGTCTTTGTCATAAGCAAATGAATTAAGTAATTTACAGGGAAATTCTTGGCATTTACCACAACAGTCGTGTTTTTTTTCTTCACAGCATGATTTAACTGGACATGCATCTCCCCAAAATGGTTTTGATATTTTGGTACATCCTTGGCATTTATTATCTTTATAAAATTCACACTTACTACAACTTATGCCACATCTTGATTCTATTTTAATCTTTTTTACTTTTTTCTTAGGAAGTGGTGTTACTTCTTCTAATTTTTTTATAATATATTTACTAAATTCAGCATTATCTATATCTAATATATAATGTTCTTTTGCTCCTTCATAAGGAGTGCCTGTTTCACAGTCTACCATATCATCTTTAATATAGTCATGTTTTTTTACATAGACAATATTATCACAAACTAGAACAATTGGTTTTTCATTTATATAAACCATATATTCGCCAAACATTTTACGATATCTAATTAGACCTACTCCACTTAGTTCTTCACAAACATATTTTATAAAATCTTCACTTGTTGCCATACATCATCCTCCTAAACATTTCTTAAATTTATTATAAAAGAAAAAGAAGACTATTTCTAGTCTCCTGATTATTTTTTTAATAATTTTTTTCTTTCTTCTATAGCCAAATTATGAGCAATTTTATCTTCTCTTCGTTAAACTAATTTTACTAATAATTATGAAAAATTAACAGGACAAAACTGAAGAGTTTTATTTATATTTTTGATAAACCATTTTCAGTTAATACATATAAATTATCTACTACTTCCAATATATATTTACGGTCATGAGAAATACTTATTATAGTTCCTTTGAAATTTTTTAGAACATTTCTAATAACGGGATTAGATAAAGGACTTACATTACGGGTTGGTTCATCTAATATTAAGACATTAAAGTTATTCAAAACTAAGTAAGCTAAAATTAGTTTAGCTTTTGTTCCATTACTAAGATCTTTTATTTTTCCCGTTGTTTCTTCGTGAGTAAACTTCATATTTCCTAGATACGTTCTAGCAAGAGTGATATCATAATCACTTTTACTTGGAGAGATAAAATCTAGAACATATTCGTATTTACCTAAAATATCTTCATAGTTTTGAGGCATGTAGCCTACTTTGATATCAGTTCTATCTTTTAAATTTTTATAAATTTCTTTTATTAGAGTTGATTTACCTACTCCATTAGAACCAATTATACATAGATGAGTATTACCAATAATGTCTAGTTTGATGTTTTTAGATAATATTTTATCTTTAATTTTTAATTCTGGAATATCTAAATTTAAAATAATTTTATTTTTAGGGATATAAACATCATTAAAGAAAAAGTTTATACTTTCTTCAATATCAGGTGTTTCTGTTATTTCTTTTTCTTCTAATTTTCTTTCTTGTGATTTTATAGAATGCATTTTCTTTTTTAGTAATCTTACCCCATGTGGATCACTACGAGAGATAGTATTTTGTTGATGTTCTACTTTGTTCATTATTTGTTTTAGTTTAGCTTGTTGTTTATCATATTCACGTTTTTCGTTTTTGGAAACTTGGAATTGCTTTTCAATGCTTCTTAATCTATCTGTAACATATTCATCATATGTTGTTTTTAGATATGTATGACGACAATCTTTCTTTTTCTTAGTCTGTTCTAAATGTAAAATAGCATTTGCTGTATTTGATAATAATGTTTCATCATGAGATATATAAATTATTGTTTTTTGACAATTATTAATAAATGATTCTAACCATTCTAAAGTTTCAATATCTAAGTCGTTAGTTGGTTCATCTAAGAAATATATATCGTATTCATCAAGTAGCAATTTTAAAATATTTATTTTTACTTTTTCACCACCAGAAAGCGTACTTAAGGTTTGATCTAAGATTGTGTCTTCTAATTTTATTGTATTTAAATGTTTATATAGATAATTTATTTTATTATAGTAGTCATTATCATCTGTAAAGAGATAATCATATACTTTTTTATGTAAATTACTTTCAGAAATTGATTGTTCTAAATAGCCAATTTTATTTTCTTTTGTGATTATTGTACCAGTAATGGTAGCATAATCACAGATACCTAATATACATTTTAGTAGTGTTGATTTTCCATTACCTTCTTCACCTATGATAGCTAATTTATCAAATTTGTTTAATGTAAATGATAGATTTTTAACTAAGTATCGATCATTTACTATTATTGTTAAATCTTTTATTTCTAACATATTATGCCTTCCTTTCTGGCATAATCAAAGTTTATGCCTTACTTATTTAACTAATATTCTCATTTTTACACCTCCATATATAAAAAAGCTTTCTATATGTTTTAGAAAGCTTTTATGATTTTTATAATAATTTGGACACAGAAAAATAATCAACCTAAAACATAATTAATAATATGAATTTTATTTTGATTATTTTTAAACATGTAATCACTTACTCCTTTTTTATAACTAATTTAATTGTATCACAAATAGGATATTTAGACAATTTTTAATATATAGTTATTTTTACTAAAGTTACTTATAATACTTTATTTTATCTGAAGCTAGCAACGGTGCATTTACCACTTTCGTTGTTAAATGTTGCTCCTAATCTTTGACCTGATTTATCTACCCATGTATAACTAAGAGACCCTTTTGATATACTTGTTAATGTTCCTTCTCCACCAACTTTTGTAACTAATTCTTCGTAAGTAAATGAGCCGTTATTTAAATCTTTTTGTAAGTCACTTGATAATGGCAATTTTATTTTATCATCTTTTAGACTTTCTTTATCTATTGTTGCTTGAATTGTAGTTTCATCATTACTATTCTTCTTGAAACTTATCCAATTTTTAGAATCAAACTTCCAGATTGGATCACTTCCAATCATAGCATCTTTAGTTGATTCAAAACCTATAATGTCATTAATTTCTTCCATAGTATTGGTTGCTTCTATTTTTTTCATACATTCTACTATAGGACAATTTCCTTTTACTTCTTCTTTTTGACTTTCAGTTGTTTTTTCTTCGCTACATCCTGTTATAAAACATAGGGCACATAAAGCTATAATACTTTGTGATAATAATTTTTTTAATTTCATTTTTTTCCTTCTTTCTATTTCATTTTATCACTAAAGTGAAAAACTATACATAATATTTACTTTATAATAATATATTATGGCAATATGAATAACAAGTCTCTGCATATATTAAGATGTTTTTAAAATTTTTTATTAGTCTTATATAATTTAACGAGTACTCTTGTAATCAATATTGGCTAATTTAGCGTGTTTAATTAAATCTTTTGTTTGTAATTTGTATTGCTTTCCATCTTTTATAAAATATGTTCCACATTGTCTAAATTCGAAATTAATATTCTTTCTTATACATTGTTCTCTAATACTTAATGCCCATGAATAGTCGGGGGGTCTAGCGTTTATATCTGATTCTCCACCTACTACTACAAGTTCTATATTATCAAGATATTTTTCTATATCAATATTCTCTAATAATGGCTGAGCTGTTATACATTTATGTTTTATTAGTAAACCTGCAAATATAGATAGTTTATAATCGGCATTTTTTTGATTCTCAATTGTACAACAAACAACAACATTATCATAGCCATCTCCCCAATCATCTGGAATACATTTTATAAACCTATCTATTCTTTTGGTTAGAAATAAAAATGTACAATCATTTCTTTCTTTAATCATTTTCCAACAATCTTTTCTCCACTCATCAGCTTCTTCTATTAAAAAGTCTGTAGAAAAACATAAATAAACAAGACCTGATTTCATTTTATATTCACCGTTTTTATTTTTTTCTATTGGTTTATTAAAATCTTTTGTTTTTATTATATCATTTGTATTAATATTTCTTTTGGCGTCGCCTTTATGAATATAGCAATGAAGACAACCATCACTACATTTTTTACAACCACGCCAAGGATTCCACATTGCCATATTCACTCCTCCTTATTATATAATTCCAAATAGAATTAGCCCTATTGTATTAATGGCAAAATTAGCAAACATATGAACAAACCAAGATGGATAGATATTATCAGTTGATTCATTTATATAATTAAATATACAACCTCCAATAATTAATCCTATAAGCAGTAATAATAATATCCATATATTAAACATAAAGATAAGCATTCCTATATGATAAATAGCAAATACTATTGAACTAAAAAGATACGCAAAACGTCTATTGGTATATTTTTTCAAGGTAATAAAGCCATATCCTCTAAAGAAAAATTCTTCTAAGAAAGAATTAGCAAGTGCGATATAGACGAAAACATAAATAAAGTTATTAGCAGTTATGCCCATTCCTTCTGTGAGACTTAAAGTTACGTTGGAAAAATCGATTATATTTCTAGTTAAGAAGTAAGAGCCAAGAATTGCTATATAAACTATAATTCCTAGTAATAAAGATTTTAATAAGCCGCTTTTTCTAAACTCAAATAATTGTTTAAAGTTTTTAAAATCATTTCTATTAATAAAAAAGAATATCGTAGGTAATGCAAGGAAGAAACATATTTTAATTGGAATTTTCATGAAGTAACTTGGTTTTATAACAGCATCTATCAAACATACTATAATAGAAAATATTAGCAAAGATGAAGTAATATAGATATTTTTTTTATTCATAGTATCACTTAACTTTCTGTAAATATTATATCATGGAAATACCATTTATTATCTTGATTTATAAGATACTAAAGAAAAAAGTAAGATTGGCCTTCCATATTTATTCTATTGGTTCACTACTTATCCAGTAATAGTTACCTAATTCATTTTTTTTAAAATGATTTATATAATATTCCCTTTTCTTTTAATACTTTTTCGTTTATTAATTCATTATTTTCTAAGTTATTAATTTCTGCTTTGGAAACTAAGAACTCTTCATTTATTATTTTATAGTCCTCTACACTATAAGAATTATATAAGCTTTCTAAATCTTTAAAATAATATCTAGTTGTTTTATTACTTTCTTCTTCATATGAATCAATATAAAATAGTGATTTGTCATATATTATTAACATTCCATCTTTTTCTTCATATTTTTCAAATAATCTAGCATATTAGGTCGTGGTCCAGTTCCACCATCGGATACACTATGACATGAATACTCTTTATCATAATCGCATACTATATATACATTATCATCTACTAAATCGACTGAAGAAAAAATTAATTTTTTTTCACCTAATAAATTTAAAGCAAACTCTTGGAAAACTTTTTTTGTTACGTCAGGGTATTTCTCTAAAATATAATCAGTATACCAGACTCCGCTTTCTTTTATTGTATCTGCTTCTACTTTTGTTATTTCTTTAAGGTTATTTAGATCATCATCAATTATTTCATAATATATACGATTGTTAAAATATCCTTCTTTATAAATTCTTTTAACAAGGTAATAAATCTTACTTTCTGCTGACAGATTTTCTACTGAAATTTTTTTATTTTGATACATTCCGTTATAACATGTAGACATTTCATGAGTATTAATAAAGGGATCAATTAAATCGTAAGTAGCTTTTACGTGATTTGGTAATAAGTTATATGTGTTTTCTGTATTATTTTTAGATTCAAATTCAGTTTGACTTTGATTGTCTTCTTTAGAATTTTGTTTATTGTGTACTTTAAAGATTATAGTACTGGATAATATAACTAATATAATAAATAAACTAAATAAAATGATTCTTTTTTTCATAATTAACACCTTATGCATATTATATCATGTTAAGTGATAAATTGTTCAAACATATATCATTAGATTATTAAGGGGGGTAATAAATTTAAAAAGATCACATAGTGACCTTTAATTATTTTTGTATAAATTCAAAGATTTTAAGAACCCTGTTTTAAGAACCCTGTTTAGATTTATTAGATGTTTTTCTATTATCTTCGTTAGCTGATGAATCATTTTTTGTATTTGGTGATTCAGTTTTACTAGAAATATTTAACTTTTTTTCTAGATAGGCAAAATAGTTATTTTTTATTGCATCATTACTAACATTTATTTTAGTATTTATATCATCATTGATTAATTTCAATTCATCTAATGATAACTCTTTTGAGCCAAAAACCACAAGGCTATTCTTTGTTGCATCATAGTAAAAATCTTCATTTTTCCAAGAGCCATCAGCAAATACGACACGAGATTCATAATCGTTACTTAGAAGATCTGTTCCCAAATATAGTCTCGGGTCATAATCAAGATTAAATAAATTTGCTATAGTTGGCAAGATATTAATATATGAAGTATATTCACTAAATACTTTAGGTTCTTGCTCACTATTATAAATAACAAATGGTACTCTTTCGGCATTGTAGTATTCACTTGTATCATAATTTAGTACCTGATTTAGATTGCTAGTTTTTATACCGTATGGATAATGGTCTCCAAATAAGACAATTACTGTATCATCTAGGATATCACGTTCCTCTAAACCTTCTAGAAGAATTCCTAATCCATCATCTAATATTTTTAATTTAGACATGTATCTTCTTACATCTTCTGGATATTCAGTATCTTCTGTCATATCAAAATATTTATTTCCTTGAATAGAGTTAACGCTATATGGTTGATGAGAAGAAACTGTTGTTAGCCAAGTCATAAAATTTTCATTATTTTCAGTTTTAGAATCTATTATATTTAATATTTCTTCCATAAATTCGTCATCATTAGACCAATTAATATATTCATTTGAATAATCAATGCCTAACTTTTCAACACTAAAATATTCACCGCTCCCCATATTTGGATGAATAATTTTTCTAGGATAGTAGCTATCTGTATAATTATGTGAAGAGAAAGTTACATAATCTGCTCTATTATATAAGTTAAACATGCTTTCATAATAATTGTTTGTTTTATACCTACTAGCTGTACATGTGTTATAAATTGAATAAAGTCCAGTTAGGGCACTGAATTCATTATTCATAGTTGCACAAGAGTTACGTGGAGAATAGTTATTTTCCCAATACCACCCTTCACTAACTAGTTTATAAAAGTGGGGATAATATTCTTGGTTAATTATAATGTCATTAACACTTTCCATCATTATCACGATTAGATTTTTATTTTCAAAAAGACCTGTATATTCATTTTTATCTGTTATTTTTTGATTAATAAAATAGTTGTTTAAAGAATTTAAGCTTTTATTTGTTTCTTCATCTATTACTTTTAGCCATAAGGTATCGTCAATAATACGTGAGTTATCTGTGATATTTGATGAATTATTGTAATTTTTATTTATAGTATAGTTTTCTTCGGTGACTACAGGGAAGATCATTGCTTTAATATCTAAAAAGCAAAATCCTAATGTGCCATATTGTTCTACAGTAAGGCTTGGATTAGAAGCTGTTAGAAATAAGTTCTTAGTTGATATAGTTTGATATTTATTTTGAAATACTGGAGCAATGATTGTTGTAGTATATAAAGTCATACTAATAACTAATATTAAGCTAGAAATTATAACATTGTTTTTTAAAGAGATACTTTCTTTTTTCAATTTCTTATTAAATACAATTAACATTGTTATAGTAATAATTAAAGGTATTAAGGTTAAGAAATACTCTATTTTAAAACTACTAATAAAATCTTTTACATAATCTTTTACAGCACCTAGTTGACTTGATGTTTGAAATGATATATATACACCAAGAAAGTTAAAGAATCCTAGTTGGGCACATGTGTATATTGAAGAAATTAATAGTAATGTGATTATAATTATTCTTTTAGTAATAGTATTAGTAAAATTTAAGATAAATGAAATTATAGAACATATTATATTTATTCCTAAGAAGATTCTTAAAGTTGATATGTCAAAAATATTTGAATGATTAATTAACTTAAAAATTATTTCAGGAATAAACATGCCCAATAGTAAGATTATGTAATTTATAAAGTAAGAATTATTTAATTTAGTTTTCATGTCGCACTTCCTTTAAATGATATTATTTAATCCCTTTTTATTACAATTCATATTTTAATTGATTTATGTGAAAAAATTGTGTGTTTTCATTATTTTGGAAATAATTTCTTCCGACAAATATTTTTTACAAATATATATTATAATGTCTTGAGTTACTACTTTGTCAATAGTTTTTTTAAAAAAGAAGATTTTCTCTTCTTTATGACCTTCTTCAAATGCGTCATTGGAGTTGCCTTATTATGCGTAAAATATGGAGTAAATATTAGTGGATTAAGAGAATATATGGAATTATGTATTGAAGGCGAAAAGACTATTCCTAGATGTAAGAAAATTTTAAATTTAAAGCTAGGAAAATTAGAAAATGATATAAGAATTATACAAGAAAGTATTGATTTTATAAAATGGAAACAAGTATTTTATGATGATATTTTAAGTGGGAAAATTAAATATTATAGTAATTTAACTTCTGATAATGACGAAAATTAAAAAACTGTAATGAGCGTTATTACAGTTTTTTTATATTACAAGATTTTTAATATAATTTAGCTCCTGCCGGAATATTATCATCGACAAGAAGAAGATTTAGTTTTTCTTCACCATTACTTGTATGTACTGCAGATAGTAACATACCATTTGAAACTTTTCCTATCATACTACGTGGTGGAAGGTTTAGAATAGCAATTGCTGTTTTACCAATTAAAGCTTCAGGTTCATAATAAGCATGAATGCCACTTAGAATTGTTCTATACTCTCCTGTTCCATCATCTAAAGTAAATTCTAATAATTTTTTACTTTTAGGAACTTCTTTGCAATCTATAATCCTTACTGCACGAAAATCTGATTTACTAAATGTTTCAAAATCAACATATTCTTCAAATACTGGTTCTATTTCTATAGGAAGATTATTTTCTTCTTTAGATACTTTATTTTCATCTACTCCATTATTTATTAAGTCGGTATAATAGATTATTTCTTTATTTAGAGATGTAGCATAATCAATTTCTTCATTAGTACTTTTTCCTATATAACCATTTACATTGACAACTAATATAGCATCAGAAATTTTTATTTTTTCTTTGTGCATTTGTTCAATTATTAAGCCTTCTTCTTTGGTATAAGATTCTTTATTTGGTCTAGTTAATTTTATTGGTGTAAGCATACAATTTCCTTCTAGTTCTAGACGTTCTGTTATTGTTTCCATTTCTTTAGCAAATTTAAAGCTACCACATACTGTTATTGTTTTCATAAATTTTAACTCCTCTTTTTGATTTTTTCTTATCTATCATATTAATTTATTTTAATTTATTAAATAAAATATTCTTTTCTTTCGTGGATATTTTAGTTACTTCGTAACCATAATTTTCTAACTCTTTTTTGAATTTTAAAAATGAATGATCTATTGGAAATCCTAAGATTTCTGCAATTTCGTCGTAAGAAAATTTATAAAAATCTTTTTTGTTATCTTTTAAGAATTTCCATAATGGTTCATATTTACTCATAATTTTTCCTCTTCTTAATTATCTTCTTTTTAAAGAAGATTCACTACTTTCATTTATAGACTGCTGTTGCAATTCTACACTATTTTTTAAAAAATCATAATAATCTAAATCTTTAATTCTACCATAAAGAATTTCAAGGTTTTCTAAAGTTTCTCTTTCTTTTCCTAAAAATTCTCTTACTTCACTAAAACAAGTGGCAGTTAATCCTTTTCTGACGAATGGAGCGAAAGATAATATTCCTGGTATTGTATAAGTTGTCTTTTTTAATAAACGTTCTTTAAATAAGTCCATATATAAATTTTCGTTATCAGAATCAGGAAACCTATATACTAATGTTACTTTGTTAGAAAATTGTTCATCTTCCATATTCTCTTCATTTCCTTTAGTATATATTAATCTGCAAGATATAAAGGATTTAAATCTACACCATCTTGATTAGAATTGTCCTTTATAAAGGATTTAATGTTGGCTCTTCGTTCTTCTATAGAATATTTTTTATTTATATCTATTTCTTCTTGATTAAAACTCTTTGTATTTGTCATTTTTATTAATCCTCTCTGGAGATATTATAGCATACTTATGTTTTTTGGAGAATTCATATTTTTCTGCTAGTAAGTTTTTACATATTTTCTCCCAACAAAATATGCAAAAAAATTTTTTTAATCGTTATAAATAAATCAAAATGAAATTTGTTGATAAAATCACTATCTTGCTATTTACTTAAGGCTAGTTTAATGCTATTTTACTTCTGATACATTTGATGCAAATGACTTTCTATTCAGGGGATTTTGGTTAAAACTAAAATAATGAATAGGAGGTGGTATTATGAGTTTAGAAACATTTTTCAAAAACATCATAATATTATTTCTACTGGTCATTATATTTTTGTTGGTTGTATAAAAATATAAAAAGTTTCTGATATAAATCAGAAACACCAACTAGGAAAGCCATTTGATAACTCTTCAAATGTATCATTTTTTTATTAAATGATATCTGCTTTCTTAATTAAATTATAATAAAATGATATTCTTTTTGTCAATCAAATAAATTTACTTTTTTATGTAACTTAAAATTTTATTAATCAATGGTTTGAAAATAATGTATATCGTATAACCAATGATTCCACCTATTACATTTGTAGTGATATCGGTTATATCAGATGATCTTGTTCCATTTATTAGAGGCTGTAAAAGTTCTATACTTAGACTTAATAAAAAAGTATAAAGAATTGTCTTAAATAATGTAGTATTTTCCTTTCTTACTAAAGGCAATAATATTCCAAAAGGAATAGTCATTAAAATATTTAAACCTACTTGTCTTAAAAAATCTCCTCTACCTAAACTAACATCAACGAAAGGAATTAAGTTCATTGGTGTATATGGATGATTAAAAACAAATGGCAGTGATGTTATTATAGGCATTAAAGTAAAATATAAAACAAAAGATAAGTAAATATACATAGTTGTTTTTATGAACAATATGTCTTTACCTTCTTTTTTCCACTTTTTAAAAAGAATAAAAATGTATATTATAATTAAAAAAATAAAATCTATTGTTTCTTTCATATCTCTATCTCCTATTATAGTCTCATATATAGAACTGGATAAGGATTACCTTGATTATCTAATTCATTTCTTTGATATACTTTAAATCCCATGTGTTCGTAGAAAGATTTAGCTTGTGGATTTTGTTCATTTACAGCAAGCTCACTAACATTATAATTTTCTATACCATAATTTAATAATTGTTTTCCAATCCCTTTTCCCCTCTCGCTATTTTTTACGAAAAGCATTTCTAGTTTTTGATTTTCAATTCCCATAAAAGCTACAGGAATATCTTCATAATTTAACATAACAATTAGATTAGATATACTTGATAAGGCCTGGGGAACATATTCTTTTATCTTATCTATTTCTTCATTTGATAAAAATAAATGAGTTGCTTTTACTGAGTCTTCCCAAACTACTAATAATTGACTTAATAGTAGTGTTGTTCTTTCTTTTACTTCTATTATTTTCATTCAGTCCTCCTATTTAATTTAATAATTCTTTATATTTTCTCACTTTCTATATGTAATTTTATTTAGCTTTTTGATATATTTTTTCGCAATACTTACAAGTGATTTTCATTTCATAATTATTTACTTTTTTATCCAGGATAGTTATTAAAGGTTCATTGTCATTTGGACAACATAGTCTGTTTTTTATAGTAATTAGTTCGTTAGTACATTCTTCACCTATTTTACTATCTTCAAAATCTATTAATGCGCTACCCTTAGTTCCACAATTACATTGATATTTTAATTCTATTCTATCGTAAGTAGAATAACATAAGTATCCGATATTTTCATTGCAATTATCACAATACATCCATCCACCATAATTGGTTGCCAATCTAGTATTAGTTAATTTTTTTGTTTTTATTATTCTTGCCATAGTTATTTCTCCTATATATATTTACTGATTCATTTTAAAAATTTATTATAATAACTTTTTTCTAAAATCTTGATTTTTCGTAGTTATAAGGGATACTTGTGCCTACAACAACATCCTCTATTTTCTCTATAATTAGCCAATCATCCATATTTCCTTGATGGTCAAAATCTAGTGGAGTTATTTTCTCTACATTTTTAAATTCAACTAAACATAAACATTTTTTGTGCCATCTTTCTTTTTGTTTATCAGTTAGTTGTAATTTACTATTATTATCTTCAATAGTTTTTGTTATTTCATCTTCAGATAATTTTACAAAATTTTGAACATCTTTTACAATTGCTTTAGCTGTTATTTTTTTAGTTCCTTTTTCCATAAAATATAATATTTCATCTTTAAATACTCTGCTATGGGGAATTTTTCTTCCTGCTGCTCCTCTTATAATCATTGTTTTGCGACCATCTAAAATTTTATTTAATTCTTTTGACTTATCATCACAATATACTAAATGTACCATAAATATACCTCTTTCTTTTTATTATTTTTCTATCACATAGATAGTTTAATTATACTACTTTTTAATAGTGTATTATATAAAAAAGAATTACTTATAAAAGCAATTCTCTTTATTTAAATTTTTTTTAAACTATTTTTATTTTTTCTTTATAGGTATCCAGATTTCACTATAGTATTTTTCATCATTGGTTCCTTTTTTGTAATCTTTTGGATTTGCGTACATCTCTATATTATATCCTGCGGCAATATCATAATCGTTTGAATTAGGTAGCCATTCTGTAAAGATTTTTTCATTTATCTCTGGCATTTTAATATTCGCTGGTCCTATGCAAGTAAATACTGCCCAAGTAAACTTTGGAATTTCCATAATCTCTAAATTACGAGGAATAGTAAATGACTCATTATAGTCATCACCTAGCATATAAATAAATGTGTTATTATCCATGTTTTCATCAAAGTTTATGGCATACTTTGGCTTTATTTTGCTAAATGGATACTTTCTAAAGAATGTCGTCCATAGCTTTGGTATGTCAGTATTTGCTGTTTCATATTTTATATTAGCTTTTAACCCAACTATTTTAAAAGATTCTTTTTCTTCTAATCTATATTCCATAGTGTATCCTCCTTTCATTGTCATATTTAATTTAAGGGGAGCAAAATATTTTATTTTGCTTCCTTTACGAACTTGTGTAGGAGTTGAACCATGAAATCTAGTGAATGCTTTAGTAAAACTATCTGGAGAGTCATATCCATATTTTAAAGCAATATCTATTATTTTATGATTTGTATTTAGAAGTTCTTCTCCTGATAGTGATAATCGTCTATTTCTTATATACTCACTTAAGGTAGCTCCAATAAATAAATCAAAAGCTGTTTCTAATTTACTCATCTTTTTTGTCTCTAATTAACGAATATACTTCCCAAAGTGTTGGATAATATTCTTTTAATATTGTAGAATATGAAGATATTTTCCCATTATATTTATTCTTATCTAATTCTTTTGTCATACTAAGAGCTGGTAATCCATTATCATTATTTAGTAGATAGTCAACTGTTATACCAAATAGTTTAGATAATTCTTGTAAGTTAGTAACATCTAGTATTCCTCCATCAGTTTCCCATTTGTAATGGCTTGTCTTGAAACGTTCATAAATTCAGCAAGTTGTTCTTGTGATAATCCAAATCTTTTTCTTATCTCTTTTATTTTTTGACCTAATGTCATAGGCGTAACTCCTTTCTGACATCAATTTTATAATTAAGTGATAAAAAATAACAGCAACAATACATTACATTTATGCTACTTATCGTGGCACTTTTAAAGTGTAATTTGTGTTTATTATTTTTTTAATTTCTTAATTAGATTTTTTTTCTTCTCTTTTAAAGGAAGTTTATGAGAAACATTATAAACACAAATTAATTCATAAGCAATACCAACACCATATAATATTCCTTGTACAAATTCTTCAGCATTTGGTGTAAATATTATTCCTAAAAAATGAAGATAGTTATTTAATATTGCTAAAACTAGAATACACCAGCCTATTTTTAAATTGAATTGCCAAATCTTGCTTTTATCTATTATCTCATTTTGACTATACTCAATTAATTGTTCTATTGTATCTTTTAATTCAATCAATTCTTCCTTAGTCATTCTTCTACCATTTAATAGTTCTGATACTTCAACATTTAATTCTTTTGCAAGCAGTGGTAATAAAGATAAATCAGGCATTGTTTTACCATTTTCCCAACGACTAACACTTTTCACATTGACACCTAATATTTCTGCTAATTCTTCTTGGGTCATATTCTTTTCTTTACGAAGTTCTTGCATAAATTTTCCTATTTGTTCTTGATTCATAAAACTTGTTCATTTCAAAAAGAATTATATCTAAATAGTAAAATATTTACAGGACATAAAATGAGAATTGTATAAAGTGTGACTTAACATTCTATTTTAGATTAAATATTATACCAAATAAAAAGTAAATCTATTATATGATTAGATTTACTCCAAAGTTTATTATGATTTATTTGATTTTTTCTTCTTTTTTCTTTTTACTCCACCAAGTACCAGCTAGTGAACAACTTCCACCCATGCATATAAGACCTATAAAAATTATCCAAAATTCCATATTCTACCTCCTAAAATTTTATTTATATTTTTTTCATTATAAATATTTCAATTATAAAAATAATAAATGTTATGAATCCTATTAAAATTGCTAACAATATCTTTTGATAATTTCTTTTCCCTATTTCTTGTTGAACTTCCTCATAAGATAATGATTTATTTTCCATAAAAACAATAATCTCTTTATAAGTTTGAATGTTATTATTCTTTTTAAATTTTTCAACAATTGTTGCTGTTATAAAAGTTATTGCAAAAAATAATGCCCAAATAATAGCCCCAATATATCCATCTATACTAAACAATGGATATGCACTAAACATAAGAATTAGCATTTCTGCTAGGAAAATATAACTTATTATATTAAACTTTTCTATTTTCTCTTTACTAACTATTTTTTTCATCTCCTCTATATCACCTTTTATAAAATCATCTAGAGTTACATGAAAAATGTTAGATAACATAGTTAAACTCTTTATATCAGGATAACTTTTATTTGTTTCCCAATTAGAAATTGTTTGCCTTGAAACAAATACCTTTAAAGCTAATTCATCTTGTGAAATATTTTGTTTTTCTCTATGTTTTTTTATTCTTGCTCCAACATTCATTTTGCACCTCCAATTACATTTTATAAAAGAATAATATTTTTGTCTGTCAAAAGTCTTTGACACGATACTTTAAGTGGTAAATCAAAGTATTTTTTATAAAATTATATTCCATATTAATTATAGCAAAAAAGAACAATCCATAAATATGATTTGTTCTATAAATTGAAATCTTATACTTGCTTCTTCAAATAGTATTTTCCTTTTTTAAATGTTAAAGCTTTATCTTGAACCATCATTAACAAATAAGGGTTTTTAGCGATCTCTTTTGGTAAATCTTTTGTTTTAATTCCATTTTCTAAATTTGTAATATTATTCTCTTCAAAATACTTAATTATTTCTTCTTTTGTTGAAGAGGTATCATTTTTATATTTATTTTTCACAAAAAACATATACACAATTCCCATTATACAAAGTATTGGTAATACAAATCTTAATATTCTATACATTTATTTTACTCTCCTAAATTAAATTTGTATTACTGGTAACTATCTATTATTTTTAATATTGTGTCTAAATCTTCTTTTGAGATTTTTGATTGTTTATCTCCTTTTTGTATTTCCCCACAATTTTCTTTTATATAATATACTTCATTATCCATTGTTATTTTATGAGTATTTATTCCATCACATATTTCAGAATTATATTTTGAATTAACTAATATATTGCGAATTTTATTTATGTCCTTATAATTACTTATTTCTATTGTTTTATCATCATATTCTATTATAATACTTTTTTCTTTTTGTAAATCATATTTCATAAACCAATTACCCATTTTAACACCAATATTATTTTCATAAGGTTCATTTTGTGATACGTCAACATATCTAATAACTTTATAACCTAATCCCCAATAAGTTACTTTACTATCATCAGCACTTTCTATTTTAATACAATACTTTGGCTCATGCCCCGTTGTTACTCTACCACTATCAACATAGTTTGTTATGATGCTTGCCACAATCAATACTATTAAAACAATTCCTACGCCAATATATATTTTCTTTTTCATAATCAAGCTCCTTTATAAAATACTATTTTTTATTATACTTATGCTTTGTATTATATCATGAAAAAAGCAGATTTCCTATTATATTAAGTCTGCTTATAAATTAGAAGATTAGTAATTATTTTTTATCAAAACTTAAAAATGAAATTATTATTGCTACGCAAAAGTTTATACTCATTAAAAGATAGCCCATATAAAGTATATTACTTCTGTCCCAATTATCTCCATATATTGAATTAAAAATCATATTAGAAATAAATAAGATAATTGCAAATAGTAAAAGTATTTTTTGGATATTTTTTAATATTTTCTTTCTTTTCTCTATTTGGCTAGTTAGGATTAATAAATTTTCTTCAGCACAACTTACATATTTATCTTTTTCTATTTTTTCGCCATATAATAACTCATTGACATTAATATCTAATTCATTACATAAATCTTTAAATAATGAAACATTGGGAATATTTAGTCCTCGTTCCCATTTACTAACTGCATTTATACTTACACCTAACTTTTCAGCTAATTGAGCTTGTGTTAGTTTCTTTATTTTTCTTCTTTCTGCAATGAACTTGCCAATTCGTTCCTGATTCATAATTATCCCTCTTTTCTAAGAGAAATCTTATCACTTTTATTATCTAAATTGAACATACTTGTGGTTTAATTATCTTTTTAATATCATTTCATAATCAATATATTTTCCAACAAATAGAGTTTCTTTATTAATTCTTTCTGATATTTTTACAAAACCGACACTTTCATATTTTTTTTGTGCTGACAAAGTAATTTCATTTGTTGTTACAATTATTTTTTTTACTTTATATTCTTTAATTATTCCAATTGCCTCTTGTAGTTGTATTTTTCCGTAACCTTTTCCTTTATAACTAGACAAAATACAATTATGACCAATTATAACATAATCAGGCTTATTTCTTGGATCCCATGATATATGTCCAATTGCAATACCATCTACTACTGTTATGAAACCATACTTATCTGCGATTGAATATAAATTTGAATAGAAAAAATCATCATAGTCATGCCACATACTATCCCAATTTTTTGACAGGCCGAATTGAATGAATAGGCGTCAACTAGTTGGTTATATAAAGTCCCCTTAGGATACTCGCTGATTTTTTTAAATTCTACCATTTTCATACTCCTTTTCAAATTGTAATTTACTAATATTTACCTTTATATGTTTCTTTAGCTAAAGCTACTATTTCATTAACAAATTTAGTCTTATCAGCAGTATATAAATCTCTATTTGGGTTATATTTATCATATAACTCTAATTTTAACTTTTCATATTCTTTTGCTTTTTTTCTATTATCATTGAGATAATCTCTAAAATATAGTTCATCACACTCTCCATAATTTCTTATATGAATATGAAATACATTATCAGCATAACCATTAATGGTATATCCTTTATTAAATGATATCTTGTTTGTACTTTCGTTCATTAAAAGATAATTATTATTAAGCAATATATTTTTTACAATATTCTTATTATCAAAATCAATTTCTATTAATATATCTATAATAGGTTTTGTTTTTATATTTTTAATTGATGTACTACCTATATGACTTATCCTTTTAATATAGTTATTTAACAATGATTTTAAATTTTGTTCTTCTTCCAAATAGATATTTTTAAAATTAGTATTGGAATCAACAAAAGTTATAGGAAATAATCTCCATAATTCATTTAAAGTCATATCTTCTAATTTCATATTATAACTCGCTTTCAGTTTAATTACTTAATATCAAAACTTTTGGTTTTTAAATCGCAATAATATCTGCCACTCGTTGCTGTAAATTTTAAAACACAATAATCTGGATCAGTTTGACCTTTTTTATAATACATTGTATCTCCCTTTTGCCAAATCATATTTTTAGTTTCTTGATTTGTTAGCACTTCCATTTTTCCTTTTAACATAATACCAACATATTTAATTAGCCCTTTATGATAAAAATAAATACTAGCATTTGGATTATTTTTATACTGATTTACTCTCATAGATGAGGTATTAGTAGAGAAATAAAATTCTTTTAATCCTATTCTCTTTCTAGGTTTTAACATAGCTTTTACGTTAGGATAGTTTTCATCATCAATAGAACAGATGAAGCTAACTCTTTGTTTATCAATAAATTTTTCGATCTTCTTTAAATCCATAACACTTCTTCTCACTTTCAAATTGTAATTTGTGTTTATAATTCAAACATACTTTTTTCATAATCTTTTACATAGTATCTTATATTAGTTCTGCCTTTTTGAATAATAATATGTCCTTCTTTTTCTAACATTTTCTTTTGAAGTTCTATTCCTTCTGGATATTTAGGATTTAATTCTCCATTTGCTTTTAATGTTCTCCAATAAGGTGTTTCATCTTCTTTTCTTTGATAACTTGCCCAAGCTACAATAGATGTGAATATTCCTGCTGTTATTGGGTCAGTAAAGTCTGCATTATTCTTTTTTGCAAAATAATCTCTAATTTCTCCAACCGTTATTACTTTTCCATAAGGTATTTTCTTCATAACCTCATCATAATCCATTGGTGGTGCAAAATACATATTATCTCCACCATATTTTTTAATACTTGCCTCATCTGTAATTTTTACATATTTAGGCATATCTTTGCTATCTTTTAGCATAGCATTGAAGTCTTTTTTACTTTCATTTGCCATAATCAATTCCTCCTTCTACCTAAATTATATAAAATCATTTTATATATGCAATGAGGCAGTTTTATTTTTTTATAAATATTTTTATAAAGATAACTTGTAATTTGAATTACACTTTAAATTTTAATCTAGTATCTTTTTTAAATTCTTTTCTCTTTGGATTTCCCTCAACTCTGTAAATGTCATTGTTTGTAATATCATAAATAACAGACCATACTGTATCAGCATCAGTCTTTCTATCATACTGACACATAAATCCATACTTTCCTGATAATATATATCTAACTAAATTAAATGAATAATCATTTTTGTATTCTTTTAGAGTGTTGTAAGCAACTAAATATCTTTCTTCTGCTTTCCAATCATCTACTTCATAATTATTATATTTTTTCATTTTCATAGAATTAAATTTATTTGCTGTTGTTACAAAATTTCCATCTTTATTTGGTCTTATTATTTCTATTTCTTCACAATTACACTCAACAACTACAATATTTCCAGTTCTATCAGCAAGAGTTAATGTTTGTTGTGATGCAATAGGAATATTTTTTAATAATGATAGTGCTTCATCAATAGTTTTGCATTTTTCTAATAAATATCTAACTAACATACCTGCGTTGAATCCTGCTTTTATAATAGTAGGATAAATAAAAGTTAATCCAACTGCTAAACCATACTCGTTGATTCCATCTTCCATTTCTATAAAAGCTGTTGTATTTGCATTAAAGGCATATACACTATCTAAATTATATAAACAATTCATATATAGTTTTTCTAGTGATACAAGAAAATCACTATTTCTTCCAAAAATTATATTATCCTCACCTTTAACTGCTATACAAGTACAATGATTATTAAATTCAAAGCAATACATACTTAATAAAAAAGTATAAAAATCTTCATAAGAACTGTTTTGTCCATTTGCTAAACCTTTAATTTCTTCTAAAATCTCTGGATAATATTTTTCATATATAGGTAAACACTCTTCGGCAAATTTTCTTCTTTCATCTGTTATTTTAAAAGTATGATTATAACTAATTATTTTACCATTTTTATATAATAATCTTCCCCAATTAAATCCTGCCTCATAATGACTTCTCTTAAATCTTCCATGATACATATTTTTCTATCTTCCTCCTTAAATTTTTGAGTAAGATCTTGCTCTGATTAAATGATAAGATAATAAAAAATTTAAGTCAATAGAATAAAAATTTTTAGTAAAACTTTTTGAATATAAAGAAAAAGACTATCAAATTTTTCTTGATAATCTCACTTTCAAATTGTAATTTAATCATCACTATCTTTGTTAATGTAGTTATATTTTTTAATTTTAATAATTAAATAAATATAAACTATAAAGAAAATTATTGCTAGGCTAATCCCAACAGGCATAGCAAATTTTGAAACACCATTTATAGCAATACTAATAAATAAAAATTCTAAAAATCCAACTAGCAAAGTTATTGCAATATACTTTACTACTTTAGGTACTTTGGTACTATTTATTATATCAGCAAATATCCATTCCATACTCTCACTCCTAAATTGTAATTTTTTATTTATTTCTTTTTACATATATTATTCCTATTATTGAAGTAATCACAATAACTGTAAGTGGAGCTACTTTAAAAAATACCCACTCAAATGAATGCCATAATGTTCCAATAATAGACCATTCAGGATCACTATAATCCCAAGATTGATATGGACTACCTAATACTTCTAATAATATAAAAAGTAATATAATGCATACATCTGTAATTATTAAGAAGTTTACTATTCTTTTTCTTTTTTGCTTTTTCCTCATAGATAATTGCTCATTAACAACTTCTAATTTTTCAGATATTGCTTTTAAATCATTTTTTTCTTTTTCCTCTATACTTTCACCAAGAATTTCACTAACTGGTGTTTCAAAAATTTCTGATATAGTGATTAACATTTCGGCATCAGGAACCGACAATCCTGATTCCCATTTTGAAATTGTTTGTCTAACAACATTTAATTTAATACTTAATTCTTCTTGTGAAAGTCCTTTGTTTTTTCTTAATGTTTTTAAATTATCTTTTAACATATTACATTTTCTCCTTTCATCAAGTTAAGTATATTATAAGTGTTCCGTTGCTACAAGCAATGCGTTTTAACATTTCAACAAATTTAGTCCTCAATTTTCATAATGATATCATAAGCAGTAGAACATTCTTCTTTTGATAATTTTGTTTCATTAACTAGATATTCTATTGCCTCATCTCTGTTATCAAACTTTTTTAATATTTCTCTTACTTCTTTAAACTTTTCAATAACAGTTTGGATTTCACTATTCATAATTTCTCATCTCACTTTCAAATTGTAATTTTGTATTACTTTATATCAAAACTTTCTGTCTTTAAATCACAATAATATCTACCACTTGTAGCAGTAAATTTTAAAACACAATAATCTGGATCGGTAACTCCTTTTTTATAAAACATTGTATCACCTGTTTTCCAAATCATATTTTTAGTTTCTTGGTCTGTTAAGACTTCCATTTTACCCTTTAACATAACTCCAACATACTTAACTAACCCTTTATGATAAAAATATATACTAGCATTTGAATTATCTTTATATTGTTTTACTCTCATAGATGAAGTATTAGTAGAAAAGTAAAATTCTTTTAGCCCTATTCTTTTTCTAGGTTTTAGCATTGCTTTCACATTAGGAAAATTTTCATCATCAATAGAACATATAAAACTAACTCTCTGCTTATCAATAAAATCTTCTATTTTCTTTAAGTTCATTATACTTCAACTCGCTTTCAAATTGTAATTTAGCGAACTAATCTCTTTATTCTCTCAACATAATCATCTGCATGATTTATGCTAATATCCCCATGATAATATCCTTGTAGTACATCAAGTTCACTATTTGGTATTAAATTAGCAATTTTAGTTGCCGATTTTTTCATAATAGGTCTTTCTTTGCTTCCTACCAATACAAGCACTTTTGCTCTAGTATGTGATAAAGTATCTTTTACTTCATAACTAGAATTTGACTTCATAAAAGCAATTAAATTATCTTTTGTAATTTTACAAGTATCTTCATAATACATATCAAACAAACTGTTTTTAAGTTTTAAACTTTTAAACTGTAGTTTTGAAAACCATTTTTTACTTATTAAACAATATGATAAATTAAATGTTGGCTCTATCATTTTATAAGTAAAATTCATAGGAATTGCCAAAGCACTTTCAACAATAGCATATTCACATATATTGGGATTTTTAGATAGTATTTCTAACAATATTTGTCCTCCTAATGATAATCCTCCAATTAGTTTTACTTTTCCATTATAATTATCATTTATAAAATTTATTATTTCTAAAGCATTACTTTCAATGGAAGTAAAATTTGTATCACTATTCGAATGTCCGTCTAGTATAGGGATAACTATGTGAAATTCATCTTCAAGCAATCCTATTTCATCTATATAATTCCACCAAGAAAGACCGCCACCATGCAATAAAATTATAGTATCATTATTCTTTGATCCATATTCTTTATATTCCATCTTACACCTCTAGATTGTAATTTAGTGAATAGTATGTGCTGTAATAATCGTATAACTGTATGAGTTAATAGTTATCTTTATATTATCAATTTCACAATACCAATTCTTGCCTTGTTTATATATATTACATTTTTTATCTAAAACTTTATTTTTGCAATAATCAACTACATCATTTGTATCTAGTTTAAGATTTTTCTTAATTCTATCTATACCCATTTTTGTAGTATGAACTTTATCTATATTTAATAACAATATCTCTTTATTCATAAACTATCAACTCCATAAATTGTAATTTATCTAATTCATAAATGGCTCAATATATTTTTGTATAAAATCTACTCTATCAAATATAGTTGGTTTAAAATATCCTGTAATTCCACAAACAAAATTATTAGATTTATTGATATAAATTACATTACCACTATTTCCGATTGCCGAATATATTCCTTTTTTAGAATCTATTATCCACCATAATAATCCGTAACTCATATTTCTAAATTGTTCACCTGTTTTATGTGTTACTTCCATCATTTCTTTTATCCATTTTTCTGATACAATTTGTTTATCATTGTAATTACCATTATTTAAACATAATAGTCCTATCTTTGCCAAATCAATTGCAGACATACATAAACCATAGCCAGCAGTACCTACTCCTTGTGGATCTCCAAACCAAATATGGTCTTTTGGTGTTTTTGACATAGTAAATTCTTTATGTTCTTCTGCTGTATCTGCTAAATAGTGTTTATGTTTTGTTATTCCTAATGGTTCAAATAAATAAATATTTGCAAATTTTACTGGTGTCATATTGCTTACTTTAGCAATAAGTCCTGTTAAAACATGAAGGCATACTGTATTATATTTAAATTCATTCGTTATTCCTTTTCTACCACCTATAAAATCTAATGAAGCACTTGTCCAATCATCACTTGAACAGACTTTAACCCAAGGATCATATTTACACTTTAAAGGAGTTTTCATTGTCATTAAGTGTTTTATCGTAATCTCATATATTGTTTTTTCTCCTCTTTTAACTTTGTAGTCTGGAAAATAATCTAGTATTTTATCATCTATACTTTTAATTAACCCTTTATCTACACAAATTCCAATAAGTAACGAAACGATACTTTTTGTAGCAGACATTATATGAACAGCATCATTTTCTTTATAATTGTTCCAAACATCAGAATATATTTTTTTATTATCTTTATAACAAACTATCTGACAAATATTTGGTTGTTGCTCTTCTACAATATTATGCAATTCTTCCTTATCCATAAAATTACACCTCACTTACAAATTACTATTTATCGCTTTGTTTATATTAATATTATATCAAAGAAAGTGAATCTTCTACAATTAGATTCACTTTAAAATACTAGTTCTCTTAGATATGTTATTTTACTTTTTAGGTACAAAAAATTTACTCATATCATTTTGTTCATGAGTTAGCAAAGCAATTTTATTTTTTAATCCACCACCATACCCTGTTAAGGTACCATTTGAGCCCACTACTCGATGGCAAGGAATGATAATACAGATAGGGTTCCATCCTACTGCACCGCCAACTGCTTGGCTAGACATTCTTTCTATTTTGTGTGATTTGGCAATTATTTTTGAAATGTCATTGTAAGATATTGTATGTCCATAAGGAATGGTATTCATGATATTAGATACTTCTTCTCTAAAAGGAGTACTATTTTTTAGTTTATATTTTGGTATAAAGTCTGGATTTTTTCCACTAAAATAAATATTCAACCATTTACTTGTTTCTTTAAAAATATCAAGTTCTTGTTCTTTTTGATTATTGTTGTGTTTTAAAGAATCTTTTGAATTTATAAACCATAAACCAGTTAAGTATTCTCCATCACTTGTCATGATTATATCATCAAAGTTATTTGGTGTTTTATATGTCCATTTATATTCCATAAATTCCTCCATATTAGTTAATACTTATTTTATTTGCTTTTTATATTGACATTATATCATATAAAAAGCAAATCATAGATTTGATCTGCTTTATAAATTAAGTTTACTATTATTTAATGATAGATGTTAAAAGATTAATAAGTTCACTTTCGGTTAGATTATTGGTTTCAATATCAAAGTTGATTCCGTTATAAGTGAATGTCGTCATATAAGAAGTATTATATTGATAGATAGTTAATTCTTGATTATTTATTTTTGATGTTTTCCCAAATTCTTCAAAATGATAGTCTCTTAATGGTTTATTTTTATCAGAGAAAGCTAAAATAATTCTTCTATCATTTGATTCGAACCAGAAATCATAATTATGTAATATATTGTAATCTTTGCTGTCTTTGTCTTTTCTTGTATATATTGCACTGAATGATTTATCACTTAAGTCTTCGGGAATATTCAAGTTCTTCAGAAAATTAAATGCTGGCATTTCTTGTATTTTTTTATACTCAGCATCGATTCTTTTTATATCTGCGTCTGGTTTTGTAAGATTAGTTTTTGAACTATCTATTTTGTTAATATAGATTTCGTAATTGCCTTCTTTATTTATTATTACAATACCACAAATAACTAAAATTATACATACTGGTATTAGAGCTAATTTATATACGTTATTTTTTTTCATATTTTTATCTTCTATTTCTTTTAATATATTATTAAAAGTCCTTTCTTGATTTATTTTGCTAGAATACATTTTTTTAAATGTTTCTTTGTTAGACATAATTAATCACAATCCTTTCTTAAAAATTTTTGCAATTCTTTTAATGTCCTATATAAACAGTTTTTAGTATATGATTCACTTATATTTAATTCTTTAGATATACTTTTTATTGGAATGTCTAGGACATAATATAAATAAAAGATTTTTTGAATTATTAATTTTTTCTTTTTAAGATACTTCCATATTATATCTATATCATTTGAATCTATTATGATTTTTTCAATGTCGATATTATTTGGAATAGTATCTATTATATTTGTTTCATCTTTAGAACTAAATAATGGAATTGTTTTAATTCGATATAAAATGTTATAATGTTTTTTTATTTTATTAGTAGCTATAGATAAAATATAGTTTTGGTAATTGTTTATATCTTTGTGATTATTTAGTAATTTATATATTTCTAAATAAGTTTCTTGAATTATATCATTTACATCATCTAAATTTGAACACTTACATATGACATATCTTAGAGTTTTGTTATAAGTTTCATTATATATTTTTTCAAACTGACTAAGGTTTTCTTGATCGATCATTTTATCACCTTCATTATTATAGTGTATATTTTTTTAAGAAAAGTTTCAAAAAATTATTTTATATCAATATGTAAATTTAGTTCTTCTTCAGTAGGTAGTACTTCTAAAATATTTTTAGGCAAGTATTTTGATATTTCATAAGAAGATACACCGATTGGATTATTTATCCCTTCTAATGACCATTCTACAGACAATTTATCTTTTTCTTTACATAATAGTAACCCTATAGTTTTATTGTCTATTTCTTTTTTTAGAGTTTTATTAATAGCTGTTACATAAAAATTTAATTGACCAATATATTCTGATTTAAACTCTGTAGTTTTTAGCTCTACAACAACGTAACATCTTAAATCTAAATGATAAAATAGCAAATCTATGTAATAATCACTATTTTCAGTACTAATTTTATATTGATTTCCAACAAAGCTAAAACCTTTTCCCAACTCAAGTAAGAAATCTTTAATTTTTTCTAACATTGCGTTTTCTAACTCTTTTTCTTTATAGTTTGCTTTTAAAGTTAAAAAATCAAAAATATATGGATCTTTAATAGTACTATTAGTTAAATCACTATCATATTCTGGCAATAAATTTTTAAAATTATTACTACTATTTCCTACCCTTAAATGATACCCACCTTCTATTTGAATAACTAACATATCTTTACTCCAACCATTTTTGATGGTTGCTTCTGCATATAGTTTTCTTAATTTGTTATCTTTAAATTTACTCATTAAAACTATATTATGTCTCCATGGCAATTGTGCAACGCAGCGTTGCACAAGTTCGTCATCCTTATATTCTAAATAAAATTTTTTCATATATTTTAAGTTTCTAACAGAAAATCCTTCCATATTTGGAAATTCGAGTTTTAATTCGCGAGAAATCTCATCAATAAACTTATTTCCATATTTATAATTATCATTTAATATTTTTCCAAGTTTAAAATATAAGTTAATTAGACTTCTATTTGTCTCTATAGATACTTTAATCTGTGTGGTTTTAATCTCCTTTTTGATATTATTTACTATTAGTTTAAAATCATTACTATTTATATCTAACATAATATTGTCATCTTTCTTAATTTTACAAATCATTTGAAAATCTTTGTCTGTCATTTTTTACCTCCTATAAATAAAAAAGAGTATACTTGTAAAAAGTATACCCGCATCGTGTTTATTTGCTTCTTGTCTCAAACAAATAAACGTTATCGTCTAAATTTTGCTATATTAACACATGACAAGTTAATTAATACATTTATATTATACAATGAAGTTTTATGATACTTCAATAAAATTATAATTAATTTTTTAGAGTAATGATAACTAGTTCTGGTCGATTATTAATTCTAAAAGGAAGAATACTATTTCCTATTCCACGACTTATTATCATAGTAGTACTGTCTTTTTTTAATACTCCACTTGTATATTTAGGAAATATTCCTTGATTTGGAGCAATGACTCCTCCTATAAATGGAATTCTTATTTGTCCGCCATGAGCATGACCAGTTAAAATTAGGTCTATATTTGATTGAACATAAGTATCAAAAAGTTCTGGACGATGAGATAATAAAATACTATATTTTTCTTTATCATACGAAATGTTTTCAAGATTTGTCCTTGTTATTGTTGAATCATCAATAAATGAATCACGTATTATACTAGGATCATCTATACCTAATAAATTTATCTCTTCTTCTTTTTCTTTTATGAAAATACTTTTATTTTCTAAAATTGTTACATTATTTGAAATTAAGTTCTCTTTAAGTTTTTCATAGTCTTTAGTACTTACTTCGTGGTTACCTGTTACATAGTATATTGGAGCAATATTACTTATTTCTTCTATGAAATGTGTTGCAACTTCTATATCCGTTTTCTTTGCATCAATTAAATCTCCTGTTATAACAATGATATTTGGTTGCTCCTGTTTTAATTTTCTTATTAAGCTATTTGTAAGTCTCTTAGATTTCGTATTATGAAAGTCTGATATTTGAGCAATTTTATAATCGTTAAATGAAGATGGTATTTTTTCATTTTCTAAGGAATAGTTAGTTACTTCTAGATAATTGTTTTGGTAATACAAGTAAAAGCTAAGTAATAGTAATAATACAATTATTAGCATTATAACTTTAGTTTTTCTTTTCATAGCAAATCCTTTCATAAATAAGTAATATCTGCTTGTCTTTTCATAGTTATCATTTATTTATTATTGTATCATATTTATACTTTGCAGAATTCTTTTTCATCAATTTCTTATTTAAAATAAAGATATTTGTTCACCTTTTTGCCTCTTATATTTGTATGCATTAATTATGTCTTTCATATTATAAAGAAGTCCATATTTTTCACATTCTTCTTTGAATACTTTATATAATTTGTTAGCATTTGGAACGATACAATTATATTTATCTCCGTAATATTTGATGTATTTTTCTTTTAGTGTAGGAAAATGTTCATCTAGCTTTTTAAAATAATAATCTCTTTGATTTTCTCTTAAAGTCATTCCCATAAAGGTATGAATAAATTTAGCTCCATTTAAATGAGCAAGTCTTACTAATTTTTTTATGTCTTCTTCTGAATCTGTTATGAAAGGAAGAACTGGATTCATTAATATTCCAACAAAGATACCATTATCTGATAAAGTTTTAATAGCTTGTAATCTTTTACTAGATACACAGACATTTGGTTCGATAATTTTTGATAATTCATCATTTGGAGTAGTAATCGTAAATTTAATAATAACATTATTTTTAGAGTTTATTTCTTTTAGTAAGTCAATGTCTCTTAAGATTAAATCACTTTTAGTATCTATAGAAACACCAAAATTATATTTTGATATTAATTTTAAAGCACTTCTTGTTTGTTCATATTCTAATTCTAAAGGATTATAAGTATCTGACATAGCACCAATTCCTATTATTCCACTATTCTTTTTCTTAGATAGTTCATATTCTAGTAGATATAGAGCATTGTCTTTTCCTCTTACAATATCAAAGTTTTCTATATGATAGCAGTTACTTCTTGAGTCACAGTAAATACATCTGTGAGGACATCCGCGATATAAATTCATGTTATAATCGATACCAAACCATTCGTTACCATGCTTTACTTTTGTAAGAATTGTTTTACATTCTATAAATTCCATTTTATTTTCCTATTAATTTTGATAAAGCTGCAGCGTTAAGAATGGTATTAGATACAAATTCACCTTTATAAAAATTTGCCCAGTTATTGAAAACACATGGGACATTTTTAGCTTTTTCTAAAGAATCTATTTTAATAAAATTAATCTTAAAATTGTTTTCTTTGGCATACTCAGTTAATTCTTTTACTTCGTATTCAACATAAGGGCATTCATTACTATAATAGATTGAAAAATCTTCATTATCTAT
Source organism: uncultured Bacilli bacterium (assembly GCA_910577505.1). Classification (GTDB taxonomy): domain Bacteria; phylum Bacillota_I; class Bacilli_A; order RF39; family UBA660; genus Coprovivens. Next base: position 56,597 of record CAJTLN010000003.1, read on the forward strand.
TTTCATAAGTCGAGCATTAGCGTTAAATATTGGTGTTTTTGAGTTATCAAATTGTAAAGCTAGTAATTCATAATCAGCAATTTCATCAACTACTTTAAAACCGAAATGTTCATAAAATTTCTTTTCACCAATAAAAGGCTTTTTCTTTTTAGAAGTTAAAGTGCAGATACCACTCATACCTTTTGATTTAGCATTATTAATTGCATATTCTAGTAGTTCTTTAGCGATACCATTTCCTTTATAACTTCCAGCTACCCATAAGCAGTAGATATATTCATAATTATCACCATCTATTGGAACCCATGCTGTTTTTAGTGGTTCATATTCAATAAATATTTTTCCACGAGCATTTAACTTTCTAAAAACGTGTCCTTGACTCAATTTTTTTTTTAACCATTCTTTTTTTGCAGCTACTCCTTCTTGATGTTTTTTATCACCTATTGCACAACAGATATGTTCACAATCAATATTTTCTAATGTTAAATTAATATATTCATTCATTTTACTTATTCTTTCTATTTTTTCTTAATTGGATGTCTTATAACTGTTTTTAATTTAGATACATCACATCTTCTTGGGTCACTTAAATATATTTCATGATGATATCTTGTATCTGTTATATCAAGTACATAACCATTTTCTTCCATATATTTATGCATTAATTCAACTGTTTTAGGTTCTTCATCATATGAACCAATATGCATACATTGTACACATGTTCCTTCATCAAATATTAAGAATTCAACTTTAGAAAAATCTTGTTTCTTTTTTTTGGTGGCTTCTTCGATAGCCCAGTCAAAGTCACTTTTTGTAACAAAATCTGGCAAACGCATGATAGAAATAAACTCAAAATCATCTTTTCTAGTGTAATCAATTCCTTTTATGTCGTCTTGCCACCAAAATCCTTCTAATGGTGGAACGACATATTCGAAATATCCGTCTATTTTATGAGAACCTTTATAGCTCATTTTTATGGTAAAAGCTATTGTATATAAAAGACCAATGGAATTCTTGTATTCACCATCTTCAATGTTTGGATTACCTTTGCCACGAACTGCTAGATAGTTCATTTTGGGAATAGTAACTATACTAGGAGTAGATTTAGGCAGATAAAATTCTTTATATTCTTTTTTATAATCAAATGACATAATTTCCCTTCTTTCTATTTTTATGGGAAGTTATTATTGTATAACTATAAGAATTGATAGTTATTATTATATTATCTATTTCGACATAGTAGTTTTTGCCTTTTTTAGTTACTATAGAGTTTGAATCTTTTATTTTATTTTGACAATATGTTACTACATCTTCATCTTTTAACTCAAGATTCTTTTTTATTCTATTTATTCCTAATGCCGTTGTATGAATTTTATTTATATTTTGCAGTAATATATTTTTCATACGTTTTCTCCTTTCATATCAATTATATAAAATTAAATATGACAACTGTGTGTCATATTATTGATATTTATTTAAAGATTCTTGTAATTCATTTGTAATTATTTCTTTTATATGAATTGGAGATATTACTTTGGCATGATGACCAAATGATAAGATGTAACCATAAAGCCATTCATTTTCAGGTAGTGACATTTCTACTTTAAAGTTGCCATTATCTAATTTAGTAATTTCACTTTCTTTAAATTCATCATAAACACGATATGTTGCTGATGCATCTACTTCTAATATTACTTTGGCTATTTTAGGCGGTATTATTTCCTCAGGATATTCGGGTATTTCTTTTCTTTCGAAGTGTTTATCTGTTAGTTTTATATTTTTTATACGAGTTAGCTTGAATACGCGAAAGTCTTTCTTATTTAGATCAAAAGCATGTAAATACCAAGCATTATATTTAAAATGTAGTTTTATTGGTTCAACTACTCTATGCATGGTTTCACCATATGTATTAGAATAATTAAATTCTATTATTAAGCACTTTAGAATAGATTGCTTTATTGTTTCGAAATTTATTTTATGTGTATCAGATTCATCCCAGATATTAAAGTCGACTTCAAACCAGTCATCTTCTTTAGAAGAAAAGATACTTTTCATTTTTTCGAATAGATTATTATCATTTATATTTAATTTATCAATACTTTGTAGAGAGAAAAGAATCTCTTTTTGTTCTTCTTCAGTTAATAAAGTTTTATCTAGTTTATAGTTTTCTAATAAGCCGATACCACCATTTTTTCCTTTGCTGGCATATATAGGAATATTTAGGGAACTTAAAGTTTCTATGTCACGATAGATTGTACGCACTGATACTTCAAAATAGTCAGCTAGGTATTTAGCTGTTATAGTATCATTAGATAGTAATAAATATATTATTCCAAATAGTCGATTGTTCTTCATTTTAAGACCTGCTTTCAAAAGACTTAAATTACTAATAATTATATCACAACATATAAATTTAATCTTTATTTAGATAATGAAATTCTAGTTAATTTTACTTTTTTTAAAAACTTCATTTTCGATATTCATATAACGCTCCTTTAAATGAAATTATTTTTCTCTAGATATTCTGATATATGTTCTGATGAAGTATCTAGAAATTCTATGAAAGACTCTAGATTAAGGTATTTTAATTTTTCAAAACGAGACGCTGTTATTAAATCTATATCTTTTTTATATTTTAAAAAGTCTATGTTATTTTTTTCTGGAATCATTATATCATTTAAATTATCTATAGAAATATTGTAATGATTAAGAAGCTGACTACTAATAATTGAATAATCATTATATATTTTATCGGCAGTAAAAACATTTACATTTTTATCTAGTTTATTATATATTTTATTTATAACAAAATCATCTAGAAATAATTTATCAAGCATTAAATGAGTTAAGAATCCTATTTTTAAATATTTATCAGTTATCTTGTCATATTTTATAAATCTTTCTATATCAGGGATGTCAAACATTTTACCTTTCATTCTATAATGTCTTTCTTTATCAACGTAATCGGGATATAAATTGCCTTTTAAATAGTTAATATTTTTTATATTTAATTTTTTAGAAACTAATTTACCACAGATATAGTGAGCTACTATGTTTGGCATTTTAACACCTTCTTTTTTGTTTTTAGAACTTTTCTTTATATAGATATTAATACACGATAGCTTTAAAGTCAATATACTTATAGTATTTTATACTATATATTATATTAATAAAAAAATTAGTAGTTATGTTTTACTAATTTTTATCTTTTTTATCCTATTACTCCACCAATATACCAATCAGGGTATCCATCTTTACATGTAGCTCCATTGCTTTCAAAGTATTCTTTAACAAACCTTATATGTTCTTCATAGTTTTTAGGATTCTTTTCAGTTAACTCTTTCCAAAAGTTTTCTCTTATATCATCAGTAAAGTATTTCATTTCTTCCCTTGCTCCTCCATTTTCGATATAATCCATATTTCTAATTCGCAAGTTAAAGCCCAATGTATATTTAAATACTTTATTATATCCTAGTTGATATAATAGTTCTTCATCTCCTTTAGTACACGTTATCCAAGCACGATTATGGTTTTTAGGATTTTGACTTATTATTTCGGGAAACATATAAAATAAGATACTATATATTATAATTATTGATATTAAAATTATTATAATGATTTTAAAAATTTTATTCTTTTTTATTTTTTTATCTATATTATTGATCATTGTTTTATCATCTTTTAATAATTCGTCTAAAGATATATTAAACTTATTACTTATCATTATTAAAGTACTAATATCTGGATAGTTTTTATAGTTTTCCCAATTTGATACTGTTTGACGTGTCACTCCTAAGATTTCTGCAAATTTTTCTTGTGAGAGTTTTTCTTTTTTTCTTATTTCTACTAATTTTTCACTAAATTTCATTTTTAACCTCTTTTCTGTAATAAGATTACTACATTAAGAATAATTAGTATTTTTACATTTTATAGATTTGTTGGGCAAAAATTATTCTACATATTATTTTTTAATAAAAAAAGTAAATCTTGATGATTTACTTTTACTCATATTATTTGCAAGTATAATCTTGAAGCTCTAATACTTCTTTTAATTCATTGTATGTTATTTCTTGATCTGTAGGTATGCCAATAAAACTATTATTTTTATCTTCTGTAATAAGTCTTATGCCATTATTAATTAGAATAGCTTGCATATATGGTTTGCTTGTTTTTATTTCGTTTATCATTGATTGTCTTTGGTATTGATATTCTTCTGGAAAGATTATATCTACAACAAAACGCATGTCATCTATTTTATTTTCTTTTACTTCTATAGTAAGTGTTGAGTATTTTTTTAAAGCTGACGATTCATCTATTGAAGTACAAGTTAAAGTTTTTGTGTTACCACATCCTGTTAAAATAAATATAGCGCATAATAAAAGTAATATATATCTTTTTTTCATAAATCCCTCCACTATTTATTTAATTCGGCCATTATTTTTTCTTCATCAGTTGCTCCAAGAATTGTTGATGTATCTTTGCCATCTTTAAAGATTTTTATAGTTGGTGTTGCTTCTATATTGTATTTAGAAACTGTATTACTACTTTCTTTAACATCGATATTCATTGTAGCTACTTTAATATCTTTATTATTTTTGGCAATATTTATCAAAGTTGGTAGCAATGATACACAAGGTGGGCATGAATTTGAAGTAAATTCTACAACAACAGGCTTATCTGATTCTAAGACTTCTGTATTAAAGTTTTCGTCAGTAACTTTAATTATGCCAACACTAACTGCTTCTTCTTCATTTTTTTCTTTATTTATGTTACCAAAATAGTAAAGACCTGTTATAGCACATAAGACTACTATAAAGATAATAATTTCGATTATTAATTTAACTTTTTTATCCATTATAATTCCTCCTAATTAATAATTCCTATAATACCTGATATAATTTTCCATACACCACATAATAATAAAACACTTCCAGATACTTTATTTATGATATTATAGTGCTTTTTTATAAAATCAAATGTTGTTTTTAATTTTTCTAAGAATATAGTTGTTATTATAAAAGGGATTGCTAAACCTAATGAATATAATAATAGTAATAAAGACCCTTTTATAACACTTCCTGTTGTGCTTGCTAATATTAAAGCTGATGATAAGAAGGCACCAACACATGGAGTCCATGATAGTGAAAATACGATACCAAATATGACAGAAGTTATAAATGTTAGATTTTTATTTTTTTGGTTAATACCTTTTGTCTTATTTAGAAAATTAATAAATATAACTCCTATATAGTTTAAGCCAATGACTATTAAAAATAAGCCAAAAATTATATTCATTTGATTAGAAAATTGGTGAATTAATTTACCAAAACTACTAGCAAATACTCCTAGTAGGATGAAAACTATGCTGAAACCACAAACAAAACCAAGAGAATTAATAATTGAATTTTTGGTGTTTTTACTTTCTGTTGCAAAGTAAGAAATATATATAGGAATTACTGGTAAGATACAAGGTGATATGAATGAAGCAATTCCTTCAATAAATGTAATTACGTACTCCATAACTTTCTCCATTCTCTTTTATTTATGTAAATAGTGTAACACTATACTTAATTTTATTCAACTTTGGATAAAGACTTATCAAAGTCTCCTTTCATTTTTGCTTCGTATTTTACCTTAATATTAATCTATCTTTCTAGGAGATAAGCAGTATCTGGATTAACAGCATATTCAGGTGTATAGATAATCCAATCAGTTATATCATCTTTTGTATACCAAGCTTCATCTCCAGTGTGAATTCCTTCAACATCATATGGTTCTTGAGTTAGTTTAGCTTTAAATTTGTTACCTTTTATTTCTAGAAGTTCAAACCAAATATGTTCAAATTTACCTTCTTCTTTTAAAGGCAAACCAACCTTTATTAATATTTGGTTATCTTCATTTTTAATAGCATCTTTAATATAACTAAATCTTTCGATAGCTAATTCTTTCATACGTTTTGTTTCGTTATCACTAATAAAGAAAATAGGATTTTTACTCCATATATCATTATAGACAGATACTTTTTTTAATACTCTATTATTTTCATCTTCTTCACTTAGATAAAGAAAGATAATACTAGTTTTACTATTGTGTCCTTCTTTACGATCAGCAATTCCACCTAAATCTAATCTTTTATATTCATTTATACCTTCAGTCCAAGATACACATGTTGTAACAACGGGTTCCCCATTTATTAATCTACCAATATAAGCTCCATTATAACGTGCGTCAAATTCATCTTTTTTATCTAGTAGATACATAGCATATGTATTAATTAAATTATAATGACTTTGATAATTTTTAGAATCCGATTCTAATATTTCTAATTCTGTAACACCACATCTATTAAGACCATGCGTATGTAACCAAACGTTATCTTTATCACCTTTTACTGCTTGAATAGTAAATAAATTCTTAGGATTAGGTAAGACCTTAGAGTTAGCAGTCAGATTAACCCATTTAGCAGGTAACATTTTTTCAGCACTTTCATCCATAACTCCTATTTGGTCAGGAACTAATGTAATAGCTAGTTTTAATTCTAATTGATATGATTTTTGATGATTGTCATTAAATTTCATGAATATTGTTAGAGCTTTTTTAGCATTTAGGATGGATGCTTTTTCATCATCAGTGAATAAAATATTTCTATAGACATAATATTCTGGAACATTGATTCCACCCATATACATACCTACTTCGTATTCTTCATTATCATATTCTAATTTAATATTAAAGACATTCGTTTCTATATCATAATGATTTTCTATAAGATTTATATCTTTCATTGCTTCTAATCTATCTAAAGCAAATTTTAAAATGTCTTCATTATCTTCTTTTGGTATAACCATCATATATGATTTTTCTTCCCAATAATAAGGGGCTTCTTCTTCTAATTTTGTTTGTTTTTTCTTAAAAAACATAATATTACTCTCCTTCTATTTTATATAGTTCAATATTAAATCCATTTAATTTAGCTAATTCAATTAACTTAGATTCATTAAAGTAATTAATATCTTCTACATTGTTAAGATCAGCATCGAATGGATTTATGGCAGTAGAAAAATATTCTATTAAATCTTTTTTTAGCTTTTCAATATTTATATTCATTTTATTGCCTTTCTATTAATATAAGATGCTTAATTAAATAAACTATATTTTTCTTTTGTTTATTTATGTTTAAATTATATCATTTTAAAAGAGGACTATAAATATATATCCTCTAAAATATTTTAAAATATAATAAAATTAATTGTATTTAGAATAGTTGCAAGAAGAAACAAGAGTCCCGATACTAAGTCAGATTGTTCTTTATTTATTTTGTATCTACTTAAGAATGTTATAGAATTGTAAGCACATATTAAACTAACCAGTGAAACTGGTGAAATCTCTTTAAGCATTGATATTAAAACTAAAATGATAAAAAATAAACACATACCAATAATCCCATATTTCATTGTTCGTAGCTCAATTAATTCTGTTAGGTTTATAATGTTTTCTTCACTTTTAGAAAGGATATCTTCTTTCTTTATTTTTTCACCAGCTAGAATTTCATTTATGCTTACATCTAAAATTTCGCTTAGTGGCTTTAATAGAGACATGTCCATAAGACAAATTCCACGTTCCCATTTGCTAACAGCATTTTTGGTAATTCCTAATTTTTCAGCTAATTGTTCTTGTGTTAGATTTTTCAATTTTCTTTGATTAGCTATAAATTTTCCAATACGATTTTGATTCATAAAATCCCTCTTTTCATAGTTCAATAATATTAAAAATTTAAATATTATTAAACATACTATTAGTTCACTTTTTTATAATTAAGAAAAGAAATAGATTTTCTCTACTTCTTTGTATAAAGTTTTCTTAAATATTTTATATCTTTGTCTTGATATTCTCCTATAACTTTTTGATTCCAATCATTTATGTCAAAATCTGGGAAAAAGGTATCTGCATTAGGATATGATTCATCAATTTCAGTTAGAATCATTTTAGTTGCGTATGGCAAGAATTCTTTATAGATAGTTCCTCCACCTATTACATAGAAATCTGTATCAATGTTTTTGGCTAAATTCATAAATTCCTCAATACTAGGAAGAGGCAAGACATCAGAGTGTAAGGATGCTCCACTTCTAGTTAAAACAATGTGTGTTCTATCTGATAATAACTTAGGTAAAGAAAGAAAGGTCTTTCTTCCCATTACGATAGGATGACCTATTGTAGTATCTTTAAAAAACTGCATATCCTCTTTTATGTGCCAGATAAGATTATTATTAGTTCCTAATTCTCTATTTTTGCCCATTGCTGCTATCATAGTTAAATCTTTCATATTAATTACTCCCCTCTAGAGATTCTTCTTGTAATGGTTCTTCATTAAATGACCATCTAGATATTATTTTCTCTAAGTCAAAAATACATATCCCACTTATTTTTTCTAAACAATTATCGTATTCTTTAGCATTTGATTCAAATAAGGTGTATAGCATATTTGATTTAATAGTTATTTGTTCTAGCATAGGAGGTAGTCTTAAAACAACTTTATCTATTATAGAACTACCATAATCAAGTGTTTGTTCATTGTATTTATATATATGAAGATATGATGAATTAAAACGACCATATGAGCAACTTAATAATAAGTATGTTTCTTCGTTGTATATGTAAAATTCTATCCCTTGTACTTGAGGAGGGACTTTGAATTCTTTAACATGATTTAGTTCAATTTCATTCTCTTTATTTCTTATTATTTCATATTCTTTTACTAATCCTTTTTCTTTATCATCAAAGCTACCTATAAATAATTTATTTTCTTTAATACAAAGATAAGCTATTAAATTTTTCAATTTGTTCTCGTAGTTTTTTAATCTTTTACCAATATTATCAAATTGTTGTATGTAGGTAACTTCTTTTTCTGTTAAAAAAGTTTGAGCATCATATATATTTAATTTACCGTCATTGTCTGGGATCCATAATAAGTTATTTATGGAGTCGTATGCTATTCCACCAACATGAGAGTTTGTGTCTAAGCTAACTGTATTTATTAATTTTCCTTTTAGTGATAAGACATAACATTTAGAATTAGATTGACCAGTTTTATCATAAGCTGTAATTAAAATATAATTATCCATTAGTGTAATTCCTTGTGGAATCATATTATCTAAGTCAGGTAGTTTAATATTACTTTTTATTATAGAATCAGCTAAATCTGGATACTTGTCTAAAAGAGTTATAACATCAGTAGTTAAATTAGGTAAATTAGCTTCATCGGTTTTATTAATGTTATCCAATATTTTAAAGAATTCTTTGGAATTTTTCCATTCTAAATTATATTTTTCTTTAAGATTGCAATTTCTAATATCTTGAATCACTTCTGTTACAATCTTACTTGTAGCTTCATCTATTTCATTATTTTTATACATATCAATTAATATAGGAACTGCCTCTTCGCCTAAATTAACTATTGTTTTATAATTCATGCTTTTTTTATATTTATTATTCGCTTCATCTTTTATTCCTTCTTGCATTAATTTTAAATTAGCTACGATTATTTCTTTTTTATTTATTTCATATATTGGTTCTTCTGAATTAGTTATTTTAATTTCTTTTTTTTGGCAACCAAAAATAATCATAGAAAAACATATCATTAATAATATAAACGCTATTTTTTTCATACTTCTTCCTCGTTTCAAGCGAAATCATTATAGCATAAAGTATATAATAAATCATTTTTTGCTATAAGTTTTATATATAAACTCTTATGACTATTATTATAGTTTATATATAAAGAGAAGTAAATCTACTAAAAGTAGAGTTAGAAAAAAGTAAGTCTTTTAAACTTACTTTGATTTTTTTTCAAATTGTGAAGTTCCTATGCAGAACCAAAGACATCCTAGGATAAATTCTAAAGAATCTCTTTGTCTAAAATATACGATAAAGAAACATATTGATATTATAAATGACAATCCTAGTAAAACTGGCTTTTTTATTTTAATATTTTTAATCAACGTTAACACCTTTTTTAAAAATAAGAATATTGATAATAAAATTAATTATAAAAATACTAGTATATATTACGATACATACGAATGCTAATGCTTTTATCATATCTATATTTATTACTTCGTTAGTAATAAATAAATTCATCATATCTTTATTAAATAAGCTTATTAGGAATGCTCCTAGTAAAGATATTGTTTGTGTAAACATATAAACAGCAAAACCAAATATAACGGATAATGCTACTTTATTATTGTTTGCCTTATGTCCTAGGATTATGCCAGTAAATCCAACCTGAATTATATTTAGAGTTTCTATTAATAAAACTGCTAAGAAAAGTATTACAACACCAATAATTGAACTGTCTAAGATGTCTGCTATTGGTAGAATTAAATTTTTTAAAGTTTCAATATTTTCCTTACTATAATAAGCGATAAATAAAGTTAGTGCTATAACAATAACGCTTGTTAGCATAGTTAATATTGCTGTAATTATCTTTGAAATATATAGCGAATTTTTGGTTACTGGTAAAGTATGAGTTAAGTAAGATTCATCATCATATAGAGTGTTTTTGAATTTTACCCAAAGACGCATGACATTATTTATTATAATACTTACTATCATAGAGATTGTTGCACCACTACATATTTTGGCGACAATACTCATAACAAACGAATTATCTATTTGAAAGAAGATACGTGTTAAAATTGCAAAAAAGATTGCTAGTGAATAAAAGATAATTAAAAATTTATATATTTTTTTAAAATCATATTTTAATAATTTAGCTAACATTTAAACATCCTCCTAAACACTTCATCTATTGAACAATTTTCTTTAGTTCTTAATTCATCAGCATCAGAAGTTAAAACGATGCGACCTTTATCAATAAATATTATTTCATCTAAGATACGTTCGATATCGGCAATTAGATGAGTAGATATTATGACACTTGATCCTTCTTTGAAGTTAGAAAGAATTGTATCTAAAATATAATCTCTTGTTGCAGGATCTACTCCACCTAATGGTTCATCTAGAATATAAAGGTCGGCATCACGTGACATAACTAATACAAGTTGAACTTTTTCTTGCATACCTTTACTCATTTTCGCTAGTTTTTCATTTATATCTAAGTCTAAATCTTTAAGTAATTTATAAGCTTTTTTCGAATTAAAATTTTCATAGAATTCTTCATAGCATTTTACTATTTCACATACTTTCATACTTTTATCTAAGCATGTTCTTTCAGGTAGATATGAAATTACTTTTTTCGTTTCTACCCCTACTTTATTACCTTTAACTAATATTTCTCCACTAGTTGGTGTTAGTAGATCATTTATTAGTTTTATAAGAGTTGTCTTTCCTTGACCGTTCTTACCTAGTAAACCAATTATTTTACCAGGTTTTATTGTTAAATTTATATCATGTAGTATTTCTTTATTATCGAATTTTTTTGTGATATTTTTACACTCTAATAGTTTCATTTTTCTTCTCACTTTCTTTGCAAGTATTCGATTATTTCTTGGTTACTAATGCCTATTTTTTTCATATCATCCATGAATGTAGCAAGTTTTTCTTCAATGATAGTTATTTTAAATTTTTTTATTATTTTTTCATCATTAGTAACATATTTACCATTTGTTCTTTCTGTATAAATTAAACCATCTCTTTCTAACTCTGCAAGAGCTTTTTGGACAGTATTAGGATTTACTCCAGCAATAGATGCTAATTCTCTAACTGAAGGAATTTTATCTCCTTTTTTTAATTTTCCTGAAATGATAAAAAGTCTTAGTTGTTCAACCAATTGAATATAAATTGGTCTTTCATTATCAAAAAAATATTCCATTATTTCACCAACTTCATTGTATTACTTGCATAATACAATGATACTATTTACTGTTTTATTTGTCAACAAAAAAATCTCAATTATTCTTGAGATTTTTATTTTACATTAATGGTGCGAATAATCTAAATATTGCTTGCCATACTGCTTTTAAAAGATTAGGGGTTGCTTCTTTTTTAGTAATATTGTGACTTTTCTTTATTGTTTCATCTAAATCCTTTTTTATGTCTGCAATACATTTGACATCTTCTAGATATAGTCCACATTCAAAATGAAGGTAAAGACTACGATAATCCAGGTTAATCGTTCCGACTGTCGCAATATGATTATCTGCTACAAATACTTTGCCATGAACAAATCCAGGTGTGTATTTATAGACTTTAACGCCATTATTAACTAGAGGTTCGACATACGATTCTGATAAAGTATAAACTAGTTTTTTATCTGGAATACCTGGTATTACTATTCTTACATCCACTCCTCTTTTAGCTGCTAGAGTTAATGCATTAATCATGTCAGTATCAATAATTAAGTAAGGTGTCATAATATAAACATAATCATGGGCTTGGTTAATGATATTTAAATAGACATCTTCTCCTGTAATTTCATTATCTAATGGAGATTCGCCATAAGGAGCAGCACACCCATTTTCTTTTGGCAAGGTTTTAAATTCGTATTTAAATTCTGTATAATCTTTGTCGACTTTTTTAAAAGCATTCCACATAGTCAAGAACATTATAGTATAGTTCCATACAGCTTCGCCTTCGACTTTTATTCCATTATCTTTCCAATGACCATGTGGGTGAGTGACATTTATATATTCATCAGCAAGATTGATTCCACCAGAAAAAGCTACACGTCCGTCAATAACAAGTATTTTACGATGATCACGATGATTCATTATTACTCCTGCTATAGGATTTAGTTTATTAAAAGCTATACATTTTATTCCATAACTTTTTAAAGTTTTATAGTATTTATCATCTAATGTACCTATGCAACCTGCATCATCATACATTACTCTTACATCTACCCCAGATGAAGCTTTTTCTTTTAAAATATCTAAAATAGAATTCCACATTGTTCCATGAGCAATTATAAAATATTCAAGGAAGATAAATTCTTTGGCTTTTTTTAGTTCTTCTAACATACTTTTAAAGGCATCTTCACCTACTTTGTAATATTCTATATCGTTATGTTTAGTTACAGGAAAGTTAGAAAAATCACTTATATAACGAAGACGACTGTTATCTTTAAATTCTTCTTTTACTTGTTTATCTTGTATTAAATATTTTTTACTATTTTTTTCACTTTTTATAACATTTTTTAAAAGTTTACTGCTATATTTATTTTGACCAATTGCAACATACAATAAAGTACCTAAAAAAGGAAATAAAAGTAAAATTACTATCCATGGTAATGTATATGAATAATTTTTACTATTTCTAATTAAGCCAAGTAATAGTAATAATTGTAATAAGATATACAAGACACTTATTATATAGATTTTTTCAATTAAAAATATGTATACTAAGAGCATTATTGATATTTGTAAGATTACTCCTACTCCAACAATAATTCCTTTTATAATTGCTTGTTTCATAAAACACTCCTTTTCTAATCAATAATATCCATTTGTTGCATTAAGTACTTAGCATTAGTTGTTTGACACATACCTTTTTTTATTTTGTAATCAAAATGAATTTTATCCTTTTCATATGTTTCTTTAAAATGATAGTTATTAATATTTTTATTTTTTATTTCACATAATTCAAAGTCATGAGTTGTTAAAAAAACTATACAGTTTAGTTCAGAAAATTTTTTTAGAATTTCTTTTGCTCCTAAAATGCGATCATTATAGTTTGTTCCTTTAAAGATTTCATCAATGAATATTATCATTGTGTCACTACTCTTTTTACTATAATCTAAAACTGCTTTAATTCTTTTTAATTCACCATAAAATGTTGAAATACCATTACTTATATCATCTTTAACATTTATAGAAGTAAATATTTTTAAAATCGGACAAGAAAATTCTTCAGCTGTTACATAAGTTCCTGTATAAGCAAGTATTAGATTAATACCTATTGTTCTCATAAAAGATGTTTTACCACTCATGTTAGACCCTGTAATTATATTTATATCATTTAAACATTTAAAATCATTAGATATGCATTCATCTTCCTTTAAAAGTGGATGTTTTATAGCTTGCATAGAAAGAGATATTTCATCAATTATTTTTGGAATTGTAGTCGTTTCTTTTACATAACCGATTGTTGTTAAACTGATTAGAGTCTCTAATTCTTCTAGACGTTTTATACTAATTTCAAAGTCTTCATTGTTTTCGTTTAAAAGCTTAACGTACTTATAACGAATTACAAAATTTAGAGACGCAAAACAATTAAATAGAACATAGGTAATAAAGTTATTACGATAAGAATCTAAATCAGCTATTTTAGTTAGTTTATTTAAAATAATATTTCCCTTCTCAATATCTTTTTTTATTTGTTTAAGTTTTGGACTTGTAAATTCTTTTGTTTCAACATATTTATATATATCTTTTAGCTCACGATAAACTCTTGTACATTTTGAAATTCGCTCAAAGTCTTCATTGTATAAGAAAACATATACATATGAAGAAATTAACTCTAAAATAATTAAACCAGTAAGATAAAATGTAGGAATAAGACCTAGTAAAGTTAGTATTGTAATTATAATGGTAATTGTAGTTATTATTAATGATACTATTAGTTCTTTAATACTATTTTTAGGATTAGATTCAAAAAAATATAAATAGTCTTTGTAATCTGTTTTGTTTATTTTATCTATTTTAGACATTTTTTCTTGAAAATGAAGAGAAAATTTAAAATTATTTTTTAGTTCTTGGATAGATTTTTGATTAGAATTTATGGATGACTTAGAAAATTCTTTTAATGATAAGCTATCAATTAATCTTTTTTTGCCATCTAAAGAACTGGTAAAGTTTAAAAATTGAAATAAAGAATTTTTACCTATAATATCTAAATCTGGCATAAATTGTTGTTCTGCTTCTTCTTGGTCATTGGTATTCATCTTCCAATTGCCTGTACTTCTATCTTCGTATTTACTTATTATTGTTAAATATGTTGTAAGTTTTTTTATTTCATTTTCAATATTATTGTGATAAACTGCAACAAAAATAAAAATAACAATGACTGCTATTATTGAACATAATATTACTGGTGTATTCCATTTTATGAGAGAAATTAAAAGGAGCAAAAATATGAAAAATAATAGTAAACGCATTTTAGATAATTTTGAACTTTTTATTTCATCTATATCTTTTATAGTTTGATATTCTTTTTTTGCTTTTGATATTTGCTTATCCATTGTTTCACATTCTTTCTAGATATTTATAGTATAGCATAGAAAAGGAAATCATGGATGATTTCCTTATTGTTTAATATTCACTTTTAAGAGATGACTATCATTTACTAGTAATGTACTATATATGAATAAAACATCTTTATTTTTAAAGTCTACATAATTTGGGACAATATCAGAACGAATATAACGTAAATCTATTAATGTTATTTTTTTATAATATGGAATTAATAAAGGAGCTAAGCTACTACCAAAAGAATCTCTAAACATTATTAATTCTTTATCATTTGGGGAAGATGGGTCTTCTATTTCAATTAATGAACTTGGTCCATTTAAGAAAATATTATAAGAATCTGTGCTTTCTAGTTCACTTTTTTCATATACTTTTTTTTGACCATATTCTAGATGCTTTACTGTTGTGTTATCTATAATATCATTTGATAAATATATAAGCTTATCTGGTTTAACAAATGATGGAACTTTTGAATAAGAAGCACCATAAAAGTTAGAATATATATTTTCTTCGTAAAAGATATCTTGATAGTCGAAGTCTAGATGATTAGATAGTTCTTTTATTATTTTAAAATATGAGTCTTGTTTTATATGAATATCTGTTTTGTAGTAATCTTCTAGTTTTAATAGATTACTTATATCAATATACTCCATATTAATGTTACTAGAAAGATTATTATATAAATAGTTATAATCTATTTTTAGATATTTTTTTTCATCTAGAAAATAATTTTTATCAGGAATGACTGTATAAAATGAATTGCTTTCTTTTAAATAATTATCATTAAGATAATTTATCTTATTTATAAAACTTGAAACATTTTTTTCATTTAATGGGTATAGTTTATCTACTATGTAGTCATCTTCTATATATACATTATTGTCTTCTTTATTACTTAGTAAATATCTATCAAATATAGAACTAGTACTAATAAATAAATCTCTTAAAGGGAATTGGTCAGTAAGATAATCATCTAAGTTAGAAGTAAAGTCTTCTTTTAGGGATGAAGCTTGTGTCAGTTTTCTTCTTTCATAGTTTGAAATTTCTTTGTCTTTTAAAATAAAACTAAAGATAGAAAATCCAAATATAATGGCAATAAAGACAATAGATAATATTTTTTCTTTCATAATCAAAACCTAAAATAGATAAATGGATTAAATGAACTTGATATAATTTTAGATATAGCTAAGAAGAAAACTAGTAATATATAAATAAATGATAAACATTCAATCACGTTTTTCCATTTTCCTTTCTTTATTTTATTTAATACTTCTTTGAGAAATGGCCCCATACCAATGAAGGCAATACTATAGATAACAAGATTATTTTTTAAATAATAGATGCTTTCAAAATTAATAAACTTTATTCCTATCCCCACTAAGCTTTTTAGAAATGTTGTTAAGGATGATAAGTCTGTGATGTTAAATACTACAAAACTTATGACTACTATCATAAAAGTATAAATATGAGATATAATTCCTTTTTTTAAATATTTTTTTAAGACAAATTTTTCCAATATCAGGAAGATAAAGAAATATAACCCCCATATTATGAAGTTCCAGTCTGCTCCATGCCAAAAGCCAGTAAGTAACCAAACAACAAAGATATTTCTTATATTTTTAATAAGTGAACATCTATTCCCACCTAATGGGATATATACATAATCTTTAAAAAAACTCGATAAAGACATATGCCAACGACGCCAAAATTCAGTAATTGATGATGATATCAAAGGATAGTTGAAATTTTCTTTAAAATTAAATCCAAACATTTTTCCTAAACCGATAGCCATATCAGAGTATCCCGAAAAGTCATAATAAATTTGGAATGTAAAAGCAAGTGCAACAAGCCAATAAGATAGAAAACTCATTTCAGAACTAAGAAGTGATGTGTATGTATGATATAAAGTATCTGCAATTAGAACTTTCTTTCCTAAACCAATAATAAATCTTTTTACACCTTCGCTAAATAAGGCAAAACTTTCTTTTCTGTTTTCCAATTCGTAGCATACATCTTTATATCTGACAATTGGACCAGCTACAAGTTGAGGAAATAATGCTATGTATGTGCAATATGTTAAGAAACTTTTTTGACTTTCAACAGACTTTCGATAGACATCTACTAAGTAACTAATGTTTTGAAAAGTGAAGAAACTAATTCCTAAAGGAAGAATTATATTTAGAGTTAATTTATTTAGATGAAAAAGATTTGTAAATGTTGTCAGAAAGAAGTTAGTATACTTAAAATAAATTAATAAACCAATATTGATTATCAAACCAATTACAAGATAAATTTTTTTGTTTCTCTTCTCTATAAGTAAGCCACATATATAATTTGCTAAGCAAGAAAATAATAGTAAAAGAACATACCATTTTTCCCCTATAAAATAGAAAATTAGACTAAAGATTAGTAAAACTATATTTTTTAATTTCTTTGGTACAATAAAATAGCAAAGGAATAGTAGTGGCAAAAAAAAGAAGAGAAAACTAATACTTGAAAATATCATATTTTCCCTCTTTCCTATTATTTTAAATTTTCGAAATTTTCTTTTATCTTAGGAGCTATATCATTTGACATTATTAAAACTACTAAATCACCTTTAGATAAAACATATGTATTTTCTGCTTCTACGCAAATCCATTTACGGGGATCAGCTTTTTCTTTAATGTCTTTTGTGGCTTGTTCAGCTTCATTTGCATCTTCTAAACGAATTAGAACAATTGAATGTGGTATAGAACCAGTCATTGATTCACTTGCGATTGCTTCTTTATATTTAACATCAGCAAATGCATAATATTCGAAATTTTCACCATTTAGTTCAATATTTTCAATCATCATTGGAAGCTCATCTTCGCTAATACCATCATATAATTTTTCCATTATCTCAGGTAGAGACCCTTCAATATTTTTATTTTCTTCTTGCTTTTTATTACCACAACCAACTAATGTTAGACATAAGATAATTGTACAAAAAACATACATTAATTTTTTCATTATATCAATACCTTTCTAGATATAATTTTATCATGTTAAATATAAAAAATCAAGATATAAAAAGATATTAAAAAGCTTAATATCTTTATTTTTCTTCGCCATACATTTTTCCTTTTGAATCTAATTGCAATTCATAGCCATATTCAAAGATATATGCCATACTAAATAAGAATAATATGTAGATTACGTCTATAAGTTCAAAACCTATATTTAAATCTTCACTAATTATTAGTTCAGCCATAGCTCCACATATATTTGGAAGAATAATGGCAGCAATCATTAAAAAAGCCATTTTCTTAATATGTTCAATATTTTCTTTAGTAAATGGTGTATCGCCATTATGAATATTTACAAAAAGGTTTTCTAAACGTTTTAGTATCATTATCATTATAATTAATAATATAAGTAAAACAAGAAATGCAACTTCGATAAAACCGATATAGACATAAGGAGATTTATTTTCAAGATATTCTATTATTTTATTAAAAATTAAAATCTCTTCTGGTTTTGTTATTAATTCATTTTTGCCATTATACATAATTTCTATTTCATTGTTTGATTTTTCAAAAGTGATTTTCTCATCAAATATTAAGATAGTATTATTTTTTTCAACTTTAACATTTGATGCAATTGCTCCAATAGTTATCATCGATATTACTACGGTAACTAGACCGATTATAGCAAATATTTTGCAAATTCTTGCTATGATATAAATTGCCTTACTTAAACCTTTCATTTTTCTTTGTTGTTCACTTTTTAATTTAACTACACTCATTTTAATTTCATCATCTAATGAGTCAATATCCGTTAAATCATCGTTGACAAGATTATTTATTTTACAATTAAATATCTTACATAATTTAATTATATTATCCATTGTTGGATATGCCTCTCCACATTCCCATTTGGAAACACTTTGACGGGATACGCCAACTTTTTCAGCTAAAATTTCTTGGGAAATCTTTTTTTGTTTACGAATATTTTTTAAATTATCACAAAATCTCATTAGACTTCCTCCTTTCATATTTAAATCTTATTTTAAAAGGAGTTTTTTTACTACCAACTTTTAGTTGCAGTTTTATAAATTAAATATTTTTTTTAGTTCTTCTATTATTTCTTCGAAATAAAAAATAAATAATCCGACAAGAAGAATAAGAGCAAATACTAGACTGATATATGAAATTAAATTAAATGATGTACATTTTAAAATAATTAGTAGTATTGGAACAATTAAAATAAATATATTAATTAAAATTAAGCTTAAATAATTTATGATGTAATTGTTTCTTAAAACAATAAATGTTATTAAATTGAATAGCAGTTCAAAGATACATATTGATGGAATTATGTAATTAGTTATAATTACACTTTTTGTAACTATATACCATATTAAAGCTATGATAATAAATATTACCCCTGTTTTACCAATAAATCTTAAAATATTATGACGATTTTTTATAATATGATAAAAAATTATTAGGTTAGTAAATAAACCTCCTATGACAAATAAGGAATATTTTAAATGATTAGTTATACATAGTTCAATAAAACCACATATAATAGAGACTGTTAATGTTATAAATAAAATAATTTTAAATAATAAATGGGAAGCGAGTCTTATTTTAGTTGGAAATACTAGCGTTTCACAATCTCCAACTAGTTTATTTTGGCAAAGGGGACAAAAATTTTCACTTGTATTATAGTTAATATTACAATTAGTACATTTTTTCATTAGTCAACCTCACTTACATTGATAATCATATCTATATTTTGCTCACTAAAGTAATTACAGAAATTTTTTATAATTTCATTGTATTTGTATTTGGATGAAATACCAATTGATAAATCATCTTTATTAGAGCATATTGTTAGTTGGAATCCAGGAGTTGATGTTAAAATATTAACATTTTCTATATATTCTTGAGCTATTTGAGGAAATTCTATTTTACCAATGTTAGAAACACAGCTAGTGCTCATACGATTAGAAAAATAATTAATTATTTTTAAGGCAATATTTTTGATAAATATAGGTGTTATACGACAAAAAATGTTTTTTTCGAAAGCAACCATTTGATTAACTCTCTCAATTAGTTTTTCTGGTGTTAAATTTTCTTTTAACTCTTTATTAACACTTTTTATTATGTCGTCTAATGAATCATTGCAACTATTAAATTTATATGTAACAGATGTTAAACCAAAATAATTTTTAGATGAAAATGATTTAAAATACTGTCGTAAATCTACTGGTATGTCGATTTTTATATTCTTCTTTAATTCTCTTTCACTCATAACGTCTTTCATAGAATAGATTAGAACTGAAACTAGGAGTGATGTTAATGTTGCATTTTCTTGATGAGCCAATTCAAGAATTTCTTTTAATGGCAAATGAGCTTCGAGATATCTTGTCTTATTTAACGATTTTTTACCTTTATAAAGATAAATATTGGAAATTCTTTTTGTTGTAACTTTTGTCTTTTTATAAAATTTATCAAAGCTATCTTCTGCTTTTTCAATGTACGAAGTATTTGTTGTTGGGTCTATTTTAATTTTATATTTTATTTTTAAATAATTGTTTACTAGAGTCTTAAAAAATTCTATACTTCCACGACCATCTGATAAAATATGAGATATTTCAAAATTAATTCTTTTATTATAAAAAGATACTCTATAAAGAAAATCACTACTTGAATTATATATTTTAAAACATATTGGCAAATTTTCTATTGTAACTTGATATTTTTTATTAGTTTCTTCTAGGTAGTACCAAAATAATCCTTTTTTTAAATTAACATTAAAATTTTCGAAAACTTCGATTGATTCATTTAGCGCTTGTTGTAAAGCAGGTTGGTCTACTTTATCTTTAAGAGTTATGGAATATCTAAAAACTTGTTGATATTCCTTGTCAGCAATTGATGAGTAAAATTTTCCAACATTATCTAATTTGTACCAGTTTTTATTTAACATAGTTGATACCTCCATGCATATAACTTTAGCTATTTATTAATTATATCATATATGATATGTTTATTTAGGAAATTATGACATATTAATATAGCATTTAATTTTTTTTACTTGATCATGAAATAAAAAACTAATTTTAACAAATTAGTTTATTTTAGAGAATTTAAAATTAAATCTTTAGGAAAAATATTAATTTTTTCTATATCTGAAATTTTAACTTTTCTTATTTCATAATAATTATCTTCATTACATCTTTCTTTTTCTTCTCCACCTAATGCAGGAGTGCCAGATATAATGTTACATTTATAGAAATATGCAATTGAATCATTATCTTCGTTTTTACCGATATAGCTAATAATATCAATATCAACGGAAAGTTCTTCTTTCATTTCTCTTATTAATGTTTCTTCCAATGTTTCGTTATTTTCTACTTTACCTCCAGGTATTACAAAATATTCTTTTATTGAACCATCAGATTGTTTTTTACGACGAAACATTGTGTATATGTAGCCATTGTCAATTATTATTCCTCTAGAGCTTACTTTCTTGTTCATGGTTGTACTCCTTACTATATTTATATTATACAAAGAATATAATATATGTAAACAAGAATTAGAATTATTCCCCTCTTACGATCTAGTTCGCTTTTTATATTAATTACAGCAATAAGTTGTAAAAATAAAGTAACTAATATTAAAACTAGAATACTTATATTAAAGTCAAAACTAAATGTAAGAGGGTTTATTATTGCACCTAAACCAATAAGTAAACACAAATTTAGAATATTAGAACCAGATATATTCCCAAGTAGTAAATCTGTTTCATCATTTTTGGCTGCTATTATACCAGTTATTATTTCAGGTAGAGCTGTTCCTAGGGCAATAATTGTCATTCCAATAAACCTTTCTGAAAAGCCAAATCTGGTTGCTATTAAAACAGAATTATCAACGACAAAATCAGCACCAAATTTTAAACCTATTATGCCTATAATTAGAAAGAAAATAATTTTTATTATAGACTTATGCTCTTTTGATTCGACATAATCAATCATTTCTTCAGTAACTTTCTTGTTCTGAAGTTTTTTCTCTTCATAGATTGAATATATTATATAAAAAAATGCGCATATAATAAGGATAAATCCTTGCCATCTAGTAATAGTTTGAGATGGTCCTAGTTTATTAGTGTTTCCTAAAAACATAAGTAAAGCCATAGCACCCATACCAATTGGAAGATGACGATTGACTATTCTTTTATCTAACTTTATTGGTCTTACTAAACTGATGATGCCAATTACAAGAAGTGAATTACAAATACAACTTCCTATAGCATTACCAATTATTAAATCAGAATGATTATTTGTTGATGATGTTATTGTTACAAGTATTTCGGGTAATGAAGTTCCAATAGCAACTATTGTTAATCCTATAAGCATTTCTGATAAACCAAACTTCTTAGCTATACTTGTTGCAGCATCAACAAAAAGATCCGCTCCTTTTATTAAAAGAACAAAGCCCAAAATAATTAATAAAATTTCTTTTAACAAGAAAATCACTCCTTATTTTATTTATATATTATTTTAATAATATAGTTATCAAAATATACAATTTTTAATTTTTTATTTATTTATAAAATCTATTATTTCTTTTAGAGCATTTTTAGCTTCTTTGATTGGATATAATGGATAAATATGGTTCATACTTTTTCCTACTATAAATTTAACATTAGTTTTTGATTTTTTTAATTTGTCATTTAACAAAGTTATGTCAGGATAAAGAATTTCACGATCACCAGTAAATAGTAAAATATCATTTAAGTTTTTCATTTTACCATACAAAGGACTTATTCTGTAATCTTTAATATCAAGATTACCTTTCCATTTTTCAGCTGATTTTTTTAATTCTTCGATGTCAAGCATTGGATCTATACTTTCATATTTTTTCATATCATCATTTGTCATAGAAATATCTATCCAAGGAGAAATAAGAACTATTTTATCTGGTTTTAAAATATTTTTACTATTTAAATATTGGGTAAAAGCAAGAGCTAATCCTCCACCAGCTGAATCTCCCATTATAACAATTTTCTTAGTAGTATTTTTAATAACTTCATTATATATTTTTTCTAATAGATTAAAAGCATCTTTCCATGTATACTCTGGTGCTAATGGATAATGAATAAAAATCACTTTAGTATTTAGGTTCTGCGTTAAGTTATCTACAAAACGATAATGAAAATATGAAGCTTCATTTATATATGATCCACCATGCAAGTATATTGTAATAGAATTTATATTTTCATTTTTGAATATTGTGTTAATTTCAAAACCTTCATAAATATTAGTTATAACTTTAGATTTAAATTTATATTTTGGTAGCTTATTCTCTTGACTAGAAAATTTCTCATCTATATTAAAAGTTTTATATACAAGTTTTATTATAAATTCTGCAATTGTTGCTAAGGTAGAACGATGATAAATAAAGAAAGACGCAATAAATATTATAAAAATTAAAATAAATATTATACTAAATAAAATTTCCATATTATACCTCACTTTAAATTTTATTATTTACTATATAAAAAAAGAAAAATACTTTATGGTATAAAATAATAAAATATTTTTCTATTTGTTTAGTCTTCAATTGAATCAATTGCTTCTTTTATTACTTTGATAGATTTTTTTATTTTTGCTGTTTCTTTCTCATCTAATGGAATGTATATTTTTTCGCGAACACCATTTTTATCTACAATAGCTGGAGTTGATATACAAATATCATTTTTCTTATCATAGCTTGAAACTGGTAAAATTATCTTTTTATCTTCTAAAATTGCAGAAGTTATTCTAACAAGACACATACCTATTCCATAATAAGTTGCTCCTTTTCTTTTTATAATTTCATATGCAGAATTTCTTACTTCTTCTTCAAGGATTTCTTTTTCTTCTTCATTTAAGAAAAAGTCAATACCAGTTAGAGCTATATTAGCATTACTCCATGCAACAAATTCACTATCACCATGTTCGCCAATTACATATGCTTCAATATCTTTTGGACAAATATTTATTTTTTGACTGATAAGATAGCGAAGACGAGCTGTATCTAAAGTAGTTCCAGAGCCTATAACTCTACTTGGTGCTAAACCAGAATATTTTAAAGTTAAATAAGTCATAACATCTAATGGATTTGTTGCTACTAGGAAAATTCCATCAAAGCCAGATTCCATAACACTACTAACAATAGATTTAAATATTTTACTATTCTTATGAATTAAATCCATTCTTGTTTCGCCGACTTCTTGAGCTGCCCCTGCTGATATTACAACAATTCTTGCATCATTACAATCAGAATAATCTCCTACTCTAACTTGGACTTTGGAGGGGCTATAAGATAAGCAGTGATTTAAATCCATAGCCTCTCCTTCAATTTTATCTTTATTTAAATCTATTAGTACTAATTCATCAACATAACTATATTGATTCAGCAAAGCATAAGCATAACTCATACCAACATTACCACAACCAATTAAAACTATTTTATTTTTCATATTATCACCTATTATAATTATAACTTTTTTTATTGTTCTTTGTATAGCAAAAAAACATATTATTTTATAATTAAATCTTTGCTAGCATATTTTTCTATAGCATTTTCAATATCTTTTTTATTTTTTATATCTAAATAAAAGAAGCATGGGGTGTCTGTAAGAATTGTTATTGAATATTTTTTTATGACAATACCTTTTATTTTGTCCCAGCTAAATATCATTTTAATACCTTGAAATGATGTGTCAGTTAGACCTTCTTCGTTTAAAGTTATTATACTTTTAAAGTTTCTTTTCTTACGATACAAATACGCCATAATATAATTAGTTATAGCAAATAACACTGTTATAACTTCAAGTAATATCAGAGTGTATATTAGATTTATGAGGCAAAGATTTGTAGTAAATGGCATTGATGCAGCAAGTGTAATTATTAATAAGATAGCTATGATATTTCTATTTAGATAGTTAAGGCATTTAGGAGATTGACTTTTTAAAATTTTCTTTTTACTATTAGCAACGTCCTTGGCTTCATTATACGTTTTAAAATAGTTATTTATTATACACTCTATTTCCATAAAATTTATCCTTTCATATTTTTATTATAACATAAAAAAAGTAGAAACTAGTTCTACTTTAGATTTTAAATTTTCTATTGTTATATATTGTATCACTATTAACTAGTATTTTTCTTTTTATATCTGGATTTTCTCTGTTTAGTCGCAATAATTCTCTATCTATTTTAACAAATGTATTTGCTCCTATTTTAGAAAGACTTCTTCCCCCAGCTTTTCTTTTCATAGCTTCTTCAATATATGCATCTATAAATGTTGTATCCCATATTAGTTCTGTATTAAATTCACTTAGATAACGTTCTTGTGTAAGCAATAAAGGACTCCATTTTGATTCTAATAAGATTCTTCTTAAAGAGTCAGGAGTTTGAACTTTGTATATAAATAAATGTTTCCAACGTCCAACTAGTTCTCTAATCATTCCATATTTTATTAAATCTTCTTCTGAAACATCGTGGATTTCTTCATATGTTGGAGTATTAAAACCAGATATTCTAGTTTTTGTCTCAAAAATAGATGAAAAAGCTCCTAAGCAAGCAATAGACATAAATGATGTATCTAGAGAAACTTCGGCACCATTTTTTACTAATGGGAAGCGATAATTATATCCTTCTAATAATTTTAATAAAGCTTGTTGAACAGCAATATCTTTGACATCGCTACCACGACATGCAAGTTTATCTACTTCATCAAATACTAATATTGATTTAGCTGCTAACTTTGGATTCTTATTTGCTCTTAAGTATACTTCTTTTAGTGAATCTTCAATATCTTTGCCTACATAACCTGCTGAAGTTATAGAATTACAATCATAAATAGTTAATGGCACTCCTAAATATTCAGCAATTACTTGATAAGTCATAGTTTTACCTGATCCAGTTGGCCCTATTGATAACATTGTTCTAACATCTTTTTTATTTTTTGCTCGATAGTTCATAGCAATTGTAGTGCAGATGTCCTCAATAATATCATCAGCATCAAAAACGCGTTCTTTAACATATGATTATAAAGCGAAATTATCAATTCTTGTTAAATCATCTAGACTATCACTTTCTTTTTTTATTGCTGGAGTAGATTTTGCTGATTCTTTTGTTCTTAATTGACCAAATTCACTCAATGGTTCTACATTTATTGATACTTCATCGTTTCTAATACGAGCTATTGTAATATTATTAGAAATTGTTAAAAAATATTTTGCCATTATTTTTGCGTCATCTTTTTCAGCACCATATAATTCTTCTAATTCATCATATAATATTTGGCTACCATATACTAATTCATTACTTGAATCTTCTAAAATATCTTTACTTGTAAAAGGACTTAAAAAATGTTTCCCATCTTCTGTTGTAAAGATATCATTCATATCAAGATATCCACGTGAAACTTCAGTTGGTATTAAAACATAATTATTTTTCTTTATTCTTACTTTTTTATATATAATTGCAATTGTATTGTTTAAATTAATATCTTCCATATAAAACTCCCCTAATAAAAGCTAATATTTATAATATTATAATGATGATAGAATTTCAATATTTTTGTTAAAAAAAACAGATTACTCTGCTTTCATTGCTGTTCATTGTTAAAGTCGACATACCAAGCTTTATCTTCAAAATCATTCCATTTTATTATTGATGATTCATAATCAAAACTTAAACTCATAATATCATAACCATTGCAGTCGATTATGACATTATATTTATCTTTTCCAATATTTGTTTCTTTTAAATATAGAATATCATTTACATATTCATTGTATTTTTTTAATTCATCTATGATTTCTTTTTCCTTTAATGTTATATCATCTTTTTGACTAATAATATTATTATTCTCATCGAAAGTATTTGATCCCCAAAATTTTCCTTTGATATTTTCAATATTTTTAAAAATTAGTTGGCATTTTCCTAATTTCATGTCAGTTTGATAAGTATTAAGACTATTTTCTTTTTTAATATTTACACAATAAAGATTCCATATCATATTATTACATTCTATAGTAATATTCTCAATTACAGCATCGTGTAATTCGAATGTATTTAAGCTATTTATTGTTTCATACTTGTGCTTCATTTTACTTCTCTAATCCTAATATTTATTTTTTTACAACACATTCCCATAGTACTTTGGGTTCTCGGTGGATGTCAGTACATATTTGCATTTCTTTGCAATAAAGAATATTCCAATCTTTAAAGAAATACTTTATATCGTCTTCATCAAAGAATCTTTTATTTAAGGTAGAAGATTTATAATAATGTCTTTCTATTTCAATAGATTTGT
Organism: uncultured Bacilli bacterium; assembly: GCA_910577505.1. Taxonomy (GTDB): domain Bacteria; phylum Bacillota_I; class Bacilli_A; order RF39; family UBA660; genus Coprovivens. The sequence goes on from CAJTLN010000003.1 coordinate 84,141, forward strand.
TATCAGCTCCGTAATTTTTATCATTAATGGAATTAACTCTAAGAATTAGAACACCATTCGCTGTTAAAGTTTTCCTAATATTATTTAAAATATTGAATGTTGTTTTTTCGTCAAAGTAATGGAGAGATAGATTAGCAATTATTAAGTCTGCAATATTTTCTTCTAAAGAATAGTTGTTAGCAAAATCCATTAATTTTACTTTGGAACTAGGAATATTATTTTTTACAATTTTTAATCCTTCTTCCGAAAAATCAACTGATAAAACATCTTTACCTTTATTTATAAGATATAAAGTGTCATTACCTATGCCACATCCTAAGTCGATAATGGTTTTATTGGACGACATTATATATTCATCAAATTTATCTAACCAATAGTCATATACTTTTAGTTTGTTATTTATTTTTAATATGTCATTATGGAGATTTTCATTCCATACGTCTTTATGTGGATTCATCTTTAATCCTCTTTCTAGCTTTCAAAGTTTTTTTAATTTCTTGTAAAATGCATAGATTGTTGTAAAGATTAAAAGAATACCAATTAAAATTATTATTACTCCACCTATCATATTATTTTTTAGTACTTCGACACCTATATAGATAAATAAAAAATTAAAAGTAATATAAAAAAGAATAATTAATGCTAACAAAAGATATCTAATAATTTTACTTACTTTTCTACTTGTTCCTATTTCTATAGTTCCTTCAAGAAATAATTCTAAAATAAATTCTATTATTAAGTCCATGTTATATCCTAAATTTTGCCACTGGTACTTCTTTGCCAGTAGCATTATTAAATTCAACTACTCTGTTAGTAAAACAGTTTTTTACTGCTTCATTTTCATATGATCTATTTCCTTCTAGTGGAAATTCTTTTGTTTTTAAATAGATATTTAAATAATAATTGTATCCGTCATCATAGCCTTTACTATACCATGATTCTTCTTCTTTTGAAAATGATTCTTTTACAAAGACATCTGTGCCTTCATTTTCAACTATTTGTGTTAATACTTCACATTTGCCATCAACAAATCCTGATTTATAAGCAATAAACTCATTTGTAATAATATCTTCCATATTATCATTCCTTACTATATTCATTTATACTTATTATATCACGTCTTCTAAAATATTGATTTATATACTTCTTTTTACTCTTGTCATAGTATTTAAAAGCTATCCAGACATTATCATAATCTATTATTTCACCTACTGGTGAACCAGGAGTTGAACCTGAAAACAAGTATGAATTATTAATATCATCATTATCTATTTCAATTGATACTTTTTTGCCAATATATTCGTCTAATATTAGTGACTTAGAAAACTTTTTACTTTTTTGTTTTTCTTCATGATTATTATAAATTTTATTAGATAATGCCTGTAATTTGCTTTGTAAGTCAAGAATTAATAATATTATAATTAAGAAACCCCACCATTTCATTATTTTTCACCTTCCTCAACAGCGATTGATGCTACAAGATTTAGATCCAATAGTTTAGTAATTTTTTTCTTTTTATATTCAAATTCTATTTTAATAAAATCATTGTCTATATCTAAAATTTTACATTTTGTCATAAAACTTAAACGATAGTCATCAGTATCTACGTCTAAATATGCATTACGTCCTTTTATACTTTTTAGGATTGTCTTATTAGTACATTCTATTTCGGTTTGATTATCAGTTAAATTATCTAAACTAATTTTAAATATCTCTGATATAATTTTTGCTTGGTTTAAATCTGGCGAAGTTATGTTACTTTCCCAATTTGATAAAGTCTGTCTTGATACTCCAATTTTATTTGCTAGTTTTTCTTGCGTATAATTATGTTTTTTACGTAACTCAATTATTTTTTCACCAATAGTCATTTTTTTCACCTCTAGTTCAATATAAATTATATATTATTATTAGTAAAGATATATAGCTTAACATTATGTAAAAATTTTTTAACATATTCTTGTTTTCATAAAAAACAAATCATTTAATTATGATTTGCTATTCTTTTTTCTTTTTCTTAGTTTTTTGCCTGATTCGTCTTTACCTTTAGAAATAGGCTGTGGTTGAGTTATCGATTCTAAATATTTTTCAATTTCGCCTAAATCATCTCTTGTAATTCCAGAAGCTTGATCATCAACAACAACATATTCTTCACCACCTACTTGATAAATGGGAGTTGTAGCTTCACTTTTAAAATCTCGGAAGAAAGACATTCGACGTGTAGCAAAATAATCATATATTTTTTTATTATTTGAACTTAATCCTTTTATGGAGTTACGAAGAAGATAATCTATTTTTTTTGCAAGTTCACTTTTTTCATCTATTTCTTCCATCAAAAATAAGATTTTATTTCCAATTCCATATGATATAAGTTCTTCATCCAAAGTTACAAAAGATATTCCTGATTTGTTATCACCAGTCATACCATGATGACTACAAATAGTAGATGTTTCATCTTTAGAATCAAGAATATTTAAATTTATGTTCTTATATAAATAAAAATAACCTTGTAAGATTTCTTCTCCTTGGGTGTTTATACCTTCTGTATAAAAATCTTTTTTTACCCTTAAAAGATACGTTGTCTTTTCGTCATTTTCAAGTTGGATACTAAAATATCTATTTTTTAACATATTATCACCTGCTTATAAATTGTCTTTTATTATAGCATAATAATCTTGAAAAGTTTTTAAATATTAGATATAATTTTTTTAGGAAGACTAGTATCATTAAGAAAAAATGATACATTTGAAGGGTTATCAAATGACTTCCTTAGTTTGTGTATCTCTGATTATTAATCAGAGATTTTTCTTTTATATAACCAATAAAAGAATAATAACTAATAGAAATAATATTATGATGTTTTTGAAGAATCCTTCTAAACTCATAGTATCACCTCCTATTCAATATTTTAGTTTTTACCAAAATCCCCTGAATAAGGAAGTCATTTGCTTCAATGTATCGATGTATACTCTAGCAATAATATTTTTCTTTGTAAGCACAAAAAAATAACGCAATTTTAATATGATGATTTTACGTTATTTTTTTATATCATTTTAATTTTTTCCTTGTTATTTTGATGACTCGCTTAACTTTAAATTATACTACTATAATTATTTGTTATAGTAATTAGAATTCTTTTTTTGAGTAAACTTTATTTGAAATAAAGTAAGATATAGCTATTAGTAAAATAGATGTAACAATGAGAATTACAGGTAAGTTTGATTCTAGAAAAGATATAAATGATGAAGAAACTTTGAATGGTTTAGTTTTAGCTACGATTGCTATTATACTTGAAAAAGCAAAGGTTCCGATAAATAAACCAATACGTCCTTTTTCAACACCAAATTTAAATATTAATGGAAAAATTACTGATTCTACTATTACACAAGCAAATATACAACCAACTGACGTACTTAAGATATATTCCCAATCTAGCGAATGTTTAATATATCCTATTCCAATTGAAGCAATCATAGTAATAGCTACTGAAGCAATAATTAGAACTAGACTAGAAATATATTTTGATTTAACGACATTATTACGTCCATTCGGCAAACTAATAGCAAAAGCATCAAACTTGTTATATTCATCATAACTGAATGTTGACATAAAGACCATAACACTGGTTAAGGCTGGAACAAAAGATAAATCACTTTGACCTTGTAGTGCCATTATTCCAAATACAATTAAAATAATAACAATAATTTTTAAATTGCTTTTTACCATGAGTAAATCTTTTTTTATTAAACCTAACATTATTTAGCATCTCCTTTAATCATAAGAACCATTAAATCTTCTAGAGTAATTTTATCTATGACGTAGTCTTTATACTTTTTAGATAATTTATTTTTGTTACTAATAAGAATTTCATAATTATATTTTTGTTTTTTATATCTAATAATATCGCGCTTATCTATTTTAGAGAAATCTTCAATATTACATTTTAGAATGCCATAATTATCTAGTAATTCATCACGATTTTCTTGTAATAGTAATTTACCTTTATCTATAAATATTATTTCATCAGCAATATGTTCTAAGTCACTTGTTATATGTGTAGAAAGTAAAATTGTATGTTCTTCATCTTCGATAAATTTTAAGAAAATATCTAAAATTTCACTTCTTACTACGGGATCTAAGCCACTCGTTGGTTCATCTAAAATAAGAAGTTTTGGTCTATGGGATAAAGCAACTGCTATTTCTAGTTTTTTACGCATTCCCTTAGACATTTCTTTTATTTTTTTATCATTAGGCAATTTAAAATCATCTAAATACTTACTATATAAATCTGAATCCCAATTTTTATATGAGTCTTTCATAATTATATTTATATCTTTAGCGTTTAATATTTCAGGGAAGAACATATCATCTAATACGACACCGAGGTCTTCTTTGATAGATGTTTCATTCTCATTTATGTCTTTTTCAAAAATATTAATTGTACCTTTATTTGGTTTTAAAATACTCAATAATGATTTTATAAGAGTAGTTTTACCTGCTCCATTTTCACCAATAAGACCAATAATGCAACCTGATGGGATATCTAAATCAATTGGTCCTAGTTCAAATTTATTATCATATTTTTTAGTTAAATTTTTTATTTCTATAGCATTTTTCATTTTTCTTCATCCTCACTTAAATATTCATATAAATCTAATACATCTTTTTTTCCTATATTATATTTCGTAGATATTTCAATTATTTTATTAATATGATTTTCAATGTCTTTTCTAGCTTGCTCTTTGGCCAATTCAATATTTTTTGATGCAACGTAAGCACCTTTTCCTTGACGTATCGATATGTATCCTTCAGCTTCCAACTCGTCGTAAGCTTTTTTTATTGTCATTACACTTATCTTAATGTCTGCAGCTAAATTACGAATTGAAGGCAAGGCTTCACCACTAATTAGCTCATCATTCATAATTTGAGAAATTATAGCGTTTTTAATTTGTTCATATATTGGAACACCACTACTGTTACTTATTATTAATTTCATAGGCTCCTCCTTTAATTGTTATAGTTAATATATAACACTATATAACAATTGTCAATATAAATATTTTTTGTGATATTTAGGAAAAGAACTTAAAAGTCCGATTTTGATTGTATTTTTAGATACAAAAAAAGCTTTTATACTTGGTACAAAAGCCAAAATGAAATTTGTCAAGATTTCTTTGTTTTTAGTATTTACAGAGAAATAAAATACTGATATATTACTCTTCGATACATTGATTGTTACTTTGTATTTCCTTCTCTATCTTCAAAAAACTTTAGGGGGTTTTGGAGAAAGGGATGATATTATGACAAAAAGAGAAAAATGTTATTTTACAATAATATTTATTCAACTTGGCATTATCATATTTTTATTAGTTAACTAATAAAAAGTTCTGAATAGTTTACTATTCAGACAAACAAACAAGGAATCATTGTCTTCAATCAATGTATCATTTTTATTATGATTTATTCCTCGATTAAATTATATCATAAATTAAAAAGAATTAGTATAATTTTGAAATAAAAAGAACCTATCTGGTTCTTAGTTTGTAAATGACGCGTCGATATAATATATTGGTCTTCCTTCTTTTTGATATTGTTTTTCATAGTTTGTCATAATGTTTGATATTTGTCTTTCATCATTATGTAAGTCTAGACTTATTTTATCAAATACATACCAGTATTGTGATAGTGTTTCTAGTGAATAAGCAAATAATCCTTTATTATCAGTTTTTAAGATTATATGTTTATGTTTTTTAAATATTCTGTCATATAGTTTTAGGTATGTAAAATGAGTAAATCTTTTCTTTTCGTCAATTTTTTTAGGCCATGGTTCACTGAATGTTAGATATATTGTATCGATTTCTTTACCAAAATATTCAGCGATATTCATAGCATCAGCATTAATTAATTTTAAATTTGGTAGTTTTAGACGTTCTAAATTTCTAACAGCCATTACCATTTGTGAATCATTTATTTCTAAACCAATAAAATTAATATTTGGATATGTCTTGGCCATTTCAATAATGAAATCTCCTCTACCCATTCCTAATTCTAATTTTATAGGATTTTTGTTGCCAAAAAGATCATTCCATTTATTTTTATATTTAGATGGATTATTAACAACATATGAGCTTTCACTAACTATTTTATCAGCATTTTTTATTACATTATATTCCATAAAGTTCACTTCCTTGCGTTAACATTATAACATAGAAGTTAATAAATTTTAAATTTATCTATAATATTTTCTCTCTTTTAATTTAGTTTCCAAGAAACGTTCAAAATTTCTTAAACCGTATACTGGATTATAATAATTTGGATATTCATTTAAATGAGCTAGGGCTATTTTAGCGGTTGTAATTAAATCATCATTTGTTACATTAGTTTCATAATTTACCAAGCCATGTTCTAGTTCAATATTTATACCATCGAGAAATTCTTCAGGTGTATATTTATCAAACTTGACATTAAGAATACGTGCTGCATAATGAGCATCTTTAATATTAAACATTTTATCACCATTAAATTATATGATAAACTACGCTACTTTTTTATTAATTTTCATACTTTTTATGGCAATCTATTATTAGTTCTGTGTTTTTTCTTAGAACCTTTTCATAATAAGTTAGAATAGTTTTCTCATCCTCTGGAGTTTTATCCATTGCTTGACGTCCTAATAAACATTTTGATTCCCATCCTTTTGATGAGAAACCATTTTCTATCAATTCTTGTTTTTCTTCTTCATCATCAACAAGTTCTAAGACAGGAAATAAAAGTTCTATACCATATTTATCAGCTAATTCTTTTAGTCTTTCTATCATAGGAATTTGTTCTAACATGAACTTTTGACTTATTCTTGCTCCTTCTGCTATATATTTAAAACCATTATTTTTAGCATATAGAATTGCTTTAGTATACATAGCCATACGACAAGATAAACACCTTATTTCTGAATCTAGATTGCCGCCGTCTAAGTTATCTCCGTGTTTTTTCTTCCAATAATCAAAATAGGATTTGAAAAGATTAGATATGTCAACTGCTTTATTTTGATAGCGAAAAGTATATCCTTCTTGATTGGCAAATGTCTTCATAAAAGTTAAATATGGCTTATCTGCATCCATCATATGCCCATTATCAAAATGGATAAAGTGAACATTATATCCAGCATTTTTCAATCTTATAGCTGCAAGAGTTGAATCTTTACCACCAGAATATAACAATAGGACATCATTTTCTTTTCGGCATTCATTGATTTGACTGATTAGTTTTAATAAATACTCATCAACCTGGTGAACACTACAGGCGTATAAAAATGGAGTTTCTTCATCAGTCTCAAATAGAATAGCTTTTTCTTCTTTATACTTTTTTGATTCAATAAGTAATTCTTCATAGCTATAAGAAACTAAAGTACCAGGTAAATTTCTTAAATTTATTTCATACTCATTTTTCAGCTTTTCATCTTTACATTCACTTAGAGCTCTATCTAAATCATAAATATAGATTTTTTCTTCTATCTCTGAAAGATAATCTTCAAAAAAAAAGTCTTCGAACGTATTTAATCCTTCTACATAATTTAGGGCTCTTACTGCTTCATATGAATTACTCATATTACCTGAGCATAATAATGCAATGAATATATCTACATTATCAAAACAGCTTTCAGAGACATATGGGGGAATCCATATAAATCCTATTTTATTATGTACATTATCACATATATATCTATCTTTATATTTTATTATTAATCTTACTGTTTCCATAGTATCACCAATGTTTTTTATTTTAACATAACAAAGAAAAAAGAGAAATAAAATTCTCTTAATTTATTGATTCTTGAATTTGGGCAATTCCTACTTTATCTGTTTCTCTTACTTCAATAAGCTCATAAGTACTAAATATAGATTTTATATTATCTTCAGATTTTTTAGAAGTATCTTTATTAAATGTAAACTCGTATGTTTTGCCTTCTTCAATATTTTCTTTTATATTTTTAACAATAACAGTATCTACTTCTCCTTGAAATAGTTGTAATGTTAAATAGTGTGAATTTTTTTCTTGATAACTGGTTTTATTTAAGACTTTATATGTTTTGGTAAATGTATTTTTTTCTGATACTTGATTATCATTTTCTTTTGGAGATTCATTGTTATTTTTAAAATCAATTGTTATTCTGCCTACTCCACCATCAATATCAATTTTATTAATCCCGTTACCAGTTTTTGTATTAGAACCGATATTTTTGCCATCTAGTTCAACATTACCAATACCTTTATCAATTTCTAGTTCATAATCTGAGGCATTACCTAGAATATTAATATTTAGTTCACCTACTCCTGCATCGATATCACTATCACCAAGGATTAAAGACTCGATTTTGGCATGACCTACACCCATATCAAAGTCTAAGTTATTTAAAGAGCCTGATTTTATGATAAATTCACCTGCTCCACCATTTATCTTAGTTTTTTTAGTTGCTATTAGTTCGTCTATAACTACTTGACCTGCACCTAGTTCTAAGTCTATGTCTTCAGCTTTAACTCTAGAAATATCTATTTTTCCTGCGCCTGCATTTAGATAAAATTTATCAAAATCTATATTTGATGGTAGATGAATGATTAGTTTGCTTTCATTATTGTTTCTAAACCATCTATGACTCTTTTCTTTTATAGTTATTTTTTCTTTATTTTGTTCTGTTTTTATATATTGGTTGTTTGTTTCAATATAAAATTCTTCACTGTCTTCAATTATAAGATGAGCTCCTTTTATATTAATGTCCATCTCTTTAATGTCAGTATTTGTATCAACAGAAATCCTTTCTAGATTATCACTTATGCCTTTATCTGTATTAAATATAAACATAAAACTTCCAAGAACACCAACTAGAGCTCCTACTATAACTATACACAAATAAATGGCGAAAGCAATTGCCAAGTATTTAATTATTTTTTGAATGTCACTCATTTTATTTCAACTCCTCCAAACATACATGTTGCATTAATGTAGATTGTTACTTTGGAATCTACTTTTTTGTTTTTTCTTTCATCAGAAACACCACCAAATATTGGAGTTGATGTTATTTTTACGTTTACATCATCTGGAACAAATATAGTTATTCCACCAAATATTGCACTGGCATTTATAACGATATCATCATTAATTTTACTATTAACTAAGTTACATTTAACGCCACCAAAAACTGCATTTAAATCACATCCATTAAATTTTTCATTACTAAAGTCTAAATCTTGACTACCAAATGTTGCAGCATATTCTTTATCATTAGTTTTATTAAGTTTTTTTATCTCATCTTTTATTTTTGCTTTTATAGTGCCTTTAAATATTATTGACAAACCAATTATTACTAAAATACCAGGTAATATAAGTTTGTATATAGTGTTAAAATTAATAATGTCTTGGCATGCTAATAATAAAGCAATTCCAATAAAAAGTCCAACTATGTCTGCCGTTTTATCGTTATCTTTTAGCAAGCCAAAGAAACTTGGTATTATAAGAAATAAAGTCCACCATCCATCAAAAAATATATCAATATGTGTAATCTCTAATGCATTTAAACCAAATATTACTCCTATAGCTACTAAGAATAATCCCCATAATATGTTACTTATTTTATTCATATTTACTCACTTCCTTACTATTATTATAATCTATATTACTTATAATTAATATATATTTTTAGTTGCACTTTTTATAAATCGAGTATTTTTTTGTTAAATCTAGTTGCAATACGTATAAAATAGTAAGAAAATCATAAGATAAAATATAAGGATGATGTTATGAAAATAAAAAAGATATTAAAAAATATATTTTATCTATTTTTTCCATTAGTAATCGGTGGTCTAGTTGGATTTATTATTAAAGATTATATCGATTATGATACATTAGTTAAACCGCTTCTTGCTCCTCCTAAGATACTATTTCCAATAGTCTGGACAATAATTTACTTATTAATGGGAATTTCTTATTGGCTATTAAACGAAAAGTATAAAGATGATATAACTTATGAAAGCATTATTTATTATATTCAGTTATTTATAAATGCTATGTGGTCAATTATATTCTTTTTATTAAAGTGGAGACTGGTTGCATGTATATGGATTTTATTACTTGATTTATTTGTAATTTATATGATTTATCTATTTTATAGAAAATATAAATTAAGTGGTATATTAAACTTCTTATATTTGGGATGGATATTATTTGCTACTTATTTAACTATAGGAATTTATATTTTAAATTAAAAAGTACTCAAGATATTTTGAGTATTTTTTAGAATATATAGAAGCCAAAGATGAAGCCACAGATGGCACCTATCAAATGTCCCAGATGTGATACGTTATCTTTTTTAAATAAGCCATCTAAAATTTCATTAACTATATAGAAGACAAATATTAATATAAGAGTTAAAGGTATTTTACCTGTTTCAATATTTACAAACGAACTCAATATGATAAACATAAATACTATTCCGCTAGCTCCTAAGATTCTATTTTTACTTAGTATTGAGTTAATAATTCCTGTTATTCCTGCAGTTATTATAATCATTATTAAAAGGTTTATTGTTCCATACTTTTCTTCAATCATTGGACCTATTAATAAGATATAAAGAAAGTTAGAAGAAAAATGTTTCCATGAATCATGCCCCAAAATATGAGTAAAGAATCTTACATAGGTTAAGGGATTAAATAAGGAACTTCGATATGAAGAAAATAGTAAGATATCAGATTTCTTACTGGTTATCCAACTTAATATTAATACAGTAAATGAAATGAAAAAGTAAGATAATATTAAGACTGAGTTATATTGTAAATAGTTTATTATTTCCATATTATCACCACTACTATTATAACAGATTATTTTATGATTGATTTAGGTTTATTTTATAGTACTTTTGTATTCTAAATTAAAGTATTTATCATAGAACATATTTTTTTCTTTAAATAATAAGATTAAGTTAATAATATAGAATAATGGTATTATGGCTACTCCACTAAAAGTGAAGATAATTTTTATGAAGAGATTATTAAATAAGTTATTAAAGTAAAAGATAAACGCTAGAGGTAAGTATGGAAGAATAAAATAATAGAATACTTTAAATAAGGGATGAATTATTGTGTTTATTAATGGATGTCTGTTGAATGATTTTTTTACATTTAGAAATTTACTTGCTAATGTTGCACCATTTAAGATTAATGGAATGATTAGATAATATAGTATGAATGAAACAATTATAGTATGACGATTACCTATAGTCAAAGTTAGAATAGTTAATAAAATTAAGTATAGGAATAAATCTAAGAATGTTATAGTTAGCTTTCGTAATGGAGAAACAATGCGACCTTGTTCTCTTGATTCATTATCGATTTTATCTCGTGATGGTAAGTATTTATCTATTATAGACATAAGACCAAATCCTATGATACCACCTGTTGTATTTAAGATAAGATCATCGACATCAAATAAGCGGTAAGCTCTTGGATAGATAAAATAAAGACCAGATAATTGTGTTAATTCAAAAAATAAACTTAGTAGAAAACTTATTAAAAGAGTTTTTTTGAAACTACATTTATAATAGTATTTAAGATACATTCCAAAAGGTATGGTCATAAAGATATTAAAGATGACAACATAAAATGATGAATGTTTAAGAGCTAGAAGATATGTTGATGGTTCAGTTATAATAAGAGGACTTTCTTTTATGAAATCGACGACGAATGAAAATGGTATAAGATTCATTGTTGGAGTTGTTAAGTTTCTTACTTCTTCTATACTAGGTAATGGTAAGATAACTAAAAAGTAGATAGTTAGAAGATATAATACAAATGAATAAATTATAAAGACTCTTAGTTTATGGATAGAACCATATTTATGATAGTTACTTATTATAAAAGGAATAGTTATAAGTAAAGCTATTAAGGGAAAGAATAAAAAAGATTTTTTTATAGTTTCTATATATTGCATAGTTATCACCTCTATAAGATAGTATAGACACTTTAAGTGACATTTAGCTTACAAAATACATAATAAAAAGGACACTTTTTGTGTCCTTAATTATTAAACATTATATTTGCAATTTTATTTAGTTTACTAAAGCGTTATTTTTTGCGCAATTATATGAATACCAAATAATAATTAAATCTAATGCTAATGATATCAAATTTTCAAATATACTTAAAGGAATATTAATAACGTTATTTGTTACTAAATCAAAAACAAATATTCCTATATACACAATCGAATAAATCACCAAGAACAAAATATTACCTTGTCCTTTAATTTTAGAAACAAATAAATTAAATGCAATGTAAATGTATGAGATTAAAGATAGTAAGTTACTTATAAAGTTACTTAAAGATAATTTGTAAGTTCTTGATATAATTAGTAGGAAATAATAGAATATATTCCCTATTGCTAAAAGAACAGATAAAAGTAATATATTATTTATAAATTTGCCTTTGATTTTTTTTAGTAATATAATCATACAACATAGAAAAAAACACTTCTAATTGATAAAAGAAACTTAGCGTTTAATATTTTTAAATTAAGTAGAATAAATATTATGTATAATATAATATATATTTTTATAATAAGATTTTTATCACGTGACACATTCATTTTATAAATACCTCCTAATTAATAAGTAAGTGATACTCCAGCCATACCATCATACGCAGATCTTAATGAACTACTGATAAAATATATCACTCCACCTAGTCCTGAACTATTAAAAGTATATGCTCTATATACATCTTTAAAGTTTACATCAGAAGATGCATGTTGATATGTTACATATATTGTAAGCTTATTAGATGTAGATGCGCTATAAGATAAAGTTGAAGAATAGCCGGTTATTGGTGCAGTATATATTCCATAATCTGTAGTACAAATGGTAGATTTTGTATCTAATTTACCAGTATATCCGACACCATAGTATCCTAATCCTGAAGATTCTGTATTCCATGCAGACAAAGGTATCGTTACTGTATTTGACTCTTGACCGCTGATTGCACAATTAGCATCAAACTTATTTCTTTTTTGTGTCATCGAGTCACCTTGAGAATTTGATATTATCGTACCATTTTCTACTCTTGTTGCATATATATCGTAGCTTCTTGTTGAAGGAAGTTTTTTCCACTCTAGTGCAGACATAACTATTCTTCTATCAGCCTGTGTTATGCTAGTTTTAGCTATTGAAGCCGTAAGTTTTTTATATGTTGTCTCATGAACCTTGTATATTGGTTCACTTGTTGCAAAAGCTATTACTCATGCGCCATGTATTAATACTTGTTCATTGATTGGTACTTCGTTATCATATTCATATTTGCTTATTTCTTCTACAATTGTATATTTTAGTTTCTCGTTAACTACAGTTTCTCTGAAACATTTTTCTTCAGTTTTTTTATCGATTTTTTCGATAACTCCATAGCTATCATATCTTTCTTGTGTCATATCATTTAGTTCTTCTTCCTTAAATCCTAGTTCAATAAATGCATTATATTGTGATTCAGAAAAAATAACTCCATTATTGTTTATATAGCATGTATTACAATCTTGAGCATTAACAATAGGAATTAACAGCAATAATACGAAAGCAAATAAACCTTTTTTCATTATTTTTACCTCTTTTCTTTTTTCGAAGAATTTACTTCTTTCAAGATAATGATAACATATTCTATAGAAAGTATGACTAGAGTCTTGGTTTAATTGCTAGAGTTTAACGGGAATTTAGTTGAGTTTAACTCTAATTTATAAAAATATACAAAATTTAAATCTAATATAGAATATAAGTATATTTTTATGCAAAGGAAAAAGATTGGTAAAAAACCAATCTTATGCATTCATACCTTTACTACCTAAAGTAATAGTTAGAACTTTTTCTTTGCCATCTCGTTCAACTGTAATTTCAATTTTGTCTCCAATATCATATTTGTATAATTCAAATTTGAAGAATGATGAATTTTCCACTTCAACATCATTTATTTTTAAAATCTTATCACCTTTTTGTAATCCACCTCTAGCTGCTGGTGAACCATTTTCTACTGCTTGAACAGATACACCACTAGCATCAGGATTTCGATATGTTGGTTGTGCATCTGCAACTGTTACTCCAACATATGGATAAGTTATTTCTTCTCCTTTAATAAATTTTTCTGCGTATTTAGTTGCTGTTTCAATTGGAATAGCAAAGCCCATTCCTTCAACTTGAGAGCTTGCTAATTTCATATTAGTTATTCCAATAACTTGACCATTACTATTACATAAAGGACCTCCTGAATTACCACTATTAATTGCTGTATCAGTTTGTAAAACTTGCATTACTTGAGTTGCAACATTACTATTTGAAGAAGATACTGCTACTGTACGATTCTTACCTGATATTACTCCTCTTGTTACAGTCCATGCATATGTAGATGAATCAAGTGGAGAACCAACTGCAAATGTTGTATCTCCTAATTTTAAATCTTCACTACTACCTATTTCGGCTACACTTATTACTTTATCTTTATCTACACCTAATAAAGCTACGTCTGAGTAAGAATCACTTCCTACGACATCTACACTTACTCTTTTGTTATTAGTAAATACTACTTTAACTTCATCAGCACCTTCAATAACGTGATTATTCGTTAAAATATACCCTACTTTATCGTCAGTTTTATAAACAAAACCTGTTCCTGTTGCATATAATCTATTCTTAGAATAACTTTCAACAACTACTACAGAGTCATATACTTTTTCTACGGCTTCTGAGATACCTGTATCTGTTACTGTAACTTCTCTTTTTGTTGTTTCAATTACTAAATTTTTTAGATAATACTGATAGAAACAAGCAAATGCTATTAAACATATTACAAAGGTTACAACTACTGCGATGACAGGATAAATATATTTTTTTGATTTTTCAAACTTTTCTTTTCTTAGTTGATTTACTTCGTCACTATCTTTTATACTATTTTCTTTTGGTTCTTCATTTATAATAACCTCGACTGGCTTATTTTCTTCTGGTATTGTCATATCTTCATCTATTATTATATTTAATGGTTCTTTTTTTATAGATTCATTTACTTCAGTTTCTATTTTGTCTTCATCCACTATAGTCTTTGAAATATTATCATCTAAATCATCCTTAGATTTTCTTCTAGCACGTTTAGGTTTTTCTATTTTTTCTACCTCAATAGATGTTTCTTCTGTGTGTTCTTGAATTTTTTTTGATTCTTTTTCTTCTATTTGTTCAACTTTTTCACCACAAAATTGGCAGAATTTACTATCTTCTGTTAATTCTTTACCACAATTAGTACAAAATGAATTTTTATTTTTTGTCATAATATCACCTTTCGCTATATAAATATACTGATAAATTGTTAAGAATTTGTGAAATTTTTGTTAAAAATTTGAAAAAATTTATTTTTTATTATATTAGTATTACCATATATGCCCTATTTAATCAAAAAAGGTCAGCAATTTATACCAACCTATTATTTATTTTTATTTTCGAACTTCTCTTCTAACAATTTTACTGGATATGATTTGTCTTTCATTATCTTAGAAATAGATAAGTCATTATGAATGTTATATATGATTTCTGCTAATTGTTTTGAACAATCGCAAACATGCAACCATTTGCATTTTTTATATTCTTCTGGAATATATGAAAGATTAGTTGTATAAACGCCATCTAGCATTTTATTTTGATAGTATTCTTCGAACTTGTCTACTCCTTTTGTAAATAATGCATATGTTACAACAACATAAATGTGTTTAACGTTGCGTTTTTTTAATTCTTCAATAACATCAAACATAGATCCACCACTTGAAATCATATCGTCACTTACTATTGCTGTATAGCCTTCAAGTTCACTATTACCACAATAGTCGTGAGCGACAACAGGATATTTACCATCCACTAAGTTGTTATAGTCTCTTTGTTTAATGAAACTTCCTGCTTCACGATGAATATATTTAGAATTAAATGAGTTTAAGTATACGTTACGACGACCTGTTGCACCATTATCAGGAGCGACAAAAACAACTTTCTTTAATCTATTCATACTTAGATCATTTATTAAATTTTCTAAAATGTTATTTGTTGGGAAGACATTATCAAATTCCATATTATGGATAGCGTGTTCTACTCCTTGATCATGAGCATCGAATGTGATAAAACTTTTTACACGACTCATTGTATCTAATTCATGGAGAGTCATACCACATAATAAGTTTTCACGAGTATTTCTTCTATGTTGCCTACCAGCATATAATAGTGGCATTACAATATTAATGCTTTTAGCATGGCAATCACAAGCGCCAATACCATCTTTTAATTCAATCATTAAATCATTAGGACTTGTATGATTTATCATACCTCGCATTTTATATTCAATACTATAATTACCGATATCTGTTAGCATGAACATATCTTTTCCTCTAACAGTCTCTTTTATCTCTACTTTAAAGTGTCCGTCATCGAAGAAATTTTCTTTAATTGGGACCATAAAAGTATATTCATCTTTATCTAGTCCATACATATTAAGTAAGTGCTCATCAACTTTTTGCCCTAGGTCTTCAGCACTTTTAAAAACCATTAGTCTTAAGCTTTCATTTTCTACTTGTTTTTTCATAATTACTCCTCTACTTCTTTTTTAATTTAAAAACAAATAATTCAAGCTACATCTTACCACTATTCCTTTCTCTACCTTTTACTATTATCAAACCATAATAATTATAGCAACTTTTAGATAAGAAAAAAAGTAAATCTTAATGATTTACTTAGACTTTTTATGAGATATTTGTAACTTCAAAATCTACACTCTTAATAGCTTCAGTTAGTACACTGTTTTCTACTTCTTCACTTAAATATACTTCTACTTGTTTTTTATCTAAGTTAACTTTTACTTTAGATACAGAAGGAATCTTTTTTAAGACATTTTCTACTTTTGATGCACAATGACCACAATGCATTCCTTCAACATTCATAACTTTTTTTATTTTTTTATTAAACATTTTTATCTCTTCTTTCTAATTTTATTTTCTTTAATCTTAATGCATTAAATATTACTGTTAAACTACTTAGAGTCATAGCTAAGGATGCTAGCATTGGGTTTAAAGTTATATTAGGAATAAAACCTAGAGCTGCTGGAATCATTAAAACGTTGTAAAAGAAAGCCCAGAATAAGTTTTGTTTTATGTTCTTTATAGTTTCTTTACTTATTTTAAATAAATGATTTATTTTTTCTAGATTATCATTTAGTAAAATAACGTCTGATGAATCGATAGCTATATCAGTTGCATTACTTATAGATACTCCAATATTAGCATTAGCAAGAGATGGAGCATCATTAATACCATCGCCTACCATCATAACAATATTCCCTTTTTTCTTTAAATCTTTTATAACATTGGCTTTATCTGATGGTAAGACATTAGCAATAACTTTTTTTATGCCTAATGATTCAGCAATAATATTGGCAGTAGTCTCATTATCTCCTGTTAACATTATGACTTTTTTATTATTGTTTTGTAATTCTTCTATTACATCATTCATGTTTTCCCTAATAATATCATTGACACCAATTAAGGCTTTTATTTCTTTGTTAATTACAACATAAATAATGCTATTAGCGTTAGAGGATAAAGATTCTTCATCTTTGATGTAAGGATTTTCTAGTTTTAATTTTTTTAATATTTTAGAATTTCCTAAATATATTTTATCATTATTAATTTCACCTTGTAATCCAATACCATCAATATTTTTAAAGTTAGTTACTTCATAAATAGTTAAGTCTTTATTTTTTTGATAGTCCATAAAAGCTTTACTTATTGGATGTGTTGATTGAGTTTCTAAGCTACATACTTTACTTAGTAATCTGTCATTTGATTCATTACTATAATTGTAGATTTTAGATATTTTTAAGTTACCATATGTTAAAGTTCCTGTTTTATCAAATACTATTGTATCTACTTTATTTAACAGTTCTAAAGTTTCACTTTTCTTAATTAAAATACCATTATTTGCACATAATCCTTCACTAACAACAATAGCTAAAGGAGTTGCAAGACCTAAGGCACAAGGACATGCTACGACTAGGACTGATACAAAAGTATTTATTGCTTCGTTAATTGGATGATGTAAGACTATATTCATTATTAGTGAAGTAAAAGCAATAAGTAAAACTGTTGGAACAAAGTAACTACTTATTTTATCTGCTAAACGTGCTATTTTTGTTTTAGTATTAGTTGCTTCAAGAACTAGTTTAACAATGCCAGATATAGTTGAATCTCTGCCTATTTTTTCAGCTTGGTATTCTATTGTACCATCGTAATTAATACTTCCAGCAATAACTTTATTTCCTATTGCTTTTTTTACTGGAAGTGCTTCACCTGTAATAAATGTTTCATCAAGGTGTGTTTCTCCTTTTGTTATAGTACCATCGACAGCTACTTTCATACCTGGTTTAGCTATTAGAGTCATGCCTATTTTAACTTCGTCAATTGATATTTCTTTTTGCTTATCATTTATTAGAACTAGAGCTTTTTCGGGAGTTATTAAGGATAATTTTTTTATTGCCTCACGGGTTTTATCTTTACTTTTAGAATCAATAAATCTTCCTAATTTAATAAAGAAGATAACCATAGAAACAGACTCAAAGTATAACATATGAATATATTCTATATGGCCGTTTATTACCATAATAGTATTATACAAACTATAAATGTAACTACTTAGGACACCAATACTTACTAATGTATCCATATTTGGAGTTTCATGAATTAGATTTTTATATCCATTTTTTAAAATATCAAAACCATAAATTAAAAATAATGAAGATAATATTAATAGTGAAACAGAATAATTTTTAGGATAGTTATGAATACTTAGAAAAGGTAGTTCAGCGAGATGAAACATATGTGCCATAGATATGTACATTATTAAGAAAGAAAGAATACCAAATATCATTAAATATATTTTATTTTTGTTAGTTTCATTATATTCTTTTTTTTCGTCATAGATACCTAAAGATTTAAAGCCTGCTTCAACAACAAAACGATTTAAGTCATCTATAGTTAAAGTATCTTCATAGCTTATACTGGCTGTTGACATAACTAAGTTTACAGCTGCATCAAGGATATGTTCTTGTTTATTTAAATATTTTTCTAAACCACTGGAACATGCACTACAAGTCATTCCTTCGATACTTAATATAACTTTTTTCATATTATTTCCTTTCTATAAATACCATATTTTTTTATTATTTTTTATTACTTCTTTTATTATGCCACCACCGAGGCATTCTTCTTTATCATATAAGACACATGCTTGTCCAGGTGTTACTCTTTTTACTCCTTGTGGGTAGCTTACTAAAAGTTCATTTTCGTTTAGCCATTTAAGTTCAACGTTTACATCTTTCATACGATATCTGAATTTTGCAGTGCATTTATCTATTTTTTTATCGCCTAGATAATTTACATTATCTATTATACATGAATCAGAAAGTAAATATTCGCTCTCTTCTCCTACTGCGATATATAAAATATTCTTAGATAAGTCTTTTCCAACTACAAACATTCGCTCTTCTGTCCCACCAATAGAAAGGCCTCTTCTTTGACCAATTGTATAATACATTAAGCCGATATGATTACCTACCACTTCGTTAGTTTCTATGTTTACTATTTTTCCTGGAGTATTTGGAAGATAGTTTCTTAAGAAGTTATTGAAGTTTCTTTCGCCTATAAAACAAATGCCAGTTGAATCTTTTTTCTTAGCAGTATTTAGTTCTAGCTTCTCTGCTAGCATTCTTACTTCAGGTTTTATCATATCACCAATTGGAAATAAAACACTTTTTAATTGTTCTTTAGATACTTGAGATAAAAAGTATGTTTGATCTTTGTTATCATCTAATGCTCTTAAAAGTTTACCATCTTTAATACGAGCATAGTGACCTGTTGCAATATAGTCAGCTCCTATTTTTTCGGCTTCTTTAACAAACATATCAAACTTTATATATTTATTACACATAATATCTGGATTAGGAGTACGACCATTTTTTAATTCATCAAGAAAATATTTAAAGACATAATCCCAATACTCTTTAACAAAGTCTTTTCTATATAATGGAATACCTAATTTATCACATACTTTTTTAGCATCGTTATAATCTACTTCTTGAGGACATATTCCTTCTTTGGTAGTTGGAGCATTTTCGAGTTCACCATCAGCATATGAGTCCCAATTGCGCATGAATAGTCCTATTACTTTATATCCTTGCTCTTTTAGTATGTAAGCTGCTACAGATGAGTCTACACCACCAGACATTCCGATTACTACTTTTTTCATTATCTATTCATCTTCTCAAATAATGAAACTACTTCATCAATTACTTCTAGTTTATCATTTTTAATATCTTCAACAACACATGTACTTAAATGGCTTTTCATTATTTCATTACCTAGACTTTTTAAAGATTTATTTATAGCAGATATTTGGATTAAGATATCGGCACAATAACGATCATCTGAAACCATTTGTTTTATACCTTTTATTTGACCTTCGATAATATTTAATCTTTTAGTAATACGCTTCTTTTCTTCTTCTGTACGATGCTTTGATTTGGTACATTCTTTACAATTATTACAATTATGCATTTTTATCACCATAATAATTATATACCCCCATAGGGTGTTTGTAAAGATGATAAAATTATTTATATATTTTATTTATAACCAATAATTATATATTTATAACATATAATTATACCAAAAAAGAACACATTTGTGCTCTTTAATTATTTAAGGAATAAAAAGTAAGCTAATACTAGGATACCTAAAGCAATACGATACCAACCAAATACTTTGAAGTCATGTTTTCTAATATAATTCATTAAGAATTTAATAATTAAAATACTTACAATAAATGCAACTAAACATCCTACTCCTAAAAGTAATAGTTCTGATGCTTGAAAAACAAAACCAACATCTAATACATATTTTACTAGTTTTAAGAATGAGGCCCCAGCCATTACTGGGATGGCTAAGAAGAAGGTAAATTCAGCAGCAACACTTCTTTCCAATCCAAGTATTAAACCTCCTATAATGGTTGAACCACTACGACTGGTTCCTGGTATTAAAGATAGAAGTTGAAATCCTCCTACACCAAGAGCTTGCTTATATGTAATATCATTTAGTTTTTTAGTATTTCTTTTACCAAACTTTTTAGATTCAATAACAATGAATACAATACCATATACTATTAAAGCTAGTGATACGACAACACTATTATATAAATGTTCATCTAACCAGTCATCAAATAAGATACCAATAATTGCTGCTGGAATACATGCAACTAATATTTTGCCCCATAGGTTTAAAGTATTTTTTGTATCTTCTTTAGTTTTACCAAATCCCCAAGGAAAGATTGTTTTAAAATACATTATTACTACTGCTAATATTGCTCCTAGTTGAATTACTACTTCAAATAGTTTATAAAATTCTTCACTTACTCCTAAATGGATAAATTCATCTAATAGAATCATATGTCCTGTAGATGATATTGGTAACCATTCAGTTATTCCTTCTACTATACCAAAAAGTATAGCTTTTAATATTTCTAACATTTTATCACACTCCTTAAAGATTATAGCATAATATACTTTTTTATTACTGATTTTTAAAAATTTTATTTTATTTTTACAAAAAAAGAAGTAAATCTTAAAACGATTTACTTAGTTTCTTTACACTTTTTATTCTAATATTTAAATATTCATCTTCAATAAATGGATCGTTTAATATTTCAATTAAATCGAATTGGTCTGCTACTCGTTCAAATATATTAAAGAGTCCTTCAGTTTTAGCTTTTTCTATTTCATCTTCTCTATCAATCACATGACTTGCCCATATTTTATCCCAATTGTATTCAGATAGTTTTCTTTTATTATATAATGTTTGGTTACTCCTTAATTCCTCTAAAACTTCAGGTGTCCATTTCTTCATAGTTTCTTTAGCATTATCTGAAAGTATTTGGTGATATCGATAGTCTAATACTTGGATGCAAGGAACTTTAATTTCAGTAATTCCTAGTTTGGTTAACATTTCGATGAATGTTTTTAAAGCTAAGACTTGGCTTGGATGAACATTAGGATTTTCTATTCCTTTATTTATTTTATAGAGTTTTCTTGTAATTTTTTTATTATTTACTGCATCTTTAGGATTTTGAATGGCATAAATGTAACAGACTATTTTACCATTTTCTTCTCTTAAGCCATATAAAACACTTGGTATGGTTTGAATATTTTCGTTTTGATGTTCTGAATCATATAATGCAAAAGAGATTTTTTCGCTCGTTTCACACCAACATTCATTATATTCTTTATATGATAGAATTTGGTATCCTTCGAAATTGCCTTCACAATGACAAGATGATATGAATTCTCCTCCAATAATATAATCATCCCAAATATTGTTTTTTAGGAAATCAATCTGACGTTCAAAAAATCCTTCAATATCAGTAAAGTCAGAAGTATTCATTCTTAATAAAAGATTTTTAAATTCATGAATTAATACATAACGTCCACTTGTACCACGATAATATTTTTCTTTTAAATCCAAAATAGTATTTATAAGTTCTGTTAATAGCTCAAAGAATCTAACAGGATTTTTTACATAAATAGTTGGAGCATTTTCGTCTTGTTGATTGTAGTATTTTAGTTTTTCTATATCTTTATCAGTTATATCTGGTACTATATATCCCTCTTTAGTAAAAGGATTATCTCTTACATATTCAAAAAGTTTAAAGGCGCTTTCGGGGAAAATGATATTTATTCTAGGAGTTTTACTTTCATTTTTTAATTCTGATGGTAAACTATAAACAAATAATTCTATAGTTTCTTTGTAATCAATATATTCTTTAGCCATAGTAATCTCCCCTTTTTCGTAAGGATTATTTTAACATATAAGTTTATTTTTTTAAAATTCATATCAACACAAAAAACGATTTTTCAATTTTTAATTAAAATTTTCTAATAATTTTAAGATTTCTGTTAAAGTTTTTTCATTTTTTGATTTGTTGTATGAATTTAGATAATCAATTAAAAGATAAATATTTAGTCTTTCTTCTAAGTATGGTATACTTTTTAATTCTTCATAATTAGATATAAATAAATTCATCAAGTCTTGATAGTCATTTTCAATTGTTAACATATCTGTTTTCATACTAGCCCATTTCCATGGTTCTTTATTATATCTATAAAATATTTTAAAATCATAATCTATTGGTGCAACTATATATCTTTCAAAGTCAATTAACTTTAATTTCCCATTGTTATAAAGAAAATTATCAAAATGTAAATCATTATGTATTAAACCATATTTATTATTCTCAAAATATATATCACATAAATCTACTAATTTATTTAAAGTACTATTTTTTATATTAGTGTCATTTATTAACTTTGATAATGATTCTTTTATATATTTTTTGAAATCAGTTGGTTTTACTTTATCATTATGAATACTTTTTAAAATTTCTATTATTTTTATTACTATATTTTTTTGTTCTTCTTTTGATAGTTTATACCATATTTCATATAGAGTATTACCTTCTATTCGTTCTATTATTTCATAGTAGTATGGAATAATTTTTTTTGTAGTATCCTCTATATATAGTTTGGGGAAGTAGTCTGATGAATGACTGAAATAAAAATCTATTTCATTTTTAAATCTTCGCTCATTTTTTTCATTAGTACATATTCTTACTATATAATCTCCTACTTCATATATGGTGTTTGTGAATCCAGCGTTTATTTTTTTATATTCTTGATTTTGTAAAATATCATTATTTTTTATAATTGTTTCAATGATAGTTGTGTCCTCAGTTTGAGGATTAGCTATATTATTTATTATTGTATACATCGGTTCAATTAAATTTAAGTATCTTTCAATTTCATCAATTGTTTTTGATACTTCTTTTTCAGCTAGAAGCATTTCTTCTGGATCGTTCGATTTCATTCCAAGACTTCTTTTTAGGTTGTATTCTAACCAACCAAAGCGTCCGACAAGATTGCCACATATCGTGCAAAAACTATCTTCTTCAAGATTATTTGCTTTAGCATATTCTTCAATTACAGCCTTAAATTTATTTTCGTCAAAGTTATCACTTAGGAAACCAGACCAACATAAAGCATCTTCAATAAGCTCACGATAAGGATTTGCCATTTTTGCAGATTCCCAATCAATAATTATTGGATTATCATTTAACCACATAACATTTTTAGGGTCCATATCACGATGACATATTGTCTCTATTTTATTGCTTTCATTAAATCTTTCAACGCTTCTTTTTAAAATACTATAATATTTATGATAATTTTTTAAATATAAATCTTTATAAGACATTTTATTAAAGTTATCATTCTTAATATATTTTTCCCAATCAACATAAAAGTGGTCTTCTCTTATATCTTGTTTAAGATTAATACTTTTGTAGTCTAAGTTATGAACGGAAGATAAAATAGACCCAATTTTACGACAATGTTCAATAGTTATTTCTTCGTCAGACAAAGTATGCCCATCAATAAAATCAAAGACCATATAATAATTGTTTTTATATTCTACAACATAACTATCATTTATTTTTAAAGCGTTTGCAACTGTTATTCCATTATCTGATGCTAAGTTAGAAATGGTTTCAGATGCTACAAAATTATTAAGAGCTTCTTTTCTTTTCATAACTTCATGGTTTAATACTTTAATGGCATAAGTTTTATTTTCTATTTCTACTTTATACATTTTATGCATTAAACCGCCTGTAAGCTTAGTAATATTTTTCACCTTGCCAAGATTAAAATATTTACAAAATTCTTCTATATTCATTATTATCACTTCCTTTTTATTTCATTTATTATTTTTAGATAACTTTCATATCTTTCTTTTGTTATTATACCATTTTCTACTTGTTTCTTTATCATACAACTATTTAATGGTTCAGTGTTATGGAGGCAATCTTTATACTTACATAGGTTATTGTAAGGTAAAAATTCTTCAAAATAATGTTTTATATCTTCTTTGTTAAAATTAGATAAATCTAAACTTCTAATACCTGGGGTATCAATAATGCTTGAATTAGCATTCCACTTATAGTATGTAGATGTTGTTGTAGTATGGCATCCTCTTTTATATTTATCTCCTACTTTTCCAATTTTTATGTCATCTGAATTCATAATAGCATTAGTTATGGATGATTTACCTACTCCACTATGACCAACTAATATAGCTTGTTTAGATTCTAAAATATTTTCTAATTCTTTAATTCCTTTACCTGTATAAGCAGATGTTTTTATAACTTTTATTCCTAAGTCCTCATAAAGTTTAAGTAATTTTTTTTCTTTAGTTGTAAGTAATTCACATTTATTTATACAAATAATAAATGGAATATTACTATTTTTTAGAAGAATCATATAACGATCTATAAATTTTGGGTGAAGAGGTGGTTCACTTGCTGATACTACTATTACTGCAATATCGATATTGGCTGCTATTATTTTTTTAGTACCTATGTCATTTATTTTAGTGCTATCATATTTTTCACGACTCAATGTATTTTTTCGTTTTATAACACTTACTATTTCTTTGTTTTTTAATATAACATAATCGCCTGGATAGATAACTTTGTTTATAATACCTTTAATATTTTTAGATAATTTTACTTCTATTTTAGAACCACTATATAAAGCGATGGCACTATTATAATTAGTTTCTATGATAGTGGCAAAGTCTTCATCTGCTTCAACTAGATTTATGGTTGTTGTTTTTTCTTTTCTTTCTTTTTTTATATTTTCATATCTTTTTTTGTGAGTTATTTTAATCACCTATTCCTTCTTTTTATTTTCAAGTTCAAAAAAATAAGAACTTACTTTATAGTAAGTTCCACAAAAAGATATAATCTAGTTAATTTAAAGATTATAAAAGAGATGTGATTAACTCACTATAAAGATTTCTTTCATTTACATTGTTATTTTTCATATTAATCACTCTCCTTTCAATATGTAAATAATATTATATATATTTATATTTGTCAAATTAATGACAGAAATATTTTAAAAGTTTTTTGTCTTCGAAACAAGAATCGAAAGTTATTTCAAATTCATCAAGAAGTTCTTCAAGCGCTAGATTACCATCAAAGATGTTTTGAATACAGCGTAAAATGTATTTCCTTAAAGCTGGTGTTCCATTTATGTATTCAATTAATAAACGATAGGCTTTTGAAATAGATGTGGCATATGTAGTATGGCTTAGTATTTCATCTTCTGTTATATCTATGTCACCTGTTCTTACAAAATCTAAAACATTTAAATCATTAACCAGTTCTGAAAAACGAAGTGTATCATTTATTTTTATTAAAGTAGAAGAACCTGATTCATAAATATTTAGTAGTTCTAAAAAAATAGGTAGTACTTCACTATTACAAAGCTCACGAATAGAGCCTTTTCTGTCTAATGTTTGTGTATGAGTAAGTTCATGAACATATGAGCTTTCAGTTATCTCAGAAATGTTCTTTTGAAGACGGATTTCTTTAAAAGAAACTTTCATATGTTCTAAGTAATAATCGTCATCTATATAAGCAACATTTTCAACAACCATACATCCTGTTCCATTAAGTGCAGTAAAAGATATTGGCAAATGGTATGGAGAAATGCAAATACCTGTTGCATTATTTATTTTTAAACAAGTATCTATATTCCTCATTTTTCTTAATAGTTTAAGATCTAAATCAAATAATAAATTTTTATAAGGTATTTTATGTAATTTGAATTTTCCATCCATAAATCGTCTGGCATTTGCTTTTATTTCTTTAGAACTTTTAGAGTAAACTTTAGGATGTTCAAGGTTAGTCCAAGAGTCTGATATTTCATTGCATGTATCAATTACTTTTTTACTTGGTTCCAGATTAGTAGTTGGAAGTTCATAACGATGAATTTTTGCTTCTATAGTTTTTCCTATTATCATGATTTCACCTCTATCTATTAAAATATTTCAGCAATCTTTTTTCTTCTTGACTACTTTCTAAAGTAACTTCATATTTAGAGAGCATTTCTTCTAAAGTTAGGTATCCATCAAATATACATTGAATATCATCTAATATTTCATTTTTTATATTTTCATTTGCATAGTAAAAAGTTATGAATAAATTATAGGCTTTTAAAATAGAGATAGCATATTTTGAATCTTCTAGAAGTTCATCTTTTTCTTTGGTTGAAGAATTGTTTTTGTATTCAATTAAATCTTCCAAAATAAGATTTAATTCACTAATGCGCCTAGAATCGAATAAACGTAATAGTCTTTCTCCTTTGTCTATTTCCATGTAATGGAATGTTTCAGCAAACATACTTAAAATTTCTGCATTATAGTATTCTTTAATACTGCCTTTAACGCTATCTAGTTGAGTATGTGTTATTTCGTGAACATATGTAGCTGATGTACATTCAGTCGTTGTTTTACTTAGCTCTATTCCTCTAAATAATACTTTAGGTCTTGAAGAATTGGTTAGTTCTTCGATTACTGCTCCATCAAAAATAAGAGCATCTTCTTCAGTTTCGAATAAAGGCAAATCATAGGGATGCTTCTTAAAAATTAAGGGAATCTTTTTACCTAATAAGCTTGGATAACAAAGATATGGAACTTTGTGTAACTTGAAATAATAATCTAGAAATCTTTTTGAATCAATTAAAGCCTCATCTAAAGTCATTCTATGTACACCATATTCAGTAGTTGCGATTTCTAAATTTAGAAGTTTTTCTCCGAGTTCCATCAACTGTTCATCAGGAGTAAATATTTTAGGGTTTGGTGTATATCCTCTTCTTGCTATTTCTATGTATTTATTGAATTCCATTAGCCCACCTCATCTAGTAAAATATTTTTTTAATGTATTTTCATCTTGACTTGATTCATATGTAATATCATATTTAGAAAGCATTTCCTCTAAGAATAAATTACCACTGAACACTTTTTGAATATTTGTTAAAATTTCTTTCTTTATAGCATTTGATCCATAATAGTATTTTATAAATAAATTTATAGCTTTAAGTGTTGAGCAGATATACTTACTAGCTTCTAAAAGTCTATCACGCTCGTCTTTTGATTCTGTTAAAACTGTTATGATCATATTTATAAGTTCTAATATTCTATTTGAATCGTTTAATCTTAATAAATTTTCATTAGTTGAATGCGAATATAATAATTCTAAGAAAATACTTAAAATTTCTGAATTATAATATTCACTTACAATACCTGGCATGCTATCTAATTGGGTATGTGTTATTTCGTGAACGTAAGAAACAGAAGTTTGTTCTGTATATAGAGAACTTAAAACGATTCCTTTAAATAAGATTTGACTTATTTCATCAGCAAAAAATTCTATAACACTTCCACTAAAAACACTTTTGATTTCTTCTTCAACTATTGGTATAGAAAATGGACTTTTGGGAGTAACCTGTAATACTGATGATCCAATTTTAACTGGTACTGCTACCAAAACATTATGAAGTCTAAAGTTATTTTCTAGAAAAGTTCTTGAATTTGAAAGAGCTATTTCTTTTGATATAAGTTTTACTTTAAATTTTCTTGTTATATTGTCAAAATAGCTTATTTCATCTATGGTTTTCATTAGTTTGCTAGATGTATCAATTATTTCTGGATACTGTTTGTAACCATGTCTTATTATTTCTTCATCTTTTGTAAAGGACATAAAAGTTTCCTTCTATCTATTTAGATATTTCCTTAATGATTTAATATCTTGACTATTTTCATAACTAATATCTAATTTTTTTAACTCATCTTCTAAAGTTATGTCTCCATCTATAACACTTTGTACACCACTAATTAATTCTTTTCTTATGTTTGAATTTCCAAAATAATATCTTATGAACATATTATATGCTTTTAAAGTTGATTCACAATAACAGCTACCTTCTAAAAGATAAGATTTCATTTCTTTATAGTCTGTACCACGAAACATTTCTAAATCTAGAATACAATGTGCTAGTTCAAGTAAACGATGTTCGTCATGAACTCTAAGTAAAGATTCTTGATCATTAGTGTGATATGCATGTAACAACTCATTAAATATACTAAGTACTTCTGTATTAAAATAATTTTGTATTAGGCCTCTCATGTTATTTAATTGAGTGTGAGTTATTTCATGAGTATATGATAATGAAGTTAATTTTGTAGCTCTTTTCGGTAATTCAATATGACGATATGTTATTTTTGGTCCATCATCAAAAGTTATAAATTCTCTTAAGCAACCATAGAAATCGCTTTCATCTTTTATTCTTTTTATAGGCAATCTAAATGGATCTGCATCACCTGCTATTTGTAATTTAATAAAGAAATTTTCTTCATAAAATTCAAAAGGGACATAATGCAAATCATATATTGAATTTAAAAAATCACGACTACTTTTTAAAACTTTTCTAAATCTTTCTCTAGGTAATTCAATAATATTATTTTCTATTTCATTTATAAGTATAGCTATATCTACTAACTCTTCTGATGGAACTAGAATTTGAGGGTTAGGGTTACATCCACGAAGTTCAATTTCTTCAGTTATGTTTGCTAGCATAGTAATCACTCCAATTAGGTTATTATTATACTTTATTTTAAGTTTATTTAAAAGAAAAAAAGAATTATACTTGCTAATTCTTTTTGATTTTAGTTATTGCATAAGAAATCATTACTTGAAATGATATATATGCAACCCATTCAATTGTAAAACAAATTTTTTCTAATAAAGGAAAAATATTATATTCTTGGACAATAGAAACTATTAAAACATTAGTATCACATATTGCTAGACAAATAAAACCTAATAATATAAGAAGGGTCTTTTTAGTATGTTTTTGATAATTTAAAGTTGAATAAATATTGCGAGCAAATATTACAAAATATAAAATACCCTCTATTACAAGACTTTTTTTATCTAATAGCAAACATGTTATTAAAACTAAGATAGCTATATATATTAAATAAGATATTTTGACTTTTGAATTATTGAAATAATAAAAATAAATTAATTGAATTAAGAGAAATGAATATATTCCATAAACATTATTAATATATATTAAGAAAATATCCCCTACTACAGCTATAAGTAGTGCTAAGTATAGAAGTTTGTCTTGTTTTTCTATTTTTTTCTTGCTTGTGAACATATAAAGAGCTGTAAAAAAAATCGGTAAAAATGTTAAAAGATTTAAAATTGATTGATTATTAAAAAACCACTTATTAACTATTAAAAATATAATTAATATTAATTCAACAATCGAATAAGCATGCATTGTTTCACCTCTTTTTTTAAATTTTAGGAGTTACGTCTGTTCCATTATCAAGAATATTATCAACGAATTCATTAAATGTTAAGTTTGAATTAGGTTTATTATACTCAAAAATATGAAGTTTTTTTAAAATTTCTTTATCAATTTTATTATATTTCTTATTGTATACTATGTGTTTATTCATCTTGTATATTAATGCATCATTTAAAGTATTAAATTCATGAATTCCTCTATCAAAATAGTCCGAATGTTCAAATATATACCATTTATTATTATCTTCATATATTAAAAAAGTATGAGTCGAGTAGTTATTTGGTTTATCAAATAAAAACATAATATAGTAAGTCTTAGTATTATACTTATTTTTAGTAAACCAGTCACGTTCAAGTTCTACTTGATCAAAACAATGACCATATCCTTTATTAATTAATTCTGTTGGAGAAGATAATCTCCATTTTGTTAATACATTTTTTTCAAATTCTTCTTCATTCCAAGAACCATATTTTTTTCCATCTTCATCAACAAATCCATATTCAATCATATCCATAAATGATAATAATTCTTTTGGACTTTTTATTTCTTCATATTTCATATTATCTCCTAAAGTCTTCATTCATTTATTAAAGTAATACATTCAATAGATTTATCAAGTAAGGATTTGAATGTTTCCTCATCTTGCTTAGTACCAACAACTGTTATATAGTGAGTTGGAATTACTGTTTTAGGTTTTATGATATTTATTAATTCGGCTGCTTCTTTAGCATCCATTGTATATGTTCCACCAATAGGAATAAGTGCAATATCACATTTTACTTTTTTGTTTTCTTCTGTTATATCGGTATCTCCTGCTATGTAAATTCTTTCATTATGTATAGTTAAGATATAGCCAACCCAGTTATTACTTACTGGATGAAATTGTTTGTTAATATTATAGCTTTTTATTGTTTCTACTTGAATATCTTCAAGCTCATATGCATTATCTGATAAAACTCCAATAATGTTTTCTCTTTTAAAATCTTTTAAAACTATTGGAGCCATTTTATCTGGTATTATAATTTTGGTTGTTTCTTTCATAATATTTCTTATTGATTCAGGATCATAATGATCGTAGTGGTCATGAGTTATAAATATTAAATCTGCATCATGATTATCCTCTGTTATTTTATATGGATCAAAATAGATAATTTTATCATCAGATATTTTTATACTGCTTTGACAATTTATTGTTATTTTATTTTTCATTATTATTCACCTTTTCTAGTTTTCTTTATTACTTCAACATGAACTTTTTCGCTTGCTTTTTTTCTCAATGTAAATAAAGTTACTCTAGTGCCACAACTTGGACATTTAGCATGATTTATTCCTCTTTTATTTGGTAGTGGTAACTTTAAGGTTGTTTTACATTTGGAACATTTTTTATAAACATAACTTTTGCGATTATTAAAGTTTCTAATTATATTACTAAATGGCTTTAATAAGGTCTTTTTTATATTTAAATATGTTTGATTTTCTTTATATCTTTTTGTTTTATTTTTAGATGTAATACGGAAGATGACTAGAATAAGAATTAAAATTTTTAATATATCAAGATAAAAATTTCTGATAAATATTGTTATAATGATTAAAAATAAAAGAATAATTATTAATAGTCTATTAAGGTCATCTACTAGTGTTTTGATAATTGATTTAATAAAATCTTGTTTATTTGGCATTTTTTTCACTCCAATCATGTTTTGGGTCAAAGTTATTAGCTATTTCCCATTCTTCGTGTTTAGTTCTGGCATTTCTAACAGCTTCATTATTTTTTATACTGCAGCAACTTGCACCTTCAGTTATAAAGAAAAATTCTAAATCATATAGGGATGCAAGCTGTTTTACTTCTTCACATAAACTTCGTGCTTTATTTAAGTCATATTTTTTAACATCAACATTTTTTTCTTTGTTATTATTATCTAAAGTTTCTTTTAGCATTTTAGTCCTCCTAAGTTTATTATATTATATGATATTTTAATAATTTAAAAAAGACCTTAAATTTTATTTGGTCTTTTCATATTCTCTTTTTATCCATTCCATAATCAAAGCAACAACATAATTTTTCTCTGTGTTAGTTAGTTCAATTCCTTTTTTTATATGATGCCATTTTTCAAGGCAACCACGACAACATGTAGCTGTTGCATGGCGAGCTATAAAAACAGGATGATTATGCGTTGGAGTTTGTGAGCCGTCGTTTGGTATAAAAGATGGTGCTAGATTTTTATTTATAAAATCATAAGCATGTTCTTTTATTATGTCCATACCTTTATTATTAATATAATCTATTTCTTTCTTATGAAGATGAAAGCTGCTTCTGAATTTACTTTTACTTAATTCTTTTAATTTATTATCAATTATCTTTTGGGCTTTATTATTTAACATTTCTAGTTCCTAAATCGCTTTGAAATCTTAATAAGTAACCATCTGGATCTTGAACTAGGAACTCTTTACACCCTAGTAATTTGTCATCTTCACGATACCAGTTTTCTTCTATTTCAAAAGCTATTTGATAGTTATTTTCTTTTAGCGAATTATAAATAATATCTACATTTTCAACTTCTAACTGAAAATTGATACCTCTTCCGAATGGATATTCTAACTTTCCTACTTCCCATTTATCATCATCACTAATTTCTTGCAGCATAATCTGTATTTCTTCTAAGGATAAAAAAGCAAACTTGTCTTCTGGTCTTTCATATTCAATTTTAAATCCACATGTTTTATAAAATTGAATAGAATTATTCAAATTAGTTACTGATAATTCGGGAATAGTTTTATTAAAGTACATTTTAAAGTTCTGTTACCCAAAGTCCATGTAGATTGCAATATGCATATACCTTCATGCCTTTTTCATAGTCAAAATATACTTCTGGGTCATCACCTGGTTTTAACATATACTTAACTACTGAATCACTATATTCTGCAATAACATATTCAATGTGATGATTCTCTTCCATTGGGTGTTTTGTTTCTCCGATACTTACTACAACTACTTCATCTTCAATATGACAAGCTGGAACATGTTTTTCCTTAGCTGCATCAGTGGTGTTAGCTACTATTTCTTTCATAGTTTCGCTACAACAAGTAAAGTTGGTATTTTCTCCTTCTATTAAACTTATAATATTTCCACATTTTTCACATTTAAAAATTCTCATTTCTATTACCTCCATATTTCTATTTTATCATATTTAAAAAGATACAATTATTTTTTTGTATCTTTATTTACTTTAGCTGGATTAACGTGAATAATGGTTAAATATATTTCTGGAATTTTACGTTCTATTTCTCTTTCAAGTTTATTTGCTATTTCATGACTTTTAAATGTAGATAAGTTTCCATCAACAAATATAGAGAATGAAACTTGGTATAAATAACCAACTGGTGTAGCATTAAAGTGACTTATTTTTAAAATTTCGTCATGGCATCCTATTATTTCTAGCACTTTTTCCTTTGTTTCAACAGAAATTGTTTTATCCATTAATACATCATAACTATCTTTAAATATCTTGAAGCCAGTATATATTATCCACAAAGATATGCCTATTCCTACAATACCATCGATATATTTTACATGTAATAACGATAAAATTGCGGCAACTAGGTTAAAAAATGTTATTAAACAATCATTACGATGATCTTTACTATTGGCTTCTACTAATAAATTATTATATTTTTTACCTATCTTATTTGTATATAGATATAAACACATTTTTGTAAATATAGTAATAATACAAACAATAACTAACCATATTGTAAAATTATATTCATTTTTTATAAATATTGATAAAATTGAATCATAAAGAATGGTAAATCCTAATATAATCATTGTTATACTTATTAGCATTGAATAAATATATTCTGCTTTGCCATGTCCCAAGTTATGATCTTCATCAGCTTCTTTTGAAGAAACTCTGTTACCAATAAAAGTCATTATGGAACTTAGAATATCTGATGCACTATTCATAGCATCTGCAATCATTGCTTGGCTACTTGAGATTACCCCTACCACTATTTTAATAATAAATAGGAAAATATTTCCTGCAATTCCTAAAATACTTGCTGTATTAGCTACTTTAAAACGTTCCATAACTTTTCTCTCCTTAGTTAGCTTCTACATTATATCATATTTATCCTAAAGTAACATCTAGAATCATCATTATTAAAAATCCAATTAAGAATCCAATAACGTTTGTTTTATTTTCACTATCTGATTCTGGTATTAGTTCAACTATTGTAACATAGAACATTGCTCCTGCTGCTAAGGCAAGAAGATAAGGCATTATTACACTAACTATATTAGTAAACAAAAGTGTAACTATAGCTCCTAATAGTTCAAATAATGCAGAAATAAAACCATAAAAGAAAGCTTTATTTTTACTATATCCTTTTTTGTATAATGGTAATGATACGATTGTTCCTTCTGGAAAATTCTGAATAGCTATTCCTATTGCAAGGGCATAACAAGCTGCTAGACTTAATCCCCCTGCTAAATAAGAAGCAAAAGCTATTCCTACTGCCATTCCTTCTGGAATATTATGAAGAGTTACAGCTAGCATAATATTATCTATTTTTTCACTTTTTTCTAGCTTTTTCTTTTTTAATATTAAATCTATAAAATAAAATATTAAAGTTCCAATTATCATTCCTATGCTTGTTGGTAGCCATACCAAACATTTAGACATTTCCATTGAAGGAATTAATAAAGACCAGATAGAAGCCGCAACCATAACGCCAGCTGCTATTCCTAAAATTATTCTTTCAAATCCCTTACTTAGATTTTTTTTCAAAAAGTATACCATCGTTGAACCTAGTAAAGTTCCTATAAATGGTATAGATATACCAATAAATGTTTCCATACAAATCTCCTCTTTATAGTGTATTCTTTTATTTTTTTTTGGAAACAAAAAAACTTAGTGTCACTAAGTTTAATACTTTTCTATTATTGTATATACATTATTCTCTTCATCTAATTCAATAGATTTTATCTCACGAGATATTATTTTACCAGTACCATATTTATCTCTTGTAGTGTCTTCATAAACAATAAATTTTCCATCTTTATAAACATATTCTATTATTATTGGATCTCCTTCAATTGTATATCTTATGATTGTAAGGGTTGCATCTTTATTTGATATTGTATTTTCATAAAATTCTTTTATTTTATTATTGTTTATTATTTTATTATCATTATTGTAGATTACAAATCCATCTTTTTCCGCATTTTTTAAATCATAATCAATAGAAATATTATATTTATCAATTATTTGATCTTCTGTATATATGTTTTTAGATTCTTTTTCTACTTTTTTTGTACAGCTACATGTTAAAGATAGAATTAAAATAATTGTT
This sequence comes from uncultured Bacilli bacterium, assembly GCA_910577505.1. Classification (GTDB taxonomy): domain Bacteria; phylum Bacillota_I; class Bacilli_A; order RF39; family UBA660; genus Coprovivens. The sequence continues at coordinate 119,855 of CAJTLN010000003.1, forward strand.
GTACATATATATAATTTGCTTTTCATTATTTTCACCATTATTATTATAACACTAAATTATTTTTTTATAAAAATAAAAACATAGTAGATTATTCTTCTACTATGTTATTGTCAGCATCAAATTTAATATTTATTACTTTTCTACTAGCTAAGAAATCACACATATGAACAAATTTCTGTTCAGGTGTTTTAGGTAGAGGTAATATTACATCACTATAAGCACTTGTATTAAATCTTCCCATATGACTTGAAATACATTCGCATACAAAGTTCATATCTTCTTCGCTTATTTTTAATTCTGTTTTATATTTCTTTATAAATTCACACGCTACTAAAGGATGATCAAATAATGTATACTTAGTTTCTGCTTCGCCTTTTTTTACTGAATCATGCAAAAGTAAAGACATAATAATCAAATCTTTAGTACGTTGAGGAAATTTGTAAATACCAAATAATTCATAAGCCATACGAATCGCTGCTTTTGTATGTCTTAATAAACCGCCTTCTCCAGTTGCATAAGAAGGATGATATTTACCAGTACTACTTGCTGCGATTGTAAAAAAATAATCAGGTATTTTATCAATCATAATACTTAGAGATTCTCTAATGTCTTTATCTAATATATAATTAAGTTCTGTTTTAAAAACACTTTGTTTATTCATTTTTTACCACCTGATTTATTATATCACAATTACTTTCTTTCTGGTCCTTTTTTGGGTTGGCTTTTTTTATATGTTAAATATATTTCTTTATCTTCAAAGCCTTGTGACTTAAAATCTTTTATAACTTCACTCATTTGAGATAGCATACGATCATCTAGTTTGTATTTACTGATGTCTTCTGGAGGAAGAATGTATCCATCTACACCATTTTCTTGGTCATAATATTGAAAGTCTGATAGATTTGCTAAATAATATTCAGTTGCTAAAGTTTCTGCGCAATCTTCTGACATTACGCTTAGAAGAATTTCATTGAATAAGTAATATGCTAACTCTCCAAAAACTAACAAGATAGTTATTATTATTTTCATTATGATATGTTTATCTATATTGTAGAGTAAAAATAGTCCTAATAATCCACCAATAATTGCTCCTACTCTTTTTACATAAACCATAAAACTTTCTTTGCTTAGAACACGAGAAAATTCTGGTAAGTTTCGTCTCGCTTGTTCAATCATACGATTACGATAGAATCCTAGATTATGAGCTGTTAGTTTTGTTTCTTCTGTTGTACCATCTGCATGTGTAACTATAAGTTTATCTTCTTGGCAATCTAATCCCGTTATAAAATATTGTTCTGCATCTTTGTTTCCATAAACCATATTCATCATATTAATCACCTAATTTCCATTTTTTCTTTAATGTTGTTGTTGTATTTTTGCTTTCTTCTGCGCGTATTTCGTCAGTAATTGTTGCTCCTAGCAAAGATACTTGACGTTTGTTATCTAATAACTCCACATCTGATAGAGTAAGAAGATACCAATCTTCTTCAGTATTTGTAATAGGATCTAATACCTTTATTTTAAATTGTTCTTTATTAGCTAAAAATGTTTCTGTTGTTGCTAGGACATCTATTTTTTTACCACATTCAGCATTTTCGATAGTTTTCATTTTTTGGTAGAAAATAGAGCCTACAACAATTATTAAAAATATAAATATTTTAATAACTTCTGACATATCAATTTTTACTGTTATGGCAACACCTAATATAGCTAATAATCCCTCAACGAGTTTATTTAAAGCAGCTTTGTTAGCCTTTTTAGCTTGAGCATAAAAGAATTCTTCTTTATATTCATGATATTGTCTTTCCATAGTTAGTAAAGTTGCATTAAAATTATGAATAGTAAAATCATATTCTTCTGTACGACCACTAGCGTACACAACACAATACTTTGGATTATCTTCTTTCAAATATATTTTAGTTATAAATTTATCTTTATCTTCTGTTCTAGTTGTCAAATCTATCATAATGTTCCTTCTTTCGATTTAAAATTTATTGTACTACATAAGACATAAAATTGGCAATAAAAAAATAGTACTATGTGTACTATTGCAGATATTCCAAATAGATGAAAGAATCTATGTATTTTTTTAAATATTTATTATTAATTATCACATATAAGATGTTTGCTCCCATAATATTTAAGATATAGTCATCGATATCAAAAGAACCACTCATAGTTATCATTTGCATTGTTTCAATAATAATTATAAAAATACTAGTAACAAAGAAGAACTTGAACCATTTATCGACGCTGTTAAATAGTCTTGGGACAAAGAAAGCAAACGGAGCAAAAGCTAGTAAATTACCGAATATATTATATATAAAAGTTGCATTAGATAAATTATGATTTTTTAAAGCAATAAAATAATTGTTAATTGTGGCAAATGGAATAATATTAAAATTATTTGCCAAATATTCTCTAAATTGATTTGTAGTATTTGATATCATAGCAATTCCTGTTCGACCAAAATATTGATCAAATAAAGTTAAATTTAATAACATTACTATATATAGAGCAAACCATATCCATAAATTAATTTTTGATAATTTAAATAATTTTTTTGTTGATGATTTGTTTAGCAGATAACTTCCTATATACATTAAAATTATAACTAATAAAATTATTTTAAGTCTTTCTAAAGGTGATGTTAAATCAATTATAGAAAATTCTAATACTAAATAATATCCTATAAGAATTGTTGAAAGTATGTAGCAAATAATTCCACAGCTAAATAAAATCTTATTTTTCATATTATCACCTCAGATTTTAATTATAACAAAAATATTAGTAAAAAAATAGTTACGTAAAAATTAAAAAAGACCTAAGGCTGTCACCGAAGGTCTTTTTTATGTGGACTACACTATGTCTAAGTAAACTGACAGGAATACCAAACATAGTGCTCTTTGATTTAAAAATTAAATCCACACTTGTACGTACTACCTAATAGCCCAAAGATTGGACTGTAAAAACTATAGTTAAAATCAAAATTAGCGTTTCAACATTAACTATAACGATAAGTCAGTCTATCACTCATTAATATAGAGTAATATTTCAGCATAATATATTATAGTATCTTTCAACCAACAATATTATGTTAGTATCATGATATATCGTCTATACGTATATCAAACAACTAAAATAGAAATATTTACTTAATATTAATGAGGATCATTATAACTTCTCAGTTATAATACTTTCCTATCATAAACTTAGTATAAAACCATGTTTATGATAGGATTTCTAGAGCAACTTACCTAATGTTTTTACTCTTTACTATTAAGTAATTTAATTATAATATTAATTTTAGCCATAGTCAATACTTTTTTTAAAATTTTATTTATAACTTTCTAATTCTTCTTCTCTAATCTCTTTTAGACGGGCTTTTACTAATAAAATTAATTCTAGTGAGGCGTTTACTTTCGGCAAAACTATCAAGCTATCTTGAAGTTTTGTTTTTAAAGTTAATTCTTCTTCAACTTTCTTTGCTTCTTCTTCTAGATTAATATTTTCTATTTTGTTATCTTTAAGGTAATCCATTATGTAATTTTCTATATCTTTTAAAACATACTCTTTTAATTCGTAATTATCCATCTCAGCAATTCCATAATATGCTCCAACTAAATATCTAAATGTATCTAGTAACATAATTCCACCAACTTTCAAAATAAATTATATCATATATTTCAATATATTATGGTATACTTGTTTATGGTGATATATATGATATGGAGAATAATACTATTACTAGTATTGATATTATTAAATGGTGTTTTATCTAGTTGTGAAATTGCATTCTTGTCTTTGGATAAATATTCTTTATCAAGAAAAAGGGATAAACGCTCAAAAAGGATTTATAAAATGTTAGAAGACGAAAGCAAATTTTTATCGACTATACAAATTGGCATTACTTTGGCAGGATTTTTAGCTTCAGCATTTGCTTCTGAAACTTTTACTGAACTTATTATGGATAAAGGTTTTTTAATTATTAATCCTAATTTTACTGAAACTATTTTAATGATAGTAATAACAGTAATATTATCTTATATTACTTTAGTTTTTGGGGAGCTAGTTCCTAAAAAGATTGGACGTTCTAACCCACTAATGGTCGCTAATCTTACGATAGGTTTAATTTCTTTTATCTCATCTTTCTTTTATCCACTAATTATATTACTAACTGCATCGACTGATATTATATGTAAGATATTAAATATTAAAGAGCGTGATGATACTTTAACCGAAAAAGATATAAAAAAGATGATTATTACTGGTAGCCGTGAAGGTATTGTTGAAGAAAAAGAAAAAGAATATATTTTAAATATTTTTGAGTTCAATGATAAAACTGCTAATAAAATTATGACGCCAAGAGATAGTGTTGTAACTGTAAATATAGATGATACAAAAAGAGAATTGATTTCTAAAATTAAAAAATCAAAATTCACAAGATTCCCAGTTATTGTTCCAAATACAAATAAAGTTTTAGGATTTATAAATATTAAAGATTTAATATACTTACATCAATCAAAAAAAGATATAAAAGTAAAGAATTTACTACATCCAGCTTTAACATTTAAAAAGCAAGAAAAAATAGATGATATATTTCGTATTATGCAAGAAAGTCATGAAACATTTTCTATTATCTTGGATAAAGAAGAATTTGTTGGAATTTTAACAATGGAAGATGCCATAGAAGAAATAGTTGGAAGTATAGAAGATGAATACAATTAAAAATATGATGATGAACATCATATTTTTTAGTTATTTAAATAATAATCAAAATTAAATTTTACAAAGTTTGATAAAAGATTTCTTGTTTCAACATCTATATCAGCACGATTTTTAATAAGAAGTAAAATATTTTTTAATTTTGTCAATTCTGTTGTATTGTATATATTTTGTTTTTTTAAATAGTAAAAGATATCATTTACTATTTTTTCTCGTTCTGTATCAGAATGTTCATCTAGCCATATTATAATACTTTCATCAAGATTTCTACTTAATCTACTTAGACCTTCTAAAATGAAATTATCATTTTTAATTTCCCATGTAAATATTGAATGAGCAAATAAATCATGGCGATTTGATTTGATAGATTTTATTTCTCCATGTCTTAATAGTAATCCAATAACGGAATAATTTGGAACAATATGTTCAATTTTTTTATAAATAGTTTTATATTTACTAGATTTTATTTCTTTCATTCTTAAACCAGGTCCGTCAAAATTATATATTTTTTTTATTTTTAATTTTATTATGGGATTACAATACATACTAGCAACTATTGCTAAATGACCACCTTTAGAATGACCTAAAATATAAATATTCTTATCTAATAATGATATACTTTTGTTTAAATATCTTATTGCGTCTTTTTCAGCCGCGACAGGAAATTTATAACACATAGCAAAATCCTCTTCCCAACCTGATAAATTTTGATCGGTGCCTTCATACGTGATGATAATATCATTAGTTGGTAATTTCATTGTAAGAGCTGAAAATTGTTCATCTGAACTAATTTTATAGACATAATTATATAATAATATATCTTTATATCTTGATTTGGTCTTTATTAATTTACATAAAGTTAATAATTCTTTTCTAGTGAATCCTTCTTTTTTAAACTTTTTTAAATCATATGAATTCAAAAATTCAGTAAGTGCAGATTCTAAAGTTTTTTTATTTTTTTTAGGAGATACTATATTGTTAAAGTTAATATATGAGATTAAAGATAAGATAGAAGCATCTATTTCATTAAATTCTTTTTCATAATATGTATAATTTCCATTATGTTTTACATAATCTATAATATTTTCCATTAACATGTACTCCTCTCTAATTATTATACTAATGTTGCTGGGCTACACATTGATGGCCTAAGCATCTTTTTAGATTTGTTATCGTTTATGTAACTAGTAAATAAAATATCTTTTTTACTTGTCTTTATTACTCTATTTAAACAATCTACATTTGGACTTGAAGCTAGGGCGATAAGTATTTTTTCTTGTTCTGTGAAATTATATCCTTCTCTAAATAAATCATATAAGACTAAGGCTGTACTAGCATATCCTATACTTATTGTATTATATACTTCTCCTGTTGCAAAGTGATTATCTATTGCTGCAATAACGTTTTGTGTTGGAATACCATCAAAGTCTTCACAGTTAACTAAAATGGCTTTACTATTAGGAGTTAAATAATCAATTCGTTCATGGAGATAAAATTCTAAAATGTTAATGTCAAGTTCTCCACTTTCTAAGAATCTTAATGAATATGACACTTTGACATCAATACCTAATTTTCTTAAAATATTTCTTAATATATGAGCTGATACGATAGAATCAATATCGCTTTTTGAAATTACAATATGAATTGTATCGTATAATTTGCATTCATTAATTATCGCTTCTATAATCTCAAGCTTAATTCTAGCTCTTACACACTCTAAAATTTTGCCAATATTATTTTGACCAGTTCTATTTTGACCAATACCCCAATAATATTCATCGATTGTTGCTTCTCTTATGTCTTCATGACCAGTTGCTATAAGACTATAAGCTATATCTCTATTCTGTCTAAATTTTTCTAAAATGCCTTCATACATAACTTTATTTTTAATTGATTTAAAATCTTTTATCCTAATGTTATTTCGATCTCTTCCAATAGAAGAAGCCAGTTTAGGAGTTTCAGCATCAATTATTTGTTTTTTTATTTGATCATCAGAAAATTTTTCAGACTGATAGTAATGTTCAACAGTTTTATAATATATTCCGTTTTTTATAAATCCATGGGAAGAATAATTTGCTAAATAACCAAGTGGTCCATGTTCTTTATAAAATTCTATCGCCATTTTATCACTCCTTTATTCCTGGGTATAAATATTTTGTTTTTTTATCATTTACTGATTTATTAAAATCTTTAATCACAATGTCATGTCTAAAAGATGTTTGGCCTTCTTCCGAAGCAGTTTTAAATAAATCTAGTTTTTCAATATTAATTTTGTCGTTATATCCACAAGCTATTTTCCAAACATAATTTTCTTGTTTCATTGTACTACAATGACGACCATAATTTCTTTCATGTGTTGGAGTCATAGGTTCATTTACATAGCTTGTCAAATCTTTAAAATAATTTATTGCACGTCCTAAATTGCAAATCATTCCTGTATCTATGGTAAATTTCGAATCAAAAAAACAATCTGATGGATAATTTGCTTCTTTTAAAGCATTAATATAAACATTTACGACAGGTAAAACATTGTTTTCTATATAATTAGCTTTATCAAGTTTGCCTTTTCTTTTATAGTATTTGATTTGTTTTTCGCAGCATTTTATTACTTCGTCAACATCATTCCAATTACTGCCTTTATATTTATCTCTTAAATTCATATTGAATCTAGACTTAAATTTATAAAAAGCATTTAATAAAAATCTTTCTGTAACAATATAGCCACTCTTTTTTCTAGTTCCTACTTTAGGATAGATATTGAATCCATAATTGCCATTGTTTTTTAAGTGAGGGTCTATTGCATAATAATAACCATCTTTATTTTCAAACATATATACTTCTACATCTTTTATAAAATCCATTTTTTGACTATTTAAATAAGATATTATTTTTTCTTCACTGTTTACTTTAAATGGTAGATTATATTCTTTAAAGATATGAGGACTTTCGCTTATTGCTAAAGAATGTAGATAAGGATTAGTAATATAAGATTCTTTAAATTGAACATTATCTTCTTTTGATACAAATAAATAGTTGCCAGTTGCTATAATATTTTTATTATTATATGTAAATTCAAATACTGGAGCGTTAATTGCTAGAGGATTATATCTAAGTTCAACACACATTTTTCGAGATCCAGAACCAAACATATCAAAATAAGGGCGGTATAGCTTCAAAAAATTAGCAATATCATGTTGATATTCTTCTAGAGAGTTAATGTTTGTTTTATCTTCCCAAACTCGACCATATTGACTAACGGAAAGTCTTACTCCAGCTAGAGCAAATAATGAAGCAGATGAGTTAATCTTTTTATGGATAGCATTTAAAGTTTCATTATGGCGACTGAATCCTACTGTAGATATTCTTGTTCTTGCTCCTAACTCTTTGTAACACAAATCAATAAATTTATCTAAATAAGGATATGAACCAATGTCATTATTTAGATAAGGGAATATTACTCCTACACGATGTTCTTTACGATCCCAAGCAAGAAGTAAGTCTTCACCAGTATAGTTAAGAGCTGTATACTTAATTGCACTTATTATATTACGTAATGATTTTTCATCCCAATAGTCACTTTTACATGTAGAAAATTTTGAACAAAATCCGCAATTATTAAAGCACCCTACTTGGGGTTGTAAATGTCTTAATTTTGATAAAAATTCAACAGGCAATTCTAGAAATTCATTATAGAGTTTTTTTCTTATTTCTAAATCTTTATAATCGATAGATTGTTCATCAATAAGCAGAAAATTCATTTTCTATACCTGCTTTATTATTTGTTAAAAACTCTATAAATTTATTTAATGCTGTAGTGGCAAAGTCCTCAACATAAACAGCACATACGTCAACTGCTGGCAGTTCATTGTTAAATGTTATAACTTCAAAGTTATCTTTATCATTTTGAATATCAATTACATTTTTTATAAAATATCCAATTCCTACACCACGTCTAACCATTTCAATCATCATTTCTGTTGTCCATGATTCTAAAACAGGATAAAGTTTTGTATTTCTAGCTTCCATAAATTCATCTAACTTTAATCTAATAGAAGCTGTAGCACTTGGTAAAACTAATGGATATTTTTTTAAATCGTCAGCAGTTTTTATAATACCTTTTGGAAAGGAATCTTTATTATAAGCAAAGCAATTTTGCAATCTTGCTAAAGTGAATTTTTTGACAGATTTCTTAGTTGTAGGAATTGGAAGCGTATCTACAACTAAATCTATTTTTCTTGTTTCTAGCATATCAACCATATCAGATGTTGATTTACTTATTATTTCAAATTTAATACCTGGATATACTTTTCTAAAGTCTGCAATAAATGAAGATAAGTAGAATATTCCTATATGAGAAGGAGTTCCAATTTTAATAACTCCTATATTTAAACTATTTAAATTCTTTATATGTTCTTCTCCTGATTTCATTATATTAAAAGCAGTAGAAACATAGGAATATAATTCTTTAGCTTCCATAGTTGGCTCTATTCCTTTGGAATTACGATAAAATAAAGTGTAACCTAATTGGTTTTCTAATTCTTTTAAACTATAGCTAATTGCTGGCTGTGAAACATAGAGCAAGTTAGCTGTTTTGGAAATACTTCTTTGTTCATATAAATACAAAAATATTTTATATAAATTATAATCAGTATTATTCATAACTTCACCCCTCTTGGAAGTGTATTATAGTTAATTTTTATCATTAAGTCAAATTATTATAAGTTTTTTTTATAACTTTAATAATATTTCTTTATATCAAAAAAAAGAAAGATTACTTTTCTTTCTCTTCAATTACATTTTTTATAAACTCAGCAGTTTTTTCAACACCATATTTATCGACATTCATTATTAAATCATAGTTATTTAAATCATACCAATTTCTGTTTGTATAAAATTTATAATGCTTTGCTCTTTCTTTATTTATTTTATTAATCGCCTTTAGAGCTTGTTCTTCTGGAATATTATAATACTTAATAGCTCTGTTTATTTTAGAGTCTGTATCACTATATAGGAATATTTTTATAGTATTTTTATTATTTTTTAATATGTAATCAGCACAACGTCCTACTATTACACAAGATTCTTTTTTAGCTAAGTTCTCAATGATTTTCTTCTCAGTGATAAAAAGAAGATCATCGTTATTGTTGATATAATTAGCTCTTTTCTTTTGATCATTTTCTTCGATATAATTTTCAGATAGTCCTGATGCAGTTGCTGCTAAATGAATTAGTTCTTTATCATAGAAATTTATTCCCAATTTATTTGCTAATATCTTACCAACGTATCTTCCACCTGATCCATATTCTCTAGATATAGTAGCTACTATTTTTGAGCCTTTATAAGTGTTAGGCACTTGAATTTTAGAATTATTAAGATTCTCTTGTTGATTCTTATTTAGTTTCTTATATTCTGAATAAAAAATAAATATACATATTACAAAACATAGAAAGTCGGCTATTGGACCGGCATATAATACCCCATATATTCCTTTATTAAAAGTGACACTTAATAGACAAGCTATAGGAATAAATAAAATTATTTGACGAATAAATGACACCATAGTTGCTTTTATTACGTTTCCTAAAGATTGAACTACTATACTGGTTGTAATTTCTAGGGCATTTAATCCCATTAATAGTACAAAAGAACGACAAGTTAAAATAGCAAAGTTCATAAATAATTCATAATTAGCATCAGATGTTGTTATGAATAAGCTTACTAAGTAGTGAGGGAATAATACAAAAATTAAATTAAAAATTATACCTACAATAAAATTAATAGTTAATACTTTTCTTAGAGTCTCTTTTACTCTATCAAAATTACCTGCTCCATAATTAAAACCTATGATTGGTTGAGAACCTATTGCAATACCTAATACTGATGATATATATAAGCTATTTATTTTGGAAATAATACCATATACAGATAAAGGTATGTCAGCCCCATATTTTGTAGTTGCTCCAAGTTTTGTTAGCATATTATTCATAAAAACGAATAAAACAAGAATAGTCATTTGAGTTATAAAAGAAGACAGGCCCAAACCTAATATACGGAATATTGATTTATTAGGAATAAAGTCTTTTTTAGATAATTTAACGCTTTTAATTTTTTTAAGATACAATATAGCAATTATAAAAGAAATGATCTCTCCAATAACTGTCGCTATAGCTCCTCCCTTGACTCCCATTTTAAAAGCGAAAATGAAAATAGGATCTAAAATAATGTTTACTATGGCACCAATTATGAGCATTATCATGGCATATTTTGGGGAACCATCAGCTCTAATAATATTTGATAAAGCAGTATATATTATTACGAATGGTGAGCCAATAGCAATAATGCGACCATATGATAAAGCATAGGGATAGACATTTTCTGTGCTACCAAATAAATTTACTAATGTTGGTAAAGTCAAATAAGAGATTATTCCAACAACTATAGCAATTATAATTGATAAAGTAATTGCTCCACCTAGTGAAGATGATGCCTCTTCTTTTTTTCCTTCACCTAATTTTAAAGATAAATTAGCACTGGTTCCATTACCTATTAAAGATGCAATAGCTCCATAGATTATTATAAGAGGGAATATTACATTTGTAGCAGCATTTCCTACTGTACCTACTCCTTTACCAATAAATATTTGGTCAACAATATTGTAAACTGAATTTATAAGCATACTTATAACGCATGGTATAGCAAAAGACAATAATAATTTATTAATATTATCTTTGCCTAAATTAATTTCTTTTTTCATACAAACACCTTCTATCGCAAAAAAATAAGCGTTAGCTTTTGAGTCTCTACTTACGCTTTTTTTTCTCGACTTGTAAATTATAACATTTTTTTTATCCTTAATTTTTATTTGAAAGAGATTTGGACATAAGATGAATTTCTTCCTTTTGAGTTTTATATCCCATCTTTTCATATATATATTTAGATTTATCTGTTGTGAAGAATAATTCACTTCTTGTTGGGTGAAAATGAAAATATCTTTCTACTGATTCTCTATTTTCTAAAACGTATTTAAGTAGATTTCGACCTAAATACAGACCAGTTTCTTGATATTCTTTTTTCACAAATAATTGTTCAATAAAAAGAGTGTCGAAAGAATCTGATACATAACAACCAGCAACTAAGATATCTTCAACATACATAGCAAACATAAATATTTCAGCATCTAAAATTCTACTTGCACATTTTGAAGTAAGAAGATATTCTTCAGAAATTGTTTGACCAATAGAATCATATCTAACTTGTTCACAATTTTTAATATTCTCTCTTGTTGGTGGTAATGTTTTTATTGCAATTTTTAAATCTGTCATATAATCACCTATATTGCTTTCTTCATTGTTCCTAATAAGGAATTTGTTTCTCGATAACCTATTTTTTCATATAGAGTTTTGGATTTTGTGGAATTGTATTCTAAACGACTTGTGTTAAGTTCATGTCCGAAATATTCTTCTACTACTCTTTTATTTAAATTTATATAAGAAAGGAGTTTTCTTCCTAAACGTAATCCTGATTCTTGGTAGGACTCTTTTACGAAGAGATGCTCAATAAAAAGAGAATTATGTAAATCAGAAACATAACAAGCAGCTACTAATTCACCAGCGATATATGATCCAAATACTAAATATCGCCCATCTCTAATGGCATTAGAATGAAATGAATGAAAATCTATTGTAGAAACATTAACCCCATGCGCATTAAATCTTAGAACTTCCAAATCAATGATATTTTCCTCAGTTGGTTCAATTATTTCATAGTCGATAATTCTTTCCATATAAAAACCCCTTTTTAATTAAGGGGTATTATAGCATATATGATTTTAAAAAGAAAAATTTACTTTAAATATTTTATAGTAAAAGTTGTACCAATACCTATTTTTGATTCTACTGTAATATAACCATTATCTTTCTCGATTATTGACTGAGATAAAGCCAAACCTATTCCTACACTATCAGAACTAGAATTTTCACCTTTATAAAATCTTTCAAAAATATGCTTTTCATCTTCATGACTCATTCCTTTCCCATAATCTTTAATAATTATTTTAGTAAATAAATCATTTGAAGAATAAGATATATCTATATTACTAGATTCATTTGAATATTCAATACAATTTTGGATAATGTTTGTTAAGGCTTCTACTTGCCATTTAAAATCACAATATAATTTGTCTTTTTTATTTCCTTTTATATTTATTTTAATATTTTTTAAATCAATTAATGTAGATAAATTATCTGTTACTTCATTTAAGATGTCATCAACTTTATTTAATTCATTCTTAAAAACAATAGTATTAGCATCAAATTTAGATAATTTTAACAAAGATTGAACTAAAAAATTGATATTAGCTATTTTATGATGAATATTAGTTAACATTTCTTTTTTCTTTTCTTCTGGTAAATTTTTATTTTCTTGTAATGTATCAATCATTAAGGTTATTGAAGTTAAGGGTGTTTTTAACTGATGAGAAATATCTGATAAGGAGTCTTTTAAAGTTTCTTTATCTTTAGTAAGATACTTTGCTTGCTCATTTAATGTTACAGCAGTTTTATAAATTTCGTTTTTTAAAAGAGATAAATCTTCTTCACTGTTTGATAAAATATCTAACTCATAATTCTTATTATTTATTTCTTTTATATAATTAGTTATTTGTTTTATTTTTTTATTTTCTTTATAGTTAAAAAAAGTAATAGTTAAAATGATAAAAAGAATATATATTAATAGAATACTTAAATTAATAATAATCATTTTCTTTGTTAATTTTTGATTAGATATAGATAAAGAGTCTTTAAAATCAATACCATATTTTTTGAAAAAGTCATTTAATTCTATTTTATCATTATTTAGTATTTCCATTAATTTAACGTCATCATAGTCGGGGTATTCTTCTTTTATATTTGCTATTATATTAGCAATAACAAAGTTATTATTGGATTCGTATTGTTTTATAAAATTATAATTAAACATTGTAATTGATATAATAAATACTAGAGTTAAAATTAGAGATATTAATAAAGAAAAACGAAAATCTTTATTTTTCATTTGAATCAATCCTATATCCTATTCCTTTTAAAGTAATTATTATGTCACTATTAAGTTTTTCTCTAATTCTTTTTAAATAAACTGTTACTGTATTATCGTTAACATCATTACCTGTCCAATCCCAGATATGTTCAATTATAGATTCTCTTGTTACAACTTTATCAATTCTTGAAATTAGTAAAAATAATATTTTTAATTCTAAACTAGTTAAATTTATTTTTTCTTCATTTTTATAGACAACCATTTTATCAGTATCAACTATTATATCTTTTATTTTAATAATATTATTCTTTTTATAACGAGATAATATTTTATTAATACGAACTAAAAGTTCACGAGATGAGAATGGTTTAGTTATATAATCTTCAGCACCGATTTCTAAACCTTTAACTATATTTTCTTCTTCATCTTTGGCAGTTAGAAAAATAGTTGGCTTATTAAGTTTTTTTATGTTATCTTCGTATAAATCAAAGCCATTTCCATCTGGAAGAGTTATATCTAAAATATATAAATCAAATTCATTTTCAGATACAAGCTTGATAGATTCTTTTTTAGTCTTAGCAATACTCACAATAAAAGATTCATTTTCTAATAATAATTTTAAGTTAGTAGCAATATCTTCATTGTCTTCAACAAGCAATAGATTCATTTTATCACCTACATTTTCTTTCTTTAATATTATAGCACAAAAGAAGGTTTTAGCCTTCTTCGTTAAATATTTTCATTACGAATTGTTTCTATTGTATTTTGTTTATTTATTTTATTAATTGAATATTTCATTATTATAGTTATAAGAATGAATACTGCAAGTGTTGCTATTATAATAGCTGATGTTGGAAGTTTAAATGCTATAGTAGTATCATTTTCAGTTAGAAGTTTGTGAATAATATAAGCAAGTAATGTACCTATTGGAATTCCAATTATTAATGACTTAGTACCATAAAAGAAACTTTCTAAACTAATCATTCTATTAAACTCTTTACGTGTCATACCAATACTTTTCAATGTAGCAAATTCACGACTTCTAAGTTCCATATTAGTTGTTATAGTATTAAAGATATTAGTTATACCAATAAGAGCAATTACTGTAATGAAGCCATATAAGAATATTGCAACTAAAAGATAAAATGATTGCATTTGTTTTACTTGTTCTTCAGTGTTATATAAGTTATAGTTATCTGTGTCAGTTAATACTTTTTCTATTTCATCTTGCAAAATCGTCGCATTATCAGAATATATATTAATTTCTTCATGAATATTATTTAGTTGTTCACTGAATATTTTATTAAATTGTTCATCACTAAGAATAAGCATATTACGATATTCCATATTCTTAAGACCAAATGGATACTTTTCGGCGATTGCTGCTAATTCAAGATTTACTTTCTCTGTTATGTATTCACCATTTTCATCAACTTCTGTTGTTTCTTTATTCCAAGCTAATATATCACCTTTTTTGTAAGCAAAAAATGGAATTGTTTTTCCAACATAATCATTACTGTTTTCTTCTTTCGGAACCATTATTTTAACTTTATTTATTAAGATTGCTTTATCTTTATTTTCTTCATAATCGAGCCCTAGTTCTTCAAGATATTTTTTGTAAGCATGGTCACCTACTTTATATACACTTAAATACGTAGTAGGCATTTTTTCTATAATATTTCCATCTTCTTCAATAGTATAAGTATCTTTTGTGTGTGGATAGTATTTTAAATATTCATCATTAAATTTAACTAAGTTATTTTCTAATACAAGATTAGATTGAGCTACTATTGAATAATCTACAACATTATCAAATTTTGTTACTTCGTGTGCTTTATCTTGAAAGTTACTTTTATCATTAGTGCGATAAGATAATACGATATTATAATCAGTAGATTCAAAATCTCTTTGAACATAATCGAAAGCAAGGTTTATAAAAGCTGATAATGCTATGAATACAGACGAGCATACTATTATTGAGATTACTGTTGCGCGATATTTTTTTCTATTACGTTTTAAATTTTTATAGGAAATGTCGCCACCAACACCAAATATTTTTTTTATATATTTTGGTGATTTTAATTTTTTATTTTTAATTTTAATATCTTCACTATTACGAATAGCTGTTAATGGTGTAATTTTAGAAGCGATACGAGCGCTTTTCCAAGCAGATAAATAAAGCGTTATTAGTCCTAGAATCATAGCAAATATTATTGCTAGCCATGAGAAACTATAAATAAGTTCTATTCCTATTGAATCTCCAACTAAAAGATTACTAATTATGATTAAGATGTATGAAGCTAATAGTCCACTAAGTATACCTAATGGTATACCTATAATTCCTAGCATTAGTGCTTCACAATAAACATTTTTCTTTATTTGCTTACTTGTTGCACCGATAGAACTTAACATACCATATTGTTTTATTTTTTCTGTTATAGATATATTAAAGCTATTTTTAATACAAAATACTGATGTAAAGATGATTATGGTAATTACTATACCTGCTACTATTCCTAGTGCTTTCATTGAGTCATCGTTAAATAATCCTGTTTCTAGCATTATTAAGTAATCATTTTTATCGTAATTATATTTAAATTCACCTAATTCTTCATGCAATTTTATGACTTCTTCATAACTTAAATCTATGTCATATCCTTCATAGTATAATTTAGTAAATATTTCTTCATCTACTCCTAGAATATTTGCAGTAGTAATAGATTCTTTTTTTAATGCTTCTTTTGTATATCTTGTATAGATATTTACATTGCCATTAAGGTTAATGTTATTAGAATCTAAATAAGTTACGAACGTATATCCTGGAGCACTATACTCTTCAAGACTATATGGGAGTCTTTCCATAATCCCTACAACTTTATATTCTTTAGTTGTTGTGTCTATAATTGATTCTTCAATATCATTACCATTATAAGGGTTACTTTGATCTAATTCAATGTTATCTTCGGGACTTATTCTTTTTCCGACCTCTAAAGTTAATTTGTCGCCTACTTTGTATTCTATACGACCATTGGTTTTTAGATGAGTTGGAATTACTATTTCAGTATCATTTTCTGGAAGTCTACCTGAGGTTATATTAACTGATAAATTTTTTAAGGCATTTTCGTCAAAAGATACAATAAAAGCATATGGTTTACTTTTATTTTTGGATTCTTCAAGTTTGGCATATCCAATATTCTTGGTAAAATATATCGTTTCAAAATTTCTATTTTCATTAAAATATTTTATATCATTTTCTGGTACATTTTCAAACGAATAGTGATAGTTTCCTTTTTGTCTTGTTTCATATTTTATAATAGAATCTTTTGCACTAAAGAACATAGCTGCAACAGCAGTTATTAAGGCAACTGATAACATAATCCCAATTATTGTTACAATTGTTCTTTTTTTATTTAATTTTAAATTTTTTAAAGTCAATTTGTTAAGTAAGTTCATATTAGTCCTCCTTAACTATGTGTCCATCTTCTATCTTTATAATACGATCAGCAATGGAAGCTATTTCTAAGTTATGCGTAATCATAATGATAGTTTGTTTATATTTTTTATTAGATAATTTTAGTAATTCAACTATTTCTTCACTTGATTTAGAATCTAAGTTTCCAGTCGGTTCATCGGCTAGTATAAGAGCTGGGTGAGTAATCATTGCTCTTCCAATAGAAGTTCTTTGTTGCTGACCACCAGATAATGCATTTGGCAAGTGTGCTTTTCTTGAATCTAGACCCAAAGTTTTTAATAATTCATTTAATTCTTTTTCTTCTACTTTTCGACCATCTAATTCTAGGGGCAGAGTTATATTTTCTTCAACATTTAAAATAGGAATAAGATTATAAAATTGATAAATTAATCCTACTTGACGACGTCTAAATATAGCTAGAGTATCATCATCCATTTTATAGATATCTTTGCCATCAATAAAAACTTTTCCACTACTTGGACGATCTACTCCTCCTATTAAATGTAATAGAGTTGATTTACCACTACCTGATGCTCCTACTATAGCAACAAATTCTCCCTGTTCAACCGAAAATGAAACATTATCTAAAGCTGTTACTTTTGTTGAACCTTTTCCATATATTTTTGTTAAATTTTCAACACGTAATATTTCCATAAACGCGCTCCTTTCTTTAATACAATTTAATTATATGATTGTAAAGTGACTATAAAATGACAATATTACAAATTTGTAATATATATAAAAAAGTTAGCTTTCACTAACTTCTTTTACTTCTGGTTCGCTTTCTTTAGACGAATTTAATTTATTTGTTATATTAATATATTCATCATATATAACTGGATCGTCAAAAGCTATTGCTTCATTTTGAATTTCCCAATGGCCTTTGTTTGCTGCTAAAAAATCAAATGTTTCATTATAAATATCTATTTTTTCAAGAGTTGATTTATATGCTTTTTCAATTGTTTCATTTACATTATCAGCAATACCGATTTTTGTTAAATCAAGATAGAAATTAAGATAATAGTTTTTTAATTCTTTATCAGATATAATATTTAATTTGATTGAATCGTTAGTTAATTCGTCAGTAAATTTACTATAGTATTCTTCTATTTGAGCTTTAGAATTTTTTAAATTGTTTTTTGATTTTATAAATGAAGGTTTATCATCGTTAAGATTTTTACTACTTAAATAATTACTAAAGTTATCATCATCTAACAAAAAATTTAGATTATCTAATGAACTATATAGATTTTTGTAATACAATTTTATACCAACCTCTACTTCAGAATATGGTCCGCTTTTTACAACTCGTCTATCTAATATTTCATGAATATCATCGTTATTCGCTTCTGCAACTCTTTTAATTTCATTTATTTCATTTTTTATTTTGGTTTCGTTATTAAAATCTAAAAATAGTTTAAAGGATATAAATACACCTACTATTACTAAGATAATAATAGAAATGATTATAAGTTGTTTTTTCTTCATAACATCCCTCTTTTGCTTGCTAATACAATTATAAGTATAACTTTCTAAAATATTAAATGCAATCTTATAATAAAATTAGTTTACTATACTTTACTTTCTATACAGAATTTTTAGAATAAACAAAAATAGCTTTGTAGCTATTTTTGTTTAATATTTTTCTTACTATATTGTTTAGTTCTTCTATTCGAATGATTATTTCTTAATTTTGGACTTTTAGGAGATAGTTTTTTTGAAACTTTAGTTTGTTCCTTGATAGTAGTCTCTTTTTCAGAAATTATTGGAGATTCTTTTTGCTCTTCTTCAATTGTATATTTTTCCATTTTTTCTCTTAAATTTTTTATATACATAGTTTTTGATATTTCTTCACTTAGCGCTTCTCTAGTTACACTATTTTCTTGACTATTTTTTATTTCTTCTTTAATAGCTGTATCATCAACTACTTCAATCTTTTGTTCGTTTCTAATAGGAGATATCTTAAAACTTCTTAATTCGTCTAATTTGTAAACAATTGTATTTTCAACATTTTCAAGAATATTATTTTCGTTACTATCTTTTGAATCAATTTTCATATATTTTATTGATTGTTCAGTAGGAGAAATAATATTATCATTCATCTTTAATATAAATATACATGCTTCATTATAATGCAATAGTAAAAAGAAACATGAATCATTATCATTTTTATAGTAAATAGGTTCTCTAAGTTCTAATTGTGCATCTACTAAGTCTTCAATAGATTTTACTTTTATAATATTTTTTCCAGCTATATTAGGAATGTTTTCTACTTCAACAATTATTGAGTCATATGTTTTTAGAATTTTATTTTTACTCTTTATATATGCTGTATATTGATCTGGTTCTTCTTTTAAATATATTCCTAAGCAAATTGTTAAGATAATAAATAATGCTCCTAATATGATACTGAACCCCGTTAGACCAGAAACAATTGTAATAATAATTACAATAGCCAAAATAATTAATGCTAGTATTGAAAAAATAGTTATGTGTTTTTTGTTACTCATATTAATTACTCCCTTTTTTCTTTTTATTTATTCTTTATATCTGAAATTTCTACCGAAGGATATCCTAGGTATGGTATTTTAAATTTTACTATACCAATTATATCATCTTTTTTCTTCTTTGTAACGTCTTTTGTTGTATTATTATCACCTTTTGTAGTAATGTATTCGATTCCATCTTCTTCATCAATAGATAATATTCTATGAGTTATCACCTGTTCATCTTGGTAAAAAGCGACAATCATACCTTTTTCAAGTCTGTCTATATTCTCTTCGTCTGCTTTTTCTAAAATAATAGCATCCCCTCTTTTTAATTCTGGATACATAGAATCTGACGCTACTGCTGATAAACTATATTTAAAGTTACCTGAGACAAGGAATATTATAAAAATAACAAATATAAGTAATAGTCTTTCTGCATAATAACCAAAACCTTTATTGTATTTTTCGTTTTTTTCTTCTTCATTCTTGTGAATTGGTTGAGTTATATTATAAGCTAATAAAGCTGAATACATAATAAAAAAAACGAGATTTAAATAGCTACCCAAATTTGGATATATTGGAGCCGATAGTGGCATTACAGTAGATACAAAGTAATACGTAAAACATGGATAAAAACCATATTTAGTAGTTGTATAACTTAGAATTATATTCTTGATAATTGCTGTTACAATAATAGTAAATAGTTCTGTTATGCTATTCATATTATTAAGATATATATTAGATAAAATAAAAATATCAAAAAGAATTAAGATAAAAGTGAATATATATTGTTGATTTGACTTCAAAGTACATTTAGATAAAACAATATAACGTGTAATTTCCATTAATATCATCAATAATATTAGATATACACCATTAATTATGCTAGTATTATTAACATATGAAGTGGCGTTTCCTATGATATATATGATGACTAAATATATAATAGAAAATAAAATAAATTTATTATTCATTTTGTCTTTATATTTATTTCTTTTATTTTTGCGATATCCTAGAAATACAATACTATAAAAACTTATAAGCATGAGAAAAGATACACAAAGTGGATATAAAATACTAGTTATTTTTGATTTAAGTAAGAAAGTAAAAGAAATAAATATAACAAATATTATATCTAGTATAATGAGCATTTTTTTAATTTTTTTACTTATTTCTTCTTTCATATTTTTAATTCTCTCCTATTATTTATTATATAATAATAGAATTATAATTACAATCCAATTAGTAAATAGCCGAATAATTTAAATTTAAATTTAAGCTTAATTTCAAAGCTTCATATATTTTTTCTTGTTGTTGTGGGTATACAATTTTTATTTTTATAGTTTTTTTACTATTTGATTTAATGATATCTCCTACTTTTATTTCACTGTCATCTTCATATGTTAAAGAATACTTTAATATTTCTTTTTCATTATCAACATTAAAGATTATATCTTCTAATTTAGCTGAAAGTGTTCCATTATTTTCTATATCTAATAGTAATTCATAGAAATCATTTTCGTTTTGCAAAGTTAAATCAAGTGAAATTTGGTTATTATCTAAATTTAATTCAGCTTCTTTACTTCCTTCAATTATATTTGGATTTGTTAGGTTAATATTCCACATATATGATGTATCCATTTGTTCATGTCTAATTTGATATACAAATTTGACAATAAGCAATGAAGCGATAAAAATAAAAGTTAAAATTATGATTCCTTGTAAAATATGGATTTGTTTTTTCATATGATCCCTCTTTAATGAATTATTATACTTAAATTTATTGTATTTTACAAAGAAAAAAGATAATGTCTTACATTATCTTAAAAAATTTACTTTTCTATAATTTATAATTGTACATGCTAACCCTATGATAAATATGATGCATACACAAATTATAGCAATATCTTTAGTTTCAGGATTTTCTGGAACAAATGATACTTCTATCGTTACCTCCGACTCTGGCATTAGGAATGTATTTTCGTTTCTTTCAATTACATTTCCATTAGCATCAGTTATTTTTATTGTTCCTAGAACATATCCCTTTTCTGGGCTTATTTCAAATTTAACCATTTCTCCAGCTCTCATTTTATCAGTTACAAGGATACTACCATTACCTTTAACTTTGGTATTTACATTTCTTTGTAGATTATAATGTTCTAAAAAAATATCAAAAGTAACTTTCTCAGTTGCTGTTCCTTTGATAACATCTAAAATTGATACATCTAAGGCAAATTTACTTACTGCAAATCCGTTTTTTGAAGGGATAATCTCTAAATAATGATTATTTCCTTTGCTAATTGTCTGTACTATTTCTCCATCCATATTTAATACAACAATATCAGTTTGAATATTAAAATCTAGTGCATTCAAATCTTCATTTATACCCTTGTTAATATAATCTGTAATATTACCAATATTTTTTAGCCCTATTGCAACGATGTAATTATCAATTATTCTTGCATTTATTAGTAAAAGATAGTTTTCATAAATTTTATCAAATACAACGTTATTATCATTTGTTAATTTCAATTTTGAATTTATGTAACATTGTGGAAGATCAATTTCTGTTAGATTTTCGTTATTGTCTACAGCATCTTTTATTCTGAATAGCAGTTCACATTGTGATAATTCTGCTCCATTATGAATTTGCATATTATTTTTTTCTTCTGATAGGATAGTTATTTGCTCAGGAATTCTATTGTCACTTGTTAATTCCATCAAATTCATAAAATCTGTTACTATTGGATAATATTTAGCTCCATATTCTATATCATTATTTTTTAAAACTTTAACTTCTTTATTCTTTAGATTTTTATCAAAATGAGTTAATGTTAAATCCGTTTTAGTTGAACCTAAAACTGTTATTCTATCATCAACAGTTGAAATATAATCTATTCCAACATAATTAACAAAAAATGGTATATAAGACAAAAAAGGCAAAAATTCTTCGCCAAAACTTATTGTCTCGGTTGCTACTTCTTCTAAGTTATCATTTAGTTTTGACAATACCATTAACATTTCTTCACTACTATTATCAGTATCAGATAATGATAATGCATATAAAGAGCCATCATATTCTTTTAGAGATACAACGCCTTTATTTTCTAAAATGGCTTCTTTTATAACTTCTCCATTATAATTGTAATAAATTAAGCTTGTTCTTTCATCATCGATGTTTATCTTACTTACTACATATCCATCCCCAAAGGTAACTTTTCTTGTATACCCTAAGTACATAATGTGATCAGCTTTACTAGTAATCTTTTTACTCCAACCTAATTCAAATGTATCAGACTTGGCACATACTGTCGTTATTGAAATAATAAAAAAGAATATACATAGTAACATTTTTGTTATTTTTTTCATTCTAATACCTCTATTCTATTTTAAATTATAACATATTATAGTATAAAATTAAATAAAAAAATAAGAAGAATTGATTATTCAAATCTTCTTATTTTGATTTTACTTAATAAAATTGTAAATACTAATAATGATAGTAATAATACTATAAATTTTATTATATTATCAGCTGTTACAGGGTTTTTCTTATCCTCTATAGGGTTTTCTTCAACCTCTTTAATTGTTGTTTTGTTTTCAAAGGTTACTGTATTGTCTAAAGATATATTTCCTTTTGCTATAGTTGATGTTTCATCATTGATTGTAGTCATATAATCTTTACTATTAGTACTAGTTTGCTCAATGGTATATGCAGATTCGTTTGGTAATTCATGAATAATTAAAGATTCGTTACTATTTAAAATAAATTGTGCTTCTCCATTGGCACTAAATACGATGTAACCTTCTGTGTTATTTTTAGTATATTTATATGCTCCTGATGCATCATCTACTTTTATTTTATATGTATATAAAAAATTTTTATCATCATTTTGGAAATTCTTTATTATTAATTGAGAGTAAATAGTTACTGTATTTAAAACTCCATCATAATTTTCTTCAATTTGATTAGCTGAGTCTACAATAGCTTTACCAGAGGAATTTAGGTCAAGAAACTCTTGTGTTGCAACTAGCAATATTGTTAACCATATAACTATTATATATATATACTTCCTTTGCATAGTCTCAACTACTTTCTATTATATTTAGTATATAATTTTTAAGAGATAATTTCAATTGATATATTATTATTTTTGACTTTTTTCGCATTTTTATACTTGTAAAAAGAAAAATAGTGCTATGCACTATTCTGTTCTTAAAGCTTCAACAGGGTCTTTTTTAGATGCTATTTTTGCTGGGATAAAGCCAGCTATTACAGTGAGTAAGACACTTATTATAATTAAAATTATGGCACCATTTATTGGTAATTTAGCAATATTACTTATATTTACAGCATTTTTTATAATAATATTTATAGGAATATTTAATAATAATGTTACAAGAATACCTAATATACCAGCTGCAGCTCCTTCAATTAATGTCTCAGCATTGAAAACGCGTGAAATATCTTTTTTAGATGCTCCTATTGCTCTTAAGATACCTATTTCTTTTGTTCTTTCAATTACTGAAATATACGTGATTATTGCTATCATTATAGAGGATACTACTAGGCTTATTGCAACGAAAGCAATTAAGACACTACTAATAACATTAACGATTGATGATACTGAGCTCATCATTATACCAACTAAATCTGTATAAGAAATTGCTTCTTCCTCACTTTTATCCTTATTATATTCATCAATAATAGCGGTTATTTCTTCTTTTGAATCAAAGTCTTTTGGATAAATAGATATCATATCTGGATCTTCTAAATTAGCTATACCAAGTTTAGACATATTTTCTTCATAACTTGATGTCATATTATCTGAATAATTTTTCATGTACTCAGCTAGTTCTGCTTGAGATAGACTTTGTAAGTAAGCTAGTTGCTCTTTGCTTAAATTTTTAATATCGAAAGATGAATCAGAACTAAATTCACTACCTGTAAAGACATTTATTTCTTTATTAGCTAATTGTTCTTTTACTATTTTTTCTTCGTTTATTTTATTTATTAGATGTTCTGTTAAGGCATGAGTATAACCAATCATTCCGAATGATGAATTACCTGTTACAGCTTCTTCATTAGGTTTTATGATACCTACTATCTTAATATCTTCGGCATTTTTTATAATACGTTTCATATAATCTTCATCAGTTGACATATTCACCCATAAACCATTTTTCTTTTGATAATAATCAGTATTAAGAACTAATTTAAAACTTATATTTAATAGTTCTTCTGTAGTATATGAATGTTCTTCAAAAGATACTTCTTTGCCAGAAACCATATTATTAAATTGTTCTTTTAGTTCATCTTGGCTAATAATTCCCAAACTATATAAGGTATAATCAGATATTTCATTATGTTTACCTACTGTTAAAACTACTTCATTATAGTTTTCTGGCCAGTGACCATCTATTAAATCATATTGTTGTTTATTTAATTCATCATTATTAATCATTTCATAGAAAACGTCATAGTTTGATAAGTAACCACTATAAGCACTTGAAATACCAGAAGTACTCATACCTATAGCATCAAATATTTGAGTTGGATTAACTTGTGTAATGTGTTCTAAATCATTTTTATATACATTCATTGTAACGTTATATGAATACTGAATATCAGATGTATAGTCATTAATTTTACTATGATTATCTAAATATTCTTTAAATGATTTTAGGTCGTTATGTTCTACTTCTTGAGTCATAGAAGTAAACATATCTCCCATTATATTAACTGAATGAATGTCATTATCATCATAATCTTTTATTTCTTTGTTACCAGTTAGATTTTCAAGTAAAGATGACATATCAACACTTTCTTTTTGAATAGTTAGTGGATATGAACTAAGTGTTTCTTCTTCTGTTTTAGTAATGTAATTTTGAATACCATGAGATAGTGATAGTATTAGAGCAATACCTATAATACCAATAGATCCAGCAAAAGCTGTTAAAAGCGTACGACCTTTTTTAGTCATTAGATTATTTAAAGATAAAGAAGTTGCTGTTTTAAAACTCATAGAAGTCTTTTTGTTTTTCTTGTTACTTTTTGCTTCTTTTGTTTCTTCTTTACCATCAAATGGATTTGAATCATCAACGATTTCACCATCTAATAGTTTTACAATACGTGTTGAATAGTTAACTGCTAGTTCAGGATTATGAGTAACCATTATAACGAGTTTATCTTTAGCTATATTACTTAATAAATCCATAACTTGAAGACTTGTTTCTGAATCTAGAGCACCAGTCGGTTCATCAGCAAGTAAGATATCAGGATCATTTACTAGGGCTCTTGCAATTGCAACACGTTGCATTTGACCTCCTGACATTTGATTAGGTCTTTTATTTATTTGACTACCTAAACCGACTTTTTTTAAGACAGCTAAAGCTCTTTTTCTTCTTTCTTCTTTATCTACACCAGATAAGGTAAGAGCTAGTTCAACATTTTGTAAAGCTGTTTGATGAGGAATTAAGTTGTAACTTTGAAAAACGAAACCAACGCGATGGTTACGATATGTATCCCAGTCACGATCATTATATTCTTTAGTAGATATTCCATTTATAATTAAGTCTCCACTAGTATATTTATCTAAGCCACCAATAATATTTAACATAGTAGTTTTTCCACTACCACTTTGACCTAAAATAGATACAAATTCATTTTGTCTAAACTTTATATCTATTTTATTAAGGGCTTTTTGTTTAGACCCTGCTACTTCATATATTTTAGTAACATGTTTTAATTCTAGCATAAACATTCTTCTTTCTAATAATCAATATTGATACAATTATAACATATATCTTTTTTCTTAAATATTAATTTTTATTAAAAAAAGAATTCTTTTTTTAAAGAATTCTTTTATATTTTATTTATGAATATCTGAAAATAGTACTATGATTGGAAATATTTCTAAACGGCCTAGAAGCATACCACCACTTAAAACTATTTTAGATACTGAACTAAAGTTAGCAAACGAAGAGATATTAAAACATAAACCGACATTTCCAAATGTTGTGAAGACAGCATTGATAGTTTGTTCGAAAGGTATTCCTTCAAAGCTAACTATAAACATTATAAATATGATAAGCAGTATATATAAGAACATAAATGTTTGCGTACTTTTAATTGTTTCTTCTTCAATTTTTTTACCTTCAAAAGTTATTGTTCTTACACTATTCGGATGAATTACTTTTAGAATATCTCTTTTGATTGTTTTTAATATAATCAATAGTCTTGATACTTTAAAACCACCGCATGTACTTCCAGCACAGGCACTTATAAGCATTAAAGCGAGCATTATTATACGGCATGATGTTGGATAAAAATTAATATCCCCTATACTATAACCTGTACTTGTCATTATTGATGATATATGGAATGAAGTTTCTAGGATGGCTTCACCTATATTTGTAAACATATTATAAGTATTTAAGAAGATAATTATAAATGATATGATAAATATTAAAATATAAGCTTTAAGTTCTTCACTTTTTAAGGCTGACTTTATATCTTTCATTAAAATTAAAAAATAAATATTAAAGTTAACACCAAACAAGAACATAAATATTGCAACTACCCATTTATTAAATACAGAATATGTTGCAAGGCTTGTATTTAAGACTGAGAAGCCTCCTGTACCAGCTGTGCCAAAAGCAATAAGAAGGCTATCAAACGGGTTTAATCCGCCTATCATAAGTAATATAAATTCCATAGTAGTTAAACCAATATATATAAAATATAAATAGAATAACGTCTTTTTAATACTTGGAACTAATTTGGCTACACTTGGTCCTGGCATTTCAGCTTTTAAAACGTGCATAGATTTATCATTTTTGGATAACGGAACAATGGCCATAACAAAAGCTAGTACACCCATTCCACCAATAAAATGCATGAAGCTACGCCAAAATAGAATTCCTTTAGATAAGTGTTCTACATCGTCAAATATCGTTGCTCCTGTAGTTGTAAGGCCTGATACGGCTTCAAAGAAGGCTGATGAAAATGATAATTTACAATCTATCATAAGAGGAATAGAGCCAATTATACTTATTAATATCCAAGAGATGGCAACAATAATAAATCCATCTTTAGCATACATATTTTTATTGTTTATTTTTATAGAATTTAGAAGTATTCCTATAACTAAACTTATAATAAGAGGAATTATAAATGTGCTTAAATTTTCTTTGTAAATTAAAGATACTATAAGTGGTGCTATTAATAGTAGTGAAAAACCAATTAATACTTTACCAATGTATTTGTAAACTAATTTATTTTTCATACCCTACTCCAAAATATCATTAATATCTTTGATATTAGATTCACTATTTGCAACAATTATTGTATCTTTTTCTACTATAACATCATTACCGCTTGGGAAGATAATGTTTTTACCACGGTGAATGGCTACTATCAAAATTCCATCTTTTAACTTAATATCTTTTAATTTAGTATTAATTTTTTCAAAATCATTCTTTATTTTAAATTCCAGAATTTCAAAGCGATCATCATCAAATTTATATATTGATTCACAACTACTCGCTTCACTATTTTGCATTGCTCTTACATATCTTACTATTTGATTAGTTGCTATTTTATGAGGTGTAATTACAGTATCTATATTAGCCTTATCTATAACTTTATCTAAATTAATGTGATTTACTTTTGTAATTATTTTAGGAATATTTTGCTGGGATGCAAACATTGAATAAACGATATTTTCTTCATCAATACTATTTAATGCTACAAAGGCATCGCATTTATCTATTCCTTCTTCGAATAAGATATTTTGGTCTGATACATCACCATTTATTATTAATGCTTTTGGTAGTATTTCACTTAGGAAACGGCATCTTTCTTCGTTTATTTCAATCAATTTAACTTCCATTCCCATATCTAATAAGATTTTAGTTAGATAAATAGCAGTATTTGATCCCCCACTAATTATAACTTTTTTAGTTTTAGACGTTATTAAATTAGAAAATTTAAGAAATTCATGAATATCATTTTGCTTTCCTGTTATATGAAGTTTATCATTTAAACCTATTTTAACATTTCCTTTTGGAATAATTATTTCGCCATCTTTTTCTATAGCACAAACGATAATATGCCCATCTAATTTTTTTATAAGATTATTAATGGTTAGACCAACTAAATTAGAATTTTCTTTAACTTTAAGAGAAATCATTCGAATACGACCTTTAAAAAATGTAGTTGCATCTAAAGCACTAGGAGTATTTAAAACATCTGCTATATGCCCAGCTGTTAGAGCTTCTGGATTTATTGTCATCGAAAGGCCTAATTTTTCTTTAAGGATATTAATTGAATTAGTGTATTCAGGAGTACGGATACGAGCTATAGTATGTGTTACTCCTAGAGTTTTACCAAGCAAACAGCACATGACATTTTGTTCATCACTTGCCATAACGCTAATTAAAAGGTCTGATTCACGAATACCTGCTTCTTCTAGAATTGTTGAATCAAGTCCATTACCATTTATATAATTTAAATCTTCATTATTTATAACATCTTGGCAAGCAGAAAAGTCTGTATCAATTAAAGTTACTTCATTGCTATCTTTTACTAAACTCTTAGCTAGGTATTCACCAAGTTTACCTACTCCAACAATTATTATTTTCATGTCTTACTCACCTCGTACTCATATAATTTTAACAAAAATGGAAAATATATCAAGTCATATTAAGTAAATTAAAATAATAAAAGATTAACCATTTTTCACATATTCGTTAATCTGCTTTTTTTAAATTGTGGTATAATACTCATGAATTGGGGATGAATTTATGATAGTTGTAAGAACTGAAGATGAAATAAATAAATTAAGAGAAGCTGGAAGAATTGTTGGATTAACTCATAAATATTTACAACAATTTATTAAACCTGGTATTAGTACTAAGGAGTTAGATACTTTAGCTAAGAAGTTTATTGAAAGTAAAGGATGTTCTTGTTCTTTTGAAGGTCTTTATGGTTTTCCTGGTAGTATTTGTATAAGCATTAATAATGAAGTTGTTCATGGTATTCCAGGACATAGAAAGTTAAAGAATGGTGATATTGTAAAACTTGATATTGGTGCTTGTTATCAGGGTTATCATGGAGACTCTGCTTGGAGTTATATAGTTGGGGAAGGAAAAGAAAGAGATATTAAATTACTTAAAAGAACTGAGGAATCTTTAATGGCTGGTTTAAGTGTAATTCATGATGGATGTACAGTTGGGGATATTGGTCATGCTGTTGAGAAAATTGCGCACAAATATAACTTAGGAGTTGTAAGAGAACTAGTTGGTCATGGAGTTGGCGATAAAGTTCATTTAGAACCTGATGTACCAAATTATGGACATGAACACAAAGGTCCAGTGCTTCATGCTGGCAATGTAATTGCTGTTGAACCAATGCTAAATTTAGGTAGTCGCGATATATATATGTTAGATGATGATTGGACTATATGCACTGATGATGATTCTAATAGTGCTCATTTTGAACATACTGTATTAGTTACTGACGATGGATATGAAATTTTAACTAGACGTGATGTAGAACTTGATCCAGAAGATGTAATTGCAAACTAAAAAAGGATAAATTTATCCTTTTTTTAATGTTTTTTGTTCTTCTTCAGGAATATATCTTTCAATGCATCTATTAATATGTTCTGAAATCTCAACATAGTTTGCACATATTTTCTTAGCAAATTCGTTACTGATTCTAATAAATCTTCTTGAATATAAATGATCTTTTAGTTCTGATGGGTCTAACTCAAGTTCATTAGCAGTAGTTAATATGTCTCTAATTTCAATTATTTTTTTATTTAAATCTTGATTTGACCAATTAAGATTTTCCATATTCATAAAAATTAAAAGTCCATCATAAGAAATATTTTTAAATAATAGATTAAGTAACTTAGATATTATTCTTTCATATTCTGAAATGTTTGAAATACTTTGAATATAGTTATGATATTGGTAACTATCTTCTAAAAATACACGTAAATGTTGAGCACGAGTTGGGTGTCTTAATTTTCGTAAAGCTTTTGCCTCTATTTGTCTTACTCTTTCTTTTGTTACCTTTAAGACTAGTCCTACTTCTTCTAGACTTTTACCTGTTCCAGTTTCTAAACCGAAACGCAATGTTAAAACTTTTTGTTCTCTTTCTGTTAGAGTCGAAAGAGCTTTAAATAATGATTTTCTTAAAGCTGGATTGATAAATATATCTTCAAACATATCATGTTCATCAGATATTAGAGTTTTATTTTCATAGTCATCAATTGATTCATAATCTTCAAAAGTTATTGGCATTTCATTTTTTCTTGTTGGTTTTATATCAACTTCCATAGGACTATAGACATCGGAATTAGATAATATACTATCTATCATTTCATCGTATCCTGCTATTTTACGAGCTGATAAGTTTATAAGTCCTGTATCAGCTAGTTCACTAGGAGTTGCGTCAGTTGTTCTTGTTGGATCTTCTTCACGCATTAGTCTACGATAATATTTAATTGATTCTTTGGCAATAAAGTCAGCCCAATCCATTCCATATAATTCTTTAAAGTGTCTTTCAATATTATGAACAATATTTGGAACAGCATATGTTGAAAAGCGATACTCCAAGTTACAATTGAATCCGTTCATTCCTTTTATTAATCCTTCTATACCATACATTTGAGTTTCATCTTTTGGTAAAGCGATATTATTAAAGAAACTTCTTATACACCAATTTACTAATTTAATATTGCGAAGAACTAATTCTTCCCTAATACTAAGATATTCTTGTTCGTATGATTTTCTTAATTCATTGTCATCAGCATTTTTTAATTCTCTTTCCAATTCTGAAAGTTCTTCTAAATCTTTTAAATACTGATTATAAAATTTAGATAAATCATTAATGTTACTTGGAGAAAAACCATATTTGCGCATTATAAAAACAATGTTGTCACTACTATTATTATTTAAATTATCCAATTCTTGAATGAACTTCTCTATTTTAGTAATTAGAGATTGATCATATTTAGATATTTTATCTTTTAGTTTAATAAAAGATTCTTCAAGTTTTTCTTTATCAGGAATATCCGCCATTAACTCTTTTAATTCTTCGAGCCTTTTAAATAGAGCCATTTGTTCTTCGGGTTTTAAAGGATACTTTTCTTCAATATCGTGAGGAATAATTAAATAATTATCTGAAAGTTCATCAGTACTATATTCTCCTAAAATATCTTTTATTTTTCTTGATTGTCTTGAAAATCCTCTAATTCTATTTAGTAAAAGCTGTATTTGTTGGTAAGTTAATGCATACTTTTCTGTTAGTAAAGATATAGGGATGTCGTTAGTAAGATAATCATCTATAATTCTTTCAAGTTTAACTTTGTCAATTATTTTTTCTTTAGCCATATTTATATCCCCCTTTTTTGTTTCGTATATTATAATATTAATTTCTTATTTTGACTAATTTTTCTTAGAAAATCTAAGATTTGCTTGCAAAGTAGCTTTACTATAACGTTTTTTTAATTTTCTTATTTCTGTAGCTTGTTCTTTAGTAAATTCTTCATTTAAAGATAAGTATAAGTTGTTCAAGCGTACCTCTTCTGGATTATCACTATTGCCACAAGGGAATCGTCCATTTGTAATTATGAAGTTGTAATAAGTATCATAAAAGCATTTTTTTTCTATTTCGCTAGTCGACTTAGCTATAGCAAGTTCAATTTTCGCAAAATCACTTTTACTTAAACTATTTTTTATTTCATCATATGATAAAGCTAATTGAAGTTCTTTTTCACTATCTGTTACAATGTTTGGACGTCTACCTTTTGAAGAAATAAATTCAATGTAAGAAGCAATAAAATTCTTTCGACTAAGTCCACGTGATAATAATTTATTATCTAAATCAATTGTTTTTATTTGGTGTAATAATAATTGATTTTCTTCGTCTAGAAAAGATAACTTAGAATATTCTCCTAGTTTATTTAGTTGCTCTAAATTTAACCATTCAACTAATGGCTTTTTTGTTCTTTTTAATTCTTTTAAAATAGTTTCGAATAACATTTTACTTAATAAGTTTAAACGATACTGTTCTAATCTTCTTTGATTAATTGAAGAAATGTGATAAATAGTACTATTATAATTTATTGGTAGCTCAGGACTTTTTTCTATACACAATCTTAAATTATCTACAATTCTATCTTCAATACTATTAGGAGATGTTGCTCTTTTTATTTTTTTAGTTAAATTACTACTTTTCTTTAATCTATTATATATTTTAGCTTCTAGGTCATCTAATGGTATAGATGATTTTATTTTATCTTCAATTATTTTAATATAGTTTTCTTTTTCAACAGGTGAAAGTTCTCCTTTTAAGACTTTTTCTTCGAATGTTAAATCTATTCTCTTTTTTAATAATAAATTTATGAAAGATTTTACTTTTTTAGGAGACATTCGTGACAGATAAAAACGATAATTTTTATCTAATTGGCTGCCACTAATAGGTCTTTTGCCATTTTCTTTATAGTATGAAATATATCTTGAAAGAAAGACAGAATATTCATAATTTTCTTTATCGTATATATTTATGCTTTTATCAAGAGACTTTATTTCATCAATTAAAGCTTTTGGTATTTCAACATTAAGCAATAATAACTTTTCTAAAATAGAAAGGGTTATAAATTTATAGTTTTCTCTTATTCCTCTTAATAATCTATTTTCTTCTGTTTTAAATTTATTATCTTTTTGTTTGGCATATAAGGATTCTAATTCTTCACAAAAAAGATTAAGTTTATTTATGGAAGTAACTTGATTAATTAGATTTGTTAAATATGTTTCATCAACATTATAATTATGGCGTTCTAAAGATCTTAAAACTCTCATTTCCTCATGAGTAACTTTTATATCATGTTTTAATTTATTAGAAATACTTGTTAAGAATTCCTTTAGTTCTTTATCTGATAAGTTTTCTCCTATTATGGCTTTTTCGTAGAAACTTAAAGGAAGATTATATTCTTTTAGTGTATGGCATATTTCCTTTAATTTGTTTGTCGTAGTATTTTTTAAAAATTTATTGTATTTTGTAACTAATTCTTTTTCTTTTGGTATATCGATATTAGGGCGACGTTTATTTTGGATGACAAATTCTATATATTCATTTATTATGTTAGTGTTATATCCCTTTTCTAGCTCATAAAATGAATTACAACCATTTAATAGTTCTAAACGAGTAGCCAATGTCATATCTATACAATGAGGTAATTTAATATTAAGACGTAATAAATGTTCAAACTGCGAATTAATAATTCTTTTAGCATATTTATAAATTGTTTTGATAGCATTATATACTTTCTTTTCACCAATAATAGTATTCATATTATGAAATGTTTCATCAGGATTTATTTCTTTTTTATAATTTTCAATAGTTATTATTGCTTGTTCAATTTTATAATTGATATCATTATGATTGTTTATATAACTTAAAATAACTGCTTTGTTTAGATTTAATAACCTTTGTAATTTTTTTAATACTTTTATTTCAATTGGATCAAGAGAAATACCACTAGTGATTTTTTCTTCAAGCTGATTTACGTATTCATAAATTTTATTTTTTTCAGGATAATTATTTAAAAGAATTGATTCTTCGATTGTTGGCGGAAAAGGAAAACTATTTATTATTTTTTTTAATTTGGATAAAGATAATATTTCAAGATAGAAGCGATATTTATTATATAAATATCTTTCTGACTCATTATTATTTTTGATAGGACGACGACTATTATTTTGACAGAAAGTAATATATTGATTTAGAAATTCTTGAAGTTGTTTTTCTTTTAGTTCATTGATAGTTTGACATCCTTCTAATAGTTTTGCTCTTTTTTCTAAGTTTAAGTTAATATTAGAATTAAAGTCAATGTTTAATCTATGAAGATCTGCTATTTGTTCAAGATCTAAGTAATCTTCCATCTGACAAATATATCTATATGCACGAACATATTCAGGACTTAATCGACTATTTAGTAATTCTTTTTTGAAATCAGTATTAGGATAAAAATTACGATATTCTTTTAACTTATTGATGGCATTATTTAAATCATTCTTAACTATATAATTTTCATTTATATACGCATCTATTTTCTTTAGTTCATCTATTATAGTTGTTGTTTCATCTATTATTTTAAAGCGACTTAGAATTTCTTCATATAATTCTTTGTTATCAGGATTATCCTTAATTAATTTACGAGCTTCGCTGATCATTTCTTTATAAAGTTCATATATAATATCACTCTCAGCAATGTTATTAACAAAATCAAAGATTTTGATTTGTTTACGACGAGCAGAAAAAGATAATGCACGACCTATTTGCTGAAAATATACAATTGGGGATTTTGTTTTTCTAAACATTAAAACTCCATCTACCCCATCAATATGAAAGCCTTCATTAAAGATATCAACGGCAAACATTAAACTAATTTCTTGTCTTTTTTTACTAAATTCAGCTATTTCACTAAAATTTTTAGATTTTTTTTGATTACTATGAGCAGCAAAAGTCTTAATTGGTCCAATATCTTTAAACCATTGCTCTGCTTCTTTTCTTTTATTTTTTAAGTCTTTTATATCTTTACAGAAAACAATATACTTTTCCCCTGGTTTAACATTATATTTTTTTAGAAATTCAGAAATGCCATTTTCTTTTTCTACTTTATTTTTTAAACACTCTAATCTTTTTTTATAAACAATTATTTCTGGAGTATTAGGCAATCTACTTAATTTTTTCTCAATTTTAGAGATATATTCTAAAGAAGAAGCTAAAGAATTAATATACAGAGGAGCGGGCAATAAATTATTTAATATAGAAGTAGATATGGGAAGTCGACTTACTGTATGACCATCAAAGTATATTTCTGATACGTCCATGTATTTATCAAGATACCTAGTTCCTGTTGCTGTTGCTCCTATCATCGATTTTTCAGGAGTTTTTAAAACTAGTTCTTTTAATTCTAAAACTTTTTGCCCCCATTTTTCAGCTCCACAATGATGAGCTTCATCAAAAACAAAGCAATCATATTGGTTTATTAAATCTTTTATATTACATTTTAAAATATTTGGATAAATCATAGTATCAAATGTTGTGAATTCAGATTTATTTATTCCTAGGGTAGGCATTTGATCAAAAAATAGTTGATTAAACATTTCATCATGCATACTAATAAATAAAATTCTTTTATTTATTTTTTTTGTATAGAGATATTTTAATAAAATCATTGATTTACCAGTACCTGTTGCATGTTCTAAGAAGGCTAAGGGGTAATTATTTAAACCAGTTAATAAATTTTGATAAGCTTTTTCGTTATGTGGAAATAACTTAATATCTTCTTCTCTTAACATATAATCTCTCCCCCCTTTTTTCTTTTTCGATTATATATAATAACAATAAATGGAACATTTTACAAATTTTAGAAATAAATTAAAGTGATTTTATAATAAAAATTAGAGTTTACAAATTCAAAAAAAGATGTTAAAATTTATTAGTTAATTTTTGGAAGGGGAATAAATATGAAAAAAACTAAGATAATTTGTAGTATTGGACCTTCTACTCAAAGTTGGGAAAACTTTAAAGGTATAGTAGAGGCTGGTATGAATGTAGCAAGAATTAATTTTTCGCATGCTACTATTGAAGAAAGAAGATTAGATGAGTCTTTAGTTAAAAGAGCTAATATAGAATTAGGAGCTAATATAGCTATTCTTTATGATACTAAAGGACCTGACTTAAGAACTTGTTCATTTATAGATGATAAGATTGAACTTGTTAAAGGGGAAAAAATTAGAATTGTTGGATCTGATGGTGAAGATAGACATGATGGTACTAAGAATAAGATAACTCTTAACTATCCTAATGTATTAAAAGATTTAACTGTTGGTTCATCTATTTTACTTGATGATGGTTTCTATAAATTAATTGTAACTTCTGTTGAAGAAGATGGTGTTACTTGTGAGATTCAAAATTCTGGTACAATTAAATCTCGTCGTGGTGTTTGTATGCCTGGTATTAAACTAGATGTGCCTTATGTATCAGAAAAGGATAAAGAGGATATTAAATATGCTTGTGATAATGATGGAGACTATTTAGCTATATCTTTTGTAAATAGTGCTGATGATATTAAACAAGTTAGAGATTTATGTAGAGAATATGGTAAACCTAATATGCCAATTATTTCTAAAGTTGAGACACAATATGCAATGGATAATTTAGATGAAATTGTTGAAGCATCTGATTACATAATGGTTGCTCGTGGTGATTTAGGAATTGAAACAGGAGTTGAAAATTTACCTTTATATCAACAAATGATGATTGATACTTGTCATGCTATGGGTAAAGGTGTAATTATGGCTACTCAAATGATGTATAGTATGAAAAATAATATACGCCCTACTAATGCTGAAGTTACAGACGTTGCTAATGCTGTTATAGCTGGTTGTGATGCTATTATGACTAGTGATGAAACAACTATAGGTAACTATCCTGTGGAAACAATAAATATGATGGCAACAATATGTGAAAGCGTTGAAAGAATTACTAAGTATAATTTAGATGAATTTAAATTAACTGGAACAGAAATTCATAATACAATTGCTAAGTGTGCTGTTGATGCATCTATTGAATTACCTATCAAAGCAATTGTTGCTTCTACTTTAACTGGTAAGACTGCTTTAGATATTGCTTCTTTAAGACCAGATTCAATTATAGTAGCAACTACTACTAGTGAAAAAGTTGCTCATTCACTAGCATTAAAATGGGGAGTTTATACTAAATTAGTTCCGATGTATAACGATACTGATGCAATTGTTAAAGATGGTGTTAATGCTGCTAAAGAATTACTGAATTTAAAAAAAGGAGATTTAGTTGCTGTTGTTGGGGGATTTCCTAAAGACGCACATACTAATTTCTTAAAAATCCAAGAAATTGAAGACTAAAAAAGTTCAAACAAAAAATCGAGAATTAACTCGATTTTTTTTATTCAAAAGTTACTTCTATTTTCATACCTGAAATAATATCAGTTCCTTCTACAATACTTGTTTCTTTTACACGACCATAACCAGTTGTTTTTAAATTTATATTTAACAATTTACATAATGTTGTTACTTCACTACTACTCCAACCAATAATGTTTGGCATTTTATATTGGGCGTCATTTGTTAGTAAGAAAACTTTTTCACCTGCTATTACAACTTTTCCTTTTTGAGGATATTGATTTATAATATATTTTCCGTTTCCTAATTTTATAACGTTTAGATTTAAAGCTTTTAATTTTTCTTCTGATAACAGAGTCTCTGTACTTATATAATTATTAATAGTAATAATTTTATTACTGTCTACTTTTTCAATTAGTTCAGTTATATTTTTATATTTTGCTATTTCTTCTACTACTTTAGTTACCATACCAGCAAAGTCTTTATATTTGCCATTAAATTTTTTTACTGACACATAAACTATATATTGGGGATCTTCGTATGGAAATACACCAGCAAAACTACGAATATAATCATTTGGCCCTGATAAATATCCTTTGTTACCTGCAATTTGTGCAGTTCCGGTTTTTCCGACTAATGTAATGTTGTTGGCTTGATAATATTTGGCGTCTGTTTTACCACTATAGACAACGTCATACATCATAGTTAACATTTTATCTATATTATCTTTATTAACTTTTTGACCTAATTCTGTTCTTTCATGTTGATATGTAACTTCTCCTGTTTCACTATTAACTATTTTTTCAACAATATATGGTTGTATTTCTATTCCTTCGTTTGTTAATATACTTAACGCTTGAAGTGTTTGTATTGGAGTTGTTGTTATACCTTGACCAAAAGACGCTGTTGCCACCTCTGTACGATATGTAAAATCAATATCTCCACTAGCTTCATTTGGTAAAGTCATTCCAGTTTTCTTACCAAATCCAAGACTAGCATAGAAATTATATAGCTTTTCTCTAGTAATTTTGTCAGCTAAATTAGATGCTGCTACATTAGATGAATATGAGAATCCCTCATCATATGTAATTACACCCCATCCTTTACCACCATTAAAGTCATTAATTATAGATCCATCTATATTCTTATTACCAGAAAGGTATGTTTCTTGACCATTATATACTCCATTTTCCATAGCGGCTAAGAATGAAAATATTTTCATTGTACTCCCTGGTTCATAAGCATAGGTAGTTAATGGATTTAGCCATGATTTTTCAATTCCTTCTAAAGTATTTAAATTAAAATTAGGACTTGAACCTGTTGCTACTATTGCTCCACTTTTAGCATCCATTACTGTAAAAGTTAACCAGTCCATTTCGTTATTTTGTGTTATCTCTTTTATCCCATTTTCAACAAATAACTGAATTTTGCTATCAAGTGTAAGGTATATATCTTCACCAGCTTTTGCCGATTCAGTAATTGATGTTGTATTAGGCATTGTATATCCGTAAGCGTCTTTTTGGTAAATTGTCTTTCCATCTTCTCCTTTTAATTCCTCGTCAAAGTATGCTTCAATTCCCATTCTACCGGTTATCGCACCAGTATCGTTTTTTTGAGCATAACCGACAACATAAGGTGCAAAAGTGCTCATTGGATAGTATCTTTTTTGACTCTCAATAAAGCTTATTCCAGGTAATGCAAGTTCTTCGATTTGTTTTTTTAATAATGTACTTATATCTTTACCACTTGTACCTAATTCTACTTGATATTTTCCTTCTGTATTTAGACGATCTAGAATATATTCTTTTGTGGTTCCTAAAAGTGGAGCTAAAGCAGCAGCTGTTTTTTCTTTATCTACTACATGTTTTGGATTAGCGGGGTTTTTAGTTCGCGATTCAGATAAATAAGCTATTACAGTATAAGAATTTATACTTTGGGCTAATATTTCTCCGTCGGTCGAAAAGATTGAGCCACGATTAGCTTTTAATATTTCTTCTTCTGTATTTCTATTTTCGACAAAAGCAGTTAGATCAATTCCATCAGTTTTTGATGCTAAAGAGACAAAACTTAACTTTATCACAATTGCAAAAAAAGAAAAAACAAGTACAACAAAAATTATTTTGCTAACATTTATTGTATTGTTTTTTCTTTTCATAAGCAATGACTCCTTGTACTATTCATTGGTAACAACTTTTATATTACCATTTTGATATGTAAGACCATTTTCATTAGCAGTCTTTTGAATTGCGTCTAAAGAGGCAAGTTCACTTATTTCCATTTTTAGCGATTCATTAATATTTTCTTGCTCTTTTATTTCGCTTTTTACTTTCTCTAAAGCAATATTACTAGATGATAGTATAGCTTTAGTATAAACACTACAAACAGGTATTGCAAGCAATATTAAGATAAGTGTAAAGTAAATTGCACCTTCTCCTCTCAATCTCTTTTTTAATTTCATTTTTTGCTTGTGAACCTTATTTGCCATTTTTATTTTATCCTTTCAATAATACGAAGCTTTGCACTTTTACTTCTTGAATTCTCAGATAATTCTTTTTCTGAAGGTAAAATAGGTTTTTTGTTTATTAATTTAATTTTGGGTTTATACTCATCAGGTATTTCTGGTAAACCTTTAACAAGTTCATCAACTTCACTTGACTTTTTAAATATTTGCTTAACTATTCTATCTTCAAGAGAATGGAATGAAATTACCGCCATTCTTCCTTCTTTATTTAATAAATCTATTGCATCAGGTAAAACGCTTTTTAAAACTGTTAGTTCACTATTAACTTCGATTCTAATAGCTTGAAAGATTTGTCTCTCTGGATGATTTTTATTAAAGTATTTAGCGCCGACAGCTGATTCAATAATTTTTACTAACTCTTTTGTTGTTTTTATTTCTTTATTTAATCTTTCACTTACAATTTTTTTAGCTATGGTTTTTGACATTTTTTCTTCTCCATATAAATAAAAAATATTTGTAAGTTCTTCAATACTATATGTATTAATAATTTTTTTGGCGTCTGTAGGATTTGATGTATCCATACGCATATCTAATGGAGCTTCAGTCATAAAGGTAAATCCTCTGTCTTTATTATCTATTTGAGGACTAGACAAACCTAAGTCTAAAATAATCCCATCGACTTTTTCAACGCCTTGTTCCAATATTTTTGTTTTCATATTAACAAAATTACTATATATAATAGTAAAATTATCACTAATTTTACTTAATCTTTCCTTTGAATCTTTTATGGCATCTTTGTCTTGATCAAAAGCATATAGATGACCTGTAGTTAATTTTTTTAATATTTCACTACTATGTCCTCCATATCCTAAAGTTCCATCAACATATATGCCATCACTTTTGATATTTAAACCATCAATAGATTCAGATAACATTACACTATAATGTTTCACTCAATTCACTCCCATCAAATAAATGCTCAGCGATATCTTCTATCTTATCTGCATTTTCTAAGAAGAAGTTATTCCATGATTCTTCTGACCATATTTCAAGTCGGTCATTTGCGCCGATAATTACACATTCTTTAGTAATATCGGCGTAACTAACCAATGGGGAGGTAATGTTAATTCGACCTTGGCGATCAAATTCACATTCAGTGGCACCAGAAAAGAAGGATCTGACGAAAGTACGGACGTCTTTTTTGGTAAAAGGTAGAGTTTTTAATTTGGCAACTATATTATTCCACTCAGACTCAGAATATACGTAGAGACATTTTTCTAAGCCACGAGTTACGATGAACTTGCTTCCAAGTTCGTTACGAAATTTGGCAGGAATTATAAGTCGTCCTTTTTCATCAATGTTATGATGATATTCGCCCATAAACATTTTCAGAATCCCCCACTTTCCTCCACAATGTACCACTGTCTACATTAATAATACTTTAATTAATTAGGTTTGTAAATATTTTTTGCAAAACTGCAGAAAAGCAAAATGTAAATTTACGTAAAATCATGTAATATTCATATTGACTTTTTTATCTTTGTTAAATAAAAAAAAGACTTGTTAAAAGTCTTTTATTGCATTTTGCTTTTTGAACCTTTTGCTCCGTCGTATGTGCTTAATACATTTGATTCAAAACTTGTTACTTTTTTCTTTGAATCTTTATACGCTTTAATAGAAGTTGTTATTAATTCATCTAGTAATTTTGTATATTTTTTTCCTTTTGGAGTAAAGAAGAAGAATGCTAAACAACCTGGAATTGTATTTGGTTCATTAACATAAACTTTTTTAGCTTTTTCATCTACTAGAAAATCAAATCTTGTAACGCCACTTAAGTTCAAACATCTAAATGCTTCTTTTGAATATTTGTAAATATCACTCTCAACTTGTTTGTCTAGGTCTGCTGGAATTTTAAAGCCACTTGTTACAACTTTTCCACCATTTCCACCTTTAGCTCCACCTTTTTTGCCTCCATTACCATTTCCAATATATTTATCTTCAAAAGTAAGGAAGTCGTTATTTGTTAACATTTCACCAATAAGAGAGCATTCCATATTATCACTATTTCCTACAACTGCGCAATCTACTTCTTTTAAATTCCTAACCATTGCCTCAACAACAATTTTTTCATCATATTTAATAGCTTCTTCAATTGATTCCACCACTTCAGATTCATTATGAGCAACCGTAATACCAACACTACTTCCTAAACGTGCAGGTTTTACAATTACTGGATAGCCTAATTTTTTTATTTCTTTTAAAATAGACTCTTCATCTGCTTGATATTCATGATCATAGAACCACGTATAATCTACTACTGGAACTCCAGATGCAGACATAATTTGTTTTTGAACTACTTTATCTTGGCCAACTGATGCTCCTAGCATTGATGGACCAACATATGGAATACCAATTGTTTCTAAATATCCTGATAAAGATCCGTCTTCTACTCCTTTACCGTGTACTATAGGAAAAGCAATGTCAATATTTATTAATGTTCTATTAAATAAACCATTTTTCTTTTGAAGAATAAATTTATCTCCTTTTTTAGTTAAAGTAACTTCGTTTGCAATGTTTGAAATTTCATTTAAATCTTTATATGATGACATTTCTTTTAGGGCATTGCCATAATACCAATTGCGATCTTTACTTATGTATATTGGTACTACTTCATATTTTTTTTCATCCATGAAACTCATTGCTTGAACTGCTGTTATAATACTAACTTCATGTTCAACAGTTTCACCACCAAATATAACTCCTACTTTTATCATTTTTTATCACTCCTTATTTTTTCACTGAATGAATCTGGTAAATCATTCTCTAATAAAACATATGTATCTTTTTCTTTTAATTTTAACATTAATGGAAATGCGTCCATTACATCATTTAGAATATGGATTTTTTCTTTAGGGTATTTTTGCTCTATTAATCCTTCATAAATTGGCTGAGTTTTTTCTTCACCAATTAAGATTACTTCATCTGCTGAGGAAGCTATTTCTCGACCAAATTCTTTATTTACTTCTATTTCTTTTGTTCCTACTTCAATCATACCTGGTGTTACTACAATGCGTTTCCCTGGCATCATATGGAGAACTTCAAGAGCCATTTTGCATCCCATTGGGTTAGAATTATAAGCGTCATCAATGATATTAATATCATAATATTTTGTCATAGAAAGTCTATGTTCTACAGGCTTTACTCTCTTAACTGATTTTTGTAAGTCTTTAATACTTATTCCTAATTCTTTACCTAAGGTTATTCCGGCTAAAATATTATAAATGTTGTTTCTGCCAAGTAATTTAGTTTCAAAGCTATATTCTTCTTTATCACCTTTGAATTTTACTTTGAATTTTGTTCCTTTGTATGATAATTCTAAATCGAAAGCATAACAATCTACCTTATGGTTATCTATGCCAATCCATTTTATCTGGCAATCATTTTCAATTTTATAATTTAATTGTTTTTCGTCATCCCCATTTAGAATACCTATACCATCACTTGGAAGTGACTCAATAAGTTCAAATTTAGTTTTTTGGATATTTTCTTCTGAACCAAATGTTTCTAAATGAGCAAGACCAACGCGAGTTAAAATACCATATTTTGGATGAACTAAGTTACATAATTCTTTTATATCGCCTCTTTTACACGCACCCATTTCAGCAATAAAATAATCATTATATATATCAAGAAAATTATTAATTGTAATCATTAGTCCAAATGGCGTGTTGTAATTAGCTGGTGTTTTAAAGACATTATATTTTATGTCCAATATATCATAAAGAACATTTTTTGTACTTGTTTTACCATAGCTTCCTGTTATACCAATAACATCCATATTTGTCATACTTGCTAGTTTATCTTTAGCTTTTTTTTCAAAATGAATACCTACTAGTTTTTCAACTGGGCGATTAATAAAGTTTACTAATAATATTATGAAATGGTTAAAGTAAGATAAAATTCCTAAGATTAAATAATATAAACTAAGTTTGTCTTCTGATAAATTGAGTTTCATAATTAGACATGGTATCAAATATAAAATAGTATTAGTAACTATAATGCGTTTTACTCGTGCTGTATATTTTAATGGTAATTTTGTACTTTCCTTTTCTCTTTCTTCG
Organism: uncultured Bacilli bacterium; assembly: GCA_910577505.1. Taxonomy (GTDB): domain Bacteria; phylum Bacillota_I; class Bacilli_A; order RF39; family UBA660; genus Coprovivens. The sequence continues at coordinate 164,120 of CAJTLN010000003.1, forward strand.
ATAAATATATATGTTATAAAAATAACTATAATTATAAATATATAAGGACTTAAATTATTTAATGTGTCATTTAACATAGTTAAGATAAAAATTATAAATAATAAATTAAAATTAATAAAGTTGTCTTTAAAATTTCTTATAATCCATTTTATGTAACGATATCCTCTATTATATCTATTTTGTTGTAACATATGTAATGATTTAGTACTTATTATAGATATATGAATTATATAAATTATTAAAGTTATTAAAAATAAAATATTCATACTTCACACTTCCTTATTTCATAAATGATGCTATGATTGCATTTGTTTGATTTAATTTTTCTAGGTAAGCATAATGAGAACATCCCTCGTAAATTGTTAAACCACTATCACTAATTAAATCTTTTAATTCATAGGCATCTTCAACTGGTACAGCATCGTCATTTGTTCCCCAAATGATAAATGTTGGACATTTTATTTTTTTTACTGTTTCAGTTAAATCTGTATTAACGTGTTTAACTAAAATATCTCTCATCAAAGGTTTAGCATTACGATAATCAGTTGATCCCATATGAGATTTTATTTTGTCTGCAACTTTGCCTAAAAGAGGAATATTTTTCATTTTTTTTAGTAGTTTTACTTTCCAAGATATTTTTTTTACTTTTACTTTAAAAGGACTAGCAAGTAACATGAGATGATTTACAGGATATTTGGATGCGTATATTAAACTAATTTTGCCACCAAATGAATGTCCTATAAGATTTGGTTTTTTAATATCAAGTGATTCTAGTAAACTGTGAACCATGTTGGCATAATCTTCTAATGTCCAAGCATAGTCTGGGTCATCTGAAGAACCAAATCCTGGTAAGTCTATAATAATTAAATGATGTGTTTCTTTGAAAGGATTAGCTATTGGTTCCATCATATCTATGTTTTGTCCCCATCCATGAAGATAGACTATGGTTTTTCCTTCTTGATTTCCAAAGTCTTTATAATTTATGTTAATTCCATTATATTTATACATATAATCACCTTATTAAAACTATGCCTAAAATAAGCCATCTATAACATATATTTTAACACATATATAGTGCTATGTATTTTTCTTTAGTATTCTTTTACATTATTTTTTGACATATAAGTAAAAAATGAGCACTTATGGTGATCATTTTTTAATCAAGAAAATCTTTTATCTTTCTGGTGTTTTTAGGATGCCTCATCTTAGTTAGAGCTTTAGCTTCTTGTTTGGCAATAGTTGCTTTAGAGCAATCGAACATGGTTGCCAACTCTTCTTGAGTTTTACAATATGCTTCATCTAAACCATATCTTAGAAATATAATTTTTTTCTCACGAGTTGTTAAACATTCCAATGCACTTCTTAAAGCTTCATTTTTCATCTCATCGATAACTGTTTCCATTAATTCTTCGCCATCTGTCCCAATTATATCTTCTATCTTTAGTTCATCACCATCTTTATTTTGACCTAATGGTTGGTCAAAACTAAGAACATGACTATGCTTTTTATATTTTCTTAATTCTTGTCTTATACCATTTTCAATAGAAACACCAATATAAGAGCTGAATCCTTCTATATCTCTTGTTTCATAATCAAATTTTCTTATTGCATTAAATAAACCCTCACGTCCAGCAGAGATTAATTCATCATACGACAATCCACTACTTTTATATTTATTTGCTATTGTTCTTACTAAGCCCATATTAGATTCAATAAGTACTGTTGCAGCTTGTTGGTCGTTATAAATTCTCCATAAATACAAACAATTTTTTATATCTTGTAAATCTAATTTTCTTCCCATATATTTTCACCAATTCTTTAGTTTATATTATATCACTTTTAGGATTTTCTTCTATTTTTTTTGTTAGTTTAACAGATGGACTATTTTCTTCTCTAGTAGGTTCTTGTCCTTCTTTTATGTCTAATATATATCTTTTAGCTAATAGTAATTGTTGCTTATTTAAGTTGTCTAATCCAATTATATTGTTTGTAGATAATTTTTTATCTTGTTGGCGTTTTTCTATTAACCAATCAGGCTCTTTTCCTAAGATATTTTTTTCTAAAATACGACTATCCCAAATATTTTGATTATTCTTTAAAAAAGTAAATAGATCAGTTATTCCAACATATGAATAAATACTACTATCTGAACGTTTTCTAAAGCTCAATTTTAATCCTAGAGCTACCCAAGAAGTTAGAATAGTATTTCTATTAACCATAAAAAGATTAGATAAGTCTTTGATTGATATTCCTTCGTAATTATTAGATATTTGTGAACCAAGTTTAAGAACATATACTCTGTTAATAATTGATGATACTGTTCTGTTTAATTTTTTTGCTATTTTTTCTACTGAGTCTGACCCCCATAAATCAGATAAGCTATCATCATCTACACTAGTCCAACGACGGTGAGTCATATTTATATCATACCCAAGACGAATAGCTCTTACAACTACAGCTTCTTCACTTCTATTGAGGATGGCTGCTACTTCAAAGGATGAATATGTAGTTAATAATTCTAAGAGTAAATTAGATTCATCTTCATTCCATACTCTATTAGTGTTGTTTTTAGCTTTTATACCAAGTTCTTGCAATTTATAATATACAGATTCATAAGATTTATTCATTAAATTAGAAATTTCTATTGGTTCGTATGATGATGCTAATTCAGTTAATGTTTTTATTTCTTCGGGAGTCCAAAATTTAGAACTTTTCTTAGCTGTCACTCCTATATATTTTAATTTACCATTTATAGATGAGACTGATCTATCTAGTAGGATAGCAATTTCTTTCATTGTATAATTTTCTGCATAAGCAATTAATTTTTCTTCTTCCTTAGGAGTCCAAGCTTTTCTTTCTTTTAATTTTAAAGGCAATTTTAATTCTCGAGCTTTATTTTTTATGGTTTCTTCTGATCTTTCCATTACTTTGGCAATAATATGTAATTCATATTTATGGTGTAATTTTATGAGTGTTTCTGTTTCTTCTTCTGTCCATTGATGATTTTTACTACTTGTTAATGTTATCCCTAACTTTCTAGCTTTATCATAAACTTGTTTTTCATTTCGTGATAAAATGGTAGCTATTTCTTCAATCGTTTTTTCTTGACTATATGAAATTAATAATTTCACTTCATCTTTTGTCCATCTTTTAGAACTACCTACTTTTGAGCTATTTAGTTTTAAACCTAGTGTTTTACACCTTGTTCTAATTGATGAAGCTTTTATATGCATACGACTAGATATTTCACTTGTAGTTAGATTTTCTGATATTAATTTTTTTAATTCTTTATCAAGTGATTCATTCCATAAACATTTGGCATCTAATAATTCTATATTATGTTTCTTAGCTAATGTAGATATTTTTGAAGGAGTTGTTTTGTATTTTTTGGCTAATTCATTTCTAGTTTTCTTTTTAGCATCTTTACGTATTTTGGATATTATTTCGGGAGTCCATTTTACTTGTTGACCTTTATTTGGAAGGCCTAAAATTCTTTTATAACGATATACAACTCCTGTACTTATTTTTAATTGTCGAGCTATTTCTGTTGCAGGCATTTTTAGCCAGTTATTTTTTATGAATGTAGCTTTATCATCTTCAATTTTGGCATAGTCACTAATAGTTTCTATCCCTAATTCATAAGCTTTAGCTGTTATTGCACCTATAGTTCTTCTTGGAAGGACTTTTGTTAATTCTGTATAATGACATGTTTTGGCATATTTCTTTAAAGTAGCAATTTCTTCTTCGGTCCATGATTCTTTGACATATTCTATTCCTAATTCATTGCATTTTGTTAAAATACGGTGATAACTAAGTCCTAATTCATTTTGAATTTCACCGATAGGTTTTTGATTTATATTTTCTTTTAAATAAGCAATCATCCATTTCTTCCAGGGATCTTTTTCGCCATGTAATTCGATATTAAGCTTTATAGCTTTTTTTTGAACAGACAGAATACTTCGACCTAGTTTTTTAGCGATAGTCTTAGTAACATATTTAGGAGCATATTCACGTAGTAAGTCTTCTTCTTCTTTGGTCCAACGATTGCTTTTGTATGTTGGAAGGTTAAGCTCTTCTGCTTTTTTTGTAATTGTTTCTTCTGTTGTATGAAAATGAGCTGCTAGTTTATAAAGGCTTACTGTGTTCCATAGTTTTTTTAGTTCTTCTATTTTATTATCATTCCAGCTAAACTTTTGCCTCATTATTATCCTCTCTTTTCTTGTTTAATTTTTTTATATCTTCAGGAGGATTTTCATCAGGTGTTTCTTCTTTTAACATTGCTTCTAATTGCATCTGATTTGAAACAAATTTTTTAGCAAGCAATAGTTGTTGTTTTGTAAGTTTACCTATAGTAAAGTAACCTAGAGGCTTTTTTGAATCACTTTTTCTTTTTGCTGTTAGCCAGTCTGGCTCTTTTCCTAAAATATTTTTTTCTAAAGATCGGCTATCCCAGATATTTTGATTTAATTCTAGAAAAGTAAATAAATCTTTTATTTCGACATAAGAATAAAATGTTAAATTGCTTATATATCTAGTTTTAGTTTTTAATCCTAAAGCTACCCAACCAATATTTACTGTATTAGCACTTACATTAAATAATTCACAAATAGCAGGTAATCTTATCCCATCATAGTTATTTTCTATTTGAGCTCCTAATCCAAGCTGATTGGCTTTATTTTTTAATGATGAAACTGTTCTGTTTAGTTTTTTGGCTATTTTGTCAATTGATATACTTCCCCATAAATCAGATAATATTTCCTCTTCTTCGGGCGTCCAAAATTTTTTATCTCCATATGCTGCTGTTAAACCTAAACGTTTAATTTTAATATAAATTGAATCTTCTGTACGATTCATAAGTTTAGCAATTTCTTTAGGATCTTTTTTATCCACTTCAACATATTGCTTTAGGATACTAATATCTTTTTTGGTCCATGGTTGACGATCCATGATAATTGAAATGCTTAGTTTTTTTGCTTTGGTTTTTATAGAAGAAGCTGTTCTTTCAAGTTCAAAAACTAGTTCACTTAATTTCATTGTTTTAGATAATTCTATCAATTTTTTTACATCATCGTCTGTCCATTCACGAGATTCTGTTTTTATTAACTCAATATTTAACATTTTGGCATGTTTAGAAATCGTATTATCTTTTTTTCGCATTATTTTGCATATTTCTAAAATAGATTTCTTTTGACTAGCTAGTTCTTTTAATTTAATATCATCTTCTTTAGTCCAGATACTATCTTCATAATCTTGATTTTTTTTAGCATTGATACCTAATCTTTTCAATTGTTTACGGACAGAAGCAACAGAGCTATTTACTTCATCTGCTATTTCTGTTATAGTCATGGTTTCGGCTAATTTTGCAAGTTTGGCATTTAGTTCTTCAGTCCAATGAACTTTTTCATCGATTAAAGTTATACAATTTCTAGAAGCGACAGTTTGAATAGCTTCATTTGTTGTTTTATATTTTTTGGCAAGTTCAGTAATAGTTTTTGTTTTAGCAAGTTGTCTTAGTTCCTCTATCTTTTCATCTGTCCATTTTTGATATGGATTGTTTCCTAATCTTGGCAGATTCATTATATTAGCTTGAGTTTGAACCATTGCTCTTGTAACTCCTAAAGTTCTTGCCATATCAGTCACTGGTATTTTGCCCCAGTTATCTTTTATAAATTTTAGTTCTTCTTCTGTGTATTTTCTTTCTAAAGTAATATATTCTAGATTCATTTTTCGAGCTTTTGTTGCAACAGCACCTTCTGTTCTATTAAGTAATTTAGCAATTGATCTGATATAGTACTTTGGAGCAAGTTCTCTTAATATATTTTCTTCCTCTTTAGTCCAGCGATTAGTTTGATATGGTAGATTTAATTCTTCTATTTTATCCATAATTTGGTGATAATCAACTTCTAGATAGGTCATAATTTTAGCTAAACTCATTTTATTTAGGTTATCAATTAAATAATTAACTTTCCACTTTTTCCATATTGGTCTTTTAAAGATTAAAGTAATTCCTAATTCGCGGGCTTTTTTATTGACTTCATTTACTGGACGATTTAACTTCTTAGCAATTGTCCTATTTAGATATTTTGATGAAGTAAGTCTTAAAAAGTCTATCTCCTCATCTGTCCAACGACGTGCTGTTTTATAAGTAACTTCGAAACCTAATATTTCTGCTCTTCTTTGAACAGTAGAAATTGAACACTTAAGGACTTTAGCCATTTGTGAGAAAGATATTTTGCCAAAATTCTCTGTTATATATTTATCTTCTTCTTTAGTCCAATTCCTTATATTCATAATATCACCGAGTTTCTTTTTATTTAGATAATATTATACTATATTATCTAAATTTTTTTGCAAAAAAAAAGTTCTGTAGAACTCTTTTATTGTTGAAATAATTTCGCTTTTTCGTCAAAAACTTCTATTACTTGACCATCTGCTATATCATAATTTATATTTTTCTGTTCTACCTTTGAATTGGCAATTATTCTTTCAAGCTCTGCTTTGATTTTAGGATAATTAATTCTTCCAATAAAACATTTCATTAATGATATAAATATACTAATTTTATCATTGTCGTAAGGTATTGATAGATTATTGCTTATTTTGATTAATATATTTTTAATAGTTTCTTCGATTGTTTCATTACTTAAATTGCCTTTCCAAATTTGACTTTCACTTGATATAGATAGAACAGGCAATGTTTCTAAATCTATAATATATGACTTTTTAAAATATCCTTTTTCTTGACTATTATGATAAAAATCCACTTTTTCTTTAAAAGTCTCATCTCTTTTAAATACATTCACAGCATTAAATGGTCCATTATATTTTTTTAATGATTCAGCATTTCTTATGTATTCTAAAAGTGCAATATCTTCATCAGATATAGGAGGTTGATGATATATATCAATATCGCAATCTTCATCTTTAATACTAATTCCTGTAATCTGTAGTTTTCTATATCCTGTTTAAATTCTCTCATAGTAAGTTCAATATAATCTAATTTATTTACCATTGTACCGTTTTCTGATGTTGAAGTACGACATTTACCACTATATAAATGACTTTTTTTGGTGATTTCTTTAAATCCATCTTGATCAGGTATATAAATTATTTCAGTTTCAACTTTAAAGTGTTGAGACCAATCTGGATTAGTTGATATAAGCTCACTAAAATATGCTACTTTTAGATTTCCTTCTCTTGTTATTGATATTGTATAAGGAGAGTCTCCTATTACTCCATTTGATGATACAATTTTATCGTCATAGAAATATGTATTGTTTTCTTCTCCTAAATTTATGTATCTAGAAAATAGAATCTTAATAAATATGGAATAATTGCAAAAGCAAGAATTCAAGCCATACTTATTAATAAAAATATCTTGCATTACTTTTAGCTTGTCGACATCTTTAGGATTATTTATATTATTTTTTTTCATACATTCACCCTTTTTGCTGTTTTATTTTACAGGCATTAATATGTCATGTCAATTTTAGCAAGAAAAAAGAACTTATTACTAAGCTCTGCTTGAATACTTTCCGTCTAGAGTAGAAACAATAATTCTTTCTCCTTGACTTATAAATAATGGAACTTTAACAACATAACCATTTTCAAGAGTTGCATCTTTTTGAGCATTATTAGTTGTATTACCTTTAACAGCTTCAGTAGTTTCTACTACTTCATATTCAACTTTTTCTGGTAATGTAACACCAATAATTTCTCCTTGATAAAAATCTATTTGAACTTCCATATTTTCTTTTAAGAATTTCTTTTCGTCAGCTAATTTATCTTCAGTGATTTCAGTTTGTTCATATGTTTCATTATCCATGAACACATATCCTGTTCCACTGTTATAAAGATATGACATTTTTTTCTTATCAACATGTGCTTTTTCGACTTTAACACTACTATTAATAGTTTCTTCGATAATAGCACCTGTTCTTAGGTTACGCATTTTAACCTTCATGAAAGCAGCGCCTTTACCAGGCTTAACATGTAAGAAGCTTTGTACTAGATATAGTTTACCATCATAAATGATAGTCATTCCATTTTTTATATCATTAATATTGATTAAGCCATTCATTTTTACACCTTCTTATATTATTTTTTCTCTTTATGAACAGTTTGTTTATTACACCATTTACAAAATTTATTAAGTTCTAGTTTTTCTGTTGTATTCTTTTTGTTTTTTATTGTAACATAGTTTTCATGTTTACATTCTGTACAAACTAGAGTAATTCTTGGTCTTGTTTCATTTTTTGCCATGATACTGCCCTCCTTTTTTAATCCGTACCTATTGTATCATATTTTTTTCAATTTTCAAACACTATTTTACTCACAGATGCAGAAATATAACGGTTTATTGGAGCTATATAGGTGTCTTTATCATTATTATATGAAATATTAGGACTTATAACGACAATTGAGTACTTAGGATTTGTGTATGGAGCAAACATTGCATACGTTTGATTTATTGTAGTTACGTTTTTAGAATATACTACTTCTGATGTTCCTGTTTTACCAGCTGGTTCATATAATTTATTGGTATATCCTCTTCCCGTTCCGTTATATAAAACTTCTTTAAAACCTTCGATAATGCGAGGAAAATTAGAGTTTTCAACTTTATTTAAAAGATTTGGTTCATACGTATATATAGTTTCATCATTATTTTTTACTTCTTTTAGATAATGAAGAGAATATCGATTACCTGATGTTGCTATGGTATTTATATAGTTAGTTAATTGAAGAGGTGTATATGTATCATATTGACCGATACTTAGATTAAGTAAAAGGTCTGCAGCAATTGTACTTCCCCTAATACCTGTAGATTCATTTTCTAAATCAATCCCCGTAGAAGTACCTAAACCAAACGACTCAAAAGTAGTTCTATATATATTAAAATGATCTTCTGTAACATTTAATTTCATGTTGGGATGATATTTACTTCCCGTTAGTTTGATTGCTGTCATGAACTGGTAATAATTGCTTGATGTCTTTAATGCTGTTATATCATCGATATAACCTAGTCTTTTAAAAGAGCATTTTGTAGGAACTTGATATAATTTTACGCAAGAATCGTTTATTTTATTACCAATATTGATTAAGTTATTTTGATACCCTACTGTATGAGATGCTCCTTTTATTATTGATCCTACGGTAAAAGATGATGTTAGAATATTTGTGGTTACATCATGAAAGCTATCTTTTACTCTACTTATTCCTGTACTTGCTATTATTTCTCCTGTATTTGGATTGCTAACTATAACATATGATGTATTATAATATTGAGTATTTTTCATGGTTGAAGCTTTGATTAAATTTTCTTTAATTACTTCATTTATTTTTAATTGTAAATCGATATCAATGCTAAGGTATATATCATTACCTGGAATGGCTTCTGCAAGTAAAGTAAGTGAATTATCATCATTTACTTTGTATTTTGCTTTTTCTCCTTTTAAATAATTATCATATTGTTTTTCTAAATAACTTAATCCAACACTATCATTTAGAGTGTAGCCATTATTCAAGTAGTATTCTTTGTTTTCTAAAGATATATCTCCAACTTTACCATATATATCATTCATCGTATCATATAGATATATTCTTTTTGTTGTATATTCACAAGTTAAGCCATTAATGTTAAGACTATTAACATTAGCACATATTTCATCATTTACATCACTTTTTATTATTTTACTATCTGTTAAATAACCTTTGTTTAATAAATAATATAAATGAATTTTTTTACTTTCATCTTCATTAAAATCAAGATGTTTTTCTATGCGCTCTAATTTTATGTTTTCTAATTTTTTAGAAGTTATTTTACGGTGATTAAATAGTTCTTTTTCATCTTCTGTTAAAAGGTAATCTGTATCGTAAAATTTTAAAAAATACTTTTTTTGTTCTTCAAGCGATGATTGTTCTATGTCAGGAATTATATTATATAAAATATCAGCAACTTCTCTTGTATCAATTCCGTCTAATTTGTGAAATACTATTGTATTTATTCCAATATTGTCTACTAATACTTTGCCATTACGGTCAAATATTCGACCACGTGGAGCATTTAGGCCATAAACAATTTTATTAGTTGAACTTAAATATTTTTCATAATAAAAATCGTGCTTATATATAGATATATAAACATATCTACAAGTAATAATACTGATTAGAATTATTAATAAAGAAACATATACTTTTTTCATATTTTCACCTATTATTAGTATTAAAAATATTTTTTTATTCATACAATATTTATAGGTGATTATATGTTTGTTTTAATAGAAAGGTATATGAATAACTTAACAATTCATGATTTAAATAATTTAGCGATAACTAAAGGAATTGCTCTTAGTCCTGAGGAACTCTCTTTCTCTTATAATTTTGTAAAAAAGAATTGGAAGACTGTTTTATCTAATTATAGTCTATTTGATGTAGATAAATATAAAGATAACTTCAGTGAAGAAAATTTCTTTAAGATAAAGCAGCTTATAAAAGAATATACAATTAAATATGGAAGTTATTTAAAATAAAAAAAGCATTGTTTCGGTGCTTTTTTTATAAATTCTTTTTTATTGATTCAATTTTTTTCAATTCTTCTTTTATACCTGCCTCTTTACCAATATTAGATGGATGATAATATTTTTTTCCTACTAATTCGTCTGGAAGGCATTGCATATTAGTTATTTTATTCGTTGTATTATGAGCATATTGGTAATTGGCACCAAAACCTAGTTCACCATCAAGTTTGGTAACAGCATTGCGTAAATTTAAAGGCACTTTTATATAAGCAGTTTTTCGGGCATCTATTTTGACAGTTTCATAAGCTTCATATAAAGAGTTTGATTTAGGCGAAACACTTAGATATACTACTGCTTGAGCAAGATTAACGTTGCATTCTGGCATTCCTAAATAATGAGCAGCTTCATAAGCACTTATTGCTTGCGTAAGGGCTGTTGGATTAGCAAGACCAACATCTTCAGAAGCGAATCTTATTAACCTTCGAGCTACGTATAGTGGATTCTCACCAGCTTCTAACATCCTAGCTAAATAATATAAAGCTGCGTCAGGATCACTATTGCGCATCGATTTATGAAGAGCAGAAATTAAATTATAGTGTTCTTCGCCATCTTTATCATAAAGAAACATTTTATTGCTAAGCGTATTTTCGATTATTTTTTTATTTATTAACTTTTTATTTTGCTTTATTGGTGTTATATTTAGTATATTTTCTAATGTATTTAAGGAGTTTCGGGCATCTCCATTACTTAGGTCTGCTATTATGCTTAATGATTCGTCGTCAGCAGATATTTTTATTGCATTTTCATTATTTTCAAGAGATATTGCTCTTTTTAATATAGAAATAATGTTTTCTTTGGTTAGGCTATTTAACACATAAACTTTACTTCTTGATAGTAAGGCCGAATTAACTTCAAAAGAGGGATTTTCTGTTGTTGCACCAATAAGAATAATGTCTCCTGATTCAACGTATGGTAAAAAAGCGTCTTGTTGAGCTTTATTAAATCGATGAATTTCATCGACAAAAAGAATAGTTTTCTTACCAGTGCTTTTATTAAAATCTGCTTCTTCTATTATTTCTTTAATATCTTTGACGCCTGAAGTTACAGCGCTTAATTGTTTAAAAACTGAGTTGGTTTTTTGGGCAATAATTTTGGCTAGCGTTGTTTTTCCTACTCCAGGCGGGCCCCAAAAGATCATTGAAGTTATACAATCTTGTTCAATCATTTGACGTAATGGTGCATTTTTTCCTACTACATCTTCTTGCCCAACAAAATCATCTAGTGTTTCAGGACGCATTCTTTCAGCTAGGGGCTTGTAAATATTATTTTCTTCAGTGTCAAATAAATTTCTCATTTTATTTTCTCCTTTTTTATTTCCACTATTATTATACTTTATAATACATTTGTTCGTCAATACATCTTTAAAAAAACTAGCTTTTACTAGTTTATTCACAGTCATAGCACTAACAAGATTCAGTATTTTTTATATTCTTCTCTTATATCGTTCAAGAAATTTGAATTAAATTCTTTTTTGCGAATCATTTCTATTTCATATTTATAAGGTGGATATAAACGTTCTTTGGAATCATCTGTATCACCAATATATGGAGTTTCTAGTATTTTTGAAACTTTTTCTAGCTTTTCATGATAGATAATATTTATTAAGGTATCAAATCCGATATTTCCTATTCCAATATTGGCATGACGATCTTTATGTGACCCAAGTGTGTTTTTAGAATCATTGACATGAACACATCCTATTTTATCAACACCTATTTTTTCATCAAATTCACTTAAATATCCATTGAAATCTGTTATGTCATAACCGCCATCAAATATGTGACAAGTATCTATACAAACTCCTATTTGTTCTTTTTTTTCTATTTTATCAATAATATATTTTAATTCATCTGTAGTGCATCCACATTCAGTTCCCTTACCTGCCATTGTTTCTAATAATATTTGACAATTTGTAGTTCCATCTAAAATAAGATTTAAGGCTTCTACAATATTATTTAATCCTTCTTCTTTTGAGATTCCAATGGCGTTTCCTGGATGAAGAACCATTTTAGTAATTCCCATTTCATCACATCTTTTTAATTCGTTGCGAATAAAATCAATGCTAAATTTATATTTATCTGGATCCTTTTTGCTGCCCAAGTTTACAATGTAAGGAGCATGACAAACGACATTTTTAATATCAATGTTATTTTCTAACATAACTTCTTGAGCTTTAATTGTCATTTCATTATTTATTGATTTTCTTATTGTATTTGTTGGAGCACCTGTATAGAACATAAAAGTAGTAGCTTTATAGCTTAGTGCTTCTTCAAGAGCTCCTAAAATTTGTTTTGTACCGAAAGATACATGACTTCCTATTATTAACATTTTTATCACCAAAATTAGTATAACAAAAAAGAAAAGATTATTCTATCTTTTCGTCTATACATTTTGCTTCATATCTTTTTAATGAAGAGCCATCAGAGTTACCAGTTCCACCTTTTTCACTATTTGTCCCTGTAAAAGATGTTTTTACTTTGGCAGTAAATGAATCTTTATTATAAGAAGTAATACCATTTTTTATTGTTAAGTCTTCTAGTCTTTCTGAATCATATCCATCTATGACATATTTTTTATTTGTCATCCATACACTGTATTTATATTGATTATTTGGAGATTCTTCAATAACAATATATCCATCCCAATCTTTATATTCCTTAGTTAAAAAGTCATTTTCTTTTAAACCATTAATAGTAATACACATTCCTTTTGTTTGACCATCACTACCTGTTACTATGTATTCTGTATTATTAGTCATTTTAAATGAAGCATATGAATTTTTGGCTAGTGATGTTAAGTATATAGTGTCATCTTTGAAATTTTTAATATTTTGATTTCTTGTTGTTACTGAAAATACTGTTATACCAGCAACAATTACAAGAGCTACCATTACTATCATAAATAAAATTTCTATATTTGAAAATGTTAATTTTTCTTTTGTCTTATCCATTTTTACCATCTTTTCTATATTATTATTTTAATATAAATACAAATAAAATACAATATTAGTTTAATGTTTGGATAATACTACTTACTAATTCTATATCGTTAATGACATTAGAAACTTTATCTGTTATCCTTAAATTATATTTCTCTTTGATAATCTTTTTAAAGTTTTCATAATTCTCAGGATGACGATTCAAATCCTTTATAAAATATGAGTTTTGCTTTAAATAATCCATCATTTTATCTTTTTCTAAATTATATAAAATTATTTTTTCCATTTAATCTCCAAAAAATTTTGATAGTGGTCTTTCAATACTTGGTTTTATATTATTAGTAATATTTTCCGTTGTTTTGGTAGCAAATTCGCTAAATATGTCTAATGCTTTTTGAGCTGTTTCAATATGCTTTTGAATAGAATCTGGGTCAATTCTTTCAACTATATCTGATACTTTTCTTTTAGGGGTTTTAGATGTATTATATTTAGACCAAATGTTTTTATCATCACCATATAAGTCGTATAATTCATAAAATTTTTGCCATGTCATTTCACCACTTTCAACATAATCAGCAAGTTCTGGTTTTGTACGGACAAATTCTTTAAATTGTTCTTTACTCATAAAAAATCACCTATTAAAGCTTATGTTTAATAAGTGATTTTTTTACTATAATTTGAAATCATCTATAAAATCATCTATTGTTAATTCTTGTGGTTGTTCTTTTTCTTTTGGAAGATTTACCTCTTCTACTTTCAAATTAGTTTCTCCTTTTTTAGTTGATTCAGATTCAGATTCGCTTAACTCGAGTTTTCTTTCAACTAAATTTGAAATTTTAAATGAATCTTCAATATCTGTTTTTGAAATTGTGCTACCAGTTGAAGATAAATCCATTATTGGTAATTCAGTAGTTTTTAAACTCGCAAAATCGCCATCTGTCTTGATGCCTACAAGATCATGATTATTAACTGGAATTGCGTTTATGATTTCGTAGTTAGTTGATTTTACTTTTTTAATTAAAGTAGAGCCTTTTTTAGCACGAGTCATGACATCAAGTTCACTTATTTTAATACGTTTTGATGTATTTTTATTAGTAAATACTGCTAAATATTCATCGTATTGAGTTGGTGATACGCAAGTAACAACTTCATCGTCTTTAAGGCCAATTCCTTTAACTCCTGATGCTTTTGCTCCTACTACTGGAATTTCTTCTGAATCAATATTTAGATAGTGTCCCGTTTTAGTTACAAAAATAGCACGTCCATTATCTTTTACAGCTGCAACTAATTCATCATCATCTTTAATCTTCATTGCATTTACTGGTTTAGTGTAACGACTTACGATTAAATCTTCTAATTTTGTACGTTTAGTTGTACCCATTTTTGTAGTCATAATAACATTAGAGTCTTTATTGTCTAGAATCATTGCAGAGATTATTTTCTCATCAGCACTAATTTGGATTAGGTTACTAATGTGTTTACCTAGTTCTTTCCATTTAGTTTCAACAATTTCGTGAACTGGGACATATAAGTAATGTCCTAAATTAGTAAACATTAACAATGTATCTAGAGATGTTGTACTATATAAACCGGTGATGAAATCCCCTGGTTTTAGAACTGTTTGCTCTCCACTAGAACTAACATATGATTTAAGAGGAATACGTTTTACATAACCATCATTTGTTACAACAACGATAACGTTTTCTTTTACAATCATATCTTTTGGATCAAGTTTGATTTCTGTTACTTCATCTCTAATTTCAGTACGACGAGGATTAGCAAATTCTTTTTTGATTTCTGATAAGCTATTCTTCATTTGTTTTTTTAGAACTTCTTCATCATTAAGGATAGAATTTAGGAATTCAATCATTTTGTTTAAGTTATTTTGTTCTTCTAATAATAGATTTATATCAGTATTAGATAAACGATATAGTTGCATTGTTACAATTGCAGTTGCTTGGACTTCTGTAAATTCAAATTGCTTCATTAAATTGGCAATTGAATCAGCCTTATTTTTAGAAGCTCTAATTGTCTTAATTATCTCATCTAAAATATCAACTGCTTTAAGAAGACCTTCAACAATATGTAATCTTTCTTTTGCCTTATTTAAGTCGTATTCTGTACGTCTTAAAATAACATCTTTTTGATGAGCTATGAAGGCATCTAGAATTTCTAAGATACCTAGTTGTTTTGGGCGACGATTTACAATTGCAACCATATTAAAGTTATAGTTTACTTGTAAGTCTGTATTTTTTAATAAGTAATTTAAGATAAGTTCAGCGTTGGCATCTTTTTTTAATTCAATTATAATCTTAGCCATATGTTCTTTATCAGAAACATCTATTACATCAGTAATACCATCAACTTTTTTATCAATTTTAATATCTTCAATTTTTTTACGTAGTTGTTCTTTTAGAACATCATAAGGTATCTCATGAATGATAATTTGATGAGTACCCTTTTCTTTAACTATCTCAGTTTTTGCTTTAACAATAACTTTACCACGTCCTGTTGTATAGGCTTGTAGCAATCCTTCTTTACCTTCTACTACTCCACCTGTTGGAAAGTCTGGGCCTTTTACAATATTTAAAATTGTATCAAGACGGCAATTAGGATTGTCGATACGATGAATCGTTGCTTCAATTACTTCACCTAAGTTATGTGGTGGAATATTTGTAGCATAACCTGCCGAAATACCAGTTGAGCCATTAACTAAAAGGTTTGGAAAATGAGCTGGTAGTACAGTTGGTTCTAGGTCTTCATCTGAATAGTTTAGCGTCATTTCAACAGCGTTACGATTGATGTCTTTTAGCATTACTTGAGCTAGTTTAGTAAGTCTTGTTTCAGTATAACGATGAGCTGCTGGACCATCACCATCAATTGAACCATTGTTACCATGGATATCAATGAATATTTCACGCATTTTCCATGGTTGTGACATATAAATCATCGCGCCATATATTGATGAGTCACCATGTGGATGGTATTTTCCCATGACATCTCCTACTGCTTTAGCACATTTACGATATGGCTTATCGAAAGTATTCTTATCTTCCCACATTGTATATAAAATTCTTCTTTGAACTGGTTTTAATCCATCACGAACATCTGGTAAGGCACGATCTTGGATGATACTTTTTGAGTATCTTCCAAAACGGTCACCCATGATGTCTTCTAGAGTGTAATCATATATTTTTTCAATGATGTTTTTTTCTTCTTTTTTCTTTGCCATATTAATTACCTCCTAAAATTATCTTCTAATGTAAAATCAACATTTTCTTCAATCCACTCTTTACGTGGTTCAACTTTATCTCCCATAAGTACTGAGACACGTTTTTCAGCTAATGCAGCGTCTGTTATACTAACTTTGATTAAACTACGTGTTTCTGGATTCATTGTTGTTTCATATAATTCTTCAGCATCCATTTCACCTAAACCTTTGAAACGTTGAATTTTATATGATTGCTTAATTTCTTTTTTTCTTATTTCTAATTCTTCATCTGTTGCAACATATTCTTTATATTTTCCTAAGTCAAGAGCATATAAAGGGGGATTTGCAATATATAGCATTCCAGCCTCGATTAATGGACGCATGAAACGATAGAAGAATGTTAGAAGTAAGATTTGAATATGTGCTCCGTCGTCATCGGCATCGGTCATGATGATTACTTTACCATAGTTAGATTCACTTGGATCGAAGTCATTTCCAATTCCCGCTCCGATAGCATATGTTAATGTATTTAATTCTTCATTACTATGGATATCATTGTTGGATGCTTTTTCACAATTTAAAACTTTACCTCTTAGAGGTAGTATTGCTTGAGTTTCGCGATTACGACCAGTTTTAGCTGATCCTCCAGCTGAATCTCCTTCGACTAAGAATAATTCCATTTTAGAAGCATCTTTACCAGTTGCTTTAGCTAGTTTACCACTTAAGATTTTATCTTTCTTTTCTTTTCCTTTTCCATTACGTGCTGCCTCACGAGCTTTTCTAGCCGCTTCACGAGCAATCTTACTACGAGAAGCTTTTTCAACGATTGTTAAAGCGATTTCACGGTTTTCTTCTAAGAAAAATTTCATGTTTTCATAAGTAATTTGTTCTGTTACTGTACGAGCTTCTGGTGTACCTAATTTGCCTTTTGTTTGTCCTTCAAATTGAAGTAGATTTTCTGGAACTTTAAGATTGATTACAGCACTTAAGCCTTCTCTTACGTCTGAACCATCAAACGTAGAATCTTTACTCTTTAAAATATTATTTTCTTTCGCATAATCATTAAAAGCTTTTGTGATACCTGATTTAAATCCTGTTTCGTGAGAACCACCATCACTAGTTTTTACATTATTAACAAATGACAAGATATTTTCGTTATATCCTTCTTGATATTGTAAAGCGATATCTACTTCTATACCTTGTTTAATTCCATTAAAGTTAATTACTTTATGTAATGTATTTTTTCCTTCATTAATATATTCGACAAAACTAATTAAACCATTTTCATAATGATATTTGGCATTACGTGAACTTTCTTCGTCATCGATTTCAATTGTTAATCCACTAATTAAGAAAGCACTTTCTTGCATACGTTCATTTACTGTTGTAAAAGAAAAGTTAGTTGATTTGAATATTTCTGGATCAGGTTTAAAAGTTACAGTTGTACCTGTTCTATTTGTTGACCCTACTTTTTTTAGTGGTTCTTTAACATGTCCGCCATTGTGGAATTTAATAGTATGGATTTGACCATCTTTATATATAGTTACATTCATCCATTCTGACAAAGCATTAACAACTGAGGCACCTACACCATGTAGACCACCTGATACTTTATAACTTCCTTCTTCAAATTTACCACCAGCATGCAAAATAGTATAAATTACTTCTGGAGTGGACATTCCGCTTTCATGTTTTCCAGTTGGAACACCACGACCATGGTCTTCAACTGATACTGAGCCATCTTTATTTAAAGAAATTTTAATATAGTCACCAAAGCCATTGATACTTTCATCAATGGCATTATCTACTATTTCCCATATAAGATGATGAAGTCCTCGTTTATCAGTAGATCCTATATACATACCTGGTCTTTTTCTAACGGCTTCTAAACCTTCTAATATTTTTATTGATGTTTCGTCATATGTTTTTGCTGTCATTCTTTTTCACCATAACTAGTATAACAAAAAAGAAAATAAAAAAAAAGAAACTTGACGCTTCATTGTGTCAATTTTCCCTTTATTTTCGGACTTTTTTAAAAATCATCTTCTGAATCATACATATCAGATATTGAATCTTTTTCTATTGCAGTTATTTCTTCGATAGTTGATTTTTCTTTTTTTTTATTATCTTTTGTTTCTTGTTTTAAAGGATTAATTATCAACATTTCTAAACGTTTTTCTTTAGATATTTCTTTTTTTGGTTCTTCTTTTTGGGGAGTATTATTTATTGGTTTTTGTTCTGTTTTTTTGTTAAAGATACTTAAAGAACTTTTTTCGTTATTAACTGTTTTTTTTCTTTTTCTGCAACATTTTTTGATTCTTTACTTA
The DNA here is from genome assembly GCA_910577505.1 of uncultured Bacilli bacterium. GTDB lineage: Bacteria > Bacillota_I > Bacilli_A > RF39 > UBA660 > Coprovivens. Next base: position 183,173 of record CAJTLN010000003.1, read on the forward strand.
TTTCAGAAGTTTTAGTTTTTTGATTTTCTAATTCTTTTAAATGAACTATTGCTGTATCCTCTATTTCATGAGCATCTAATATTTTTATTGGTTTAGAATCCTTATTTTCAGTAGTTCCACTTGTTTTTCTTATTACTGCCTCATCTTCTTTTTGAATTTCTTCTTCTAGGTTTTTTTTGAAATCTTCAAGATTTTTGGTTAAAACTGGCATTTCAAATGTTACATCTTCCTTAATGTTATCTGAATCAGCAGGCATTTCAAATGTTACATCTTTTACATCTTCTTCAACAATATTCTGTGGTTCTTTAGATTTTCTTGAATCTTTGATACCTAAAATTAATACAACAACAAATAGTAAAATTAAAATTATTGTGGCACCAATTAGGCAAGTTTGAAAATAACTATTTTCATATATTTCATCTATTATATTAAGTATGTACATTGAAGCACCCTCTTATTATTCTTTTATTATAGTATATTATAAGAATAACATAAAATGTATACAATGAACAATATAAAATTTATAAAGAAATAAAAAATAACTTAAATTAATTAAGTTATTATCTATATTTATTCATTTGATTCATTATTTGTTTAACTTGCTTTTGAGAAGGCTTTCTACCCATACTACTCATCATAGCTTCTATCATTTTTTCATTAATTGGTGGGTTTTCTTCTAATTGTTTAGTAAATATTTTTTTAGTAACGAAAAAACCAATAACAAGACCAATAACAAGACCTAATAAAACATATAATATATCATATAACATTTTTACACTCTCCTTTGTATGATTATTTTACTAAATATTTGTTTTTTTAACAAGTGTTTTATGCTAGTTCTTCTAACCAAAAATAATCTTTATTTTTAAAATCGCAAACAAAAATATTATCTTTTCTAGTTATTGCTCTTAAAAAAGTAGGAATATTTTTGGTACTTTTTATATACATAAAACTCTTATTGATGATTAATTTAGACTTTTCTTCAGAATAATAGTCATTTATCATATGAGTATTATTAACTTTAGTATAAGTATATTTGTTTTTATAGTATTCAAAAATATTATTATCAAGATATTCTTTGTTAAAAGTATCTCTTATTTGATAGAAAAAAGTATAGAAATATCCTAATTCTTCTTGTTTGAGATAATAGATATTTTCAATTGCTTTATACAAATTATATGGGTTGTTTTTTGTTAATTCTTTGTAGTTTCTTTTTATTTTAAATAAATAAAATGTTCGCATTAAAAATCACCAAGATGAGTATAGCTCAAAATGGTGATTTATTTTGTCGATTTTAGTTTGATTTTATATTATGTTCAATTTTACTTAGAATAGTTTCATAATCAAAATGAACTTTTTCTAGAACATCTTCTTTACTTCCACTATATCCAAAAGTATCAATACCTATTGCACAGTTGCGAGATGCAAAGCGATACCAAGGTAGAGTACTTGATGCTTCTATTGTAAATACTTTTGTATTTTGAGGTATTATGCTATTTTGATATTCTTCTGTTTGAGATAAGAACAAGTCTACAGATGGCATTGAAACTACTCTAGTATCTATTCCTTTTGCTCGAAGTTCTTCACTAATTAAATATGTTGTTGTTAAGTCAATTCCTGTACTTACCAAGACGGCATCTAATCTTTGCGCTTCTTTTCTGACGATATAAGCACCTAATTTAACTTTTTCACCGCTTGTTCCATCAAGAATATGTGCTTCATCTTTAGATAAGACAATTGAAACAGGCTTTTTATTATTAATAATATAATCCCAACACCCTATTACTTCATTGATATCAGCTGGTCTAAAAACAGTCATATTTGGGATTGTTCTAAGCATAGCCAGTTGTTCTATAGGTTGATGAGTTGGCCCATCTTGTCCTACAGTTACAGAATCATGAGTAAAGATATAAGTTATAGGTAGATTCATAAGTGCAGTCATACGCATTGCTGGCTTTAAGTAATCAGCAAATACTAGAAAAGTTGAACCAAATGTTCTTAAACCACTCAAAGCCATACCATTTAAGATAGCACCCATTGCATGTTCTCTTACTCCGAATGCAATATTTCTACCTGTTGGAGTTTTTCTACCAAATTCAATGTCTTTATATAATGCTGTATGGCATGATGTTGAAAGATCAGCACTTCCTCCTAAGAAGAATTTAGTACGATCACTAACTATATTCATCATTTTAGAATTTGATTCACGTAGTTCTTCGTTATAATCACTTTGAATTTTAAAATTTGAACTACTAAATGTTAAATCATCATTCCCTGTTTCAAGAAAATCAAGAATTTTTTTCAAATTTGATTCTGAGAATGTCTTTTTAACTTCAGCAAAATACTTTTTCCAATTGTTGTAATTATCTTTCATTCGTGAATTAATTGACTGACGAACGAATTTAACGGCATTTTCAGTAATTTCCATCGTATTGGTTGATATGTTATATTTTTTTCTAACATTAACCATATCATCTTTACTTAAAGGTTTACCATGAACTAGATTTTCACCTTCATGAAATGATCCACGACCGATAACTGTCTTTATTTCAATTAATGTTGGTTTTCTGTTTACTTTAGCTCTTTCAATCGCTTTATCAATTTCACGAGTATCATTTCCTTCGCCAACGAAATCTACTTCCCAACCCATATTCATATATTTTTGAAGAATATTTTCACTATATGTATTACTTAGTTTTCCATCTAAAGTAACATCATTTGAGTCATATAAAACAATTAAATTATCCAGAGCATAATGTCCAGCTAGAGAGGCAGCCTCCATAGCAACGCCTTCCATTAAATCACCATCGCCACATAAACAGTAAACATAGTAATCTAATATTTTTTGTTTAGGTATTTCTTCTTCAATTAATGCAGCTAGATATTTTTCGGACATAGCCATTCCAACGGCATTAGCTATTCCTTGACCTAGAGGACCTGTTGATACTTCAACTCCTGGGGTTACTTTATATTCAGGATGCCCTGGTGTAATAGAGCCTATTTTTCTGAATTCGACTAAATCATCAATTGATATGTCATATCCAGCCATAAATAACATTGCATACAAAAGAGCTGAGCCATGACCAGCAGACATAACAAAACGATCTCTATTAATCCAAGATGGATCTTTTGGATTAACTTTTAAATGATTATTATATAATGTATAAATTATTGGAGCTGCACCAAGGCAGATACCTGGATGACCACTTTTGGCATATGAAATCATATCTAAGCTTAAAATTCTAAGACTATTTAATGAATGAACTAAGTCTGGGTTCATAACATCACTCTCCTACTTTAATAATTATACCAATTTTTCAGGATTAGTAAACATTTAAAAAGATATATATTGCTATATATCTATTATTTTATTTTAAATGTTGTAAAGCAATTTTATATAGTTTTTCCATTGCTTTATCATTATGATTTTTAGACATGTTTTTTTTCATTGCTTCTATTATTGCTGGATTATCTGAAATGTTTTTCATAAACTTATTAAACATGAAAGATGTTCTAAATCTTCTACCATAACCATTTTTGACAAAATATTTGTAATTAGCTACTTCTTGACCACCACTACAATTTATCATTATGATAGGTTTTTTAAAGTATAAACTTTCAGTTGACTGCGCTCCTCCAGGCTTTGATACTACAAAATCACACATTTGAAGTAATTCTGGTACATTATTAACAAAACCTAAAGTTTTAATATTTTTCACACCATATTCAGAAATCCATTTATCTACTTTTTCTTTAGCTTTTTTGTTTTTACCTGCAACATAAATAAAATCTATATCTAAATCACTTTTTATTATTTTTCTTATATACGGAAGTGAAAGTGTTCCGCCATTTCCACCGCCACCAAAAAATAAACAAATTGGTCTTGTTCCATCAAATCCATATTTTCTTATAGATTTTTCAACATTAAAGTCTGTACTAGTAATAGGGTTTATTGGAATTCCAATAGGTTTTATTTTACTTCTTTCAACACCTTTTTTTACTAGATATGGTACTTCATCTTTATCAGCTACGACAATAGCTTGTTCTCTTTTATAACCTTTTAGCCATAGAGAATGGGCTTCATAGTCAGTTACTACTGTAATTAATTTTGAATTAGTAATACCTTTTCGATTATAATAATCAATTAAACTACTTCCGAAGAAATGAGTAGAAATAGTTAAATCAGGATTAAAATCCGTAATTATTTTTTTCATTCTTTTATTCTTAAATAAACTCATACTTGTTTTATTAGCAATAGCTGAACTAATTTTTGTATCAAATAAACTATATATAAATGACCATCCTGATGGAAATTTAAGTAAAAAGAAGTCAGTTACTTTTTGACTTATACTTCCTAGAATTGGTGTCGAATATTTCAACAAATCAATCGCTAGAATTTCAAATTCTGGATTTTGAGATTTAAAATAACTCTCAATATATTCAGCGATAGCTCTATGCCCATTACCATACATTGCATATGTTAATAAAATTTTCTTTTTCATAGATTATCAACCTCTTAAAAAAATTATACACTATATTTTAATATTTTAAAACTAAAAAAATATCAGTTGCCTGATATTAATTCCCGAGTGAGACTGATGTTACTCCTTCATTAATAGTTCCTATTCTTGCATTAATTGCAACAACTCCTAAAATAATTAACATGTAAAATAAGAAAACTCCTGCCACATTTCTTATAGTTTCTTTTTTCATTCTCACCACTCCTTTTACCACATTTAATATAACGCGTATATTTGTTCGTGTCAACACTAAAACAAAACATTTGTTTGACTTTTTACAGCTGCTATGTTATTATTAGATTGGAGGTAACCTTTATGGATAAGAATATTACAAAGAGACAAGAGGATGTACTTAATTATATTAAAAAGTATGTTGTTGAGCATGGATTCCCACCTTCAACAAGAGAAATAGGTTCAGCTTTAGGTCTTTCTTCCCCTGCTACTGTTCATACACATTTAAAGAAACTTGAAGATGCTGGGTGTATTAGAAAAACAAATTCTAAATTTAGAACTATTGAAATTGTTGGAGAAAATGAATATGCACAAAAGGATGAAGACATTGTTAAAGTACCTTTACTAGGAACAATATCTTGTGGTAATCCTATTGAAGCTATAGAAAATCCTGATGAGTGGTTTTCTTTACCAGCTAGCTTAATTCCTGCCCGTGAAACAATATTCACTTTGCAAGCTAGTGGTGAATCAATGATAAACAAAGGTATTTATGATGGAGATATAGTTATTGTACAAAAGCAAAAAGTTGCTAGAAATGGTGAAATTGTTGTTGCAATGACAGAAGATAATGAAGTTACATTAAAAACTTTCTATAAAGAAAAAGATCATATTAGACTGCAACCTGAGAATGATACAATGAGTCCTATTATATTAGATAATTGTGTTATTATTGGAAAAGCTATAGGATTATATAGAAGTTTATAAAAAGAAGGAAAAAGATAAAAAGACTTAATCGAAAGATTAAGTTTTTTTATAAAAAAAGATAAGCAATTGCTTATCTAAAGAATAAAAAGTATGAAAGAATTCCAATATATAATAATAAACATATCATACCATTTATTTTTTCATAGTTTTTGCTTTTGCCATCAATACCTAGTGCCATTGTAATAAGTATTCCACCTATTAGCCCACCTATATGACAATAGTTATCTATTCCTTTTACGACAAAACCGATAAATAAATTTATTAAAATTACTGGTAGTATTTGATTTTTAATAGCTATTCCTAAATATGTACGATAATGGTATCCAAAATAAAGCATTGCGCCAGCTAGACCAAAAATTGCACCTGATGCTCCAACTGATATATGAGCATCGCCACCTAAGGCTGAAGATAATAAACCTCCGCATATACCACTAACTATATAAACAATTAAGAATTTTCCCTTGCCTATAAAGGTTTCTGTTTGAGTCCCAAGCAAATATAATGAATACATATTGGCTATTAAGTGCAGAGCTGAAGCATGTAGAAACATATATGAGAATAAACGCCATATTTCACCATTTTTTACTAAATATGCACTATTTGCACCAAGTTTTTCTGCTGTTAGAACTGTTATACTACTCATAGCTCCTAACCCATCAAATGCAAATGTTATAGCAAACATTATCAAACAAGCCATAATAAGTAATCTTGTAATAACGATTTTCTTAGGTTTGAAAGTTCTTTCATAAACTTTATTTTCACGTTCAGTCTTTTCATTTATGTCTTTAGTGACATTAATAATTAAATCAATTCCATTTGTATCTTTTAGAAGTTTTTCATTTATATTAGGAAAAGCTTCTAGAATGCCTTCATTAGTTATGTCTAAATTATTATCAGGAAGAGCGACTGGTTTAATATTTTTTGTTCCTTCAAGTTCTAAATCTTCATTTACATCTAATAATATATTAAGTGTATTTACATTAAAGGAGAATGTTTTTTTCTTTATTTGTTTTACTATACTTTCTATTTTGAAGTAGTCATAATTTAATTGCTCTTTATTGAAAATATTATTTGAATTAATTCTTATTATACGATATGGTCCTTCAGAGTTTTCTAACCATATTTCATCTTTGACACCATTAACAACTATTGGATTATAGTTTTCTTCAGTTACAAAGTAATGAACTAATTTCATTATGACCTCGTCTTTTTTATTCATAACAACTGTGCTCATAAATTGCCTCCTTAATCATTGTATATCAAAATGCCTTTCTTTTCAAAGGTTATTGACCAATTTACTATCTTTTAATCGAAATCAACATTTTTTTTGTTTATTTTGGCAAGAAGAAAAGCATGATTACGATTTGTAGAATTAGTTGCTTTATTAATTGCTGAACTTAAATCTATATTATTACCATTATTTTTATTTATTTCATCAGCAATCATTAAAGCTTTTAATTCTTTACTATATTTTCTTAATCTATTATAACATTTTTCCATTAGAAGATAGTTTGCTGCTCTGCTATGTGGTCTTCTTTCATTATATTTTATGCAGTATTCTAAAGCTTCTTTATAATTTCCTAAATTAAATGCTGCATTTGACAGTTGAGTATAAAAGTTTGGTTCTTCACAAATATTTATTAACAAATATAAAAGTTCATAAGCTCTTTCTGGTTGACCTAGTTCATTATATATTTTGGCTAATGTTATTTCAGCAAAACAATTATGTAAATTACATTTTATCATTTTTTCAGCAATTATTATTGCTTCTTCAAATCTTTGATTAGACATTAATATAGTTAATTGTTCTTTTAATTCTAGATATTCTTTATACCTTTCTGGATTTTGCTCATAATCATTTTTATCTCTTTCAAGACGTTGATAATGATAATTTATGTTACGACATCTGCCACTTTGCTTAAAACACATTTCATAACGGATAAGACTTCTTTTAGCCTCTTCAAACTGACATAGTTCATAATATCTTTTATAGTCTTCATAATGTTTTGTAATAGTTTCATCTATTGTTTTTTCTCTTAGATTAGTTGTTGCTTTTTCGGAGGATTCTACTTTCTGGGCTGCTGATATTGATTTTTTAGTTATCTTGTCAACAACTTCTTGTTCTATTGATACCTCATCTATTAAAATAACAGGTTCAGATGTAGTTACTTTTTGTGGCGTTGGTGGAAAAATAGATGGTGCATTTAAAATTAACTTACTTAATAAAGAATCTATAATTTCATCTTGATTAGAAACTGAATTTTCTTTTAAAAAGTTTCTTGCTCCTTCATAATCTCCTAAATTAATATAATTTAATATTATTGTATTATTCATTATCTGAGCTTCATCAATAGGAGGAATAATTATTGTGTCTTCGTTATTTGATTGGATATTTTGATTAGTTGGTTCAATACTTCCTTTTAATGAATTTATCTTTTCTAGTACCTTTTTTAAAAGTAAATACATAAAATTATTATCAAAATTATACTTTCTTTTTAGACGATCATTTCTTAATAAATAATATATGACTGTATGAGCTTTTTCTAATTCATCATTTTTTAAATTATAAATAATTTTTTTAAAGTATTTATAATAATGGCTTTCTTGAGGTGATAATATAGCATAAGCATTTTCTCTAATTTCATCAATGATTTCTGATGGAATATCAATTACTTTTGATAGCATAAGTAATAAAATATAATAGTTTGCTTTGTAGTACTCATTTTCAACATTTTCATAACTTCGCATTAATAATTCATATGTTTTTTCAAATTCACTTTTACTGGCGCTAATCATTGCTAAAGCTTTATTTGCATAACTATGATTACTATCTACTTCTAAAATTTTGACGAAACTTTTTTCAGCTTCATAATAAAAACCTTTAGATAAGTTATATGTACCTTCTCTAGCTATTTCTTTTATCGTCAATTCATCTTGATTTTTAATTTCTCCATGGATTTTTTCTTTTGAAAGAGTGTATACACCGCGAGACACTCTTGTTAAAAGATTAGATTCCATAAATTGCTTAATATCATAAGTTGAATAGCCGAGTTCTTTTAATTCTTTAGTTTTTACCTCTCCTTCTTTTTCTATTATATTTTGTATTTTTAAGAAATCTTTCATTTTTACCTCCTAAAAGTTTCTTTATTTATCATATATTACCTTCTATATCATATCATTTAATAGAGGTGGAATATGAAATATTTGCTAACTATATATTTAGTTGTTTTATCGTTATTATCCTTTTTATTCTGTCATCTTATTTACGAGAAAAAGATGAAAAATGACTTATTCTTTTTTGTAATATCTAATTTTATATTATCTTTTTCATTTTTAGTTTTTTTCTTTTACTATGAAGATTATCTTTTTAGCTTAGTAAATATGTTTTTCCTACTTTTAAATACCATTTTTTTAAGCTTTGAAATCAAGATGACTTATGATAAATATAATATCTTATCTTTGCCATACTTAATATATATTGTTTTTATTTTTTATATTATATTTGATCTTTATCTAATGAATCTATAAAATCTTGGAATGTTTTAGGCAAAGGCGATTCAAAATGCATTTCTTTTTTTGTTATTGGATGAATAAAATCCATCTTATAAGAATGAAGAAATTGACCAAATTCAGTTGCTTTTTTTGTATTATATACAGGATCATTATAAATTGGATAACCAATATAATTCATATGAACTCTTATTTGATGAGTACGTCCTGTATCTAATAGGCAACTAACTAATGTAAATTCTTTATATTTTTTTATGACTTTCATATGGGTTATAGCTTCTTTGGAGTTATCTGCTGTTACAGTCATACGCTTACGATCTTTAGGGTCTCTTCCTATTGGAGCATCTATTGTGGCAGAGTCATGAGGGAAAACACCGCATAACAAAGCAATATATTCTCTTTTTATATTTTCGTGATTTTTAAAGTATTCTGTTAAAATAGCATGAGCTTTATTATTTTTAGCTACCAATAACAAGCCTGATGTATCTTTATCTATTCTATGGACAATACCTGGACGTTCTTCTCCATTTATATCACTTAATTCATTAGTATAGTGCATTAAACCATTAACAAGTGTGTTATCATAATTACCACTTCCAGGATGAACTACTAAACCACTTGGTTTATTTATAACCATAAGATCTTCATCTTCGTATACAATATCAATATCCATTTTTACTGGAACAATGTCTGTTTCTTCTTTAAAGCCATCTTTTATTTCAATGATGTCATTTTCCCTAACTTTGTATGAAGCTTTTTCTTGTTTATTATTTACATTAATAAATCCACCATCTAACATTTTTATAATTGTAGAACGAGAATAGTCCGTATTATTTGCTAGATATTTGTCTAGTCTTTCGTTTGCTTCTTTTACTGTTATTAACATTTTCATCTTCCCCTTTGATTGTTGCATATATTAATAATATTACACCTAGTATAATGCAGATATCAGCGACATTAAATACAGGATAATCATATTTAAAAATATAAAAGTCTAAAAAGTCTATTACATATCCAGATATAATTCTGTCAATTAGATTACCAGCCAATCCACCATAAAGTAATCCAAAAGCAATGTTATTTCTAGTATTATTCTTAAAGCAATATATAAAATGATATATAAGGAATATTGCTACAATTGTTCCTATTATAATAACTAAACTATTGCCACTAAAAATTCCCCATGCAGCACCTTCATTATGACATAGTGTTAAATAAAAAAAATTATTTATTATTGGAATGGAATTATTTAATTTTAAAAAAATCGTAACTATTACTTTAGAAATTTGATCAAGTGCTAGAGCAATAGTTGCAAATAATAGTATCTTCTTATTCACAGGTTACACCTCTCGTTCATTATATCACATATTAACTAAAATTACATCCTCGCCTATCTTAGTAATATTATCAAAAGATATTTTTGTATCATTGGAAGAAATCATAAACCTTTTTAAATTTTTCTTTTCTTCTACAACAAGAAAAATAATGGTTCCTTGGGGCGTTATTTCAGCATCAACAATACGGCCAATACGTCGTCCATCTTTAGTACTTATAATATCTTTTGATTGAAGATCAGATAAAAACATATAATCACCTATTTAATTATATGTTTTACTAATATTAACAAGAATTACATAATTTATATTATATTATTTATTAAAGTTAAAAAAATTAAAAGAATTAATATAATTATCATTATTTTTAAAAAAGTTGTTGTTTTAATTTTTTTCATGATTTCCTCTATTCTTTTTCTTTTTTATTACTTCCCATTTCTTCTATATCATTTAAAATTTCAAGAGCATTTTCTAAATCGTTTTCTACTAAATAATCAATTGTACATAGTTTTTTGGCTAGCAATTCATCTTGATTAGTTAAGTCTTCTTTGTTTTGAATTGGCTCTACATTATCAAAAATGTGGTCCATGCATATCACTTCCTGTTAAAGATTTTAAATCTTCATATATTTGTGTTTGTTGAATGTTTTTATTTTTGGCAAATTTTCTTTGTAAAGAAATTAATTTATCATCAATCATACTAATTCCAAAACCGAATATTCTTTTATTTCCTTCTTTTATATCTTCACGGATTAGATGATTGATTAATATTTTATGATAATTCATATAATTTAATAAATGAGTAATTCTTTTAACTCTTTCCTTATTTACATGTTCAAAACTGACTAAATTGGCGTTTGATAAAATACTCATACTTCTACTTATTAAATCTATTTCGTTAATAATTATATCTTTTATACAAAGAAATAAGTCATATTGTTTTTCTATATCTAAAGAGTTGATATCAATAGTTGTTAGAATACCTTTTCTTATATCTGCAATAAAATAATCATAGAATATTTTATCAATTTCTAGTGAATTAGTGCTTTTAGATAATAATTTATTATTTTCTATTAATTCTACAAAACTTTTTCTAGTACCATCTTTATTATAAATATAGGATAACTGAGGATGTTCTACCACGAGAGAGGGATTACGTGCTACTATTTTGTCCATCATTTCAACATTATAATATTCTTTTGGCATTCTCTTTTTAGTATCTCTTTTATTAGCTAATGCGCCATTATAAAATTCTTTGATATTTGTGCTTACAATACTTTCGATTTCTTGTTTTTTGGTTGGGGCATATTTATTTAAGATTCTCTCTGTCATACGCCAACCATAAAGATTTGCATCTCTTTCTATTTCATTATGACGATAGTTAACTTGGTATTCATTAAAATCTTCTTTACTTAAATATCTACTAAAGATATTATTTCTAACCCATTCAAATGATTCATAAGATAAATCATTTATTGAAGATTTATAAGCTTGTGAACTATGTTTTACCTCGTGACATATAGTTTGCATAAACTTAATTAGTGATGGAATATTAGGAATAGGACTAATATTGTTTTGAATTAGTTCTTTATTTACAGATATTATACTGGTATTACCATATGAAGTACCATAGTTATGGGATGAATAACTACTCTCACTTAAATCAGAATTTGTTAAGTATATTTCTACTGGTGGAATTTTCAGATTTTTGCGTGCTAAATTGGCGGTATATTTTAAAACAAATTCTTTACCTCGCAAATTATTGATTGTTGGTAAGCTTATTAATCTAGAATATATATCATCTAAAAGATTAATTGTTTTTTGATTTTCACTATTGATATTTTTTATTAGGAAATTAAAAAAAAGTGTACTTTCTTCATTAGTAGTTGTTTGACCTTTTTTTATTTTCTCATAAATATCTTTACATCTTAAAGTAGTATTGTGCTTATATTTTTCAATTTCTGCTAGTTGGGATGAAGTAAATAAAAGACTATCTATTTCTTTATTAAACATTAGCGATTCAAATATAATATTTGGCTCTTTTGTAAAAATACTAAATAAATAGTCACGGTACTTAGCCATTAAATTTCTATCTAATTTATTTGGCTCATTAAGTAATAAATAAGCAATATTATTTTCGAAAGCATCAAATATAGCTAGAGATTTGCAACTTGTGACATATGATAGATTGCTCCTATTATATTTAGAAGTTAAATAACTATCATAGGTTCCTTTTTTTAAAATTTCTAAGGCTGATGCTTCATTTAGATAAGACATTATTCTCTTATTTATTATCATATTATCACACTACTTTGAAAATATTATATCATTATTTAACTAATCTTTTAATATTTTCTAATGCTGTTTTTTCAATACGAGAAACTTGGGCTTGTGAAATATTTAATTCATTACTTAATTCTGTTTGAGTTTTACCAATAATATATCTATTATAAATTATTTCTTGTTCTCGTACCTTTAACCCTTTAATAGCTTTTCTCAGAGACATTAATGTTTCACGATCATATTCATCTTTTTTATTAGCTAATTGGTCTAATAAAAAAATTGTATCCCCACCATCATTATATATAGGTTGATATATACTAACTGGTTCTTTTAGAGCTGTTAAAGCATATGAAATATAATATTCTTCGATACTTAAAGCAGATGATATTTCAGCATTACTTGGTTCTATGCCAAAGTCATTGTAGTATTTTTCTTTAAAAGCTAAAATTTTATAAGCAATATCTTTAGTTCCCCTACTTACTCTAATAGGAGTTGTATCACGAAATGCTCTTAAAATTTCGCCTCTAATTAAAAATACTGCATAAGTACTAAAACAAACATTTTGTGATAAATCAAAATTATCTATAGCTTTAATTAATCCAATGCATCCTATTTGAAACATATCATTAATATTTTCTTCAGTAGTCTTAAAACGTTTTAAAATACTTAATACTAAGCGTAAATTTCCTTCTACTAATAAATTCTTAGCTTCTTGATCACCATTTTGATATCTTTTAAATAGTTCAATCATCTCATCATTACTTAAGGTTTTTAAATCATTTGTATTTATTCCAGGAATGGATACTTTTTTATTATACATTTTTTTGCTCCTTTCAAATTTTATTAAGGTTTGAAAAGAATTTTTTTATGCATATAGATAATTTATATTGAAAAATTAATAATTATTTTGTAATATTTTATATACCATTATTAATTTAAGAAGGAGAATAATTTGTGGAAATAAAAGATATAAAAGATCCTAAGTTTTTAAAGAAATATAATAATAGTCAATTGGAAGAATTATGTTGTGATATTAGAACATTTCTTTTAGATAATATTTCTAAAACTGGTGGACATTTAGCTAGTAATTTAGGTGCAGTTGAATTAACTGTAGCATTACATTATGTATTCAACTCCCCATACGATAAATTTATTTTTGATGTAGGTCATCAGTCTTATACGCATAAAATATTAACTGGTAGAGCAAGTAGCTTTAATACATTACGCCAATTTGGCGGTATTTCTGGATATCAAAAACGTGAAGAATCTTTACATGATCCTTTTGAAGCTGGGCATACTTCGACTTCAATCGCTGCTGCTTTAGGTTTTGCTTACACAAGAGATTTGAATAAAGAAAAAAATGATGTTATAGCTATTATCGGTGATGGTGCTTTAACTGGAGGATTAGCTTTTGAAGCTTTAAATAATATTGAAAATATTAATTCTAAAATAATAATTGTTTTAAATGATAATACAATGTCTATTTCAAAAAATGTTGGAGGACTTAGTGAATTTTTGGGAAAGATAAGAACTAGTAATTCTTATATTTATGCTAAAGACAAGTATAAAACGACTTTGGAAAAGACTAATATAGGAACAAAGATTTATAACTTAAGTTCAAAAATAAAAGAAAAGTTTAAGAAAAAAATAAATGATAATATATTTACTAATTTAGATATAGATTATTTAGGTCCTATTGATGGACATGATATTAAACAGCTAATAAATGCTTTTAAAAAAGCTAAAAGTTCAAAAAAATCAATATTGATACATGTTATTACAAAAAAAGGCAAAGGCTATCTACCTGCTGAGGAAAATAGTAGTGCTTGGCATGGTGTTGGAAATTTTGATTTAGAAAGTGGAAGTATTAAAAAAGCTAATTTAACAAGTATCAGTGAAGTTGTAAGTAACACTGTTTATGAATTTATGCAAAAAGATAAGGATTTAATAACGATAACTCCAGCTATGATAACAGGTAGTAAATTAGAGAAAATATTTAAGGACTTTCCTAATAGAAGTATTGATACGGGAATTACGGAATCATTTGCCACTACTTTAGCCTGTTCTATATCTATAAACAAAAAGAAAGTTTTTCTACCAATTTATTCATCTTTTTTACAAAGAGCTTATGATAATATAAATCATGATATAGCAAGAATGAATGCTCATGTTGTTATTGGTATTGACCGAGCTGGATTAGTTGGAGAAGATGGCGATACTCATCATGGTATATTTGATATTAGTTTTTTAAATAGTATTCCTAATATAGTCATATGTATGGGAAAAGATAATGAAGAAATCAGAAATCTTTTATATACAGGCTTTTATAAGCAATCTAATCCATTTTGCATTAGGTATGAAAGGGCCAATTTAAAATATGAGAAAACAAAATTTAAAGAAATAAAAGTCGGAACTTGGGAATATTTGCAAAAATATGATAATTGTAAAAAAACTATTATTAGTTATGGTACAGATGTTAGTAAAATTTATGACATATATAAAGGGAAAAAAGTTAATATTATAAATGCTAGATATATTAAACCGATTGATAAAAATATTTTAAAAGAGCTGATAGCTACTAAACAAAAAATATATATTTATGAAACTAGTATTAAAACTAATAGTTTAGGAACAAATATTTTAGAATATTTTAATTATAAAGAAGCTACTAATAAAATCAAATTAACAGGTATAGATAATTCTTATGTAAAACATGGTAAAGTTGATTTATTAAAGAAAGAAGTAAAATTAGATTTGGATTATATTACTGATGATATTAATGAATACTTTGGATTTAAAAAGAACTAGATAATCTAGTTCTTTTTAATATTCTTTTTTATAGATATTTTCATTTGCTTTATTAGCTCTTTTTATTATTTCACTTTTCCAAGTGTCATCAAATGGACGAGTAAAAAATAGTGTATTTTTATATTTTAAAGTTAATTCACTATAGTCAAGAGCAATTTTATCTGAGGACATATTAGTAGTATATTTATAGTCATAATATGAATCATGGCTTTTCGCAAAGCAAAATATTTTATCACGATTACGGCCATCGCAGTTAGTTAAAATCGTTTTAAATGAGTAATTGTTCTTGGCCAAAAGTCACATCCTTCTTCTGGAAGTCCAATACTCTTAGCGGCATCAAATCTAAAACCTGACACTCCGCAGTCAATTAAACTATTTAAAAAGTCAATAATAATATCTTGTAAATCATGATTAGCAACATTTAGTCCTGGTAATCCCATGCAATAATTAGTTACTTCATAGCGGTTATTCCAGTCTCTAACTGGTAATTGAATTTTCCAAAAATCATGGCGTTCAGTTAATCTTGTATCAACTTTCTCATTAGGTCTTAAAGAGCCATCATTAGCTCCGGTCATAACTTTCTAATTCTTCCTTAGTACCAAATCGATTTCCAATTTGAAAACCAATTGGCTGATACGGCATCCACCAGTATTCACTATCTTCTTCTTTTGAAGGTTGAATTGGACTTATTTGAATAGCATCAAATCCTTGTTCTTTGATAGTTGGTAGGAATTTTTCTATATCTTTTATTTTCCAACCAAATAGATGTAATACTCTCATAAATTAGCCCCCTAAACTACGAATTTTACATTATATAAATATTATATCATAAAAAAACTGGTTAAAAACCAATTTTATTCATATCTATTTTCACTAAATTCTTCAAAAATATCTAATAGGTACTCTTTTCTTATTATAGAGTTTTTCCAATCTTCTGGTATGAAATCATAACCAAATATAATTCCAGCAAGTCCACCTGTAAGTGCAGCTATTGTATCAGTACTATAGCCAAGATTGAGTGCTCCAATTATTGCTTCTTTATAATTCTCTGATTTTAATATTAACCAGAAGCAGGCTTCTAAAGTATCAACTATATAATTTGTTGATTTTATTTCATTTATTTTTACTTTACTTATATCTTCTTTTAAAAGTCGATCATATTCTATTTGAGCTTCTTCACTAAACATAGTATAGTCAACACATTTTGTCATACTGTATGCAGAATATTTATCTTTTCCAGTTAAAAGGAACATGGCGTATCTAGTATAAATATAGCATCCCATTATACTAATATCATTAGCGTGTGTTATTGATGATATTTTGGTAACTAGCTCACGTACCTCAAAATCTTTTAATTTTTTATCTAAAGCATAATATGCAATTGGTAATATGCGCATTAGTGATCCATTACTATTTGAATTGTTATCGCTAAGACCACAAGTTATTGGATCAGCATGATTTTCTTCAAATTTATCAATAGCCTGAGCACATATTTCATCTAATCCAAATACTTCATGAGCTGGTGTAAACTGAGCATGATTCTTATATGCAACGAATTTTAAAGCAATATCGTTAAAATCTATATCATTTTTCGCATTTATTGAGTCAATTGTTGCAATCATCATAGAAGTATCGTCTGACCATGTCCCCTCTGGCATGTCATAGGTACCATGTCCTATAACTTTTGTAACAGGCTTTTTTAAAAGCTCTTCTCTGCTTTGTGTTGCTAGTGGAACTCCCATAGCATCGCCTATGGCAAACCCCATTAGTCCATCGATGTACTTCAACCTCATGATACCACCCACCTATTTACATTATACTATATTTTATGATTTTTTATAGTATTTTCTTTATTTAGACATAAGAATATAGTTACTTTAAAGTGATTATTTCTATATGAGTTTATCTTAATCAGTTATATTTTTTTCTTTTATAATACTAAAATCATCTAAATTAATTAGTTTAAAAGTTTTGTTATCATATAAAAAGCATGTGTGTTCTTTATTTACTTTAGGTATTCCTATACTACCTGGATTTAAGTGTTTACCATCTAAATTATATACATGAGTATGACCACTTAAAAGATACTCATTTTCAAATAAGTTTTTATATTTTTCATTTAGATGACCATGAGAAATATAAAAGTGAATACCGTCTAAATCTATCTCTTTATAGTCATCCATGATGTCAAAATCTGTTACCATATCGTCCACTTCTGAATCACAGTTACCTCTAACAGCTATTATTTTATTGCTATATTTATTTAAAGTAGTAGCAACATCCATAGTTGAATATTCATTTGGTAAGGAGTTTTTGGCACCATGATATAATAGGTCTCCTAATAATATTATCTTATTAGGCATTTCTTGTTCAATTAATTTATCTAATTTTTTTGTGTATTCATATGAACCATGAATATCTGATGCTATGATTGCTTTCATATTATTGTTCCTCTCTTAAATAATTTTCTTTAATCCAATTTATATCTTCAATTGCTTTATCAATATTAAAACGTCCGTTTCCTACTGGATAATATACAGGAAAACATTTATATTTGCTTGCTCCTATTTTATGTTCAAAGAACTGTTTTCTTGTTTGAGATACAGATATCTTATTATTTAAGAAAATAGAGCTAACTTGGTTTCCAAAAAGAATTATTATTTTAGGTTTTATTATTCTTATTTCTTTTTCTAATAAAGGAAGATAATCTTTAAAATAGCCATCTTTTAGAGGACGGGCATCTATTTGAGTACATTTGCCTAAATTAGTAATAAATACTTTATGATCTGCAATATTTTGATATACTTTATGACAAAATTCTGGAGTCCATTCACTCCCCTTGATGCTTTTTATTTCATTATATATATTTTCATCTATTAAGTTTACTTTTATAAATAAATCCCATATATTTTTTGTTCCTAACCATGGGTGGAATGGACCATTCCATCCAGGTAAAGAAGCAATATTACGTCCCGTTGGATTCATAAAAACAAAACATATATTAGGATTTTCTTCACATCCACCATTATATATTGAATGAAGAGATGGATCTCCATAGATTTTTTGAAGTTTATCGTATTCTTTGTTTAAGCTTTGTAATTTCACAATAATCACCTTTTTTGATTATATCATATGAAATGACTAGTTTGCACTAGTCATATATTTTTTTGTTTAAATCAAGACCTATTAATTGTAGAGATATGATTATTTTATTAATCTCAGAATCACTTAAACCAATACTCTTTAATTCTTTACGACTTAAAATCCATATATCATTTATGGTTATTAGATTATTATCTTTTAACTTTAAAATTGTACTTTCTTGAATTTTTAATTTACTTATATCTTCTGTTATATTGTGCATTTTTCGACCTTCTTTAAAAAAATAAGAGTAGCTCAACTGGACTTACGCCATAAGCTACTCGTTGTAATTTGATTATAACATTTTTTTTATTTGATGTAAGAATTATTGATTTCTCCAAGGTTTTAAAATATTTTCATCTATTTTAGAAGCGTCAAATCTAAAATGGGCGGTAAGTTTGCTTTTCCCTATAAAATCTTCTTCACGGATTGGTTGACCATAATTGTGGATAACATAAGGAATTCCTTTACTATTTCGACGATCAGAAATAATTCCAATATGACTGTCATCAAATATAACTATGTCTCCAGGTTGAAATTCAGATATTTCGGTATAATCTAATGTTAGTGATATTGAATACTTAGAAAAAAATATTTTTAAATTACCTACTCTTCGAAAGTCAATATTTTTGTCTCTATATTCAATGTTAGGATAATCGTTAGGATTGTTTTTTATATCTTCATCTACCATATCACGTAATGAATATCCAGCATTTTTAAAAGCTCTCCATATAACATCAGTACAAACTCCTTCATTTTCTGGAGGATAAGAATTATCATAATATTTACTTATATATGTTGGATGCTTTTCTGCATCATGTCTTGCTCCTAAAACAAAGTCTGTATAATCATCAATTCTGTCTTTGTCATAGTCCATTTTACTATATACTGTCTTAATACTGAAATCTGATGCTTTAAAGTATTCTTTTGGTATTAAATTATAATAGTTCATTATATATAGAACTCCAATTGTAAAAATGGCAATAATAACAATGAATATAAATGTTCTCTTGACATTTTTACGGGCATCCTTTATTTCGTTCATAATTTATACTCCTTACACTCTATTTAATTATATCAAAAGGATTAAAAATAATAAAATATATTTAATAAAGATAGAAATAAAAAAAGCATTTATATATAATAAATGCTAATTATTTAGTTCTTTATTGCGTTTTTTTATTAAGAAATAATATACAGCTCCTGATATAGCTAATCCTGTTACTTCTAGAGTCAGCATAGGAGGAAAATATTTTAACCAAGGATATAAAACCATTACATTATCTGGTATTTTAGTTGAAAAAATGTAATTTGTGTGAAACGCTAAATTAAATGGATACATTATTAGCATTAAAAAATTTGTTAAAATAAATGTTTTTATATAATCTTTAAATTCTACTTTATATCCTAAAGCATAATAAGAAAATAAACTAACACTTAAAAAGAAGTGATGTGATAATACGTATTGCCAAAAATCAAAATTATCTATTGTTGAGACTAAATCTGGCCATAATATAGCTGGTATTGGTCCAATAAAACATAGGAATATAGTATATTTTAAAAGTGATTCTTTATTAAGTAATATTCCAAAAATAAACATATAGTTGGCAATAAAGCATAAATGGAATGGTAAATGATTTTCTATTTTAAAACTTCCATAATATAGATTACCAAAGGTATAAATTATCATATTTATTAATAAAATAATTGCACATATTTTTAAAATTTTATTAGATTTAGGACGTGGCATTTTAGATATTTTATTACGATTTATATATACTAATACGAAACCTATAATTGCTATAAATATAAAGATATCATGAATAAGACCAAATTGTTTAAACAAAAATTTTGGATATTCGTTAACAAAAAATTCACGTAACATTTTACTACTTCCTCTCAAAATTTACTATCTAAGTATAAACTATTATATATATCTTTTCAAGTAATCTTTTATGAAAAAAAGTTTGAATATATTCAAACTTTTAATTGGTTTTAAATTGGGCTAAAACGCCTAATACGGCGATGACTACTACACAGATTAATAAATAGTTGGCCGGAATTGTTACTAATGTTGGAAGATAATATTTTATTATGTGTGCACCCGCAATACTACTTACAATTATTAAAATTGGTTTTATAAAGAATGTAGATAGTATTCCTACTAGAAGAGATACGCCAAAGTGAATTATTATTTCTACACCCTTTTCGACATTTGGTATATAAGGTCCTATAGTTATATAAACTAAATAGGCAACGGATATGCATAAAGCTAATTTTTCTAGTTTAAAACCGATACTTCCAATAATTATTCCAGTAATGATTTCAATAACTAGTAGTAGATTTGATGATGAAATAAAATATCCACCTACTTTATTTGCTAGAATAAAGCCAATAACAAACCATACAATAGTAATAAGCAATTTTTGAATTTTATATCCTGCAAAACAGAATAATAAACCAATTAATATAGCAATTATAGCTGTGATTTCTGGTGTCATATTAAACCTTCTTTCTCAAACGGTATATTAACTTGTATATTTCATAAACAATTATTACAACAAATGAAAGTAATAGTATTTCATCTATTAATAAAAATGGTAATGGAGTTACTTTCAAGAAAAGTGCTGTTGCTGGTATTTCTGATACGACAATTTGTAAAATGATAGAACCTAAGACTGTTGCTATTACAAATGGATTATCAAGAAGTGGTTCTTTAAATACTGAACGTTTTTCACTACGACAGTTTAAAACATTTATATTTTGAATAAATACCATAAGCATCATAATTACTGACCTTGCTACTGTAATGTCATAATCTTTGTCCATCATAAATTTCCATGTACCAAAGATTATTGCACTTATTGTTACACCCAATATTAATACTTCTATCATTAAATCTTTAGAGAACAATGATTCTTTTGTATCTCTTGGCTTTTCCTTCATAATGTTTTTTTCTGCTTTTTCGAATGATAAAGCTACATCTTGAAGACCGTCAGTAACAATGTTTAGCCAAAGAAGTTGGATTGCTAAAAGAGGTATATCATATCCAAAAGCTATGGATAATAGAAAGAAACATACTTCAGCAAAACCGCATCCTAGCAAGAATAATGTTATTTTTCGAATGTTACTATAAGCTGTTCTACCCTCTTTTACGCCAGAAACAATAGAAGTGAAATTGTCATCTGCAACAATCATTGACGCTGTTTCTTTAGCTACATCTGTACCACTACCCATTGCGATACCTATGTTGGCTGTTTTAATTGCTGGAGCATCATTTACACCATCTCCAGTAACAGCTACAAATTCTCCTTGTCGTTTAAATGAATTTACAATATCTAATTTATCAATTGGAGTTACTCTTGAAAATACTTTTATACAACTAATAAATTTATCAAATTCTTTTTCACCCATAGCACGATATTTTTCAATATCTTTTCCTGTTGCTACTTCAGCTTCTTTAGTACAAAGTCCTAATTCTTTGGCAATTGCAAAAGCTGTTAGAGGATGATCTCCAGTTACCATAACTACTTTAATTCCTGCAGAACTACATTCTTTTAGAGAATCTTTAACTTCTTTTCTTATAGGATCAATGAACGCTACCATACCAACAAACGATAAATTTTTAATATCCTTTTGAGATGTTCCTTTTACTTTTCCATCGGCAATAGCTATTACACGGTATCCTTTTTTAGTTAAAGTTTCATTTTGACTATAATATTTTTGATTTTCTTCAGAAAAGGACATAATCTTTTCTAATGAACCTTTTACAGTACAATATGTTTCGCCATCTTTTTCATAAAAGACTGCTGAATATTGATTTTCTGATTCATAAGGAATACTTTCAATAAGTTTTGGTTTGTTTTTTATTTTTAATTTAGCTGCTAAACTTAAGAATGCTATATCTATAGAATCACCAAATGACTCCCATTTATCTTTGTTTTTTTCTAAATGAGCTTCGTTATTTAGTGCTCCAAGCATTGCTATATACTCAGCATTTTTTATATTTGCATCGGTTACAGGAGTAACTTTTCCTTCATCATTATAGCCTGTACCTGAAATAGTAAATGTTTCACCATTAGCCATTACTATTTCTTTAGCTGTTTGCTCGTTTACTGTGAGTGTTCCTGTTTTATCTGAGGCAATGACTGTACAGCTTCCCAAAGATTCAACAGCGTTTAATTTTTTTACTATAACATTTTTCTTGGCCATTCTTTTAGATGCTATTGTTAAGGCCATTGTAAGTGCTAACGGCAATCCTTCTGGCATTGCAGAAACGGAAAGAGCTATTACACAAAGGAATATTTCATTAGCTTTATATCCTTTTGATAATAGAACTATTGTGGTAATTATAGCTACGATGACGATTATGACACTAATTTGTTTTGAAAATTTTTCTGTTCTTATTGTCAAAGGAGATTTTTCCTCTTCAGTATTGGTAACTTTATCAGCAATATGACCAATTTCAGTATTTACACCAGTTGATACAACTACAGCGTGAGCACGTCCTGTTGTAACTGATGTACCAGCATACACCATATTTTTTCTTTCTGCCAAAGAGGAATCTGAAGGTAAAACTTCATTATTTTTAACAACGTTTAAGCTTTCGCCTGTTAGAGCAGATTCGTCTACTTGAAAGTTGTGGCATTCTATAATACGGGCATCGGCACTTATTTTATCGCCACTTTCTAAGACTAAAATATCTCCGACTACGATATCACTTGAGTTTATTTGCATTTCTCCGCCGTTTCTAATTACTCTAGCTGTAACTTTAATCATATTAATTAGACTTTCAGCATCTTTACGAGCCTTCCATTCTTGGTATGTTCCCATTAAAACATCTATTAGAATAATAAATATTAATGCAATTGCATCTATTACTTCATGAGCAACAAATGATAAAATAACTGTTACTACTAATATTAATTCAATAGGATTTTCAAATTGAGATATAAATAATTTAAATACACTATCTTGTTTTTTCTTTGGCAATTCATTTTTACCATTTTTTTCTAAAAGATCTTGAGCTTCAGCTATTGTTAAACCTTTTTCATCAGTATTAAAATACTTTAATACCTCTTCAATTTCTCTATCATAAAATTTCATTAAGCACCATCTTTTCTATGTATATTTTCTATTTCATTTTATCATATTTTTTATAATATTACTAGATTATATAAATAGTTAAAAAAAGTATACTTTCGTATACTTATATGAATAAAATAATAAAATCTATTAGTATTCCTATAATACTTCCAATTAAGTATATAGTTGCTAAAATTTTTATATTCTCTTTTATGTTTTTATTTGATTTGAATAGAACTAAAATGGCAACACCACTACCTGTAAGTAGACCTGCAATAGTTGCTCCAAAAGATAATGTACCATTTAAATATAATTCAGCTATCATTATACTTGAACCACAATTAGGTATTAAACCAATAAGACTACTTATAAATGGAGATATAAATGTATTCTTAAAAAATAATTTAGATAAGAATTCTTCTCCTATATATTCAAACATTATATTTAAAATAAAAGTAACAATTAAGAGAAAAGCAACTGTCTTTAATGTATGAATAGTACTTGATTTTATAATACTATGATTATGATTACATCCACAATGCTCATCTTGGCATATTTCATAATTAACTTTTTCTTTTGATTTATCTTTTCTTATAAATAAATCAATTAAATAACCAGCTATAAGACCAACAATAAATTTTATTGCTAATATTGTAATAATTGTACTTAAAGGGGCTTTCTCTGATAAGAAAATTGGAATCATTTCATCACTGGTAGATAAATATATTGCGATAAGTGTTCCTAAAGAAATAATTCTTGTAACATATAAATTAGTAGCTACGACACTGAAGCCGCATTGAGGAACAAGTCCTAACATGCTACCTAATAGTGGACCGAATTTTCCTGATTTACTAATTATTTTTTGAGATTTACTAGATAGTTTATGTTCAATTGCTTCTATTATTAAGAATGCCACAAATAAAAATGGAATTAATTTTAAACTGTCTAATAATGTATCTATTATTATATCTAGCATACTTTTCACCTTTTATTCCTTTAAAGTCTTCTTGCTCATTTAATTTTATAGTAATGATTAGGAATAGTCAATAAAAACCAGTTATTAAACTGGTTTATTTTCTGTTCCATCTATTATTGAACATATTATTTAAGTATTCAACACCAAAATATTTATCTATAACTTCTTCTATTTTATTATTAGGGGGAATATTTTGTTCATATTCTTTTCCCCTATTTATAGCTCCTATAGTTAATATACTATCAAATATTAAGAATATTATAGCTATTTTTATAAATTTAATACTTTCTGTTTTATTTAGTTTAGCAATTAATTTTTTTACTTTTGGAAAAATAAATTTAATCCAAAATATACCAAGTATTCCCCAGAAGATTGAATATGATAAACATACACGTCCATTTATATTATATGGTTTATGTTTGTATGTCCATGCTACAAAGCCAAATACATATTCCATAAATAAACTTATTGCATATTCTAGTATGGTTCCAACAGCAAAAGATACGCCAAAAATCTTTATAGAATTGCAATCTTTAATTTTATATAAAGCTAATGTTAGAACTATTGCGCCAAGACCATAAACCAAATTGAAAGGTCCTATTACTAAGGCAGAATGGTTAATTAAGAGGCCTTTTTTTAAAAGAGTCCAAAGGCCTTCAACAACCCAACCTAGTAAACAACCAAATAAAAATATATAAAATATATCATGAAATGATAATTTTTCTCTTGTCATAAAAACTCCCCAAACTTGGCTTAAATTATATCACTGCACAATAATTTGAGCAAATTCTTCTAGTTATATTATTATATTCTTTCTTTTTTGTTAATATTAAAGTTACATGGAATTTCATTGACTAATTTAAATTTATTTGATTCGTCTGTAAATACTTTTTCAATATTCTTAAGTTCATTTATTGATTCTGTAGTTTTTATTATTTCTCTTACTAAATTAACAATGCTTTCAACATCAAACAAATTTGAAATATTACTACTATAGAATGCACAGTAATTATTTTCAGATCTTGTTAATAAAGTTTTTAATGTTGATATATCATGTGTTTTTTTAAAGTTTTTAAATAAATAATTTATTTTTTTAACTTCATTGTCAACAACTTTTTCCTTATCAATAGCAATTATAGGCAAGCCTTTTTTATTTCTTTTTGTTTTAAACTCTTCACTTATATTAACAATCTTTTCAACATATGAGGAGTCGTCTAATTTAGTTTTATCAACAATCATAAAGTCTGGTTCAATATTAGGAATATTAGAATTATTATAGTTTGGTCTTATAGCATATTTATCTATAATAACAGTATTTCTAATGTCTCTTGTATTATCTATTAGGTTTTTAGGAGTAGTAAACATTTCGTTATGTTTATTGTTGTCTGATAGTGATAGAACTCTATTAGACATTTTTTTTATGCCATTTTCTGCAACCCCATCAAAGCCAAAGTAAAAGTCTTTTTCAAAATGGAAGTTTTCGTTTGAAATTAAACTAGCTGGGACTCCATCTTTCGTTTTATTTAAAGCGTTATGCCATGCTAGGAAATAATCTTCTCTATTGCCTAATTCATTTTCATAGTCTAGGCAGCTTATCAGGAACATAAACTCATTAGGACAATTGTATATTTTTAAGTTTTTACATAAATCATTTTCAACAAAAGATTTACTTGTATATATCTTGCATTTTATTTCATAATTATATATTTTGCTATACATTTGCTTTAGTTTGTTTTCTATTCTAAATGAATCAATTATACTTAATATTTTATAATTTTTTTCTAAGTTCTTAAGAACAGATACTTCAGAATTCATTATTTTATTTAAATTAGTAATGTATTCATACTCTTCCTTATATATTTTCTTATCTACTTTATCGATTTTATAAGTGTTTAATTGAAGTTCTGCTTCTTCTAATGTAAGTTTAAAATGCTTAGATATAAAATACTCTTTATATTTATTATCTTTTTTACAATCAAACATTAATCTATTAAGTTCTTCTTCTGTATTTTTTTCATAATACTTTATTTCATTATATGTACGAGCAGTATTTAAATAAATCGGTCTTTTTACATCCTTGTTATTTTTATTATACCTAGGGATTAAATACATTAGATAATTTAAAACGTTTTTTATATCCTCATTATTTATTTCACTTTCAGATACAACACTTAATAATTTAGGTATGTTACCAACATATTTTCTTTTATTTCCTTCGCATGATTCACATAATAAATGTAAACATTCCACTATATTTAAATCTAAATCAATATCTGGCATTTCATAGAAAATAACATTTATTAATTGTTTAGTAATAGGAAATATTTTATTGATTCTTATTAATAAATTTTGTAATCTTGGATTTTTAGTTATTGTTTCTTGAATAGATAGTTTAGGGACAAATATATTTTCTTGTAAGTAATTTAAATTTAAAGTATTTAAAATATAACCATTTTTATTTAATAATTTTTTGTATGTAACATATGCTTCTTCATTTAGAATTTTATGCATTAGTTCATCAGAGCAAAGAATATTTTTTTCGGTTATATCTAAATTGGCAAGAATTGCTTGTAATAAATCTATGTTATAAATTCCTAACATATTCTCACTATTTATAATAGATAAGAATTGTTTGCTTTCTTTTACTATATTAATTAAATCTGTTATTATTTGGGGATTTTTACTATATAATATTTTCTTTATAATTACTCTATTACTAATTGCTTTTTTGATATAGTCATTATCTGATTCTTTTAACATAGTTATTATAATTTTAGAATCTATATTTTCTAACTCTTCTGGATTATTTAATAAATAATTTTTTAAATATTCATCTAATTCGTATGATTCATCATTTAAAATAATAGTTCTTGTTTCTATATTATCACAGAATACTTTACGGTAATTACTTGGTACTGATTCAATAAGTCTTACTAAAACTTTTTTATTACTAATGTTTTCTATTTTTGTGATAAATTTTATTTTCTCTTCAGGAGTAAAATCACCAGCATTAAATAGTTCAATTAATTTTTTATAACTTTTCATATTAACACTATTAGCTAGTTGAGTTATTAACTTAGGATTTTTTAGTATACTCTTTTTGAAAGATTTTTTACTAGCTTCTAGTAATTTATTTATTGTACTGATTTTAAAGTTATATATTTTTTCTTCACTTAAGTCTTTAAATAATTCTAGAGGAAGTGAATTAATAATTAAAGGTAAATTAAGATTTGTTTCTTTTTCTAATTCATTAACAAACAATTCATAGATGTTTTTGCACTTTGTAAAAATTGTTTCAATATCTTGTTTGCTCAAATAATTCAGTAGTTTTAAATTATTTACTGTTATGTTATCTTTCTTATTTAATAAAATATTTAGTATTGTATTTGATGGAAGCTGTTCTAAAATAAAATTATTATCACAATCACGCAATATTTTTTTGACTCTCTTGTTTTTTAATATTTCTTTTTGAATAGTTCCTGTTGTATCTTTTACTAAATGGAATAAAACACATTCTCTTTGTCTATCTGTTACTAGCTTCTCTATTTGAGTTTTATCCATATATTTAAATATATTATTTTTATAATTATATTCATTCGTTAATTTAGATATATATATTTTTACAAAGTCTTTATTTTTAGCTAGAGACTTTATGTCTTTGTAACTATTTGAAAATTCACTTATAGTTTTTATACTATATAAAGAGAAAGTGTCTATTTCTTCTAAAAGTTGGTTGATAGTTTCTTTCTTCAATGTATCAAAACATAATCCTTTACTAATTAAGAAATTATCTATTTGGATATCTTTTCTTAGAATTTTAATTTCTTCTTTTGTCAAGTCTTCTAATATATCTGTTGAAGATAAAAGATTATCCCCGTTTAAAATACTGTTCTTAACTTTTAATGATTGTGACATTATTAAACGACGAGGTTTATTACAATTCATAGTTAAAGACGGAATCATTGATCCTTCAATATCTGTCTTATCTAGTAATTCTATAAATTTTTCATCTTCTATTAAAGAGTTTAAAGTATCTACAAATTCATATTTATTGCATAAAAACATATATACATAAAGATATTTTATGTATTTATTAGTGAAAGTAAAATCATTATTTTCAAGGCGTTTGTTTATTTCAATGATTATGCTTTTACAAATTTCTTCATTTTTTTTGTGTTTTTCAAGTTCTTCAAATAATACTTCTGTCTCTGGATTTTTTAATAGTTCTTCTAGAATCATAATGCACAACTCCTTATTCTCTATAATTATATCATCAATGATAATAAAAAAAAAGGAATTTTATTCCTTATTTTCAAGCGCTTTTTGTGCTAAAAGAATAGCATCTTCAATATTATCTGCACTAGCTAAAAAGCCACTAGCATGAACAAAACGTGCTGTTTTTATTCCTGATAGCTCAGCTAATTCTTCGCCATGCATTCCACGATATGATTTTGGAAAGTTAATTAATAACTCTTTTGATTCTCTACTGATGGTCATTGGTTTTATGTCATATCCACCTCTATTTGAGGGATAAATTACAATTTTAATGTTTTTAGCATTATCTTTTTTGGAATTAAATACAGCATCTAAATATGGAATATATCTATCAAGAATTAAAATATTATCTCTTACATCATCTATTTTTTCTTCGGCTAATTGAGTGGCAATAATGTTTGAGTTTTCTTTTTTTATTATTCGATCAAATATAAGCTCAGCAACATTTATTGCTATTAAGAAGTTATCATCATTTTCTAGTGGGTCGTTCCAATTTCGATTAAACATATCAATAATACTATCTAAATCTAATAGCTTATATTCTGCTTCGATTTGAGGAAAAAGACCATTATCAATTCCATCTATTTGCTTTATTAATTTCTCAACAATTTTATCAAACAAAACATTTTCATCAGCTGGATTTAAACTTTTTAAATATTCATGTCCATATTCTTCCCATAATAGACCAAATGAGCAATATTTTATTTTGGAGTTTTCACGATATCTAGCGTCAGGACCATGGTGATCAAATTTACCAAAGCCAATATCGTACATTATACCATTATATTTTTTAGGTACATCTTTTACAGAAGCACGATAAACAATAGGATTTTCTATTATCTTGGATAGAAACATTGTTGAAAACACATCATCTGGGTGAAACTTGCCATCATGAGTAATCAGATTAGCTTCTGCTATGTTTTTTGTTATTTTTACTTTCATTTTTCTTCTTTCCTTTCGTTGTTGTAAATCGAGCTAGTTTAATCAGCTCATTTAGGAAAACTGAGATAAATCCAAAGCCGATACAAGACATAAAATTATGCATTTCAATATTCTTTGTTTCAAAGTAAGTAGTAAAATTGAAAAATAGTGTAAGTGCAATACATGTAATTGTAAAAATTATTAAAGATATATTTTTCAAAGATTTTATTATATTTTTTATAATGTTTGATTCACTTAAATAAGAATATGTAAGAAATAAGTTTATATAAATAAATAAAATATAAAATAAAGTATTAGCAAATGCTTGAGTCCCTCCCTGTGCTTCAATGAGCATATAAGGAATATTTAGTAAAAAGAAAATATAGCAGCTTTCTAATAAAGTAAATGATAATTCTTGACTACCGAATACTATATTTCTATTTTTAGGCTTTCTTTTCATAAGATCGATATCATAAGGAAGATTTTTATATAAATATTTGCTTGTAATAATTGTAAATATTTTTAATAGCATTACCAACAATAGGTTATAACATACTGGAAATCTTAATATGTTAAGAAATATATATGTCAAATATAAAGGTAAATATGTTGTTATTAAATATTTTAATGCTCTAATATAGTTATCATGGACTCCGCGAGCATGGTATATTTTATTATATGAATCACTTAGATTGTCAAACTCATAATAGACATCTTCTTTATTTATTATTTTATCAAGAATATGGTTGTTTTTTGTTTTTATAATGATGTTCTTTTTAAGATATTTCTTTTCAATCTCTGATTCTTCAATTGTTTTAAATTTTAAGTTGTTTTCTAATTCTGATAAAATTATAACATTTATTCCTGCTCTGTTAAATTTCTTTATATAGGATGGATTAATTATATTTGTTACAATTGTTTTAACGTGACTATATTTTTCCTCATCATTAAAAGTTTTCTCATAAAGGTTTGTTAACGATAAAGGCATAAATAAGATAGTTATACTAAGCGAATTTAATAAACATGTTATGGTATTATTAAAACTAGAGTCCATATTATTATTTATAATGTTAAAGATAAGTGATACAAAAAACATTAATATACTTGTTGTATAGAGAAATATTTTTAATTTATTTATCTTTTTATAAAGTTCATTTTTATAAGAGTTACTATATTTTTTATTTAAGTAAATGTTATATATTATTATACCAAATAAAATAAATACAGATATTAGTATATTTAATTTCTTCATAATATCACCTTTTTATATTATAACATAAATAAATAAAGGGAATTAATGAATAATTCCCTTTTAAACTATAAAGCACTAATTTGTTGAATCTTTTTTTGAAGTATGTAATCATCTGATGGATTAACTGGAAATTCTGTAGAAAAAACTTTTTCTTCAATTGAATCCGTTGTGCAATAGGCAGTTACTGATACAACTTTATATTCACTAACAGAAATTGCTTCACTTGTTCGAATCATTTTGGGTTCATCTTCAACGTTAATCCTAGTTATATCCATATAAATACGAGTTTTACCCTCGGTTTTATCTTCGATTATATAAGTTTCAAAATGACGATTTTCTCTTTGGTTATCATCATTCAATGATAATGTACCATTAATATATATAAGATCTTTTTCTTTACGAGCAACAAACTCGCAGATTTCAAGTTCTGTTACTTCGGAATTTTTCATAGGATATGCAGTATCTCTAATTTCTTTACAATAGCTTAATAGATTTAAGATTTTGATTTGCTTTTTCTTACTAGATATTCCAATATATTTGTAATATTGTTCTAATAGATTTTGCATATCCTTTTGCTTCATACTACTCACTGCCTTTTATTTTTATAAAATAATCTTTTTATGCCATCATCTTTATGTTCAAGGTAAAAGTCAGTATCAAATAAATCATGGATTAATTCATCCTTTGATTTTAATTCTTTTACTTCTTCTTTTTGATGCATTAATTCTTCTCTTCTTTTTGCAATTTCATCTAGTGAAATTCTAACACTCTCATCTATATCTTCATCTTCAGAGACAGATAATGTATCAATAGTTGAAGAGTTAAGTTCTTGCTCTCTTTCAATATCTTGTTTCTCTGCTTTTTTTCTATAATCAGCTGCAACATATAGACTTGCACCAATTGTAGGAATTGCTAAGATGGTTGATAAAATTGTAGGATCTTTTTCTAATATTGTGTTAAGAGAGGTAATATTTATATAATTTAATACTTCTTTAAGTGTTGGTGCGGCATGGCAGAAAAAACTACCAACAATTGATGCAGCTAAAAATGCTGTTTTAACCTTACCAGCTATACTTGATTTAGCATTATTTCCTCTTTCAATACTCTTATAATTAACAGCTAATATTCCTAATTCAACAGCAACAACTCCTAAAAATATAGGATTTACTGTTGATAATAGCAATAAACATACTATTCCAAAAGCTTTATCTGACAAACCATCTAATAAGCTACCAAAAAACGATTGAACGTGTAATTTTCTGGCTAAAAGTCCATCGATAAAATCAGTCGCAAAAAAACCAATTGTAGCTAAACCAGCTGCAAGTGATCCACCTGTTAAATAAATAGGAATAATAGCTATAGAACCTAAGGAACGAATAAAAGTTATCAGATTAACTAAAACTTTATTCCTTATATGATTCTTTTTTTTCTTTTCTTCTTTTGTAATATTTATTATTTTATTTTTTTCCATAATGTTCTCCAAAACCCCTTTTTAAATGAATCTTTTTTATAATAGCAACAAGATATTTAATTGTCAACTTTCTCTATATTATATTTAATAATATATGTCATATATGCATTACTTATTTCTACTTTTGTTATTTCATTTAAATTTGTGAAAACAATTATTTCTGTTTCTATATCTTCTATTTTAGTCATATATTTATATTCTCTTAGTGTTTGATATTCTGTTTTTACTGGTTCAATATTTTTTAATAGTTCAAATAAATATCTTGGATTAAGGTAATTTATATCTATTTTAGAAAAAGCTTCTTTTTTAGTTGATTCTGTATAAGAAAACTTTTCTGGTGATTCACATGTTCCCGATTCAATGTTATCACTTATCTTACCAGAACATTTATAAGTATATGTTTTTGTTCCCATGCTATCTAATAGAAGATATTCATACTCAAAATTATTTTTTTGCAATTCTTCTTTTTGAATTTCATAATCAACAAACTCTTTATGCTCTACTTTAGTGTTATTTTGAGGTAATTCTACTTCTTTATATCGACCTAGAAAAAAACTATCAGGCATTATAAATATTATAAAAATTAAGAGAACAAATATTATGACTGTATAAGTAATTAATAATTTGTTTTTTATTTTCATTCTTACCTCCTTATTCAACGATTGTATTAAGAACTTTTTCTTTATTAAGTCCATTTATATAATCACGAGCTGTCATTTCTTTTTTACCAAATGGCTTTACTTTTGTTATATAAATAACTTTATCTTTAGTACATATACCTAAATTATCTTTATTAATTTCGCAGATTGTTCCAGAAGATAAAGTGCTTTCTTTTTCTCCAATATAACATTCTAATATTTTAACTTCTGTTCCATTAATTAGAGTGTTAGCTAAAGGCCATGGATTTAATCCTCTAACTTGATTATAAATTTCTTTAGCAGTTTTATTAAAATCTACGTGTTCTTCTTCTCGGGTAATATTGTAGCCATATGTTGCTTCTTCGTCATTCTGAGATATGCGGTTGTTTGTTCCGTCTATTATGGTTGGTAAAGTTTCTTTTAATAAAGAAGTTCCTAATCGACTTAAGGTTTCATGAAGAAGTCCGACGTTATCTGTATCTTTGATGAAATATTCTGTCGAAGAAATTATATCCCCTGTATCCATTTTCTTATCCATATACATAATAGTTACACCTGTTTTTGTTTCTCCATCAATAAGAGCATGATGGATTGGTGCTCCACCTCTTAGTTTAGGTAATAAAGATGCGTGAACATTAATGCATCCTAAGCGAGGAGCATTTAAAATTACTTCTGGAATAATTTGACCATATGCGCATGTAATTATTATGTCAGCATTGGCATCAACAATTTTTCTATATTCTTCTTTGATTTTATGGGGTTGGAAAACTTCAATGTTATGCATTTTTGCTAAGTGTTTTACTGGTGTTTCAACTAAGTCATGATGACGACCTACTTCTTTATCAGGTTGAGTTACTACCATTATAACATTGGTATTCTCAATTAACATTTTTAGAATTGGTACTGCAAAATCTGGAGTACCCATAAAAATTACTTTTGTATTTCTCATTTATATCACCTTATTTATTATAACAAAAATAGCGAATGTTTCGCTAATTTTTTTCTTTTTTTTATTTCCTTTTATTTTCTCCTATTAGTTCCATATCAACTGTAAGTTGTTTTATTCTTTCAATAATTCTCTTTGCTTTTATTTTTTCGTCAATATTAGAATTTATTATTAAGTGAGTTTCTAATTCTTCAATATTTAGATTAGAAGTAAAGAAAGTTGTTTTATAATTATTCATACGATGTTGAAGAATTGTTCCTAATATTTCATCTCTACTCCACTCTGTTACTTTTTCAGCTCCAATATCATCAATAAGAAGAACATCAACATTTTCTAAATATTCTATTCTATCACCAAATGTATCAAAATCACTTTTTAAGTCACGGAGTAATTCTGCTAAATAAACAATTTCTGTACTAACCCTTTTTTTAGATAATTCGTTTAAAACGGCGGATATTAAATAAGTTTTGCCGCAACCAAATGTTCCGTGTAAATATAATCCTTTAAAGTTTCCATTCTTATCATATTTATCACAAAAATTTATAAGCCATTTAATAACATCTGATCTTTTCTTATCTGTTACATCTATGTCAGATAGTGAAGCCATAGATAATTCTTTATCACGTGTCATACGATTAGTTTCTTTCTTTATTCGCTCTTTTTCGTATTTACAAGGGGTATAAGAAAATATTATTTGATTACCTTTAGATTCAGGAAACATAACATGTCCTTCTAGTCTATTTTGACAATATATAAGACCACTACATTCACTACAATGTTCTAGTTCACAAACAGTATCTTTTAATGAAGAAGTATATTTCATTGCTATTTTATCTTCAACAGCTAATGTCTTTATCAATCTTCTAAATTTCAAATCACTACATGCTTCATCATAACTTTTCTTTAGTGCTCTTTCATTAACTTTATTTGATATAATTTTTTCTTCCATATAATCACCTATACTTACTTAATAGTTCTTCCATTTCATCTAATTCTTCTTGTGTCATTTCTTCTTTCTTGATTTCTTGATTAAACCATACTGGTTCATCTTTTGATGATTTATTAACTTTATTTGTCTTATTTATTTTTTTGTCATACTTAGTGTTTTCTTTTTTAGCTATTTCAATAGCTTCTTCGGCAGTTTCAATATTACAACGTTTCCATTGACCAGCAATTGTTTCAACAAATGCTTGATTTAACTTATTATTGTTTTTTCTTAAAACATAATCGATTAAGACATTTACTACTGCTGGTTGAAGATTTAAATCAATAAGAAGAGTTTCTAAAAGTCTTAAATCTCTTGAGGTTGGCTGAGCACCTTTGTTCTTTTTCCTTAAAAAATCATATGGAGATGTGTTTTCAAACATATATATAATCTGAGCTAGTGGACTTGAATCTCCAATTGGACTTTTTAAATATTCTGGCTGCGTACGATAAACTAATGTAGGCAATTTGCCATTATTATTATATTGATAATACTTTCTAGTATTTTTTCTTAATTCTTCTTTATCAAAAGTGCCTTTTTCATTTATTACTGTACGAAGTATCTCAACCATTTTTAAAGTATCTAAATCATAAATAAACGATAATTGTTCAATTAGTTCTTTTGTTTTTTTGGTAAGAGCATTTTCGCGCATTATACCTTTTGGCATTGATGATATAAGTAAGTCAAAATCTATATCACTTTCTATTTTAATGTTTAGAGAATTTTTTTCTCGTGTTTCAATAGGTTCAATACTAGATGATGATTTATATATTGTATTTAATTCTTTTGAAATATCTTCATATTCTTTTAAATCTATTTTGGGTAGTTCATATTCTGCTTTGATAAGTTCATATTCACTCTTACCTAAATTATTATATAAAGTAACATTAAATATTGGAGATGAAAAAAACTCCTTTGGACTTAGTGGAGAATATAGTTCATAAACATATGAGTTTGGCTCTCCTTCTTTAAAGTATGACTTTAATAGCCCTACGCCTTCTAATGATTCACGAGCTATTTTTATTATCTCAATACTACTTTTCATCATTGTCATTAAATGATGATGTGTATAGTCAGTACTAATAAATTCAAGTAATCTTATATCTCTTAATAAGGTAAAATACAAGCTAACAGCTATAGGACCAATGATTGGTTCATACAATGATATTATATTCTTTTTATCGTCTTCAGTTATAATTGATTTATTTACAACAGTGTAAGTATCTGCAGGCAGTAAAGAAATAAGTTTCATTGGTCCACCTTCTTTCATCTAGTATTATAAACTATTGCGACTTTTTTTCCAAGAAAAAACATGATATTTAATCATGTTATTGGGACGAGTTTTCAACAATGTTGTCAACAATTGTTGCTACAACAATATTTTCTTCCATAGTATTTTCGTTAATATAGTTATCATCATTTATTTCCACTTCTTCAGGTTTTGGACCTTCGTCAGGATTTTCTTTATTTTCATCATTTTTATTTTCTAAATTACCCTTATCTTCTTCTGTTTCATCTTTATCATCTTCTTTATCTTCTAAAGTAATAGAGATGTTGATACTTAAAATATAAGTTGTACCATCGATGTTAATAATAATTTCATTGTTTTTTAAAATATCTGTATTTATAAATAATACAAACTGATTTTCTTCAAGCGTCTGATACCAACTTGTTTTTTCTCTAGTAACTATTGTACCTAATGTATTAGTGCTTATATCTGTTACTTGAGCTAAATTTTTCATAGTAATTAATAAAGGTATTTGATGATAGGTTGTTGATGTTTGTTTTACTGTAATATTTAACTTATTTTCAATTATTGCAATATTAGTATTTTTTAAAGTTTCTTTTATAGAATTGAATTCTTCTTGATTAACTGAATCATCTATTATTTCATCATTAATGTTAAGCAAGGAAACAGAATCTGATTCCATATAATCATATACAGTTAAAACTAGTTCTTTTGTAACATTAGCATAAGTATATGAATATCTATAAACTCCAGGAGTAGCTATTATGTATCCTTCACTTATATCAACTATCATGTATGTATCATTGATTAGTTTTCTTACAGTTACTTGAGCTTCTCTTTCACTACCATCACTTAGTAAAATATTTTTATCAATTATGATAGTTTCTCCTTTATATGCTTTTGTTACAATGTTATTTTTAAAATTCCATGTATCATAAATACTAGGATTAGTGCTGCCTGTTCCATCTTGTTCTTTTTTATTATTTGTTGAACTAGATATTTCTTTTTCTTTCTTTGTTACAGCAGCTAATAATGAATTATTTCGACTAGTTGTGTAAGATGTATTATATTTTTTTGATACATTATTTTCAGTAGTTTCTTCTATTAAGCTACTATCTGATTTACTAGTTATATCTTCATTAATATTGTCTTGCCCATTATTTTCTTTTATAGGGGTTTCTTCTAATACTCTTTCATTTTCTGAGAAAGATTTAACTGTTAGAACCCCTATGGCTACTATTAGGATTATACCAAGAAGACCAAACATTAGACGTTCTTCTTTAGTAAGCCCTTGTTCATTTGTTTCCATCTAAATTATCTCCTTTTTTATAACAAGAAATAATTTTTCACTTTGACCTCCAAACTATTCTAGTAACTTTTCAGTATCATATTACTTTGACTAATACTCTACCATTCCACACTTAATTGTGAATACTCTTTATTATACTTTTTATTTCTTTTTTTAGCAATAGAAAAGAAGGATTTAGCATCCTTCACCATTTGTTCCACAGTCTGTATTTAGATATTTTCCAATAATTGAAGTATAAGCATTTAATAATTCTGTTTCTTCATCTTTTGTCAAATCTCTTAGTTTTCCTTCTGAATCTTTAGAATGATTGTCTACTGTACCAACGTGGAATCCAACTACAATTCCATCTTTTACCGCTACAACTGTAGGAGCATTAAGACGTTTTTCTCCAATATTTACTTTCTTACCACTATCAGTTGTTAATTCATAATCATTTAATTCGTTTGCTAGTGCTAATAAAATATCATAGTAAGCTTTTTCAGCATCTTTACTTTTCTTAGCTTTATTTCTAGAATCTAAAATAAATGTGTCTCTAATATCTTTGTTTACATCATCATCTGGCCTTACATTAACGTAATAAATTGTATCTAATTCAGATGAATTCATTGCGTTTAATAGTACAGGAACAGCAGTACGACACCATGGGCAAGCAGCAAAGCCAAAATAAATTATTCCTGATCCAGAATCTAGCATTGTTGCTGCTTCTGAAACTGTTATGTATTTGATATTATTGTTTTCTAAAATTGATATTTCTTTATTAATTTGGCCATTTGATCTAGTTGTACCATTTAGTGATTCATATTCTTCTTTAAATGCTTTTTCATCTGCTGTTGCAACATATTTTTCTTTTTGATTTATTCCACCATTCTTTTTCCATTCAACTGCTAAATATCCCCCTACTACTACAACGATTATTAAAAGTGCTGCTAGTAAAGTACGACCATAATGATTTTCTTCTTGAACAATTGATGTTTTTGTTTCTTTCTTAGTTGATGATGCTTTTTTTACAGTACTTTCCTTTTTAGCGGGAGTTTTTTTGACTGGGGTCTTTTTTGTATCTTTTTTTACTGTTGTCTTCTTAGATGAATCTTTTTTTGCTTCTGTCTTTTTAGCAGAAGTTTTTTTTGTTTCTTCTTTTGCCATTTATTAAATCCTTCCTTACTTTATTTAGTACTACCTAAAATATTTTGTATTTTCTGTTCCCCTAACATTTTAATATGGAACGTATCTTGATAATACTTTTTGGTATATTAACAAGAGTAATTATGTTAATATCTAAGAACATTATACCAATTCTATTAAAAATAGTAAAACATTAATTTAAAAAGTAGAAGTTATTCTTCTACTTTTAACTCACATGTAACATCCTCAAACTTCATATTCTTTGGACCATATATTATATCTTTACTAGTTTTTTTATCGCATACTAACAAATTATAATTTTCAAATTTATACATAATGCTATCATCTACAAGACTTGTTTCTTTATCCAAGTAATTCTTATGTAACTTGTTAACACTAATTTTGTTAGAAGATAAAATATAAGATAATTCATATTTAGTGTCATTAGGATAAGTTACTATAACATTTTCGAGACAATGTGTGTATATGTTATTTGTTTCATTAGTATATATAATATTTTTATCTGTGTTACAAGATGATTCAGTTGTGGCACTAATTGTATAATTATTAAGATTTACAGAACTTAATACTTTACTATCGTACATATAAATAATATACTTACCATCTTCACTCTCTAAATTTTTTATTATACCTACTATAACTATTTCATCGTATACATCATAATTATCTAGTTCTTTTGAAGATTCATTAAACAATATTCTTAAAGTTATATTATCTGCAAAAGTAACATATCCGTTTAATGTTACGTCTGTTTTTTCATATGGGCGCATTTCAATATAGTTTTGACCTGTTTTTTTGCTAATTTTCCCAGATATTTTTACATATGAGTTTTTATAATCGGAATAATTTTCAACAACAGAATTTAGAAAAGAATTAGAGTCAATTACATCAATGTCTTCTGCATCACATATATACCCTTTATTATAAAATAAATCAATTACTATATCATTATAGTTGTTTTTATCGCATTGCCATGCTCTTACGCCAATTCCATTATATACAACAGTATTTCTTGTACTAATTATATTGTAGGCAAATACTGGTATCCTTTTAAGAGAAATGACTATTATTCCATCTATAATGACAGATGATAAAAATAAAGTAATAAAAATGATAATTATCTTAGAAAATTTTATATTATAACTATTAGTAATATTAATTGATAATATTATTAGACCAATAATCCATAATAGTGGTCTAACTGCACCTTGATCATTTAAAAATATTGCTGCTAAAATAAGAATCATACTTATAATTAGTGAAAATATATTTAATTTATTATTATTCTTTTTCTTTGCCATAATACTCGCTCCTACTATATATAAGTATATAAAAAAACATAAAAAAAAGCCATAAATATATTATCATTTATGACCTTTTTTAATATTTTTAATTAGTTAATAGCTGCTTTTAATTTGCTTCCAGCTTTGAATGAAGCAACAGTCTTAGCAGGAATTTTGATACTTTCTTTAGTTAATGGGTTGATTCCTTCTCTAGCAGCTCTTGTTTTAGCACTGAAAGTTCCGAATCCAACTAAAGCAACTTTACCTTCCTTTTTAAGTCCAGCAGTAATTCCTTCTAATGCAGCATCTAATGCGCGAGTAGCGTCTGCTTTTGTTAAACCAGCTTTAGCTGCCATAAATTCTACTAATTCTTGTTTTCCCATATTATTTACCTCCCAATATAAATTGTTTTGTCGTAAGGTATTAGCCTTACATATTAAAAATATCAAAAATGCAAACTTAAATCAAGATAAAAAGCTTATTTTATTGTAAAAATGTGCAATTTTGCATATAAATATTATTTTTTCATAAAAAAAGCATTAGTATTAACTAATACTTTTATTCTGTTGGTGTAGTATTATTTTCATTTTCTCCTTCAGTATTTGGTTTTTCTGCTTCATTATTTTCGGTTTCAGGAGTTGAATTTTCTGTATTTGGTGTTTCTGGGTTTTGAATTGAAGTCTGACTATTTATAATTCCACCATATATATTAAATATATCACTATATGTGTCCATAGTACTAATAGCTTTTATAGATTCGTCAGAGAATGATAATGTTCCAAGTAACTCTGTTACAGATGGCTCATATTTTGTTTTAGTATCTTCACTTTGATAAATAATGGTTGCACCAATAATAAGATTAGATCCGCCACTTATGAAATATATTTGAACTGGTAAATCATTTATATTAGTATTTATAGCATATGCATCTTTGGCACTTATTTGAACTTCTGTTACTTCGCCATTTTCATATGATGAATTACTTAGATATTTTTCAATTGTTTCTTTAGAAATATAACTTAAATTACTTTTGGAATGATCAAGTTTAACTACAACTGTTTCCCCTGCATTTGTTAAAATTACATTTTTTCCATCTTCGTTAATCAACCATCCTTCTGGAAGATTAAATTTATAACCATTAGATGAAACTAAAGTTGTAGCTGCGATTTCTTTTTGAGCTTGATTATTATTGTTATTATTTTTCATTTTAGTTTTACTGCCTTGCATAAAGTAGAAGCCACCTGCAACTAGCAATAACACTAAAAATGCTGCAATTATAATTACATTTTTATTTGCCTTCTTTTTGGGAGCTGTCTGAACTTCTGGTTTTAATTCTGCTGTTAATGTTCTAACAGCTTGAATTGCTGCAGGATCATTCACTTCCAAGGATAATGGAATACTTGGAGCTACGTTAGCTTGAACTGGAGTTGGCTGTTCTACTTGAGGAGTTGTAACTACAGGTTGAACTGTTGGTTGAGCTATCGGTTGGACAGTTGGTTGAACTGCAGGTTGTACTTGTTGAGCAGGTTGAATTGCTGACTGTGATTGTTGAACAGGTTGTACTGGCACTGCTTGTTCTATTACTTGATTTACTTTTGAATCTGATGTTACTGCTACTTGCTTATTATCTTGTGATGGTTCAGCTTTTATTTGAGCTTCGGATGAAACTGGTGCTGATGTTTTTTCGATATTATTATTTGATGCAGTGTTTTGAGTTACTATTTGGCTAACACTTACTGCTTCCTCTTTTTTTGGACTTTCAACAGATGCAACTGGGGTTTTATTCTCAGCTGGCTTTGATACTGATGTTACAGTTACAGTATTTGATTTGTTTTGAGTTTCATTATTTGCTTCTATATTTGTACCACATATTGGGCAAGAACTTATTCCCACTTGTAGTGGATTACCGCACTTTGGACAATTATTCATGATGAATCCCTCCTATTGTTATAATTTTATTATAATATAAT
The DNA here is from genome assembly GCA_910577505.1 of uncultured Bacilli bacterium. Taxonomy (GTDB): domain Bacteria; phylum Bacillota_I; class Bacilli_A; order RF39; family UBA660; genus Coprovivens. The sequence goes on from CAJTLN010000003.1 coordinate 225,207, forward strand.
AGAATAAAAAAAGCTATAGTAATTTAAATGACTATAGCTATTAAATTATTAGATCCTTTATTAACAATTTTAGTTACTGTTTGAGATAATTTGTATCTTGTTGATTCTGGAACAACAGATAGTTTAGCTTGAATTCCCTCTTTTACAATAACGTCTAAACTTCGGCCAAATATCTCACTTCTCCAGATGTTTTCTGGATTAGTTTCATAGTCTTTCATCAAATAATTAATAAGTTCTTTACTTTGTAATTCACTACCGATAATTGGTTCAAATACACTTACAACATCAGCTTTAATAATATGATATGATGCTGCTGTAGCTTTTAATTTAACTCCAAATCGACTGCCTTGTTTAACAATTGAAGGAGTATCTAGTTGCATATCCTTTAAAGTTGGATAAACAATTCCATATCCTGTTTGCTTAGCTGTTTTTAAAGCTGTTTTAATAATTTCAGTTTCTTCTTTTGATTCTTTATATGAGGTAAATATTTTTAACATACCAGCTTTAGTATTAACAGTATCTCCCATCATTTCATTTAAAACTTCATTATATAAAGAATCGTCACTATCTAGATTAATATTTACAATTCCTGTTGAAGTATCAACATTACTTATGTAAGCTTTGCTGATATATTTACTATCTTTAAAATAATTTAGAATATCATCGACATCTTTTAATTTATTAACACTTAATGTACTTGTCTTAATTTTTGTTAAGTATTCTTCTTTAACAGCATGTGTATTAGGTAAAATATGAACCCATTCTGGTAATTTAATATCAATGCTTAGTATTGGAAATTCATATAAAGCTGATTTTAAAATATCATAAATTTCATACTCAGTCATTGTTTCTACACTAATAGGTAAAATTGGAACATTATGCTCTTCTTTTAAAGATTCAGCTAGTTTTCTAGTCGATTCTGATTCTGGATGAGATGTGTTTAAGACAACAATAAAAGGCTTATTAATGCTTTTCAATTCTGCGATTACTTTTTTTTCTGCTTCTATATAACTTTCCCTATTTATTTCACCAAATGATCCATCTGATGTTACAACTATACCAATCGTTGCATGATCTTTGATAACTTTTTCTGTACCAATTTCTGCTGCTGTTTCAAAATTAACTGGTTCTTTAAACCATGGTGTTAAAACCATTCTTGGATTACCATTTTCATCTTCATATCCATTAGCCCCTGGAATTATGTATCCCACACAATCAATTAGTTTAATATTAGTAGTAAACTCTTCTACTTGAATTGTTGCACCATTACTTGGAACAAACTTAGGCTCAGTTGTCATTATAGTTTTTCCTTGTGCGCTTTGTGGTATCTCATCTAGACAATGCTTTTTTTCATATTCATCTGTTATATGAGGTACAACAAGATTTTCAATAAATCTTTTAATAAATGTTGATTTACCTGTTCTTACTGCTCCTACTACACCTAAATAGATTTCACCATTACCCCTTTTAGAAATAGATTCTATAATTTTGTTATCTTTCAATATAACACCCCTATCATTTCTAATTAAGTTTATGAAATGATAAAAAAATTAGAACAATAATTAAAAAAAAGATTAGTTTATTTAAACTAACCTTCAAAAATATCATCAACTTTCCAAATTTTAGAAACTGTTATGACAATACCTGTTCCGCAATAAGGACAAGATTTGACGCCTAACTCTTTTATTGGAGCACCACAATTTTTACAATTTAAACTAACACCATATTCATCTGATACTTTTGTTTCGTCATAGACATAAATTAAATTAGTATTATAACGAGATTGAATTTTCTTTTCTCCTTTTTTAGCTTTTTTAATATATTCGAGAGATGACTGAAAAGTTATTATACAAGCACCATTATTGTTTTTATATGAATTTATAACTGTACGATGAATTTTCATATTCATTATTTTATCGTCATTTTTAGATATTGCTTCTATTTCTTTATTAATCTTAGCATTCAATTTATTACTTATTTTTGTTGTCGATGTAACGTGTTTTTTTTCTAGGCAACTAAAATAATTTATTAAAGATGTTTCAGCTAAAGATTTAATCTCATTAATATCAAGTTCAGGAAAATCTTTTTTTATTTTAGGAATTAAAACAGAATCCATACTTGATACTGATTTAGGAGTTTCAGATAATTCCAATTCTTGTTTTTTAAATCCTTCTATAATATTAGAAGTTCCAAAAACATCATTAGACAATTTTGATAATTTATTTTTAACATATATAATTATTCCTACTATAGAAGCAATAATTATTATAACTAGAATTAAAATAATAATTGTTGTTATTCTCATTTTACTCACCATATTAATTATAACACATAGGTAGAAAGAAATATATTCTATAATTAATTAGTTTTTTTATTAAAATTAATTTAATGTGTTATAATAAATTTATAATATAAGGAGGTGTTTAGTATGGAAAAAAATACAAATCAAAATAAGAATGATACTGAAGTACATATTAAACAAATTAATCCTCGTACTGAACTTAGTGAATTAGAAAAAACTGCTATTTTACAATTTAAAATTGATCAACAAGAAGAACTAAGTAAAACTAAACAATTTAAATTACTTAATTCTAAAAATAGAAATAGTAAAGATATTGAGTTACCTAGAAAAAAAGTTAGTTTAGGCGAAACTATTAAATTAAAAATTAGTGATTTAAGAAATGCTTTAGAAGAAAATAACATTGAATTGCCTTCTTTAAAAAAGAAAAAGTCTCTTTACGATACTGTTATAATAAAATTAGATGATATTATAAATAATAAAAAAAGTTTAAAAATGAATAGTACGAAAAGAGTAACAAATATTGAGACTCCTAAAAAATATCCTAAAAAGAAATTTCATTTTTTTAATAAAGATATTACAAAATTAAAACATATTAAGTTAAATGTAGATAGTGAAGAATTTGGTAATCAATTATACAATTTAAATAAATTAGCATTGATAAATTTAAGTAAACAACAAAATAAAAACATAAATGTAAGAAAAGATAAAAAAATTCCTAGAATTAAGGATATTGAAAAAATACATGTCAGTAGAACTAATTACTTAAAATATCAAAAAAATTTAAATAAATTTGCTATTAATAAATTATATTATAAATATGCTCCTAAGGAGACAAAAAGATATAAATTATATAAATTTAGTGTATTGCTTTCTAGTTTTATCTTTTGCATTACAAGCGTAATTATTATTAATTGGCTTATTCAAGGAGCTTCTATTAGTCATCTAAGTCATTCTTTAGTTCTAGATACCCCTATTAACGAAGTTACTGATGGAGAATTATATAATATAGAAGCACCCGATCCTGAGATCCATGAAGAATATAGTAATAAAGAATCAATGTATTGGAGATATTTAAATACTCCTCTATCAAATGTGGACTTTACAGAATTATTAAAACAAAACAATGAAACTATAGGTTGGATGATTGTTAAGAATACTAATGTAAATTATCCAGTTGTTCAAACAACAAATAATGATTATTACTTAAAACATGCATTTGATAAATCATCTAATAGTGCTGGCTGGGTTTATGCTGATTTTAGAAATGACTTTAATAACTTAAGTAAAAATACAGTTATATATGCACATGGAAGAAAAGATAAAGTTATGTTTGGGTCATTAACTAATACTTTAGATTCCAAATGGTATCAAAATAAAGATAATCAGATTATTCAGTTTTCAACATTAAAATTTAATACTATGTGGCAAATTATTTCAATTTATAAAATTCAAGCTGAGTCTTATTATATAACTACTGATTTTAGTAGTGATGAATCTTATGAAAATTTTATAAAAACTATGAAAGATAGAAGTATTTATGACTTTGGTATAGATGTAACTAAGGATGATAAACTACTTACTTTGTCAACATGTTATAATGATAATGGTATTAGATTAGTAGTACAAGCTAAGTTAGTTAAAATTCAAGAAAGATAAAAAGGAAGATTAAATTCTTCCTTTTATTGTGTTTCCATTTAAAGACTATCAAATAAAATATGCTATTTATTCCCTCGGTAATCTCTTGTACTCTTTTTCAGTTTAGATATGTTTTCTGAGTATCATTATGATAAACCTACTATTTCGTCGTTTTCTATATATATTCTTTCATAATTTGGAGATTTAGGTAAACCTGGCATTGTTATAATACTACCTAAATAAATTGTTATGAAACCAGCGCCATTATAAAGTTTAATAATTTTTACTGTTACTTCATAATTTTCTGGATTACCAAGTTTATCTTTGTCATCAGATATAGAATATTGAGTTTTAGCTATACATATTGGTAATTTATCTAAATTATTTTCTTCTAATGATTTTATATTATTTAAAGCTTCTTCAGTATAGTTTACTTTACTGGCTTTATAAACATTCTTAATTATTGTATCTACTTTTTCTTGAATAGATGAGTTAACATCATATAATGGTTGATATTCTTCTTTGTTATCAATAGAAAGTATTTCTTTAGCTAGTTCTATTGCTCCTTCTCCACCGTCTTTGTATGCAGTAGATATAGCGAATCTAGCATTTTGATTCTTACAATAGTTTCTTACAAATTCGATATCACTATCAGTATCATTTTCAAATTTATTTAGACAAACGACAATGTTTTTAGTTACATGTTTTAAGATATCAATATGAGCTTTTAGGTTTTCTATTCCAATACTTAAATTATCATGTCCATTATATTTTAAAGCTTTTATAGTAGTAACTAAAACTGTTGCATGTGGCATTAAGTTATTTGCGCGACATTTAATATCGAAGAATTTTAAAGCTCCTAAATCTGAACCAAATCCTGCTTCAGTAATACAATAATCACTTAATTTTAAAGATGTGGTTGTTGCAATAACACTTGAACAACCATGTGCAATATTAGCAAATGGTCCACCATGAATAATAACTGGATTATGTTCAAGAGTTTGAACTAAGTTAGGTTTTATAGCATCTTTAAGTAATACTAATAGAGACCCTGTTATATTCAAAGATGAAACAAAGATTGGTTTACTATCTTTAGTATAAGCTAGTAATATATTATCAAGTTTATTTTTTAAATCATCAATATCTTTAGCAAGACATAAGATTGCCATTATTTCACTAGCTGCTGTTATATCAAATTTTTCTTTTCTTTCATAATTTTTACTATGAATAGTAATATCTTTTAAGGCACGATCATTAACATCTAAACATCTATTAAATAATATTCTAGATTCATCAATATTTAATGAATTTCCTTGGAAGATATGATTATCTATAGCTGCGCAAATTAAATTATTAGCAGCTGTTATAGCATGAAAATCACCAGTAAAGTTAAGATTAATATCCTCCATTGGAATAACTTGTGAATGTCCACCACCAGTTGCTCCACCTTTAATACCAAAGACTGGTCCTAAAGAAGGCTCTCTAAGAGAGGCGGATGCTTTTAATCCAAGCTTACACATGGCATCTAAAAGACCAATAGATACAGTTGTTTTTCCCTCACCAAATGGTGTTGGAGATGTTGCCGTTACTAGTATTAACTTACCATAATCACCACTGATATCCTTATAATTTATCTTGGCTTTGTAGTTACCATATAATTCTAAGTTATCTTTGATTCCTGCATATTCAGCTATATCTGTTATTTTATTTAATTCTACACTATGTGCTATTTCAATATCTGTCATTTTAATCACCTGAGATTAGTATATAATATTTAAAACATTTTATCTACACTTTTGGGTACTTTACCTTTTAAGATAGTATCTATTATTTTATCTTCTTTTTCTTTTGATACTTCTTTACCTGTTAAAGAAGATAACGTACTTATCACTTCACGTAAAGATTTTTCATCTTGTAAATTACCTTGTTGTAATTTAGAAGCTAAAGAAAGAATAGTATCTTTATTAACTTTAGTTTTCTTTTCTACTTTTGAAAAGAACTTATCATCAAAATTCATATAATCACCTATTATATTGTATGTTAGATATAAAATATGTTATCTGAATAATAATCTTAAATTAGGAAATAATATTAATGGTGATAGAAATGGAAAGTAATTTTAATCAAAAGATTGAATGCTGTGTTAAAGATTGTATTCATTGTATAGATGGATGTAATTGTAACTTAGAAAGTATTCAAGTATCTAAAGATATAAGAAATGAAAATACGATGTATAATACTTTGTGTCAAAGTTATGAAGAAGAAAGATAATTTCTTCTTTTTTTAATATATTTTTATTAGGGATGATTTAATGAATAAATTTAAAAAAAATATAATAGGATTATTTTTAATATTAGGGATTAGTTTAAGCGCTGTTTTATTAATTATTATGCGAGATAAAGAATTTAGTTTTAATGATATAAGTGAAAGATTAAATAAAGATAATTATATTATGCAAATAAACTATCCTATTTTTAATGGTCAAAATAAAATAAATAGAGAAATAAAAAAATATATAGATAATGAAAAAAGTAATTTTCTTAAGATAATTAAAGAAACTTCTATTAAAGATAATCAACTTAATATTGGATATAGTTATACTGAAAAAGATAATATATATTCTTTTCATATTAGAACATACTCTATTACGGGAAATAATAATGCATATTATAGAAGTGATAAAATATATTATTTTGATGCCAAAAATAATGATATTATTCAAATAAATGAATTAGTTATAGATGACCAAATATACGAAGTTTTTAAAAAATTAGCACTGGATTATTTAAACAATAATAATGTCTTATATGATAAAAAATGTCTTAATATGGATAAAGATAATTATAAATTGGTTATGTTTTCTAATAATTATATTCAACTAATTTTAGATTCTAAAATAATTGATGATAGTAATAGAGAGTTAATAATAAATATTAATTATAATGATGTTATTAGTTATTTAAATAAAAAATATTTTTATAGTTTTGAAAAAGAAAAAGATGAATTTGTAAAGAATGAAATCCCCCAAATAAGAGATAAAAAATTATTTAATGGAAAAAAATTAGTAGCTTTAACTTTTGATGATGGGCCCAGTTATGATAAAACAAAAAGATTAATTGATGAATTAGATAAAAGAAATGCTCGTGTATCATTCTTTATGTTAGGAGAACATGCTATTAAACAGCCTGAATTAGTTAAAGAAATTTATGTTAGAGGTCATACTATTGGTTCTCATACTTATGATCATAAACAATTAACTAAGTTAAAAACAGAAGAAATTATGTATGAAGTTAATTATACTAATGAAATATTAAAAGATATTACAGGAGAAGATGTTAAGTATTTAAGACCACCTTACGGAAGTTATAATAAAGAAATACTAGAATCTATAAATATGAGTTTCATTTTATGGAGTGTCGATGTGGAAGACTGGAAAATAAAGGATGAAAAGAAAATATCGAATTATATTATAGAAAATGTAAAAGACGGGGATATAGTATTAGTTCACGATATACATAATGAAACAATTGAAGGAGTAATAAAGGCTATTGATGAGTTACAAAAAAAAGATTTTGCTTTCGTTTCAATCGATGAATTAGTTTCCTATAAGAAAATTATTTTAGAAAAAAATGCGGTGTATAGATTTTTAAAATAAAAAGACTCTTTTAGAGTCTTATAGTTGAAGAGGATTATTATCTATTTCTATATTTACTTTATTATTTAGCATGTATAATTCATCCAAGTCTTTTAAAGTTGTAAATAATTTAGGATCTTTTTTATATTTTAAAATTATTTGAAAACGGTAGACATTATTTATTTTGAACATTGATGCTGTTGTCGGACCTAAAATAATAGTTTCGTTACTAAGATTTTTAAATAAATAATTCTTTACTTTGATAATCTCCTTTGATGCTAAATCATAATCTTTTGAAGCTATCTTTACACTAGTTAAATAATAATATGGTGGGTAATCTAATTTATGACGATTACTCATTTCATAGTTATAGAATTTCATATAATCTTGGTCTTTAACACATTTTAAAGTGAAATTTTCTGGATTGAAAGTTTGAAGTACTACTTCTCCTTTTAAATCACTTCGTCCAGCACGCCCTGCTACTTGAGATAACAAGGCGAATGTTCTTTCTCCACTTCGAAAGTCAGGAATATTTAGAGTACCATCAGCATTAATTACACCAACCAAGGTAACTAATGGAAAATTAAGACCTTTTGATATCATTTGTGTTCCTAGTAAGATATCATATTCATAATTTTTAAACTTGTTAATAATATCTTCATGCGATCCCTTATTTCTTGTGGTATCGGCATCCATTCTTATAACGCGAGCAGATGGAAAAGTTTTTTTTATTTCTGCTTCTAATTTTTCTGTTCCTAATCCATAATCTGTTAGAGCTTTTTCATGACATTCTGGACATTCAGTTGCTTTATAAATAGTATATCCACAATAATGACATCTTAAATTATTAGAAGATTTATGGTAAGTTAAAGCAATATCACAATAAGGACACTTATATGTATATCCACATGATTTACAGGAAATTATTGTTGAATATCCACGACGATTTAATAGTAAAATTACTTGTTCTTTTTTGGATAGGCGGTCTAATATTTTAGATTTTAATACATTTGAAAAAATCATATTGCGTTTTTTCATTTCTTCTGACATATCAACTATTTCGACTGTTGGTAAAGACGATTTTCCTACTCTATTTGGCATTGCAATATATTTATAAACACCTTTTAAAGCACGAGCCATACTTTCTAGTGATGGCGTTGCACTTCCTAAAATAACTGGTATATGATTGTATCTTTTTCGAAATTCAGCCATATCAAGAGCATGGTAACGAGGGTTTGAATCTTGTTTAAAAGTCTCACTGTGTTCCTCATCAATAATAATAATACCTAAATTATTAAGAGGCGTAAAAATAGCACTACGGGTACCAACTACTATGTGAACTTCATCTCTTAAAATTTTTAAATATTCATCATATTTTTCACCAGTTGATAAACCACTATGAAAAATAGCAACATCGTCACCAAAATGATCATAAAATTTATTAACAATTTGAGCTGTTAAAGATATTTCTGGTACTAACATAATGGCTTTTTTATTATTAGCTACTACTCTTTTTATAAGTTCAATATAAACTTCTGTTTTACCTGACCCAGTAACACCATGGATAAGATATGTATTTTCACTATTAATATCAATACTATTCAAAGCTTTCTGTTGATCTGGGGTAAAAGAAACATTATTATTTTCTATTTTGTGATTATTTAAACGATATATTTGTTCTTTTTCTTCGCAAATTAATTTTTCTTCAAATAATTGAGTTAAAGATGATGAAGAATAAGCATTTTTTAGTATTTTCTTTTCTTTTAATAAACTATTTAATATTTCTATTTGTTTAGTTCTTCTTGGATACTTATTGATGTATGATTCGATTTCTTCTTGGGATTTATTAATTTTTATATATGTTAAATATTTAGAATAATTTGTTTTTTGCTCTTTTACTTTAAGTGAACTTGGAAGCATTGTTTGATAAGCTGTTATTTTAGTACATAAAGTCTTGCTTTGAAGATATGTACCTAATTCCATTAATTCTTTGTTAAGACAAAAATACTTATCAACAATATTAACGATTGATTTTAATTCATAATCATCATTATATGAATCTTTAATATTAGTAACAAAGCCATTGATAATTTTATTTCCAAAAGGTACTTGTACTTTCATACCTACTTTTATATCACTTGATAAAGATGTTGGGATAATGTATGTAAAAGTTTTATCTATTGATTTAGCACTATATTCTATTAATACTTCTGCATACATAGTATCACCTCAATCTTTCAAATTTAATTTATTATATCATGTATGAAGAAGAAATATTATTATAATTTATTCTTTTTTAAGTTCTAATTAATAAGTTAATAGTTTAATATAAAATAAAAAGAACTAGGTATTTACTTAGTTCTTTTTATTTAGTGGCATCATTGATGCTGTATCACTAACCCTTTTTTCTTTTATATTAGAATTAGATTATTGAATCTAATGCTAATTCAATCATATTATCTAGAGAAGTTTGTCTTTCTTCTGGAGTAACAATTACATCACTGAATTTAGAATCAACAGCTGTTACAATTACAGCAGCTTCACGATTAAATGAATTTGCAATATGAATAAGACCAAAGCTTTCCATTTCTTCACCTAAGATTGTTAAATCTTTAGGAGCACGATTCATAAGAGCATCATCATCAACATATGGTCCAAATACGTCAGTGGTCATTAAAGTTCCTTTATGAATTTTTAATTTTTTTTCTTTAGCTGTTTCATATATTTTATTAACTAAATTCATAGATGGTGTTACCACATTTTCTTTAAATCCATTGTATGAAAAAGCATAACTTGATTCTGTATATACTTTATCAGCTAAAATTATTTCTGGAATTTCTACACTTTTATGTGATACTCCGCATGTTCCTATACGAATAATTTTTTGAACATTATAGAAATAAAACAATTCAAAAGCATATATACCACATGATGGCATTCCCATACCTGAACCCATTACTGTTATTCTTTTACCTTTATATGTTCCAGTAAAACCCAACATATTTCTTACATCTGTTACCTTTTTAGAATTTTTTAAAAATTTCTTGGAAATATATTCTGCTCTTAGTGGATCTCCTGGTAAAATTACAATATCAGCGATATCTTCTTTTTTAGCATTCATATGAATTGGCTCTTTTTGAGGTTTCATATAATCAGTCCTCCTCTATGATTACATTATACATCATTTACATTTTAATTTTACATATAAAAAACACCATTTACATTATGAAATGTAAATAGTGTACAATGATATTTTTATTATGCTTTACTTGTTTTAGACATTTTTAATTCAATAGGTTCTTGTAAATTACATTTAGTTTTATTTAACGATGCAGCTAATTCTAAAGACATTATATCCATAATATCATACATATTTTTAGTACTAGCTATCTTTAAAATAAATGTTTTTGGAAAAGATTTTGGTAGAGATTCTAGAAAATCAAATACAAATTGAAATACTTCTCTAGGAGTTTCAATATATTCTTCTGAATCGCATAAACGTGATAAATTCATAAGTTTTCCTCTTTCAACAAGAACTTGATATTCAATTTTACCATGTTCATCTTCGTTTATATCTATCTTTTCTGAAAGCAAAAGTGTTTTATTATTACTGCTCATTGCAGGGTTGAATCCATTAATTAAGGTACTTATATCAACTGGAAAAATTTCATGTGATTTAGTTAAATATATTTCATTTGTTGGACCAAATAATTCAATTAGATAAGTTAAAAAAGCTGTATCACTTAAATCATAAGTTTCAAATGGAACAATTTGACGATATGGTTCAATATATTCAAACCAATTTTCTATTTTTTCGACATCCTCTAATTTATTTGCAAATAAAGCTCCTTTATTTTGCAATAAAGAATAAAAGTTACTTAAATCTTGATAATTTGATATTGGTACTACCACTCTATCTTTTAATGATATTATTTTATGATCTTGATCATAAAATAAATCCTTTTCTTTATCATAGTATATTATTTTATTACGAGGAAGAATTTTATTAATAATATTACCTTCTAATTTTCTTTCTTCTGTACAATATAACATTTTATTTCCTACTTTCTATTTATACCTACTCTTTATTCTTTTGGTTAAACTTAAAGTATTTTCATCAATATTGACATTATTATTAATTCCACTTCCAAGTTCAATGTCTGGTTTTACTTCTAATCCATGAAAATCAGTCCCACCAGTTTCCAACAAATTAAATTCTTTAGCTAAATATCGATAATACTCCCTTTGTTCTGTTGTACTATTAGAATGAATAACTTCTATTCCACCTAGCCCCAGTCTTTTTAGTCTCCTTACTTCATTATAAAGCTCATCATTTGTCATTTCTAGAGACCATGGATGAGCTAAAGACGCTATTCCTCCGGCCTCTGTAATCATATGTATACATTCAGAAGCTGTAATACTCTTTTTTATATTTCTTACTTTTGAATCGTTAAGATACTCGTCAAACGCTTCACTGACTGTTTTTATGTATCCATATTTTATCATAATAAGAGCTAAGCCTGGACGACCTATTTTGCCTTTTTTTGATAATAATTTATCTATTTCTTCTTCTGGTAAAATAATACCAAAATCATTTTTTAATTGGTCTATGTATAGTTGTATCGTTTCGATAGAAATATCCTTTAATTCTTTTAAGCAACGATTTAATTCTTGATTATAAAGATCAAAGTTATAACCAAGAATATGCATTTCACCTTTTGATATTTTAGCACTTAATTCTACTCCACTATAAACTTTTAGATTAGGAATATGTAAATTGACCAATTCCTTTGAACCTTCTATTGAGTCGTGATCTGTAATCGCTAAAGTTTTTATTCCTCTGGAAACTGCAAAATCTGCTAACTCTTTTGGAGACATTGTGTCATCAGAATATATGCTATGCGTATGTAAATCAACTTCCATTTTTTATCACCTCTTTTATTTTAAATTACGATATGTTCCCCACCAATCAGGCAATAAATTTTTTAAACTTTTAACAATTTTTCTATCCAAGTCTATTAATACTTCTAAATCATCTGCATTTTCACATAATTCTAAAAGATATTCTAAACTCTCTTCGCTAGGTTCAATTATCTCTTCTAATTCATTTAAGATAACAATTCTTTTAATAATTTTTTCGCCATCATTAAGCATAGAAGAAATAGCACTTTTTTCGGCACTACAATTAATATTAGAATTTGAAGTAATGCTAATTCCTGAATATATCTTATTATTACTTCCTAATATTGCACAGGAATTATTTCCATATTCAATAAATGGAGAAATACAAGAAGCATTTAACTTTTCTTTTGCTTTGTCATAAAGTTCAAACCATAAAAAGTCCATATAGAACACCTTCTTTTAATTATCTATAATAGCACATGTTTAACAAATTACAAATTACTTTTTGAAAACTTTGCTATATTCAGGTGTTATATATATACCTGTAGTTGCTCCAGAGCGATCTAATCCTAGTACAAAAAATGATATAGTTATATTATTTATTTCTTTTATATCTTTCTTAGGTATTGTTAAATAGAGAACTTTATTTGCTCCACAATATATATTCTCATTTAATTCTTTATATTCATACAATTCATCATTTATTAATAATTTTTTTACTTTAATTCTCTTTGAATTATTTTTATCTTCATTTATGAAATCAAAATAAATATATGTATTATCTTTATCATCTGCTATTTTATAGAAAAATATTTGAGCATTATTTTTATGGTATGTTTCAATTAATCCTGTTAATTCATTTTTGTAGTCAAGAGTATTATAAACTTGAATATCTTTTCGTGTTAAGCTTCCTTCTTTATCTAATGTATCAGCTTTTATATAAAGAGTTAGTTTATTAAAGGCATAAATACCTAGAGCATCTAATTCACTCTTATTTACTCTTATAGTACCTGTTGTTGGACTACCATCTAAAGTATCTGTTATTGTTAATTTAGCACTAGTATCAAATCCATCTATTAATACCTTTTCAATGTTTAATGTTGAGGTTGAAATAGTAGCTTTAAAATCAATATTAAATGTATAACCTTTATCATCCGCTTTTAAATCATATACTTTAATTTCAGTGTCATTAGTCATTATTGATTGTTCACTCATATTTGGAACAACAAGCTTATTGTTATTTCTTTTAGGTTGATTTTGATTAATTAAAACATTATTAGCCTTTTCATCATTATCTAATTCTTCTTTTTGCCATGGCCATTTAAATTCCCAATCAATTTCTTTTCGATGTTGATATAGATAATATCCTCCATATCCAAAGCCAACAATTACTATAAGTATTAATAAAAATAATCCGAATCTATTAGTAGCTCTTTTTTCCATACGAACTACATTATCTTTTCTTTTTGTCATAGAAACACACCCTTATTATTAATACTATTATAACATAAAGATTAATAATTTATGGTACTTATTTAGAATATATTATATAATCTTTATTATAGAGGTTATATATGAAGAGATATATTTATTTTATTATTTTTCTAATTGTAATACTACTTAAAAATGTATATGCAGAGATGATATTAGATTTACAAGAGCCAATAATAGAATTTCCAAGTATAGAGAATTATAGTTTACAAGGATTTACTACAACAGATAAATACTTATTTATGGTATTAAATGGTTTTGATGATACAAAATCAATGATAAAGGTATATGATTTAAATACTTTTAAACAGATAAAAAGTTATGAATATGCAAGCTTAGGACATGCTAATGATGTAACATATAATATCAATAATAAAATGATATATGTTTTAGCTGGTGGTGGAAGTAAGTTACTTTTTGAATTTGATAGTAATGATTTTAAGTATGTAAGAACTATTGAATTAGAATTACCAGGAAGAAGTATTACCTATATTGATGATAGTGATTCTTATGCTATTAGGACAGTTTCAACAGGATTTAGATTAAATAAAGAATTTGAACTATATAATAAAATGCCTTTTATAGTTGGAATGAATATTAGAAAGGATTTAGGAAGACAAGGTTGGACTTATTATAAAAAAAATATTTATTATAGTAATTGGTCTTGGATAAGACTTGGCGGAGATGGATCAAACGTGATATTTGTCTATAGCATGGATGGAGAAAATATTGAAACATATTATACAGAGAAAAATATTGGCGAAATTGAAGATATTGCTTTTTTCAACAATAAAATGATTCTTGGTTTTAATGGTTATGATGATAAAATAAAATTCTATATGATTGATGTACCTGAAATTACAAATAGTAACAAAGAGTTTATAGACATAAATAATAATGATAATATAAATAATGTTAAAAATTATAAATTTAATTATATGTATGTTATCTTATCTCTAGCAGGTATTATATTAGTAATATTTATTTTTAAAATTATAAAAAATACTTTAGACAAGAGCTAAAGTATTTTTTCTTTATATAAAGAAAAAATAAAAGGATAGAAGTATTTCTATCCTATATTTGATAAAAATTAATTCGAGTATTACGATTATGATCAGATAATACTATACCTATAAAATCATTAAGTGTTATTTCTAAATGGAATGTTCGATGATAATCTTTAGGACTATAGCAGTCGAATATTAACATTGAACTTTCTTTATCATAATTATACTTACCTTTTATAATAGCATCCTTAATATACTTAAGTTTAGTTTTATTTATATTTGAATCACGACGATTTACATCTTTGGCATCTTCCAATTCTTCACGTAGTATTTTTATTTCTTTAACAAGCTTTTCTAGTTCAGAGCAATTACGAGCAAAACCCTGACTATTTTCTTTAATAAATTTTAAATCATTTTTTGGATGTAATCTAGATTCTTCTAGATATCTATTTATGCGTCGATTTACAGCAACTACCTTTTTATTTAAAAATGATAAATTACTAATAATTTCTTTATATTCTGGAGTTTCATAATCAATAATAGTTGGTTTTAAATCATTTAAATGTAGCAATGAGTAATTAAAATATCTATGAAGGTTTTCTTCATCATATATATAATTTATATAAAAGCTTGCAATGGCAAGAGCATTTAGAATTTCATCTTTCTTTTCTTTTAAATCAAATAGTTTACGACATTCGTCTAAACTATAGTTGCATTTATATGCATGTGCTAAACTTCTTAATATTTCATAAATATCGATTAACTTTCGACGATTGATATTTGAAGAGCTATTATGACAGTTTAATGTATCTTTAATAAATTCTTTCAAAACACAGAACTCATTTTCTTCATTTAACATTTTTTCAATTTTTAATTTATCATTTTTATCAAAATTAACATTCTTTTTATTAACTGTTAATAAATATTTATCTTTTGATAATTTGCTATTTATTTCTTGTAATTGTTTAAAATCATACTCGTCAATTATAGATAAGGAATCAATTAAATATTTTATGTCTTGATATGATAATTTTTTTTCGTCTTTTCTTGTAACATTATACTCATATAATTTGATGTTTTTTAAAAATTCTTTTATTTTATTATCTTTATATTCGGGAATAGATACAGCATTAAAATGATATGTTAAACTATCTTTTGACAGATTTATGTTATTGTTTAAAGAAGTTATTAAAAAATTAGAAAATTCTACTACCCAATCCGAATCAACAATTAAACCATTATCAAATTTAATAGTATTATTGTAATTACAAATATATTCACCATTTGATAAAGCTTTCTTTAAGTAGTCAACTAATACTTCTTCTGATTTTATTGAAGAAACTTGATTTTTAAAGAAAGAAATTCCCTTCACTTTGTTCATGTAGTATTCTAATTCTTTTTTATCTAGTTTTTCAAAATCTTCTTTTGTTATTTTTTCTTTATCATTCATTATTTGTAAAGAAGTATATAATAGATCTAAAGAAACATGATCAAAATCATTTATAAATTTTATGTTTTTGCTTTTGTTATTAAGAATCTTCTCGATATAAATACTTAAGAATTCGTTTGATTTAGTCATATGAACAAAAGTATTTAACTTCGAAATATTATTTAATATTGTATTTCCCCTTATCATATTCTCACCTATTATAAATTATAACACAAAGATTTATTTAATGATACTTTTTTAACAAAATAAATAAGGGATGTTATCTATTCCCTTATCTATAAATCTAATTCAGTTATAATTTCTATACCATTTTCTTTTAATAATTTAGCAGTTATTCCATCACCATCTACTAATACATGATTAAATGAACCATCATATACTTTCTTGCTACCACAAGATGGACTTTTAGCTTTTAAAAGAGCCTTTTTTACATCAAATTTTTTAGCTATTTTTAAGGCTTCTTCGGCTCCTCTTACAAAATTTTCAGTTACATCAATTCCTTTATTAGAAAAAACTCTATTATTTCTTATTTCAGCTGGATCTCGTGGAGTAGTTAGTCCTCCCCAAACTTCTGGACATATCAAAATTGCTTCTTTATCTTTTAGATAGTTAAAAACTTTTTCATTGTCATTATTGGTTCCATCAAATTTACAATTTACACCTAAAAGACAAGCACTTACTATTATTTTTTCTTTCATTACAATAACTCCTTTATTTTAACCACATTTATAATTTTATCACATTTTTGCATTTATTTTAAGACTTGATAAAAATATTTCATTTGATATACTTTAATTGTTAGAGGGAGATTATGAAAAAAGAAAAAATTGAACAAATTGAAAAGATTCTTAGTAAAGCTATTCAATTGTTAAATGAAACCGATTATATGAGTTTAATAGAAGAAAATGATAATTTAAAATCATATGATTCTATTATGACAAAATATGATGAAGTAAATTGCTCTGATATTTATTTAAAACAATTAGATGAAACTATGCTTGATGATATAATAAATTATTTGGAAAAAAGATTGACTATAAATTAGTCAATCTTTTATATTTCATTAACTTTTCCAATAAAAATAATATCATTTGTATAATTGTTGATAATTAAGAAAGCAAATGGTCTATTTAGAATTACTTCTTTTTTAAATTCTTCTATTTCTATATTTTCCATATTCTTTAAAGAAATAGTGTTTTCTACTGTTCCTTTCTCATCTATTATTATGTTTACTTTTTGAATATTCTTTTTTATATTTATTTTCTCATCACTTATTTTAGAAAAATTGGATTTGTTAGTAAACAACTCATGAATATTATAATTTTTTAAAAGTTCTGTAATATCTAATTCATATTGAATATTAAATTTAGGTATTCCTATTAGTAAGGAATCTTGTTTTTTTGATTGGAGTAAATTTTCTAAATCTAAACTACTTATTGGAACATCATCATAATTTTTAGGTAGTATACCTACAAAACTATAATCTTTATTTTTAAAATCTTTAATAAAACCTGTGGCGTAATCATTTTCCAAATAAATTGTATCTTTTTCTTTTATATACATCATATCTACAACAGATACTTTATTATTATAATTATAAAATTCTTTATTTAGGACGTAGCTGCTTTTTATAGGCGTATTCCATTCATAATTAAAATTCAAGCTATTAATCATTATATAGTCATTATTTATTAAATCTTTTTCTTCAACTACTCTATTTATTTCATTCATACTTATTTCTTTTATTTTATTATTTATGATATTTATTGCTTCTTTACTATTTGAAAAGTCTATGGAATTAATATTAAATTTATAATGTTCAATATTATCTAAATATTCATTATTAATATTTTTATCGTTTAGTTTGTTATTAGTAAATAACTCATTATAATTTGTTACTTTATTTGATATCTTATATAATTCATAGTTGTATAAAACGTCGTCGAGCATTGATTTCAATGTATATTCGTTAGAAATTAAATCTTTCTCTGAAATAGCATAATTGCTGATGTTTTTTTCTGTTAATTCATTTTGATAAGTCATGCGTTCATAACTAAGTTCTATTTTTTTTAATAGTACTTGTAGTTTTGACTTTTCTGTTTGATTGAAGTTACTTATTTTTGAAATTGTTAATTCATGATAATAGTTGTTTTCAAGCTCTTTAATATAATTTTCATATATTTGTTTAAATTTTTCATCTGTAGAAGATGTTTTATTTAACGAAGATAGTTTTTCTTTCATATCACTATTTATATCTTTATAGTTTTTTTTGAAATATGATTTTAATTCTTTAGTACTATTGTTATCTGTACCATTATACAGGATTGCTAAACCGGTATCAATATTAAGAGGAGAAATTAATTTATTTGAAGATGTATCTATGTAATCTATCATATTTGCTGCTCTATTGGCAGAATAAAGATTACCAGTAAAATACTTGATTTCTTCTTTTTGGGGTTCTTTTTTATGAATATTTATCGATGTTATTAAAACTACTACAATTAAAAAAAGTATGATAAATAATAACAAGGCAATTCTTATTTGTTCTTTATTCTTTGAGGAAGAACTTTTTTTCTTACCTTTTTTCAATACAATGCACCACTTTCCAACATTAGAATTAATGCGTATTGTTATTATATCATATTTTATGAAAGTTATAGTTTAATTTCTCTTTTAATCATTTTTATTATATTTCCAAATAATAAATAATACAGTAGTATCCACACACATATTGATATTGCTACAAAAGTATATTCTTCTTTATTTATGCAGTATACTATGTCTAATATCATTATAGAAGTTAATAAAGTTATAAATATTGCTATCAAAGTATATTTGCACAAACGATTGGTTCCCTTGATTCTATTTTCAATAAAAGTTATAACCTCATCATTTCCATTTCTACCGAAAATCATTGATACAAGTGTTAATATTGTTTTTATAATATTTGTTAAACATAAAGATGAAAATAATAATAGCATTGGAATAGTAATAAAAAGATAATAATAATTAAGAATTAATAGCAATCTATATAAGACTATAGCAGCTACTAAATAAATTATTATACTGACAATGTATAATGTTATATTAATTATTTTATTTCTTTTGTATTCCATTATCTTCACCTTTTATTCTTATTTTTATTATATCACATTTTTATAAATGTTTTATTAATGATTCATATAAAATATCGACAATATAATTTGATGGCTCCAATTCATATTTTTTTATTAATTCATCAATAATATTATCATTATATTTTGTATCTAAATAAGTGAATATAGACTCTTTTTTATTTGGGATTGTTTCTAAAAAATTTTCAGTATATAAGTTATCAATTATAAGAAGTGGTAGATCTCCTATCCATTCTTTAAAGCTTTCTAAAATTTCTTTTGTACTATTTTTATAAATAAAGGAACTTTTATCATAGCTAATCAAATCTTTGAAATCTTGTAAAGCAATTAAATCTTCTCTTAAACGATAATCAAATCTATCCAATAAATTTAAACCTTTTAACTTTATTGCTGATAATTGAATAATATCTCCCTTTTTAGGATGAATTGCTGTTGGAATAATTTCTAAAATTATATATTGTTCTTTTAATAAATCCATAATTTTTCCTCTTTTCAAAATATTTCTTTTATATTATACCACAAGGTAAAAGGATACTCTATTTGAGTATCCTTAGTATACAGTTTTTTTAAATTAGTAAATTAAAAAGTTTTTATAAGCAATTGTTGTACAAGTAAAAATTAAATAAGAAGTACCATTATTTAAAAATTTCTTTTATTACCAAGTGCCTGTCCATTTAACAGTAGCTTCATTCATACTGTCATAATAAGTATAATTTGCTGGTTGTATTCCACAAGTGTCAATATAGATATCTTTGGCCATACTATAACTAATTGACTTTTGTGCGTGGGCATAGTCTGCATCTAATTCTTGTTCTACAACCGTTGTTGATGAATTCGTTTTTTCAACTAAAATATAAATAGATTGCGTTAATGAAGCTAAAGGCATATCTGGTAATGGAAATACAACTCCTGATCCATTGACTCCTTTATAGTTGTAATAACCGCTATTAATAGTGTCACATACTCCATTAACTGTACAGTAACTTTGTTCAAAATCAATTTCTCCAGATAGTTTAACACTTGCAAAGTACCCTAATCCAATAACATCATAACTCCTTGTTGATGGCATTAGCTTCCATGTTAAATCACCTTTATATTTATAGTAATAGCTATTATATTTGCTTATAGTAGCTGTCAGTCTTTTATAAGTTGTTTCTATTGATACTGATTGAGGACTTATATTATTATCAGGTGAAATGCTATTATATTCCTCTTCACTAATCTCAGTCGTGATGGAGTGAACCTCACTCTGATTAGCTGCTCTCATTAGAGACGAATCATTTAGTACTGTAACAGTTTTATAATATTTTGTTGTTTGTGCTACTACTTCTTCTAGCTCATTATCATCTAATAAATTTTCTGCGTTAACATTTGCAATGAAGCACACAAATAATAATAGAAAAATTATTAGATATTTTTTCTTTTTCATTATTACCTCCTCTCTACCTTCCCATAGTATCACATGGAGTCGAAAAAACACGATAGAGTTTAGCTCAAATTTGTAGAGTTTCACTCTATTTTTTTGTTCTTATCATAAAATATAATCGAGAATTATCTTCTGATATAAATGTATTAAATAAATATTGGATTTAACTCTATTTTAGATTCAATAAAATCATTTTCTCCATTATTTTTAGAATATACAATTCTTATAGTTGCGTCATCATTTTTACCTTCTAAATTTATATTCTTATTAGAATATTTCCCTTCTTTCAAATCGATTTGCTTTATCAAATCACTTAATTTATATTTTTTATTCTCCCCTTCACTCGTTTCATATTTGTATATTGTGTCATTACCTACATTAATATAAATTTTAACATTGTCTGTAAATATTTCTGTACTTGTACCGCGCGATAATTCTTGATAATTAAATTTTTCTATTAATATTAATCTATTTTCAGTATTATAAATTAAATATCCTTTTAAACTTATATGTTCATCTTGGCTTTTTATTTCATATACTTTTACTTCATTTGTTGTATCAGAAGGTTTCTTACGTTTTAAAAATATGGTAGTAGATAACAAAATGAAATTTAGAATTACAAGGAGAATACATATAGTTATGATAACTGGTTTAAACTTTCCATTACTTTTTTCTTCCTTAGAATCATTAGAGATATTTTGATTACTATTGAGATATCCTAATAGAACCATAATATCTGCATCTAAAACTTTACTTAATGGACCTAACATAGATATATCTGGTAAATTGCAGTCACATTCCCATTTACTAATTGCAGTATTACTTATACCTAACAAATTTGCTAATTCTCTTTGCGTTAGTCCTTTCTTTTTTCTTAACTTTTCGATATATTTACCCATTCTGTTATCCATTTTTTATCGTCCTTCCTGATATGTGGCAAAAATAAAAATACTCTGTGAAAGAGTATTTTCTTAATATTATTTTTTTGAAATTATTAATATTAAAACTTATAATTAACAATAATAATGATATTTTTAAATACTCTTCACTATAAATCATAATTTAAAAGTTTATTTAATTGAAAAAGTATTGAATATTTTAAAAATGTTAAATTGACTGAAAACTAAATCAAACAAAGTTTGATGGTATTTATATTAATTTAAAAATCTATCAAATTTTTTTGGCTTAATCTTATTACTAAATAATCTTTTAATATTTAAATATTTTATTTCACTTCAAATATAATAACATATTTTAAATTGAATGTCTTTATATTATTTAATTAAGTTATTTAATTCATTTATTTCTTTAGATATGCTTCGTATTAAATCCGCAACATAATATTCTCCTTTATTTTTTTCTCTTGTTAGAATTACTATTATATAAGGGTTCTCTGTATCAAATATTCCTACATCATGAAAATAATCATTTGAATTGCCATACTTATGTAAATTTATAAAATTATAATCAAAAGATAGATAATTGCCATAATCATTTACAAAATATGATTTTAATTCGTCACCATATGAATTATTTTTTATTAAATTATATAAATGTGAAAGATATGTTAATTGATCTGTAACTGTAGTGTTACAAAAATAATTATGGCAAGTAAGATTATTGCCACCTATTTTTACAGCATAGTTTTTTATATTGCTAAAGCCCACCTTATTTATTATATAATTATGAGCAGAATTATCTGATTTACTGATAGCTAATTTTACTTTTTCTCGAAGTTCTGGATTACTTAGATTATTTTCATATATATACATAGCATCTAGAGTTTTTATTAAGCTAGCGCCAAAATAATCTTTATTTTCATTATAAAGAAAAGTAAAATTCGAATTTATATTTATGTATCCAATACTGATATCATATGCATTTAATTTAGATTTCAAGTTATTTAAACGATTGATAATATCAATGTTTTCTGTTTTAGAATTAAAATACTTTTTAATATTAGGAGTTACTTTTACTTTACGTATAGATTGAGTACTATTACCAGATGAATCTTTTACAAAATATTTTATCTCATAATCTCCTATTTTAGATGTTTCTAAATTTGTTTCTATTATAACTGATGATGAAATATCTCCATCTATATTATCATAGGCAGAAAATCCTGGTTCAACATATTCTTCGTTTAATTTTATTTCAATGTTATCTCCTACTAAAGTAATTTCTGGTTTGATTATATCTTCTTTTGGAATATATTTAATATTGTTATTTGTTATTTCTGATTTATGATTATAATTTGTAATTGAAAATGAAAAAGATGCTATTGATAAAAATAATGCAACGAATAAAAAAACTATTAACATATGCATTTTTTTTATTTTCATAACATCACCTACTTTTAATAAATAAAAGCATGATTTTCTCATGCTTTATTCACATACTTTTTTTACATATTCATAAATTGTTGAATTATAATTATATAAAGCACTTGTATCACTACGATAAACATTATTACTTTCGTCTGCATCGAAAGCTATATATTTGTCTTCTACCATTATTTTATAATCTCCATTAATTTGACCTTTTGTTCTTTTTGACTCAGATAGTCTCATTATTTTATTATATTCAGATTGGAGTGTTTTAATATCATCAACATTTAGCTTACAAGTACGATATTCATGTTCATCTTCGCTTTCTTCTTTATCAAATAATTTATAAACTTTTATGTCCAGCAATTCTGTAGTTGTATTATTTGATTTACTAAAAATAAATGCTAGAAGGCAGATTGTTATCATTATGATACCAACTATTATAGCTATTTTTACTTCTCTATTTTCTACCATTTTACATCACCTATTTTAAGTATATCATATTATTTAATTACTTTATATATTAATTGAATATATGAATTGTTTAAAGTATTACATTCTATAAGTTAAAGAGTTTTTGAATAAAATAGAATAATTAGTTTTCAACCATATACAGGATATTCTTTACTGGTCGTAACTAAGTATAATTTTTTACATCAATCACATAAATAAAGTTGTTATAGGTTTGCCTACTTTTTTATTTAAAAAAAATACCAAAAATAGTATTTTTAAATAAATTCATTAATTTTTAGATTCTAAATATTTTTCAAATCCTTTTTGAGAAATAACATAAAGATTACTTTTAGACCCCTTCATACAATCAAATAAATAGCCTTTTTCCCCTTTGGCCTCCTTATTGCATGATAAAGCTCTTCCTTTATAAATATTCCCGTCTTCAGCTTCAATTTCGTAGTAGTATTGACTAGGATTACAATCTAGTAATTCTATATATTCAATAATTGTCCCTTCTAAATATTTAACTTTAGTAATTCGACTAAAATTAATAAGACAAAAAAAAGCATCAAGTATTAAAATAGAACCACAACAAATCAAAATAACTTCCAAGCTAAATTCTCCAATAAGATACAATAACAACAATAAAGAAGGAATAATTATCGCTGTTGCCGCAAAACCTATTTGAACTGAACCTTTAAAAATTTCTTTGAATATTTTGCGCACAGCCTTATCCATATTTACATCAGCATCTTTCCACATATAAAAACTCCTTTAACAAAAACTATCTTCTTAATGTAATTATAGCAAAAATCTTAATATAAATAAATAAACATTTACTTTGTACATTATAAAGGCTAATAGATATTTTCATATTTTTGTCCTACTAGATGCATCTTTTTCTTTATTTATAAAGTTTTATCTCTTACTCATCACGCATAAACATTCAACGTGCGTTGTTTGTATATTATGAATAGTTGACCTTTACATGTTTGGGTATAACTGACTATGTCATAATATACATATCAAATAGATACAATGTTTATTATGAATATATCATTTTTCTACTTCTACTCTTACTCTTATTTTAGTTTGCAATTCCTTATGAGTTTTTCCATTTTCATCTTTGTAAAATACATAATATTCTTGATTACTATAAAAGTCAAATACATTTACAAAATTTTCGCTATCAGAAAGATTATTATTAGATAATATAACATCTTTTTTTAAATCATTTCTATTAGTTTCATTAAATTTTGTTTTGCATATAAATCTTATCATATTTTCTTCTTTTTTTCCAGTTTCATCATAGCCACCTATGATAATATAATCTACCAGAGCGTCAAACACATCTCTATCAAATCCTTCAAGAATTTTATTAGAACTTAATGTGTTTTTAATTTTGTTTATCCCATCTTCTATTTTGTCATCATCTTCAGATAATAAATTATATTGCTCTATTTCTTTGTTAATTTTCTCTAATTTACTATCTAATTTTTCTTTTTTTTGATTATAAGTTTCTTTATCAATAGTACCATCTGGCAATGAACTACCTCGGGGCAGAGCCTCGGAGAATTACACCCTAAGAGATTAATTTCCGAATGTATATGAATATAAAGGATATAACGAAAATAATCTCATATACTCGAAACCTAATAAAACTAATACTAAAGGTACACAAAGTATCAAAAGTCCCAAAAATATAGTTTGAACATTATTCTTTTTACAAGCAGAGATAGTTAAAATAAACATTGCCATAATTATTCCAGAGAAAACTTGGATAAAGATTTTTAATAAAATCAAACCTATAACCAGTATCCCAGAGGGCAAATTATGATAAATAGATATATCTTTTGCTGACAGTAAAAAGCCATCTATTGGGAATGTGCTAGAAACACTAATGAATCTACAAACAAATGGTAAAATACAAAGTAATAAAACTATAATTATTGTTGCTTTGACTTTAGTTTTAATAATTTCTTTTTTTCCTTTATTTGTCGCTTGAAGTACATTTATTGCCTTATTTTGATACTCAATCGCCATAACATTGCAAAACATAAATATAATACTTAAAATTAAAAGAATAAAATCATTAAGTATGCCCTCATCCATTACTCCAAATAAATATAAGTATCCAGTATCATAAATGTAATTCCCATTGTTTTCTTTTACATACTTATCTTGTTCTAATACTTTCTCAAAGGTAGGATAAAAAGCAGTAATACTATACCATTTTACTTTCATTGCTTCTCCAGTTGTATCATTTATCTCACCTTTTGCAATTTGTTCATCAATTTCTGATATTTTTGAAAAGGCTTCATCAAATCTTGATTTTTCTGCTTTTATAAGTTCTGTTTTTTCTTCAGTTGGCTTTCCCTCTAATTTCAACATAATATTTTGATAATATTGCTCTTGAAGTGATGGACTATATCTTCTTTGTAATTCGTTATAACAAATTAACAAACTAAATATCAAAATAATTATAATTCCTTTATTAGTTATTAAAATTTTATAAAGTTCGTGTTTGAATAAAGAAGTATGAGGCTTAAATTTCAATATAAAGTTTTTAGTAGATCTTTTTAATTCTAAACTTTTACCTTTTAAAAAGAACTTAACACACAAGAATATTCCTAGCACAAGCAACCCCACTATCATAATCCAAGAAAAGGTTATTCTTGAAATTGGATATTCAAAAAAATTAAAGTTTAAATATGAGCCATATAAATTTTCTGTTTTTAAAATTCCAAATATATTTAAGTGCTTTATTATATTAAGATTAGATATTGCTGGTATAATTTTATAAAATAACCAACTTATACCTAAAAATGATATACCTAACATATAAGGAAGTATCATACTATCAGAAATAATGCAAATGGCTGTAATAATAGTACCGATTCCAAATACAACTATTCCTTTTGTTAGAATAGAAATAATAAGATATTCTAATATACTTCCATTAAAATTGCTTTCCATATATGGTGCTAAAGATTGCAATTTTATTCCTAAATCATTAAATCCACCAAATATTCCAAAAAACAAATAATTTATACTAAAAAGCAAAATGCTAAATATTATACAATGAATAAACAGGGCTATAATTTTTGCAAAAATACTATGTACTACTCCATACTTTGTACTACGAGTAACATAAAATAATTTCTTTTCTTTTTCTTCAGTTATTAAATTTCCAATAAATAAAAATGTAATTAAAATCAAAAGTATGTCTGTTCCTATATTTTCAATAGTTGATATTATTGTTTTTGATGGTATAAATTTAACATTACTAGAATTTAACCCTGAATAATCTTTTGCACTTTTCTTTATATTACGAGTAGAAAAATTATTTTCATCTTGATTATTAAATATAGAAATTCCCTCTAATTTACCTTTGTCTTTTTTTATACCTTCTAAATAATCATCATATCCTGATACTTTGACTTGTTCATTATATATTTCATTAATAAAAATTTGTTCTTGCTCTAATGATGAAGTGAAATGTAAATAATTTCCTGATTTATATATTTCATAATAGGTTTCAAAAACCCCTGGATTCTCATTCAATTCTTGTTCAACAAAAGAACTTCCAATTTCATTTTTCTGCATATTTAATATATCTATTACGAAATAAATACCATCAATATCTTTTTTTAATTTTTTTACATATTCTTCTTTTTCACTTTCACTCATGTTTAATATTTCAGTTTGAAACATTTTGTAAGAAGAAAGTGATGGTCTTTTTTCATTTTCTAAATTTGTGTACCAAAGGAAAAATATATTTATAATTAACAATAAACAAGTTATAAAAACAAAACTTTTTTTATTCCATATTTTTTTTAATTCAAAATAGATTAAACTCCACATATCTATTCATCTCCAAATAATTTCATATATACTTCTTCTAAACTAGAAACATTATTTTTTTCACAAAGAGCCTCAACTGAATCCGTATCAATTATCTTTCCTTTTTTAATAAGAATTATTTTATTTGCCACAGACTCAATATCAGATACAACGTGTGTAGAAACTAAAATTATTTTTTCTTTTGATAATGTAGAAATTTTTTCTCTTATTCGCACTCTCTCTTTTGGATCTAACCCTGCAGTAGGTTCATCTAAAACTACTATTTTAGGGTTTCCAAGTATCGCTTGTGCTATTAAGATTCTTTGTTTCATTCCTCCAGAGTATGTTCCTATTTTTTGGTCTTTAACTTCCATCATATTAACGTAATTTAAAACTCTTTTAATTTCATTATTTAACTCTTTTTTTGGTATGCCTTTTAAAGTCGCCATATAAGAAAGAAATCTTGTGCCAGAAAAACTATCATACATTCCTTGCTGTTGTGGAGCAAACCCTAGTAAACTTCTATAAGAAGCCCTCAATTTTTTTATATCTTCTTTATTCCATTTTACATTTCCTTGTGTTGGACTTAAATTACCCGTTATTATATTCATAAGAGTTGATTTCCCTGCTCCATTTGGACCTAAAAGTCCATAGATTCCATTTTCAAAAATCAAATTAACATCTTTAAGGGCTTTTTTATTTTTGTATTCTTTTGAAATATGTTCAAGTTCTAGCAATTTACTCACCTCCATAAACTCTTTTAATATTTTGAAAACTATCTTTACCATTAAAAAATTCTTCTTTACTAATCACACCATATTTATTACTATGAGTGGTGTATGAACCATCGTTGTTAAAAGTAACATCAGAATCATATATTGCTAAAATTTTATTTTGAGATATGCTAATTATTTCTATATAAGATTCTGTACTCTTATTAGCAAGTTTTGATTCTGCCATCTTACCTGTATCTACATCAATAAAATAACTTGTAGGATTTTTACCACTATTTGTTATACATAATAATTTATTATCAATTACTCGATCAACCCAAACATTAGATAAGTTGGCTAAAGTTTCTTCCTTACCATTTTTTAAATCAATTTTTAAGATTTTGCTATTTCCATCTATGTTATAATACAAATTTTTTTCATCAACCGTATATGTGCGTGAAGATGCTTTCATACGATAAACTTCTTTTAAGGTATCATTATCGATATCAAGAAGTGCAAAAACATCAAAAGAATTTTTATACAAATCATTATTATTATGTTTTTCTTCATCAGTCACTTGTCCACCTAAATCTATACCATATAAAATAAGGTTTCTCCCTGTACTGCCAATAACTTTCCAATCAATAGTGTCATTTCTATTCAAAGAAAGAATAGTAGATTCTTTTTTAGTGTTTAAATCTAAATAGATAAGTTTTCGTTCACTAGAAGTACTATAAGCATTTCCACCAGTATATTTAGTTTCAACTTTTTTTGCAATCAAATAAATTCCATTACCACTACCAATTACAAAATCTTCTATTGTAGCATTATCATCAAATGTATAAATCTTCTCTCTATTTGTTCCATCTAAATTTAACTGATATAATACAGCTTTGTTACTTTCCACATCGCTTTTTGATGTTTCACCTAAAACTCCCATTGTAACCTGCCCTGATGTATCTGTGCTTTTGCTTATAACATAAATTTTATTATTCCAAATAAAGACTTTAGAATCAAACTGAAATTCATCTTTATTAAAAACTGAAGTACAATCTTCTGTTTTATGAGTACAAGCAGAATTATTACATAAATGTATTTCTTGTTTTGTTTTAAAATCAATATACATTAAGTGTTTAGCAAGTTTACCGTTATTTAATCTGCTATAATCTGTTAAATAATAATATCCATCATTTGTAGTAGCACCATTACTTAAAAATTTTAAATCACTACTATTATTTGTAACTTCCCCTTCTTCCCCTTTAGATGGTAAAAATACTTCTTTTATATTTTTTTGACATCCACAAAGTGTGAAAATTCCACCAATTATAATTAAAATCGCTAATAGTTTTTTCATAATATATCAAATCCTTTCTTTAAACTATTTAACTAAATATCAAATATCTAAATAATACCTGACTTTTTCTTTGAATTCCCCTAGTCTTTTATTCTTTAATATATTGTGAGGGCATTCTTTTCCAGTAAAATCGTGATGAGTTTTTATAGCACTAATATCTAAATTGTAAGATTTAAGAAGATATGCGACTAACTTGGTAGCATTATCAAATGTTTGATTAAAATTGCCATCTTCATTTACGCAAAGTTCTATACCTATGCCATAATCATTTCCTTCTTTATCTCCTGCGTGATTTGCTCTTTCATCATCTGGAATATGATGATAAATTTCTTTATCATCAACTGTATAATGCCAAGATGTAGGGCTTTTGTTATTGTTTTTTAAAAATGTTGCGTGATTAGCAGCACCAACACCTTTTTCAAAATTATCTGTTTCGTGTATAACTATGTATTTAATAATTCGTTTTTCTCCAGTTCTTGCTGATGTATTTGTGTCTATCAATTTTGTAAAAACTGGAACACCATATACTTCTTTCGGAAAAACGGAAGACTCTTCAATATTTTTACTTTTATTATCTACTTGTGTGCTAGTTTTATTTGATATTTCATTTTTACTTGCGTGAGATAATTTTAATAAATTATTTCCAGTATGTATAATAAATAATGATAATAGTACAAATATAAATATCTTGATTTTAGGTTTTAATTTTCTTCTTTTATATCTTCTCTTTTGCTGCATTTATCTAACTCCTTACTAAGCTATTTTAGACTTACAAGAATATGATATAAAACAAAAGTCAAAAATCCGTCAAATTTATAATTTTTTTATTTAATATTAAAATAATTACTTGCCGTATTAAGAGTTATACCTTTTAAAGTTGCCATTTCTTCTATTGTAACAAAAGCATATCCATTTTTTGATAATTCTTCCATTGCTAGTAATGCCCCATCTATTGATGTTTCATATAAATCGTGTAATAAAATTATTCCTCCATCGTGAGCATTATCAATAATATACTTTGCTATTTTATTCTTATCTTTATATTTCCAATCTTCAGTATCTAAATCCCAAAGAATATTATACAAATTAGCAAGATTTTTAATTTTTTTATTTGTATTACCATACGGAGGTCGTAAATAAAGAGTGTTGCTACCAGTTACTTCCTTTATTACATTGTTTGTTTTTTTAATTTCATCTACTATTTGATTATTGTTTAATTCAAAAAGGTTTTTATGATTGTAAGTATGGCTTCCTATTAAATTACCCATATCGTATGCTCTTTTCAAAGTATCTTCATAAGTTTTTACACGATTACCAACAACAAAGAAAGTTACACGTGCATTATATTTATCCAAATTATCTAACAATTTATTGGTAGTTTCAAAATTAGGTCCATCATCAAAGGTAAAAGCAATCAGTTTTTTATTTTTAAACTTATTTATATCTCTTTCAAAATTATTTATAGGTTCATTATTTGTAGTATAATCAGTAGTATTCATATCAATATCCTGTCTGTTGTTTGGAATTTGATAACTATTATTTTCATTTAAAAGAGTATTTTCCTCTTGATTCTCCTTTTTTTGATTATCAATAACTTGTTCATTCTCATTTATCAAAGACTCATTTTCACTAACACGAAAAGACTTTAAGATATTGTTTACACAATTTAAAATTAAAACTGTAAAAATAATAAAACAAATTACTTTTTTTCTATATTTTAATTTCTTTTTGCTATAAATTTTTATTTTTCTCATAAAAAAAACTCCTTGTCGTGCCATTTTAGGCTTACAAGGATATGATATAAAATAAAAGTCAAAAATCCGTCAAATTTGTATTTTTATTATTACTTTTGCACCATTTTTTTCATCATTGTCAAGTTTTAGTTCTCCACCATGCTTATTACATAAGATACGGCTTATCGTTAAACCCATACCATAATGTCCATCTTTATTATTTGAAATAATCAATTTATGATTTCCAGACAAAACATTTTCACTAAAACCAATACCATCATCTTTTACAATAATTATCAAAAAGTTATTTTTTATCTCAAATGAAATTTTAATTTTTTTCTTTGCATATCTTAAGGCATTATTTATAATATTTTCTACTATTCTATAAACAACATCAACATCAATGTTAAAAGTTCCGTTTGGTATATGATCTGTAATTTCTAATTTAATCTCTTTAGATTTAGTCATCAATAAAAAATCATTACAAGCATTTTCTATAAATTCTTTTGCGCTTACTTCTTTACGCTCAATTTTTATTTCATCTAATTGATTTATAGCACGAATAGAATTAGTATAGTTTTCTAATCTTTCAGTTGTCTTATTTATATTATTTATTATTTCAATAATTTTTTCATTAGATAAATCTTTATGTTCTAAATTTTCTTGTAAATATTCTGTGTACCCTTTTATAATGGTAATAGGATTTCTTAAATCGTGAGCAACAGAAGTTTGTAAAATTTTTCTTTCTTCTATCATTTTCCATAATTCTTTATAATTTTCTTCTAACGCTTTTCGCATTTCTTCAAATGAAGAACATAACGCCCCCATTTCATCATCAGATTCATAAAAAACATTAAAATCAAGATTTTCTTTTGCTATTTCTTGCATTGAATTTGATAAAATTCTTAAAGGTTCTTTTAATTTTCTTTTATAAAAAACAAATCCTGCTATCAAAATACCACTAATTGAAAATAATAAAGGAAGTAATACCATTAACACTCCTGTTGCTTGATAAGCAAATTTTCTTTTAGGAGTAAGTTTTTCAATACTATTTTCTACTTTTACAACTTTTATCTCAATATCATCTAATGATATATAATTTTTTGATGACTCTAAACTATTTATTATCATTGGCATTTTTACTGCTTCACTACCTAATTCAGTTTCTATTACTACATTCATTTTTTGCCCGTCTTGATTCGTAAGTTCTAATGTTAAAACAACATCATTTGAATTTGGAACTAGATAATTTCTAAATTTAGTACCACCCCAAATACATATTATTGACAATACAATGACAATTAGGAATGTACTAAAAACAACAAAAGCAAAAAACTTTCTTATTGATAATGATTTATTCATTTTTTTTAATTTTTCCAACAATAACCAACTCCCCAACTTGTATCTATGTACTCTTTTCCAGTAACGTCTTTAAATTTTGCACGAATTTTGCGAATATGCTCTTTAACTACATTACTATCTCCTAAAGCATCATATCCCCAAATTTTTTCATAAATTTGTTCTTTATCAAAAACCTGTCCAGAATTAGCAATTAAAAATTCAATGATATCAAATTCTTTTTTAGAAAATGGTATTTCTATCTTTTCAAAATATATTTTTCTACTTGATAGATTTATTATTAAACCATCTGCAAGTGTCATAATTGATAAATTATTTTTACTTCTTTCCTCTCGTCTTAAATGTGCTTCAACTCGAGCAGTTAATTCTTTCAAACTAAATGGCTTTGTAATATAATCATCTGCTCCATATCTAAAACCATTTATTTTGTCTTGTTCACTAACTCTAGCAGTCAAAAAAATTATAGGACAATAAATATAATCACGAATATTTTTGCATAGTTCTAAACCATTTACGCTTGGCATATTTATATCTAAAATAATCAAATTAGGAGATTTAGGAATATATAATAGTGCTTCTTCACTACTGTTAGCAACCATTACTTCATATCCCTTATCTAATAAACAGGTAGATATTAAGTCTGTTATCATTTCTTCATCATCAACAACTAAAATTTTTTTCATTTTTAACTCCCTTCAAGTTATACAGTAACAGTAAATAAAGACATATATGTAAGAATACTATCTATTACTTAACAAATTCAACTAGTAGAAACATACCAATTAGGGTGGTATGAGGAAACATATTCTCCACAGACAACCTACACAATATTTTTTTCAAAAATTAGTAAAAATATTAATAATTTACTCGTTTTTTTACCATTGTTTTGACCCCTACTGAATAGTTGATTTTCCCTTTATTTATAAGGGTTTATCGCCTATTTAACACGCATACACATTCAACGTGTTGAGTAAATGGAAACATGTCTAATCCTTTTAAATCAATAACATTATAATATACTGATAATTCTTTTAAATCACGAGCTAATGTCATAGAGTCGCACGAAACGTATATTATTTTACTAGGCTTGAAATCTATAATAGTATTTTTGGTAGTTTTATCTAATCCAGCTCGTGGAGGATCGACAATTATTGTATCAACTTTATCCTTTATTTTAGGTAAGCATTCCGAAACGTCTCCTAACATATAAAAGATATTATCTCTTTTATTTATTTTAGAATTAGTTATAGCATTTAAAACTGCATTTTTTACTATTTCTATACCGAATGCTTTTGTAGCATTTTTGGATGCATTAATACCTAATGTACCTACTCCACAATACAAGTCTAGTATTATTTCATTATTATCAATATGATTATTAATTAAATCAAAGATTTTTGAACATATATATCTATTTATTTGAAAAAAAGAATCATATGATACAGTAAATAGTTGATGATTAATTATTTCAATGAAACTAGTATCTCCATAAAAAGATTTTTCATTTATAACAATACCTACTATTTTATGATGTTGTTTTAGGCTGTTAACGTCAGGAGTTATATTATCTTTAGTTTTTATCCATATTAGTAATTCATTATTATAATTAGATCGGATTATTATTTCTCCGTTTTTTATTCCCAAATATTTTATATCTGGAATAAATGAATTTATTGCTTGTTCAGCAAGAAGACATTTTTCTATTTCTATTAAATTATGCGATGATGACTTATAATAGCCAATTTTTTCATTGATTATTTTTAAAGTTATTTTATTTCGATATGAAAGAATGTTATTACTTGGAATGATTTCGATATTTGATTTTATATTGGCATATTTAGATATAATATTCTCTAGTTTTTCTTTTTTATATTTTATAGTATCTTCATATTTACTATGTAATAATTCACAACCACCACAGATACCAAAATATGGACATGGACTTTCTATTCTTTTTTTACTAGTTAATAAATAGTCAGTTACTATAGCTTCATTATATTTTTTTGATTCTTTTGTTAATTTAATATTTACTATTTCTCCTGGTAAAGTGTTTGGGACAAATGTTATTTTTGAATCAATATAACATATTCCTCTTCCTTGATTATCAATTTTTTCAATTTTAACTTCATTCATATATATACCTCAGTTTTATTATACTATATTTTTTTAAATAATTATAAAAGAAGTAAAATAATTACTTCTTTAAATATTTTTTATTTCTTCAATAGATAAATTACAAGAAGTTGCAATATCTTCTAAAGAAATACCAATTTTTTTTAGATTTCTAGCTATTTCTTTTTGAGCTTCTGCAAGACCTTCTCTGCGTCCTTCTGCTCGGCCTTCTATGCGGCCTTCTGCACGTCCTTCTGCACGTCCTTCTGCATGTCCTTCGACGAAGCCTTCTTCATGGCCTTCTTCTCTAGCTATTCTTCTATCAGTATTTAGACATTTTTGGTAATCTTCTTCTGCTGTCATAAAAGATTGAAATTCTGGATCTTCATTTACTTTATTTATTTTATTGGCATATTCTTCCATAAACTTATCTCCTTTAGCAAAAGTATTTAGTTCTTCACTTTGTAAATCTAGCATTATTAAGTATTTATATTCTTTTGTTTTTTCTTCATTATAATTCTCATAATAATCCATTAACTTATCCATATTATATTCAATTATTTCAAAGTTTTCAATATACTTATTACCATTTTTATCTATAACTTTATACATACGATATTCATCTTCATTTTCTTTTAATCCATATGATAAATCGATATGTAAGAATTTTGTTTTTAAATCATATTCTTCTCCTATCTTGATATGTCTTGTGTATACTGTTGCAAAATAACTAAAGTTTCTTACATTATAGTATTTCTTATAACTAGAATTTAATTCTATATGTAAATATTCTTTATCTACTTTAGCTAGAAAGTCTAGTATTTTTGTTTTCTCTCTAATATATTCTTTTGTTTGTTCTGTTTTAAGGAACTTAATTGATTCTACTTTTCTCTTTAATAATCTAGATAAGAATTCTTTTAATAGATATGGATCATCTTCATCTATGAAAACTGATTTGAAGACAATATCATACTTACTTGTATAAAATTTTGATTCTTTCATAAAACCTCCCTTCACTCTATATATTCTCCATAAGT
>CAJTLN010000003.1:261125-376028 GCA_910577505.1 uncultured Bacilli bacterium
GTATAAAATTTTGATTCTTTCATAAAACCTCCCTTCACTCTATATATTCTCCATAAGTGCTCCAAAATCCTTCTTTTTTTGAAATTTTTTTAAAATTTATATAATTTAGTAATTTTTGGCAATACTATTATTGGTGATATTATGCTATACGAAAAGTTAAAAAAAGATTTTAATAATACTGAAGATTTAAAACATAAAATTATTAACAATGTTCATGTTGTTTATTTAGAGAGTCTATGTAGTAGTGATAAAGTCAATGACTATATTTTACAAAACTTAACTATAGGACATGAATTTTATTTTTTAAAAAATATTGTTAGTGGACCTAATATAATTTATATTAAAGATTATAATTCAATAAAAGATTATATTATGGGAGGATTTGCTTTAGTTTATAATGACGAAGATATTCTGGTATGTGAATGTAAGGGAGATTTATATCGTTCAGTTAGTACTCCTTCTGCAGAGCCATCTATTAACGGACCGAAAGATTCATTTAATGAAAGTATTCAGATGAATCTAGGACTAATAAAAAGAAGAATTAAGACAGAAAATTTGATAAATGAAGATTTTACTATTGGGAGAAAAACTAAAACTCAAGTTTCTCTTTTATATATAAAAGATATTGCTAAAAGGAAATATGTTAAAGAAATAAGAAAAAAATTAAAAAATATAGATATAGATGGTCTAATAGATATAGAAGTTTTGCCAAGTTATATTAATGAAGATAAAGCTCCTTTACCAACAATGATGAAAACAGAAAGACCTGATAAAGTGTGTACTTCTTTATTAGAAGGTAAAATTGTTATAATTGCTGATAATTCTCCTTATGCACTTATAATGCCTGCTTTTTTTGTTGACTTTATTAATCCTCAAGGGGATCTATATGTTAAAGCTGTTGATGTTAATTTTTTAAAAATATTAAGATTAATATGTCTTTTCATTACTCTTTTATTGCCAGCCTTATATATATCGATTATTAATTATAATCCAGAAACGATTCCACTGAATTTATTATTGTCATTTCAATCTGCAAGAACAGGAGTTCCATTTCCTTCAGCATTTGAAGCTTTTTTCATGATAATAATATGTTCTATTTTAAGGGAAAGTGATATAAGATTTCCTTCTACTTATGGTAGTTCAATTTCAATACTTGGAGCTTTAGTTTTAGGTGAAGCTGCTGTCTCTGCTAATGTAGCTAGTCCAATTATGATTATTGTAATAGGTATCACATTTATAACTAGTTTAGTTTATAATAGTGGAAATATTATAGATGGATTAAAATTGTATAGATTATTATTGCTATTCTTTGCTACTGTACTTGGATTGTATGGAACAATACTTGGATTATTTATAGTTGTTATACATGTTTCTTCAATAAAAACATTGGGTGAACCTTACCTTTATCCTGTTGCACCTTTTGATGAAACATATTTTCTAAAGACTGTAATAAAAAAGGGAAAAGATAAAAAAAGAAGTAAATTATTATCAAATAATGAATATAAGGTGAAAGAATGAAAAAGATAATTTTAATTATAATATGTCTACTTTTTTTAACAGGCTGTTATGACTATCAAGAATTAAGTGATATGAATATTGTTAACGGAATTGGAATTGATTTTAAAGATGAAGAATATATAGTTAGTTTAGAAACAGTTAAAAGTTCTAAAGGGGAATCAAGTAGTAAAATAACTACTAATGTTATAAGTGGTAAAGATAAAATTTTAGCTAATGCAATTAATCAAGCTATTAATAATTCTGGAAAAAAAGCCTATTTTAAACATGTTGATCTAGTAATAATTAGTGAAGAACTAGCTAAAAATGGAATTGGTGATGTAGTTGATTATATGCTACGTGATGTTACTGTTAGTTCTTCTTTTTTTACTGTAGTTGCTGAAGATCCAAATGAAATACTAACAACAGAGATTGATGATGGTTCTATTAGTAGTTTAATTGTCGACACAATAAAATATAATGTTGATGCTACACAAATAGACAATATTGATTTAATAGTTAGTAATATTATCAATGAAAAGAAAGATATTGCTTTACCATATATAGAAATGAAAGATGAAAATGCAATTATTGACAATATAGCATATTTTAAAAAAGCTAAAATGGTTGGAAAGATGAATAATAAAATTTATAATTTTTTAATATTAAAAAGTGACAACTTGGATTTTGATAATGGCGATAATGTTATAAATATTTATAAAAAAGATATTAAGTATGATGTAAAAAAAGATAAGATACTTATTGATATTAAAGGTATGGGTAAAGTAAAAAAAATTAATGAAGATACTAATTTAGAAGATAAAGATAGCTATAGAAAAATAGAAAAAGGTATTCAAGAAACAATAGCTACGGAAGTTGAAGAATTTATTGATGAGGCATTAGAAAGTGAATCAGACTTAGTGGGATTTAAAGATTTATATTATAAAATTTATGGTAAAGAAAAGGATAAAATACCTTATGAAGTAAATGTTGATATAAAAATAACTAGAAATGGAGCTATTTATGAAACAATCCATAATTAATAAAAAACAATATATAATATTAAGTTTTTATTTAACAAGAGTTCTATTCTTGGGCATTGGTTTTAGTGTTTTAGTAGGAATTGGTAAAAATAGTTTATTGATTGCTAGTATAATGGGAATGCTTCTTGGATATTTTTTGCTATATTTATTTTATTTAAAAGGTGGATTAAATAAGATTTCCACAGTGTTAATAAGTATTACTACTATAACAGCTGGATTGCTTGCTATTACAACATTGACTGGTACATATTTGCTTTATGATACTCCTACTCTATTTATTATGGGAACTTTTATATTAGTTATTTTTTATGGAGCATTGAAAGAATTTAAAATTATATCAAGAGTTAGTGAATTATTTTGCCCATTATCATTATGTTTTATAATATTTGCTTTAATTGCTTTAATTTCATTAGTCTCTTTATATAATTTGTTGCCAATATTCAATACTGGTTTCAAAGAATTTATAAAATGTATAGTTGTTTTTACAGCTACTTCGTTAATGCCAAATTTAGTGCTTTTAAACTATAAAGGCGATTTAAAATTTAAAGATGTTGGTAAAGGTTACTTAATAGGGGCTATTTTAACTATTATTGTTATGTTTTTTATATTAAGTATATATGGTTCAGAATTTGCTAGTACAATTAGGTTTCCTGAATATTTAATGCTTAATAAAATAAATTTATTCAATTATGTTAGTAATGTTGAAAATATTTTAGTTATGGAATGGGTCGTTAATTTAACTATTGGAGGATTAGTATGTGTGAAAATATTACTTGATAATTTAAATATTTATATGGTATCTACCATTCTTGTATTAATTATTTTAGGTACTGAGTTTTTGATGATTAGAAATTATGTTAATGTATTACTTTTTAAAAAATATGTTTATTTTTTCTGTACAGTGCTAATTGTGATAAGTTTGTTTATTAAAAAAAATAAGAATCGTAATTAATTCTTATTTTTATTTGAGGAAATATTTTGTATTTTAGGATCTTTAAAAGTATTTTCAGTATTTGTATCTCCAGTTACTTTATATACTAGTTGTTTTGTTTCTAAAACTGCTGTATCAATATTATATATTGATATTACATAGCCATAGTTGTTTTTATATTCCATACTATTTAAACTATTTAGAACATTTTCGATAATTGAATCATAGTTTGTACTAATATTATTAAATTGCCCCGATATATTAATAACGTATTTAAATTTATTGCCATTTATATATTCTAGAGGTGATTTGTTTAAGTCTTTAGTGAAGTTAAGTTTAGTACTTATACCATATTGATTTTTGATATCATTTTCTTTTTCATATCTTGCATAATAATCGTCGCAATCAACACAGTCTCCATAAAAAGAACAATTTTCTTCTGGATACAAAGATACATCTACTTCTTTTGTTCCAGTTGCTGATAAAACATTTTTTGAAATATTTTCTTTAATACTATCTAGAAATAATTTTTCAATATAATCGTCTACTACTATATATTGAACTGCACTTTCATTGTAAGATGTAGAAATAACACGAATTTCTCTTTTGTTTTCATCTAAACAATATCTTTCACTTACTCGACGATTATGTTGATCTATTTTAGAATTATAGGTTCCTTCTTTTAAATTTTTTTCTTGTTGAGCTGCTTGATTAGCATATGTTCCACAAATAAAGTTTGTATCATAACGCTGTTTTAAAGTTTTTAGAACAAATTCTGTTTCGGTTTCTGCTACTACTTCAGTTTGTTCTTTAAAAATTAATTTATAAAATTCTTCATGATAATGGTCATTCAAATACTTAGGTACAACTATAAGAGCTATAAAGTATATTATGTATCCTATGGCTTGTAAGGCTTTGATATTTTTAAAGTCCACTATTATTTTATTAATAATACTACTAGTTATAACACCTAAAAATCCTATTCCAGCAGAAATAATAGCATAATATGTCCATAAATCCATTTCTTCTTCATTAAGCATCGACATTACAAATGTTACTACGGCTACTAAAATGCCACCTACCATTACTGATGAAGGATAGCTACTCTTTTCTTTGTACTTTAATGAATGAAAAATTGATAAAATAATAATAAAAATTGGAATAGCAAATAGTGCATATTTTGTTTTATTAACTGTAAGATACAATGATACAAAAATAATAATAGCGTTTAAAACAACTAAGACAAGAATTTTATTTAATTCTGAAGCAGATTTGGCAGCTTCTGCTTTATCACGTTCAACTTTTGCTTGTTGTTCTTTTTTAGCTAATTCCTCTTGAGCAAGTTTATCATAATATTCTTGAGGAATCTCAATTATTGGTTTTTGTTCTGGTTGATTAGACATATTATTTGCTTGATTATTATTATTAAA
Source organism: uncultured Bacilli bacterium (assembly GCA_910577505.1). Classification (GTDB taxonomy): domain Bacteria; phylum Bacillota_I; class Bacilli_A; order RF39; family UBA660; genus Coprovivens. The sequence goes on from CAJTLN010000003.1 coordinate 266,024, forward strand.
TTCATTATTGAATGGATTATTATTTTCATTTCCTGGCATTTTATCACCCTATTCTTAATTTATTATATCATAAAATTAAAAAATAACAGTAAAAACTGTTATTTTAGCCATGATATTTTTCGATATAAATTTATCATTATTAGAGATACTATTATAAGAATTGGAAAAATAATAATAATATAATCAATTGTTTCTGGATTAGTTACTATTTCCTTATAAGTGATGGATAATATAATGTCATTTTCTGGCATTATAAATGACTGACCTGTAACTTTAATAATGTTTCCTTGAATATCTTTTACTAGTATATTATCTATTTCATAACCAGAATTTGCTAGAACTTCAAATTCAACTTTTTCGTAAGGTATACTTGAGTTTTTTATATTTATAGTACCAAATAAGTTTTCTTCAGTAGAAATAGTTAAATTGTAAGAATAAAACATTAATGAACTTTTTTGAATATCTCTATTTTCTATATCGAATAAACTTAAAACTATTTTATTCCCTACTTTATACATGTTATCAACATTCAAATTATCAGTACTAATTTTATCTTCACTTATTAGCTTTCCGTTAAAGTCGTATACAACTAGATAATACTCCCCGTTGTATGCTAATACTACTATTTTATCTTTTACTATTTCAACACTATTATAACTATAATAATTATTATTTGTCTCATTAACTAATACATTTCCTTTTTTATCTAATATAGTTAGATGTGCTTTGTAATTAGAATCAAGTTGTTCATCAGATGAGTCGATATAATTAAATCCTACTAATATGTACTTGCTCTCAATGTATGTGGAATTTAAATAGTATTTTTCTCTTAAGTCTTCTGTTTCGATATTGCTATTAAATCTAACTAAATAATAATCTCCTTTTAGAATTTCATGAATATTTTCTGCACCTAAAGAACTAAAAGTTTCTTCTTTGATATTTAGATTTTCATCGATTTCATATAAAACATTACTTGATAGAATACCATCCTCTGTTAACATAGCATATATTTTATCGTTATAACTATATAAACTTATATTGGAAGAATTGTCTATTATATAAGTTGTTTTTAATTGCTTTTTTATTTGAAGATTTGTATCTAACAAATAGAACTTTAAAGTATTATTATTTAAGCCTACAACTAAATAATTATCGTTTATCTTTATAAAAGATGGTTTTATAAAATCTTCTAATTGTTTCGAAGATTTTAGAATATCATTGTTATCGTAACTATAAACTATTGTATTATCATCAACTTCTGTACTATATATATAGCCATCTTTATAACTATTTATATTACTTATATTATCAACTTCATAAGCTTTAACGTGATCAAATGTTAAAAGTGAATTTTCAGCATTTACGTTTTTTATAGCAATGAGTGATATTAGAAAAATAAATATTATGTGTAGCTTTTTTTTCATACTATCATCTACCTTATAATTATTATACTTTATTTTATTGTAAAAAAAAATAGAAAGATGAAACTTTCTACTTGTATATTCTTGGAACTCTTTTACCTATTGAACACATTACTTCATAGCTAATGGTATCTAGATGCTTAGCAATATTTTCAATATGATTTATATCTTTGATTATTGTTACTTTATCTCCTACTTTAATAGTTTTATCTACTTTAACAAATAACATATCCATACATATATTACCAACTATTTGGTATTCTTTGTCATTTATATAGACACTTCGACCCGTATTTTTTCTTATTATTCCATCGGCATAACCGATTGGGATTACAGCTATATATTCTTTATCTTTTACTTTGTAATTACCATTATAACCAACGGTTTCATTTTCTACTTCATTTATTTGAATTATATGACTATATAGTGAAAATGTTGATAAAAGATTTAAATTTTTATTCTCAGCTAAACCATACATAGCTATTCCTAAACGACATCCATTAGCATATGATAATTTTTCATAATTCATAGTTGCATCACTTGCACAAAGATGAATGATTGGAATAATATTTAAATCAATATCAGAAGTAATTTCTTTAAACTTTTTAAATTGATTTAAAGTTATTTCTTTATTTGATGCAGAATGAATATGAGTATAGATACCTTCTAGATATATGTTACTATTTTTTATAAGATTATATACCTTATTAAGATTTTCTTTGTTGTTAACACCTAATCTATTCATGCCAGTGTTTATTTTAATATGAGCCTTTAGATTAGTTGGATTATCTACTAGGATATTTTCCAGATAAGAAAGATTACTTATAGTTATCGTTATATTTTCTTCTATACATTTTTTAATATATTTAGAATCTATAATACCTAGGCAAAGAATTGGAATATCTTTTATGTACTTTCTAATATAAAGCGCTTCTTCTAGAGTTGCAACAGCTAAGTAGTTACAGCCTCCTTTTATTATAGCTTCGACTGATTTTATGTCATTATGACCATAACAATCTGCTTTAACTACGCCAAAATAATACTTATAATTATTGTATTTATTTATTAATGTTCTCACGTTTGATTCAATATTTTTTAAATTTATTTCAATATATGTATTACGATATATTTTGTTCATTTTTTATTGCTCCTTTATATTCCACTTAGGTGGATAGATATATTCTATTTTGTTATTTTTAGGTTTGTATTTTTTCTTTATTCTAGTACGATTTGTTTTTAAATCAGGATGTGCTTCTCGACAATATTTATCTAGTTCACAAAAGATATTTTGACAATCTATTAATTGCAATTGACGATTGCCTATTCTTTTAAAATCAAGATTAAGTCTTTTAAATTCTTCATCTTGGTGTTCATACATATATTTTATTATATCTTCATTTGACATATTATCAATATCAATAAAACATTTTTTTATTCCTCGTAATGATCCTGGACCAGCAACAGTAAATTCATCTTCAGACCAATTAACAGCTTCACTATAATTTATATCTGATACTAATTGATAAGCCATAAAATCACCGATAAGTGGATAAGATTTTAAGATATCAAAAGCTTCTTTCATAGTTTCTGATGATAATATTTTTAGATGAGATTTATCTATTATAAATATTTGTTTTAAAAGACTTAAGTGATTATCATGTTTACGATTATAGCCATAGGCTTTATTGGCACAACTTATATAAGCATCGTTGTATATTTTTATATTATTAGATATAGCGTTATTTAAAATTATTGAATACTTAGTGAAATTAAAATTACTTAATGTAATATCTCCTAATTCATTGATTAATAATTCCCAAGTTGATTCTTTGTTAAATAATTTAAAAAGAAGGATTCTAAATAACATATCTTCTTTAGAATAAACTTTTCCGTTATAAATTACATTTTTTAGGAGATATTGACTTACTCTATCATTTATACGATATGAGTTACAAAACTTATATTCTTGTAATATTTTGTCATCCGTCCAAGGGGACTTTTCACCATTTTTCTTTTTTATAAAGATGTTTTGTCTTTCACAGGCAAAATACCAATATAAGTCATATATTTCTTCTCTTTTTTTCATTCTAATCACTTCTTTTTTATTATAGCACTTACATCAAAGAAAAAGACTAGTGTGTACACACACTAGTCATTTATTTTATCGTTCTACATCGATTAGACATTCATGACCATTTAGGTCACATTTTTCAGTTAAGTTATCTTTTTTAACAATATCTAATGACAATGTTTCGTTTTTAATATAATCAGCAAATTTTTCAACACATTTATCAACATCTGCATCGCCACTATAATATAGCGTTATTCTATCTGCAACATTGAAGTCTTTTGTCTTACGTAATTGTTGAACTTTAGAAACCATTTCACGAGCAATACCTTCAAGAATTAATTCTTCAGTTAAAGTAGTTTCAAGAATGATGAAATTGTTATTTTCCATTCCAACATTGAATCCTTCTTTTGAAGAAATTCTAATCTCAACCATTTCAGAAGTAATTTCTTTTTCTTCGTCACCAATAGTCATAGTTATTAAACCACCTTTTTGTAATTTAGAAATTGAATCACTATCAAGGCTTTCTAGTTTAGTTTGAAATTCTTTAATTAGTGGACCAAATACTTTTCCTACAACCTTAAAATTTGGTTTTACAGAAAGGTTCATGTATTCATTTAAATCATCAACAAAGACAATATTTTTAATATTTAATTCTTCTTGGATAAGTGGAACTAAGTCTTCGATTAAATCTTTACTCTTACCATCAAGTAGTGCTTCACTAAGTGGTTGACGAACCTTTATTTTAGTTTCTTCACGTACATAACGTCCGATTGAAATTAAGCTACGAACCAAGTCCATACGAGTTTCAATATGTTCATCAATTAGTGATTCATCATATTCTGGAAAATCAGTTAAGTGAACTGATTTTTCGCCAGTTAATTTAGTGTAGATTTCTTCAGTTACAAATGGAACTACTGGAGCTATCATACGACATAGACCAGTTAAAACTTCGTATGTTGTCATATATACAGATTTTTTAGAATCATCTAATTCTGAAGCCCAGAAACGTTTTCTATTTCTTCTGATATACCAGTTAGATAAGTCTTCTGATACGAATTCTGTAACTGCTTTAACTACTTTATTTAAGTCATATTCTTCATACGATTCTGTAACATATTTTAATAATTTATTGTATTTAGATAATAACCATTTATCGATTTCTTCACGATTTTTATATGGAACATTACATTTTTCAATATCGATATTATCAGTATTGGCATATAAAGCAAAAAAGCTATATGTATTTTTTAGTGGATTAAAGAATTTAGAGTACACTTCTTTTAGTCCATTCATATCGAAACGAAGTGGTGTCCATACTGGTGAAACATAAGGTAAATAGAATCTAACTACGTCAGCACCATATTCTTTCATAGTTGTAAATGGTTCAACAATATTACCTTTAGATTTAGACATCTTTTTACCTTCTGCATCTTGAATAAGGTCGTTAACTAAGACATTTTTAAATGGAGCGCAACCTTTTAAGAATGTAGAGATGATGATTAAAGTATAGAACCATCCTCTAGTTTGGTCGATTCCTTCACAGATAAAGTCTGCTGGGAATTGATCTTCAAAGATACTCTCATTTTCAAATGGCCAGTGATATTGAGCAAATGGCATTGATCCTGAATCGAACCAACAATCAATAACATCTTTAGTACGAGTCATTGGCTTACCACATTTTGGACATTTTAGATGAACGTTATCAACGTATGGTCTATGTAAATCGATTGTTTCGTCAATATCTTCAATAGCTTTTTCAACTAATTCTTTACGAGAACCAATCATTTCGTCATGACCACATTCACAAGTCCAGTAAGGTAGTGGTGTTCCCCAATATCTACTTCTTGAAATAGCCCAATCATTCATGTTTTCTAGCCAGTTACCAAAACGCTTTTCACCAACGTATGCAGGATACCAATTAACTTTTTTATTTGCTTCTACTATTTGGTCTTTAATGTCTGTAACTTTTAAATAGTAAGAAGGTTTTGAATAATAAACAAGTGGTGAATCACATCTCCAACAATGTGGATAGTTGTGAACCATTTTTTGTTTTTTAAATAATTTATCATTTTCTTTTAAGTATTTAACTACTTCTTTATCAGCATCAAATATTAACATTCCAGTCCAAGGGCCTTCAGTGTATTTACCATCTTCACCTACTGGATTTAAGTATGGTAGATTATATTTTTTACCTACTTTAGAGTCATCTTCACCGAATGCTGGAGCAATATGAACTATACCAGTACCATCTTCTGCTGTAACATAATCATCTACAGTTACAAAGAAGGCTTTCTTATCGACTGGTAATTCTGGAATTAATTGTTCATATTCCATATATTCTAGGTCAGTACCTTTATATGTTTCTAGAACTTCTACTTCTTCACCTAATACTTTAGATACTAATGATTCAGCTAAGATAAATTTATAGTTTCCTGATTTTACTTTAACATAAGTAAGGTTAGGATTAACACATAGAGCTACATTTGAAAGTAATGTCCAAGGTGTTGTTGTCCATACTAAGAAATATACATCTTCGTCAACTTTTTTCATTGGAACGATAACTGTTTCAACTGTATCTTCTTTATATCCTTGAGCTACTTCGTGGGAAGCTAACCCTGTTCCACAACGTGGGCAGTATGGTAATATTTTATGTCCTTCATAGAATAATCCTTTATTAAAGAATTCTTTTAAAATATACCACTCAGTTTCAACATAGTTACAATCATATGTAACATATGGATCTTCGACATCAATAAATTGGCCCATTTTTTCTGTTAAATCAGTAAATGCTTCTTTATTTTTCCAAACTGATTCTTTACATTTTTCATTAAATTCTTTAATACCGTATTTTTCGATATCTTGTTTTCCAGTAAATCCTAATTCTTTTTCAACTTGCAGTTCCACTGGAAGACCATGAGTATCCCATCCTACTTTTCTTACTACTCTTTCACCTTTCATTGTATGATATTTAGTAAATGAGTCTTTTAAGAATTTAGCCAACATATGATGTAGCCCAGGATAACCATTTGCAGTTGCTGGTCCATCATAGAAAACGAACTTTTTAGCCTTAGCACGATTAGCTAGAGTTTCTTTATAAATAGATTGTACTCCACCCCAATTCTTAAGAGTATCTGCTTCTACTTCTGATGCTAATCTCTTATCTAGTTCTTCAAACTTTCTCATTGTTTATTCTCCTCCATTTCAAAATTCAAATCTGCTAAATGTTCACCATCATGCCCATAATGAGTATAGATACTGGCAACATCTAGAGTTACTATTTCAGTTTTATCTATTCCTAATTTCTCTAAGCAATTATATACAGCTTCTTCTGATGGACCTTCTATTTCCATATATTCTGGGATTAGTGGCCATCTATCAAGATCTAATTCTACGCCATCAAGAATATATTGTGTACGTTTATTTTGTTGAAATCCACGATTATGATAACCTAGTACTTCTAATATCTCATTAGCTTTATCAAAATCACTAACTTCAATTTCTAATTCTTTAGTACCATCCACAGTTTTTGCTTCAATATCTTTAATAGTTATTGTTGATGTAGTACCATTGGTTCTAAGTCTTATCCATTTGTTATCACATTTAGGTTTTAGATCATATACTAGTCTTTGTTGTAAAGCGCTGAATTTAAATTCTGCTCCAAGACTTTCTAACTTTTTAACCATTTCATCATGATTGATTTCTAATACTCTTACCTCATATTCAGTATTCATTAAGCATTCCTCCTAAATAAAAAAAACATTCATAAGTTTAAGGGCGAACTAAAAGTCCGTGGTACCACCTTAATTTATGAATGAATCATACACTTAATACTTGTAACGTAAGTAAACGTTTATTCTTACTATTTTCAGAATAACACATCAGAAGTGATTTTCAATATACTTTCATATGCTAATCTTGCACCAAAGTGATTAGCTCTCTTGAAACTACTTATATATTGACGTCTTCATCAATTGCTTTACGTCCACTAGTATACAACATTCTAAGATGTAAAGTCAATTATTGATTAGAATTTTATTGATATTTTTATTAGTTAAGCTTCTGGGCTAATATAAAAATCTAGATTGATACTACTATAAAATAGTATTCAAATCTAGAAAACACAACTGGAAAATATTTGAAGCACTCAAATGTGTCATTTTTATGACGTTTTTCCTATAGAAATTATATTATATATTTTATTAATTATATTTTATTAATTTTCAAGATAATTAATATTTTCTTTTGTTTTAGAATCAAAGATTTTTATATTATTAAAATAGATTTTATCAGTAATAGACTCTTTACCACTTTTTAAGATAGTTATTATATCTTTGCTTATTTTTACCTTTAAGATATTTTTATTACCTAGATACTCATTTTCTTGTAATTTATATTTAAGGCCAACACTTGTAAAAGATATATCTTCTGGACGAACTCCAAATATAATATTTTTATTAACATACTTGTTTAAATTATTATATTTATTATAATCTAACTTTATTTTATTATTTTGAAAGTCTATATAATAGTCATTATTTTCCTTTAATATTTTACCTTTTAATAGATTTATTTTTTCTTCGCCAAAGAAAGATGCTACGAAAGTATTTTTGGGATTTTCATAAATAGTTTTAGGAGTGGCATATTGCTCAATACCAGATTTACTTACGACTAATATCTTTCTAGCTAAGTAACTTGCTTCTGTTTGATCATGAGTTACATAAATAAATGTAGCATCACTTTTTTTATAAATATTCTTTATCTCTTTTCTCATACTTTGTTTTAATGATGCATCAAGATTAGATAATGGTTCATCAAATAAATATATTTTAGGATTTCTAACCAACGCACGTGCTAAACCTACTCTTTGTTGTTCACCTCCACTTAGTTCAGAGGGATAACGGTTAAGTAATTGTTTTATATTTAAAGCTTCTGAAACATTATTAACTAATTCATTTATTTTATTTTTAGATAATTTTTGATTTTTTAAACCAAAAGCAATATTTTCTTTAACTTTCATACTTTTAAATAAAGCATAATTTTGAAATACAAAAGCTGTATCAGTATTAATTAATTTTTTATTATCATAAAGAATTTCACCATGGCTTTGCTGTTCAAATCCAGCAAGAAGTCTTAAAAGTGTTGTTTTGCCAGCACCAGATGGACCAACTATACATAAGAATTCATGATTATCTACTGTTAGTGATAAATCATCATAAATAACATTCTGGTCATAAGCAAATGTAATATTTTTAAATTCTAGCTTTCCCATTATATCACCTTCTATTTATTGAACCACATATATCTACTTTTTAAGATAAAGTCAAAACATTTATTAACGATGATTGAAAACAATGCGATTACAAGAGCTATCATCCAAACGTTTTTCATATTATACATAAATAAATTATATTGAAGTGAACTACCTAATCCAGATGTACCAATTAAATATTCACCCATAATAACACTATTTATAATACTTGATAATAATATCTTAGTACTAATAATAATACCTCTTAAATTATTAGGAATTAATATTTTTAAGAGAATATTTAAATAAGATGTACCACAATCTTCTGCTGCTTCAATAATACTTTGATTATTTTTATCTCTTAAATATCCCAAGATAGTAATAACAAAATTAGGCATAGAACTTATAATACTCATTATACATATTGTCTTATATCCTACTCCAAGTATTGCTATTCCCACTAACATAATAACCATACGAGGAATAGTATTTAAACGATAAAGTAAGTTTTCTAAATATTTACATTCAAGCCAGTAACAAATAATAACTATAAGCATGTTTATTAAAAATGATATGATAAATATTATAGCTATAAAACCAAGTGTAGATTTTAGAGCACTTAAGATAGGTAATATATCACTTTTAAATAGGATATTAGAAGGACGAGGAATAATCGTTGTATTGATTACTCCTAAGTAACCAAATAGTTCTAATATGACTATAACTAATATATCAATTAACATTTTAACCCTCATCTCTAAGTTATTTTACTTCATAATAAACTTTGTTATATTCAACTTTTTTCATATCAGAAATTTTTAAATAATACTCATAATTTTCTTCTGATAAAGTTAAATCTTTACTCCATACTTTATCTTTTTTAAATGTTTCTATTATTTGAGTTAGTACTTCAATGTCTTCAAAATCCATTAAACTTCCAACAGATTCAGCTATTTCTTTTGAATCTGTTTCATAGATGTACTTAATAGCTTCTCTTATTCCTTTATTAAATTTTTGATGTTTTGTATCATTAACATTACTTTCTTTTACTAATATGCAATTAAAGGGAATATCATCATATAAGCTATTCATTGATTTAGACTTGTAACCTTTATTTATTAAGTTGGTTGCAAATGGTTCAAAAGCCATAATAGCATCAACATCATGATTTAAAAAATACGTTACTCCTTCTTGAGGACTTAATTTAGCTTCAATTTTATAATCTGTAGTTTTTTCTAATATTGTATTAGGTAGTCCACCTTGCTTAGCACTAACAATTGTTTTTATTTTGTTTATTGGTTTTTTACTTATTAAAGTCATACCTCCACGAGTAGTCATTTGACCTATAGTAACTATTCTATTTTCTTCATTTGATGAAGTTATAACAACGTTTAAACTATTTATAGCTGAATCTATTTCATCAGATAATAACATAGTGTTAACAATATCTCCACCAGTGGTATTAATGTATTCAACTTTTAATCCATCAAACATGTCTTTGGATATACCAACAAATACTGGTAAGTATAGTGGAGACTTGGTTATTCCTGCTACTTTATATTCCAATGTTTCTTTGTTTTCTTCTTTTTTAGTAAAGTGACTTATTAAGACACTTCCTATTATTAGGAGAAAAACTAATACTCCTAATAAATATTTAATTATTTTTTTGTTCATAATAATCATTCCTTTTTTATTTAGTTATTTGTGATTTTAAATTCTTAGTATATTTTCTAGGAGCAGATATAACAATATCTTCTTCTAAATCTAGAGTAGACAAATAATCTTTTAAAGTTATTAAAGCTTCTCTTTTAGTCATTGTTGGGATGTTAAAGCCAGTTAATTCATCAATACTTATTGGTTCTTCTATTTCTCTTATAGTTCCAAAACCGACTATTCCTTCTTTTTTGTATGTCTTAAATTCAAAGATGTCACGATACTTGTTTTCCTTTTTCTTCTCTGCTATTGTGTAGTATTCTTTTTCATACATAGATTCAGAAGAATAATATATTTCACCATCAGGTACTAAATAAATTAGTTCACTAACATGTAAAATATACAAGTTTCTTGTTGCGTAATTTTTTTCTTTCATTTTTGTCATTCCCTTCATAAGTGGATTAGCTTCCTCTTACATATAGTATATTACACCATAAGTATTTTTATGTCAATATATTTAGATTATTTTTTTTAAAATTTTATTTATAGATTAATATAATAGATTTATGGTATAATTTTTGTAGAATGGAGAGATTAATAAATGGATAAAAATATATTCCGTGAATATGATATTCGTGGTGTTTACCCTACTCAGATAAATGAGGATGTTGCTTACACAGTTGGTAGAAGTTATGGTTCTTATATACAAGAGAAATTAAAAAGAAATATATGTGGTGTTGGTAGAGACAATCGTCTTTCTAGTCCTCAACTTGTCAAAGAATTAATTAGAGGTATTACTGAATCTGGATGTAACGTTATTGATTTTGGCTTAGTTACAACTCCAATGTATTATTATGCTTGCTTAAAAGCTAATGTTATTATTGGTGTTATGGTAACTGCTTCACATAATCCTAAAGATGATAATGGATTTAAATTTAGTTTTGATCATTTAGGAAATGCTCGTGGAGAACAAATTTATGATTTTAGAGATTATACTTTAGAAGGAAAGTTCTTAAATGGTAATGGCGAAATTACAGAATTTGATCCTAGAGATTATTATAAGAGTTTCATAAAAGAAAATATTGAAATGGGCAATAGAAAAATTAAAGTTGTATTGGATTGTGGAAATGGTACTACTTCTTTATATGCTAAAGATATATATTCACAATTTGATAATTTGGATATAACGATGATATGTGATGAATCTGATGCTAATTTCCCAAATCATCATCCAGATCCTTCTGTACCAGAGAATAATAAAATGCTTATGGATAAAGTCATGGAAATTGGTGCCGATATAGGAATTGGATTTGATGGTGATGGTGATAGGGTTGGATTTATTACTGAAAATGGTGAATTCATGCCAATAGATAAAGCTATGATTGCTTATATTAGAGATATAAATGATAAAGTTACTAATAAATCTTATCTTTACGATGTAAAATGTGGTAAAGCTTTGGAAGATGAAATTATCAAGTTAGGTGGTACTCCAATCATCTATAGAACTGGTAATTCTTGGACAAGATATGAAGTAAATAAAAATAAGTATCCTTTTGGAGGAGAATATTCTGGGCACATGTATTTTACAGATAGATGGCCTGGATTAGATAGTGGCTTATATAATGGACTTAGAATGTTAGAAATTATGAGTCATACTGATAAAAAATTTAGCGAATTAGTTGATGGTATAAATACTTACTATAATACGCCAGAAATTAAAATTGCTGTTACTGATGAAACAAAATTTGGTATTGTTGATAATGTTAAAGCATACGCTATAAGTAAAGGATATAAGATTATTGATGTTGATGGAGTTAGAGTTCAATTTGAAGATGGTTGGGCTTTAGTTAGAGCAAGTAATACTGGTCCAAATTTAACTATGAGATTTGAAGCTAATACAAAGGAAAGATTAAATGAAATCAAAGAGGAATTTGAAAAAGTAATTAATGAAAGCTTAGATAGTATAAAATAAAAAAGAACGATTATTTACTCGTTCTTTTTTATTTAAGTCAATACTTTATCTTTTCAATATTATCTACTACATGTACATTATGTTTATATCAACATTACCGTTTATGCCATTTACACGTCCATTACTACACATTTGCCAGTATCTATAAGAGCCTTGATATGAAGTTTTAGAAGTATAATGAGCTAGCCATATTTCATATCCTGTATCATACCATACTTGTTCTAAATATTTTTTACTACTATATAGGAGTCCATTATAACCAGCGTTATGAATTGTATCTAGAAATACTTTGGCATTCATTGATGTACTATAAAAGCTTTGATGAAATTCGTTATAGAAAGACCAACTCTCCCAATCATAAGCAATTGGTAAATCTATCTTATAATCTTTTATCTGCTCTAAAACCCAGTTGGCATCATTTATAGCTGCTTCACGACTATTAGCATAAGTATAAAAATAAATTCCAACAGGAATATCCACTTCGTTAAAACCTTTTATATTTTGAACAAATTTTTTGTCAATGAAATATTCTCCACCTATTCCTCTGGTGCTGCCCACTCTAATAAAAGCAAATTCGACACCTGCTTCTTTAACTGCTTGAAAATCTATATCTCCTTGCCATGATGATACATCGATACCAATTTTAGTTTTATCATTTTTATGTTTAGATACAATGTCACTAAAATAAGTATAGGTAGGAGTTTGATTATTTGCTTTGTCATTTGAAGGAGGTGACACTTTTAATGTAAACTCTTTTGAAGTAAAGTTGCCACTGGCATCTGTAGCCTGAAAAACTAAATTATATGAACCAATCTTTTTGGTATTATATTCTCCAATAATTTCACATTTAGGATTATCATCATAATCATCGGCACAGAGAATATCTTCAAGAAGGGAACCATTATAATCAGTATTTATTGAATATGTATCATTAACCCATATAACTGGAGGTTTTTCATCTTTAATATTTATTTTATACGAATATGGAATTTTTATATTATCTTCATTAATGTATTCAAATTTAATATTTTGTTCTCCTATCTTAGATGTATCAATATTATAATCATCAATTATTTCGCCATTTATTTCCTCAATAAAATCTGATACTTTTTTTGTTTCCATAAAGGGAGATGTTAAATCTTTTTTTAGATTAACAACAATAGTAGCATCTTTTAATTTTTTTTCATATTCTTTTTGTTTTTTATTTTCACTTATTTTATTGAATGACGGAAAAATTACAAATGTTAGTAAAGATGTACTTACAATAAGGCATACTACTAAAATTACTATCAAATTTTTTCTTTTCATAGTTGTTATTTAACTTCCTTTTCAGTATCTTCTTTATTTGTATCATTTGAATCAGATTTTTCATTAGCATCTGCCTCTTGTTCTTTTTTAGGGTTTGATGAAGTTTTCATAAATTCAACAGGATCAATAAGATTATATTGTGGCAATAAGGAATCTAAATCAACAAAATAATTTTCAGGATGACCTTTTTCTAGATATACTATAACAGTGTTTTTATTATACTTACGAATAAGTTCTTCAATATTGGTATAATTATCTTCGCTATCAAAAACATATAATTGATTATCTGCTGGATTTTGGTATTTGCATCTTAAACGATATGGAAATTTATCTTTATATTTTTTTCCATTATTATTTATAAATACTTCAGATATAGTAGCTACTATATAAATACCATTTTGCTTTATATTTTTTATATTTAAATCTGATTTTATATATTTTATAGATGATGGTATATAGATTAAACATAATACTAATGAAATGACTATAATTGGAACTGTGATAAAAAGATGCTCGTTATTTATGATTTTGGCTGGATTATATAGATCTACTTTAACAATTATTTTATCATTTACAGATAAATTATTATTACCAAAAATTGAAATTGTATTTTCATATTTTTCTTTATTTACTTCATATTCAATAGTAGCACTTGATGAAATATTATTATAGTTTATCTCTCTTATTGTAGATGTTATTTTTATTGATTTATTTTCTAAAACATAATCATATATCGTTAAGAATAAACTTCCAATTATTGCTAATATGGCAATCAAGCTAATTAATAAAGTCATTATTTTTTTACCGTTTTCAAAAACTTTTTTCATAATGGCACCAACCTTTTCTATTCTTTATGATAAGTAATATACTATCCCTATTATTATACCATTTTCTATGGTAAAAGATATATTCGTATTAGATAAATTATAAATAAATATATTTTCTACATTATTTGTATAATTATTTTTATATGTAGATAGCATTTTTTCTTTGGTATCGCCAATTTTAATTCCTTCGTTTGTTAGTTGTTCATCTGATGTAAAAGTTATGGAATAAATTTTTTCAATCTCATTGTCATAATATGTTTCAATTTCGAAAGTGTCATATTCATATATATTAGCTTTTTCGTCATTAAAACTGCTATCTTCAATTCTATAATTATTGTATTCCCCTATTGTAGAAAGCAGATTATTAAAGAATGTCCCTGGCTTTATTTCGATAGCATTATATGTTGCATAGTACTCAGTTGGTATTTTTGTTTGTTCTTTTTTACTACAACCACCTAAGAATAATAAAAGTACTATTAAAAGTATAATTTTTTTCATTCTTTATCACCTTTTATCTTCTAAAATATAACATAAATTTTATTAAAATAAAAGAAATAAAAAGAGTTATTAAACTCTTTTTATAAAGCTTTTCCATCTAAACTAAAACTTTTGGCATCAGTAATCTCAACATCAATTATTTTTCCAATTTTATCTTGAGCATTTTCAACATTTACAAGTTTCATCGTGTCAGTATATCCAAAGACCTTACTGGAATCTTTTTCACTTACTCCTTCGATAAGAACTGGAACTACTTTGTTTAAATATTTTTTATTAGCTTCTAAACTATACTTATTAATTATTTCGTTTAACTTATGAAGACGTTCTTCTTTTTTCTTCATATCTATAGCATCTTCCATCTTAGCTGCTGGTGTTCCTTCACGTGGACTATATATAAAAGTAAAAGCACTATCAAATTTACAAGTTTCTGCTACATTTAAGGTATCATTAAAGTCTTCATCTGTTTCATTAGGAAAACCAACAATTATATCAGTGGTTATAGAACAATTTGGAATAGTATTTCTTATTTTATTATAAAGTTCTAAGTACTCTTCTTTTGTATAGCGTCGACCCATGAGTTTTAATATTCTAGAAGAACCTGATTGTAATGGTAGATGGATATAAGGCATTATATTATCGCATTTTGCAATACATTCTATCATGTCATCAGTAAAATCCCAAGGATGAGATGTAACAAAACGAACGCGCTCAATTCCAGTTTCACTTACAGCACGTAAAAGTTCAGCAAACGATAATTCGTCCTCTAATTCCTTTCCATAGGCATTTACGTTTTGACCAAGTAAAGTTACTTCTTTATAGCCAAGGCGAACTAGTTCTTCAACTTCTTTAATTATTTCACTGCTTTTGCGACTTCTTTGTTTTCCTCTTGTATATGGAACGATACAATAAGTACAGAATTTATCACAACCATATTGGATATTAACCCAAGCTTTTATATTTGAATCTCTTTTATAGGAAATATTTTCATATACATTTCCTTCGCAAGAATAGACTTTGATATTTTGTTTTTCATTTTTTGAAATCAACAAATCTTGCAATTCATGAATATTATGAGTACCAAAAACAATATCAACATAAGGATGTCTTTTTATTATATCGTCTACTACTCCTTCTTCTTGCGCCATACAACCACAAATACCAATAATCAAGTTAGGATTATTTTTTTCTTTTTCATGTTTACAGCGACCTAAAAAACCATATAGTTTATCATGAGCATTTTCTCTAATTGCACAAGTATTTAAGATAACAATGTCAGCTGTTTCAATTGAATCTGTACTTTTAAAACCTAAAGATTCTAAACGGGCTGCTATTTCTTCGCCATCATGAACGTTCATTTGGCATCCGTAAGTTCTTAAAAAGTATTTTTGTCCTTTAAACATATCTTCATCATAATTTTGATTTAAATAAATGTAATCTACTTCATTTTTAGTTCTTTTTCGAGCTTCATTTATATTTGGCAATTTCATAGTAATCACTTCCAATAATTAATTATAACAAAAAGTTATAATAAAAAAAAGGCTTAATAGCCCTTAATTCCTTCTAAAGATTCATCATTATCGATAAATTCTTGAACATTAATATGTCTATATTCTTCTTTACTATCTCTAATGTATAAATCTTTGATTCCAGCATTAATAATCATTCTTTTACATAATGCACATGGATTAGATTTCGATACATATTCTCCTGTTTCATATGTTTTACCAACTAAATACATAGTTGCTCCTATCATTTTACTTCTTTCAGCACTTATGATAGCATTTTGTTCAGCATGGACACTACGACATAACTCATATCTTTCTCCACGTGGTACATTTAATTTTTCTCTTGTACAGTATTTTAAGTCACAGCAATTTTTGCGTCCTCTTGGTGCTCCTACATAGCCAGATGATATTATCTCATCATTTTTTACAATAATAGCACCAAAATTTCTTCTTATGCATGTTCCTCTTTCAATTACTGTTTCAGCAATATCTAAATAATAATTTATTTTGTCTCTTCTTTTCATACTTCTACCTCACTTATAATCATTATAGCAAGTTGGTTAAAATAAATAAATATTTAAAATTTAAAAAAGTAGATTTCTCTACTTTTAGTCTATTGGTTCACCACAACTTGGGCAAATGCTTGATTCATCTGTTAACATAACACCGCAATTACTACAAAACTTAGTTGGTGTTGGATCAGATATGTATGTTGCAGTTTCTGTTTGACTTTCAACTACCGTTGCACTTTCAAAATCTGTTCCGTTTTCTTCAGTATTATTTGTCATCATAAATGATTGAAAATCAAATTCTGGTACTGAAATATCTTCAACTGCTTCAGGTTCTTCATTTGATTCAGTTTCTTTTGCTTGTGCTACTTCTTCTCTTATTTCTTCTACTTTTTGCATTTCAAATTCTGGTTGATCAAAAGGTAAAATTTGAGGTTCTTCAGCAATTTCGTTTGACAATAATATAACAGGTTCTTCTGGTTCTTCATTTGATTCAGGTGATTTCTCTGTTTCTTCACTATTTGAAACATCTTCATTAACTATTTGAATGTCATTATTTTCTTCTTCAATTATTGGTTTTATAGTTTCTTCTTCGGATACTTCTTCATTATTATTTTCACCTAAATTTAATACTGGTTCTTCCTCTATAATTACTGGTGTTGGTTTGTCTTCTTCTTTTTCTGTTTCTTCATTAGAATTTAGTTCAAGAACAGGCTCTTCGCTTTCTATTATTGGACTGATTTCTTGACTAGCATTTTCAATAGTTGTATCTTGATCTATTGTTATATCACTATAATAGCTTGATTCTTCAGAAGTCTCAGTTACTGATTGTTCTTCTGGTTCTTCATCAACCTGAACTTCTTCAAGTTGAGGTTCTTCAGTTTGAGTTTCTTCAATTTCTGGAATAGTTACTTCTTCAGTATTTATTTCAATACTATTTTCTGGAATAATTGGAGTAACTACAGCTTCAATATTTTCCTCTTCTTCTGGAACTAATTGAGTTAAATCTGGTTCTGATGCTAGTTCAGCTACTGGCTCATTTGTTAATTCAATAACTCCACTTTCTTCAGTTACTGCTGGCTCTGATGTTAATTCTATTATATCATTTTGATTTGCAGCTATTTCATCTGGAATGAATGCTTCTTGTTCACTTATATCTTGAATTTCATTATTTTCTTCAATAGGTTCCGTTGTATCTTGTGTTATTTCTGTAGAAACTTCTTCTATAATAGGACTATTCTCTACTGGTGTTACCTCGACAGTACTATCAACACTTGGTGACTCTTCTGTAAGAGTAATTTCTACTGGAGATTCTTCCATAGGAACAACTTCGGCTGTTTCCTCTTTATTATCTAATTCTGATGTTTCTACTTCAACTTCTTCATTAACTGGTTCACTAGTTAATTCTATTTGTTGTTCTTCTAGAGGTTGTTCTGGTACTTCTAAAGTAGGTACAGATTGTTCAATTAGTTCAATTGGTTCAAGTTCTTCTAGATTTTCAATTGGTTCATCCACCAAAATAGCTTCTGTTTCATTTAATTGTTCTTCTGGTAAGGCAACAGTTTCTTGTTGCTCACTTGTTATGACCTCATTATTTTCATTATCTGTATTCTCTAAAGCATGAGTTTCAGGATTATTTGATAGCGTTAGTTCATCATTTTCTGATGGTAATGTTAATTCTATTTTTTCTTCTGGATCTTCATTTGTTGGGACTTCTGTTTCTACTTCTGGGATGAGTTCTACTGGTGCTAAGTTTTCCATTCCTTCATTAATTAAAGATAAATCAGGTTCGATATTTATTTCTTCAAGTGGAGTTTCTACTGGAACGATAACTTGATTGTTTACAACATCTGTTTGATTTTCTTGCTCAGCAATTTGATTTTCTGCTGGTGTACTAGAAGCTTCTTCTACAACTGGTTGATCAAATGTTGGGCCTTGTATTGTATCATTAATAGCAACTGCTTCGCTTACTAATTGTGTTATTTCATCAGCTTTATTTTCTTCTACATCAAAAGTTGGTGTACTTGGAGCTGGTTGTTCAATATTTTGAACACTGTCAACTGTTTCTACAGGTTGTTCTGCATATTGTACATCTTGAGGCATTTCACTATTTACTGCTGTACTTTCAGATTGAACTACAATTTGCTCCGCTTCTTCTGTTGGCATAACTAAATCTCCAGGTGTTGCATTGAAAATATTATCAAAACTTGGAGTAGGATTTTCTGTTGAAGTTTGTACTACTTCTTCAACTGGAGTGACCTCTTCTACAAATGGATTATTATCTACACTAACTTCAGTTACAACTGCTTGATTCCCTTCTACTTGTTGAGTAGGTTCACTTGCTACTTGTGCAGTTGCTTCTACTGTTTCTTGAACTTGTGGTGTTTGTACCTCTTCACTTTCTTTTTTCTTAATTTTGTCAAATAGACCCATTAAATTCACATCCAATCTACTATTTTATATAATTCCCTATCTTACTTTATTATTATATCATAAAAAATTGAAGATAAAAGTGTTTTTGTGTAAATAACTTAACATTATCTTTATATACCCTTTTATTTTATTAAACTTGATTTATTTACTATATTTATATATAATAATTTATAATATTTTTATATTTAATTATAACTTTGAGTTATAAGGAGGGTAATATGAATATAAATATAGAGTTATATAAAACATTTTATTGTGTTGCTAAAAACGGAAATATTACTAAAGCTGCTAATGAATTGATGATTACACAACCTGGTGTCAGTAAAGCTATAAAATCTTTAGAAGAACAAATTGGGTGTTCTTTATTCATACGTACAAAAAATGGAGTTATTTTAACTGACGAAGGTAAGGTGTTTTATGATCAAATAAAATTGGCAATGGAACACATTGATAATGCTGAAAAAAAAATAAAAGAAATAATTAATTTAGATTATGGATTTTTAAGTATTGGTGTTAGTAATACTTTAGTGAAAAAGTTTTTACTACCTTATATTGAAGAATTCCATAAACTATATCCAAAAATAAAGTTAAAAATCAACACTAATACAACGCCAGAACTTATTAAAGATGTTCGAAATGGGTTAATTGATTTTGTTATATTTAATGCTCCAGCTAATATTCCAAGTGAATTTACACAGATGACCTTAAAAAAAGTTCATGATTGTTTTGTTGCTGATAGTTCTTTTAGTGAACTAAAAGATAAAGTTATCCCATTAAAAGATTTAAACAATTATCCATTAATACTAATGTCTAAGGGATCTAATACTAGATGTTATTTAGATGATATATGTGCTAAATATGGAATTAATCTTATTCCAGAAATAGAATTAACTAGTTACTCTTTGGTAGTAGAATTTACTAAAATAGGAATGGGAATTGGTGGCGTTACTAGAGAATATTTTGATGGTGATTTAGATGATTACGATTTGATTGAAATAAAGACTACTCCTACTTTGGGAGAACGTTCTATTAATGTCGCTTATCTTACAGATAAGAGATTAAGTCGAAGTGCTGAAAAATTTATGGAATTATTAAACAAAAAAGAATATTAGTTTTAGCTAACATTCTTTTTTTAAAATAAAATTTATCCAATGTTTGTTATTTTGAGTTTTGATAGATGAATTTGATTCAAACTCTTCTATTATTTCTAACTCTGGTATCTCTTTAATTAATTTTCTAAATGTTTCTGGAGTAAAATCAATGAAATATCTTTCGTGTCTAATTCCTTCAAAGGTTCCATATTTAAAAGTTATATACATATAACCGTTTTCTTTTAAAGAAGACGCTAAATTAGATAGAACTTTTATTAGGACTTTTCTTGGAAGATGAAGAAGAGATGCGCAAGCCCAAATAGCATCATATTCATCAATTTCTTTAAAATCTTCGAAATACATTTCTTTTACTTCAATATTACATAAATCACGAGTTATTTCACACATATTGTGAGAACCATCTAGAGCTATTACTTCATAGCCCTTCTTTTTAAAGAATAACGAATCTCTTCCTGAGCCACAACCAAAGTCTCATATTTTACTTTGGGGTTTTAAATACTTTGTGAAATTGTTATATATTTCAGTGAATTCAGCTAATTCATTTCGTTCTTCTTTATACTCTTCTGCTACGTTATCATAGAACTCTATGATGTCTTTTCTATAATCATTCATATTATTTAACTGGCTCTATTTTAGTTTTTCCACCCATATATGGTTGTAATACTTTTGGAATTAATACTGAGCCATCAGCTTGATAGTTATTTTCTAATAAAGCAATTAATCCACGTGGAGTTGCTACTACTGTATTATTTAGGGTATGAACATAATAAGTTCCTTTTTCACCCTTAGTACGAATGCCTAAGCGTCTTGCTTGTGCATCTCCTAAATTAGAACAACTTGCTACTTCAAAATATTTTTGCTGACGAGGGCTCCATGCTTCAATATCACAAGATTTAACTTTAAGATCAGCTAAGTCTCCGCTACAGCATTCTAATTGTCTTACTGGAATATCCCAACTTCTAAATAAATCGACTGTTAATTTCCACATTTTATTATACCAATCAGCAGATTCTTCTGGCTCACAAACAACAATCATCTCTTGTTTTTCAAATTGATGAACTCTATAAAGTCCTCTTTCTTCTAGGCCATGAGATCCGCCTTCTTTTCTAAAACATGGAGAATAAGAAGTCATAGTAATTGGTAAAGTATCTTGTTTAATTATTTGATCTTTAAACTTACCAATCATACTATGTTCAGAAGTTCCAATTAAATATAAGTCTTCTCCTTCTATTTTATACATCATAGCTTCCATTTCTGGGAATGACATAACACCTGTTACTACATCACTATGAATCATAAATGGTGGAATTGCATAAGTAAAACCATGATCAATCATATAGTCTCTTGCACAAGCTAACATTGCTTCATGTAGACGAGCAACGTCACCTATTAAATAGTAGAATCCTTCACCACTAGTACGACCTGCTGCTTCTTTATCTAAACCATTAAAAGATGCTACGATATCAGCGTGATATGGAATTTCATATTCAGGAACTATTGGTTCACCAAATCTTTCTACTTCAACATTTTCTGAATCATCTTTACCTACTGGAACAGAAGGATCCATGATATTTGGGATTACCATCATACGATCTTTAATCTCTTTATCTAATTCTACTTTAGTATTTTCTAGTTCAGTAATTTTAGCTGCCATTGTAGCTATTTCTTCTTTAATAGCATTTGCTTCGTCAAGTTTCTTATCTTTCATTAATTTACCGATTTCAGCACTCTTCTTGTTTTTATCTGCTTTTAAATCGTCAGCTTCTTTTTGAGCTTCTCTAACGCGAATATCCATTTCATATACTTCATCTACTAAAGGAAGTTTTTCATCTTGGAATTTCTTTTTAATATTTTCTTTTACTACGTCTCTGTTTTCTCTTATTAATTTAATGTCTATCATATTATCTCTCCTCTTTCTTTTAAATAGTTTTCTAATCTAACTATTTCATTTTGATATTTATTTACTAAATGAGTTTTGGTTTTTTCATCTAGTTTACTTAATCTTTCTTGATTAAAATTATCACTCATATCAGAGTATTTTAGTTTTATGGCTTCAACGTTATTACTTTCTAATATTTTTGTTATTTTATTATGATAATTTTCGAGCCAAGCTTTTTTACTTAATACGATATTGGTTTTATCATTAGTAACTAGTTTAACTAATTTAATTATCTCATCATTGAAACCTAATTGTTTTAAATCGTCAAATGTAACTTTAGTATCTTCTACTGTATCATGTAATAAACCCGCTACTTTGGTATTTGAATTACTTAATTTATTACTTACTCTTAATAAATGATTAATATAAGGTTCTCCTTCTTTGTCTTTTTTATTACGAAAAAGATATTCTACAAGTTTTAACGATCGCTCATAATTATCAGCAATTAATAATAATTCATCTTTTAAAGATTTCTTTATCATACTAAACCTCCTAAAATAAAAAAGGATGGTACAAAGGAGTGCATAAGCACGGTACCATCCTTATATTAGCTTAATTTGAATAACGGGGATTACCCGGCAGTGATTAGCTGCTCTAGAAAGTAGATTCATTTGTTTACTAGATCCATTTTCATCAACCATGGACTTTCTATACTAGTAACTACAAATTACTGGTCTTTCTTTAACGATTTATGTGTTTATTTTATAATTTTTTTGTGATAAAGTCAAATATTACATATTCATTTTACTTATAGCATAAACAGCGAGCAAAATAATTCCAATAGTAGCAAATAAAACAATAGTTACTACAGCAAGTAATATTGTACTTCCTTTTTCTTCTTCATATTCATCAGATACATAATTATCAACAAATGGAGACACTCGATTATTATATAAAATATTGTTGTCTTCATTCTTAGCAAGATCATCTTTTGTATCTGGAGTTTTAGTCTTTTTATTTAAGACTATTTCACTTATCATATTAATGTTTTCAGTTACTAATTTATTATATTTACTATATTCTGTATACTCTAAATGTTCTTTGATTACTTGGATAATTATTGGCAATAGAGTATCTTTATTATTATAAATTAAAGATAATAATTCTTTTATATAATAATAGTAATTTTCAACCAAAGTATTTAATAATTCTTTTTTATCTACTATAAAGAAATTACAGATTGTTTTTGTTCTATCAATTGAAGGTAAATCAACAACATATTTATTGTATGATGGTGATAAACGATAAGTATAAGTTAATTTAGTTTTATTAACCATTATACCTATATTGCTTAAATTATTATTTAAACTATTAGTTAATAATTCAAATACTTTCATATTTAAATAATCTCTTTTTAGCTGTTCTATATTTTCTTTTGTAATGTCTGGAAGACAAGCAAATAATTTAAAAACATATTCTGTGTTATTTTTGTATTCTGTAATTTTAGCTTCTTTTAAGCCATGCTTAATATTCTTATCATGATATTCAAGTAATTCTTGAGTTTGATTGAATTTAGTAGATTCTTCTTTTACAAATCTTAAAGTTTCTTCAAGATTTAAGAATCTTTCATTTTTTTCAACGAAAGAAATATTTACTATTCCTGTTGGATTCATTTTTTCATCAAAAATTCTGTAAGTATGAGCATAATCTATATTTAGAAGATAAGCAATATCACTCATAATTAACTCATAATCATTATTAATACTATTTTCTTTTTTATATCCTTGTTTTTCGTTATTAACGTTAACAAGTTTTAAATAAGGATTAACTGATTCTATTTCTTCTATATAAGCTTGTTCTAGTATTTTGACTCCTTGATCATATGACAATAAATAACAATTATTACCTTTTTTTAATTTATCTATTTGAGATAAATAATATTCTTTTAAAGAAGCTAAATTTTTATTGTGATTTATCTTTCTAACTTGATTAGAAAATTTATTATCTATTAAAGTATTTATTTCTGTTAATGTTTTATCTGAATTAGCTAGATTTTCTGCTAGAGAATTTATTTTTTCTTCACTATAAACTTGACCTAATTCTTCTAATGAGTTAAGTCTATCTTTTATATGATTGATAATAAGTTCTTTTCTATTCATTCTAGCACCTTCTATTCTTTTAATATTATAACATAAATTTAGAAAATTATTTAATAAAATGCTTAATTTATAGAGCTAAAAGGTATAATACTAAATTTAACTTTTCCTAATATATCATCTTTTTTTATGCATCCAATTGCAATATCTCTACTATCTAGGGAATCTTTTCTATTATCTCCCATTACAAAATACTCGCCATTTGGTACTGTATATGGAAGTATTATATCAGGGCTGCCCATATTTTTTTCTTTTATATATTCTTCTTTTAATTCTTTATTATTTAAAATTATAGTTCCATCTGGTCTTATATCAATAGTATCTCCTGGTAATGCGATAATTCTTTTTATCATAGTTGCTCTATTATGGTGAAAAGCTATTATGTCACCTTGTTTTAATTCATTTGGTTTAATAGTTAAGACAAGGTATTTTTCCTGAAGTGTAGGACTCATACTTGTTCCATGTATTTTATATAACTTAACATTTAATATCATTATTGCCAACAAAAGAAAAATGCTTATAAGAACTACTATTATTAAAAATATAGTTTGAAATTTTACAGGTTTTTGATTTTTAGGTGTTATTAAGTTATTGTCATTCATATTTGCTAATGTATTTGGTTCGTACATACTATCATCTTCTTTACTATTAATTTATATTATAATAAAAAATTATAAATAAAAAAAGAACATGATGTTCTTTTAGTTTGATAATTCGTCCAATTTCTTTTGCAATTCTGTTTCTTTTTCAGATATTTTTGAAGATGCTGCTTCTTCTAGAGAGTACCATCCTTTATTCCAGGCTAAATTATATGCTTCACGTTGAAGTTCTTCTACGCTATTAAAAAAGTCTAGAAATTCACTATGTAATTTTTCATTACTTGCTTCTGTTAATGCTACGCACATATTCTTTGTAATATCTTTTTCACTGCTCAAAATGTCTACTAAATAATCTCTTTCATTCATATTCTTAGTTGCATCTACTTTTGTTTGTTCACAACATACTTTGTTTGCCATTATATTCCTCCTATCCTAATTTTTTTATAATTTGATCACAAATCTTCTTGTGTTTTTTAGAGACTTCTTTAAAGAATGATGATATATCTTCATCAGTAACTATTTCGCTATATGTATAAGCTTTTTTACATATGGTAAAATGCCAGTTAAACATATCTTCTAAATAAGATAAATCTTTTGTAGATATAATGTTTGGTATTTGTTTCATTTTATCAACCCTTTCTAATATTATTATGGTTATTGAAAATATTTTTATTCAAAAAAAAGAATCATTTATGTGATTCTTCATACTCTTTTATAGCTTTTTCTAATCCTTTCCACGGAATAGTAGCACACCCTATTCTATTTTGTTGTTTATATATATCTTCATAACAGCATGCTTCTTCAAGTAAGTCTTCATTATATTCTTTTTCGTTAATCATATTATAGTAATTATTCATTATTTCTTTTACTTCTGAAATTTCTTTACCTATTAATAGTTTTATCATAATAGAGGTTGCTGATGTTGATATTGCACATGCTTCACCATTAAAATGAATATCTTTTATTTTGTTATCATCAAATAAAACGTATAAATCAATGTTATCTATACATGTTTCACTATTAGAATTTACTTTAATATATTTTTTGTCTTCGATAGAATTTCTATTTAAAGGATTTAGATAGTGTTCCATAATTATTTCTTTTCTTAATTCTGGGTCTAACATAATATCACTCCATTATAACATTTCATTTAATATTTTATTTTTATCTTTTAATAAGTCTGCTAATTTATTAATTTCTTCTAATGTGTTATAAAGATAGATGCTTACGCGAACAGTGTTTTTTACACCAACTTCATTTTTTAATATCTTTGCGCAATGATTCCCTGCTCTAACACAAATATTGTATTTATTTAGATATACGGCAACGTCTTGAGCAAATATTCCATCAACATTAAAAGCAATTACTCCACTATCACTTTCTTCATTAACTATATTAATATGTGAAATGTTTTTTAATTTATTTATTAAAATCTTACGTAGTTCTTGTTCATGAGCTGTAATCTTTTCCATACCAATTTTATTTAAATATTCAACTGCTGCTCCTAAACCTATCGCTCCTTCTATATTTGGAGTTCCTGCTTCTAGTCTTGTTGGAAGTGGTTTTAAATAAACATCATCTACAGTGTCGAATGATTCATTCATTCCTCCACCTAAATTTTTGGGTTCAATCGCATCTAATAATTCGTATTTGCCATATAGAACTCCTATTCCTGTTGGACCACACATTTTGTGTCCAGAAAAGGCTAGAAAGTCACAATCTAAGTCTTGAACATCCGTTTTAATATGTGGAACACTTTGAGCTCCATCAACTACAACAAAAATATTATTTTGGTGAGCATACTCGCAAATTTCTTTTATTGGTCTTAAATCACCAATTACATTTGTAATCATCGCTAGACTTATTACTTTTGTTTTCGATGATATAACTTTTTTTAAATTATTTAGAGTAACATAATGATTATCATCTAAGGGACAAAATTTTATAACTATACCATTTGTTTTTGCTAGTCTAAACCATGGTAAAACATTAGATGCATGTTCACTCTCTGTAATTATTACTTCATCACCTGGTTCTAAATTTTGTTTAAAGAATCCATCAGCAATAATGTTTATTGAGTCAGTTGTTCCACTAGTAAATATAATCTCTTGTCTAGTTTTAGCATTTATAAATTCCTTTATTGTATCTCGACTTGATTCATATTCATTATCTACTTTTAGAGAGATGTCATAATCACCACGATGAGCGTTAGCTGTAAATTTTGTATAATAATCATTAATTTTATCTATAACGTATTTAGGTTTCCATGTTGTTGCTCCATTATCTAAATATATATAATGGCTATTTATCATTGGAAAGTCTTCTCTATTCATCAGTTATTCACCTCCTATTAATTCTTCTATTTTATTATTTGTTTCTTCATCAGTATCTAAATTACTTAAAAGATAGCCTTTCTTTATTAATTTTACTGCACTTTCATTGCTTAAACCACGACCATTTAAATAAAATAAATAATCTTTATCTATGCTGCTTATTGTACAAGCATGATTTACTTCTATTTCATTCGATGCAACTAGAAGATTTGGTATACAAGCGCTTTCTTCATTATTAAGCATAAGTATTTTGATACTTTCTATTAAATTATTATTTTCTATTTTGGGTAAAGTATTAGCGGTTGAAGTAATATGACAGCTACCACTTTCTTGTGTAACAGCCTTTACCTTTATTTCTGTTTCATTATTGTTACCAGATATATTACTATTAAATACTAAATTACATTTATCATTTGCAATCATTGAGTAATTAAATACAGCGTTTGATTTATGCGACTGATTTAGAGTAATCTTATTATTACTTTTATTATGGACGATAAAGCGATTATATATAAGTGAACTATTTGGTTCGACATTAATTGTAAGTTCTAATTCTTCTTCATCTATTTTATTTATTTCATTTATTAAGACGCGGCCTTTTATATTAATTGTTAATTTTTTTACTGCAATATTTAATTCAATAGCATTATCTTTTAAATCTATGTTATCTTCTTTGTCTACTATTATTCTATTCATTTTAATCGTTTCTTTCTTGTGTCTTTTCCCCAGAAACATCATTAAATCCAGTTTTTTCTATATAGTTTGCAAGAGATGAGTCACCACTTTTGACTATTTTTTTATCTTTTAGAATATGAACATAATCTGGTTTTAAAATATCTAATAATTTAGTATTATGTGTAATTAATAACATTGAACAGTTTGTAACGCTTTGATATTCTTTTAATGAATTGGCAACAATTTTTAACGCATCTACATCAAGTCCTGAATCTACTTCATCTAATATCAAGAAATTAGGTTTTAACATCCATACATGAAGAAGTTCATTTTTTTTGCGTTCTCCGCCTGACATTCCACTGTTTATATCTCTATGTAAAAAACTTTCTGGCATTGATAACTTTTCACAAATGCTTTTTGCTTCCTTAGAAAACTTAAAGATATCTATATGTTCTCCTGTACGCTCAGATAAAGCTAATCTTAACATTTCAGCATTTGTTACACCTTCAATTGCTATAGGATTTTGACTTATCATCATTATACCTAGACGACTAATTTCTGTTGTAGTTAATTTTGACAAGTCATTATCATTGTAAATTATTTCACCACTTTTAATTGTATAATTAGGATCTTTAAGTAAACAGCGACAGATAGTACTTTTTCCAATTCCATTAGGTCCCATTAAAACATGTGTTTCCCCATCTTTTATTTCTAAAGAAAAATCTTTTAATATTTCTTTGTTATCCACAAAAACATTCAATTTATTTATATTTAACATACGCATCACCTTCACATATTTTAGCATTTTTTTCTATATAAGTCTATGAATACAAGTTATTTTCTAAATACCCATAGGGAGTATACAAAATATTAATTTATTAATATTAAAACTATAAGTAGAAACTTATAGTTTTTCATTATTTATTAAAGAGTTTATAAATTGTTTAGACGTATTTGTTAAGGTTGATTCATTGTAAACCAGTTTTATTATTTCTTCTGGCATTGTTTCTTTAATTTCAATTATTTTTAAATCATCATTTAACTCTGCTACTTTTCTTGGAATATACCCAATTCCCATACCCTCTTTAATATAATCGACAATCATTTCAATTGTTTCACATTCCATTAAAGGATTTATTACTAAACCTTTTGTATTTAAATAATCATCTAATATTTTTCTTTGTTTAGTATCTTTAGTTGGTAGTAATAAATTTTTTAAAGTTAATTCTTCTAAAGTTGAAATAGAATCTATCCCCTCCAAATCTTTTTTCACGGCGAAGCAATATTTGTCATTAATTAAATTTACTACTTTTAATTCTCTATTTATTTTAACTTCACCTGAAATAATTAAAAAGTCTAGGGAATGTTGATCAAATGAATCTAATAAAATTGATTCATCATGAGTACTTAATTTTATTATTATATTTGGATGGAGTTCCATAAATTTTTTTATATATTCTTTTAAATAATAAATACTTATATAAGATGGAATGCCTATTGAAACTGTTCCTTTAGTTAATTCTTTTCCTTCTTGAAGTTCTCTTTCACCAAGCATTAAATAATTATAAGCTTTTTCAACATATATTAGTAAAGATTTTGCTTCTGGTGTTAGTTCTATTCCTCTATTAGTTCGATAAAAAAGTAATGTATTAAGTTCATATTCTAAATTTTGAATATGTTTTGATATAGCTGGTTGAGAGATGTGTAAGACGCGTGACGATTCCGAAAAGCTTTTTGTCTTTGCTACAGTGTAAAAGACACGATATAAATTAAGATTAAGGTTATTACATGGTAGTGCCATTTTAATCCCTCGTTTCAATCGCCTTTTATTATATACGTTTTAAATTGTTTGTCAAGGATTTGCTATAACCAAAAAGAAAACAATTATAACAAATTGTTATAATTGTTTTTATTGAACGTTTTCCTTAACCCAAGAGATTAAATCTTCTTTAGACATAGTTCCAACATGATCAGATGTTACAATTCCTGCTTTGATTGTAAAAATTGTTGGAGTAGATTTAAATGCATAATATGTTCTGAAGCGAGTTTCTTCTACTGAAGTTAATTCTGAAATATTAATTTTATATATTTTTTTGTTTTCAGATTTAAATACTTCATCTAATGTTGGTTCAAAAGAAATACTTGCATAACATGTTTCACTTGCTACTAAAACAGCCATATCCTCTCTTGCTAATACTTTTTCTTCAAAACTATATAATGAAATTGTTTCGATATTTTCATATTCATTATCGTTTTTAACTGGTGTTTTTTCTTCTTCATTTTCTACTTCTTTAGAAGAACTATATCTTTCAGAAACTTTTTTGTAAACATTGCTATCTAAAGTTTGAT
This sequence comes from uncultured Bacilli bacterium, assembly GCA_910577505.1. Classification (GTDB taxonomy): domain Bacteria; phylum Bacillota_I; class Bacilli_A; order RF39; family UBA660; genus Coprovivens. The sequence continues at coordinate 296,572 of CAJTLN010000003.1, forward strand.
TGTTTTGAGATTCTTTTATAATATATGATCCCACATATATACCTGTTGCAACAATAACAGCTATTATGAAGATTATTAATACTATTATTATGATTTTTTTTGTTTTACTTCTTTCAACTATTTTATCTTCTAAAACAACTTTATCTTCTTCTAATTTATTTACTACATCTGAAATATTTTTACTTTCTCTTCCGTCAAAAATTATTGTTTTTTCTAAGTCTTTTGTTTCATTTTTTTCTAATGTCTCTTTTTCTTTCTTAGGAGATTTTTCAACACTTTTTTCAGGTTTTTTTACTTCTTTTTTAGTTTCTTTTATAACTTTTGATTCGGCTGTTTTTCCTTTACTTTTACTAGGCTTTTTTGTTGTTTTCTTGTTAGTACTTTTAGTAGCTGTTTTTTTTGTTGTTGTTTTCTTTGTTGTAGTTTCATTTTCCTTTTTAGTTGTTACTTTCTTTTTATTTTCTTCCATCTTAATCACCTATACTTATATTTTATATTCTATCATCTTTTACAAATAAAAAAAAGGCTTTTTTATTAAGCCTCTTCAATTGTTATAAATCTAATTGTTTTTATTTTTTGATTTTTTACTGGTTTATCATAAGCATCAGTTTCTACTGAAGCAATTTGATCTACAACATCTAACCCAGCAAAAACGCGACCAAAAGAAGCGTATTTTCCATTTAAATGTGATGAATCTTTATGAACAATAAAGAATTGACTTGAAGCAGAATTTTTATCATTACTTCTTGCCATAGATAAAACTCCTCTAGTATGTTCCATATCATTTTTTATACCGTTTGAACTAAATTCACCTTTTATAGTTTCATCAGAGCCATGATATCCTGTTCCTGTTGGATCTCCAGTTTGAATCATAAAATCTTTAATTACACGATGAAATATTAATCCATCATAGAAATGTTCTTGAACTAATTTTTGAAAATTCGATATAGTAATTGGAGTTTCTTTATTTGATAAAACAGCAAGCATTATTCCTCCGTTTTCCATTTCTATTTTAACACGACTTGTTTTTTCATCTGTTTCAGTAAATGTATACTTTTCTAATGTACCTTTTTTTATTGTTCCATCTTCATTTTTTTCAATAATGATTATGTCTTGTTTTATTTCTTCTGTCATATTCTTATTCTCACTTTCTTCTTCCTTGCTTTTACAAGAAACTATTGTTAACAAAGCAATAAATAACAAAATTAATTTAAATATCTTTTTCTTCATTTTTATCACCTTTATAATAATAACATTTATTATTTTCTTTTTAAAGTATTTAAATAATCTTTCTCTTCTTTAGATATACGATATGATTCTCTTATTTTATTAATAGATTTATTTTGAGTAAATTTGTTTAATTTATTTTTTATTAAAAATTTTGTTGTTTCTTTAGGATATTTTATATATAGCTCACATATTAACCAAGCTTCAGCCATATTAACGTAATATTTATCTGTTTTGATATTATTTAATACTTTGAATATTTCTTTAAGATAAGTTTCCTCTAAAAAATGAGATAAAATAATTATTAATCCTACTCTACTTATGAATTCTTCTTTACTTAGTGAAAGTTCTATGGCTATTTTAAAATATTTATCTTTATTATTCCTTACTTGTTTTATGCTATTACAAAAAGAATCACAAAGACTCCAATCATCAATAAATTTTATGTGTTGAATAAAATATTCATCGAAAAGATTTTCGTCTTTAATACTAGCTACAACAAAGCCATTAACCATTACTTCTTCATAATATTTGTTTTGAGTTATTTCTAAAAATGATGAAATATTTGTCTTACTAATTTGTTTTGCAATACTTCGAAGTTTTGGTATTCTAATGCCAAGCATTTTATACTTTGTAAATATTAGTTTACCTTGAAAGTCTTTATAATTTTGATCTTTTAAACTTTCTAGATATTTAATATATTCTTGGTATGTTTGAGTATTCCAAGTTGTTGGTATCATTTATTTTTGTTCCTTTCTACTTCTTTTTTTATTTCTTTTAACACTTCATCAAGATTGCTATCTTTAGTTATTTTCGTTTTTGATGCTATGTGAAGTATTATTGGATTATTAGGATTAGAATCTAATAATTTAAATTCAGGGATTATCCCAACTTCATCTTCACTATATAAATTGTTTATGACACAAAATTTAACAAATCTTGATACAAAGTCTAAATCATTGGGAATAGTTCTTACAATGGTTGGAATTTTTCCTTTAAAGTTTTCTGGTAATTTGTTTTGAGATTTTAAGATATGATAATGTAAATATAAACAAGAGAAACGATGATGACCATCAGCTAAATAATATTTACCATCTTTTTCAAATGTCTTTAAAGAATTGGGACCTTCTTCAAATATAGCCATAGGATTTACTAAATATTTTTCTAGGTTTTCTTTAGTTATGCCATTATATAGAAAATTTGCAAGCCATGTTTTTAGTTCATAATTACGATAATCATGTGAACCAACAACATCTTCAATACCTATTTCTTTTTCTTCATTCGACCATACCAGTTCAAAAAAATTATACACATCAGGTGAAATATCAGCAGCAACAAGTGGAGTAACTACTTCATCTGGTAAATAAATATATGCATCGTCTTCTTGGGCGTTTAATTTTCTAAAAACATTTATAAAATAACTTCTATCACGTTGATAAGATTCTTTTGGAATAAATTCTTCTTTTTTTAATTTGTACATTTGTATCACCTTTTTTAGTATAACTAATTATAAGATTTTTGGCAATTTATTACTACACATGCACTTTGTCTTGTTAATAAAAATAAATAGCAATAATCTCATGGAAAAGCATAAAATGGCAATAAATAGCATGTTTTAGGCTTTTTTCTCACAAATTAATGAAATTTCTTTAAAAAATGCTTGCATAGAGAAAAAATATATGATATTATTGATTTGTTCTTGGGGGATTAGCTCAGCTGGCTAGAGCACCTGCCCTGCACGCAGGGGGTCGCGGGTTCGAATCCCACATCCTCCACCATTGAACAATTAAAGCCTTTTAAAGGCTTTTTTTCTTTTGCTAAAATATGTAATTATTATATCTTAAATTACTAATATATGTTACAATAAGCATTAAAAGCGAGGTTCTTATATGAATATATTAGAAAGATTTTTAAAATATGTATCAATTGATACTACTTCTGACTCTGCTAAAGAAAATGAAACTCCTGGTACCAAAAATCAAAGAAAGTTAGCTTAGATACTAGTAGATGAATTAATAGATCTAAACTTAGATTCAATTTATTATGATAGTGAACATTGCTATGTTTATGCTAGATTAGATGGCGATAGTAATTTACCTAGTTTAGGTTTTATAGCACATATGGATACTTCTGAAGATTCTAAAGGGTGTGATATAAAACCTAATATAATAAGCAATTATAGTGGTGATGATATTACTCTTAATGAAACTACGACAATGAAGGTAAGCGATAATCCTGATTTAAAAAATCATATTGGTAAAACTTTAATTACGACTGATGGAACTACTCTTCTTGGCGCTGATGATAAAGCTGGTATTGCTGAAATTATGGATATGCTACAGAGTTTATCTAGTACAGATTTAAAACATGGAGATATATTTATATGTTTTACACCAGATGAAGAAATTGGAAATGGTACTAAATATTTAGATAAAAAATATTTTAATCCAAATTTTTCTTATACTGTTGATGGAAGTGCAGTTGGCGAATTCTCATATGAAAATTTTAATGCAGCATCTGCGACAATAAATATAAAAGGTGTTGTTCATCATCTTGGCTATGCAAAAGATAAATTAATTAATGCAATCCATATAGCAACGACTATAAATTCTTTATTGCCTAATGAAGTTCCTGAAAATAGTGAAAAACGTGAAGGATATTTTTGCTTAATGAATATTTCTGGAGATTTAAATGAGGCAAATATGAAATTTCTTATAAGAGATTTTGATAGAGGAAATTTTGAAAAAAGAAAAAAACATTTTGCAATCCATTGTAGAAAAACTTAATCAAAAATATAATAATTGTATTAACTTGGATATAAAAGATTCATATTATAATATGTTAGAAGTTATTGAAAAAGACCCTACATTAATTTCCAAAACAATAAGGGCAATAAAGGAAGTTCATGTTGAACCTTTTATTTTACCTATTAGAGGTGGAACTGATGGTTGTCAAATAAGTTATGATGGTATTCCATGTCCTAATTTAGGAGCTGGAGGACATAACTTTCATAGTGTGTATGAATATGTTTGCTTAGAAGATATGATTAAAATATCTGAAATATTAATTTCTATAGTAAGAGGGTTTTCATTGGAAAATAAACATAAAAAAATAAAGAACTAAATTATTTGCGTATATAAGGAGTATAAAAATGAATAAAATACAAAATGATAAGAATGACTTAACAAGAGATATAAGAGAAATGAAAAATGGAAGCATTGAGCAAATGTGTTTAATTACTTTTTATAGTTTAGGCTCTTATTTCAAATCACTTTTTACTTTTGGCAGTTCAAATAAAGTAACTCGTGATAGTTTAAATATAATAAAAGAGATGTTTTCTATACTAAGAACTGAAAGATCTTTACTAAATTTCATATTAAAGAATATTGATAGTTTTGATGTTAATGCTGCTCAAGATGTCGTTAGAATGCTCGATGATGTTAATGATGATACTGTAAGATATTATTATAATCTTATTGACGATATCGAAGATGCTGCAGAATTTGAACAAGAATATAGAGGATATAGACCAAGAAATGGCTATCCTACTTTAATTGAAGATAACACCTATTCTGGGAAAGTTATTGCTCTTAGTGAAAATTTAGAAGATTTAAAGTCTTTTTTAGGATTTGAAGATGATTTTTGGGAATTTATAAAAGATAAAACTAAAAAAGTTGATACAAGTGTTGATATAATGGATAAGATGGTATATGCTATTCCGATTTGTAATCATGAAGGATTAATTGTCAGTTTGCAATTAATGTTGCCTAAAGTTTATAACTTAGAGTCTGCTTTAATAGCTATTAGAGTTTATAAAAAGGCTTATGAAATATATAAATTGATTGGCAAAAAATTAGAAAATGAAATTATAAGTGATGCCAATCAACTTCAAGATGTATATAAAAAAGAATATCTTCCGCGAAAAGCAAAAGATATTTTAGGATTAAAATATGTGAAGTAATAATACTTCACATATTTTATTTTAATAAAAAAAGGTGCTATAATATGCACCTTTTTATTAGCTTAATTGTTCTGCTAAATCAGATTCAACTGATTCTACTTCTTGAGTAATTTCATTTTCCAATTCCATAGCAGCTACTTCTTCTCTGATTTCTTCATCATCGATAAGTTGTTCTTCTAGGAATTCACTTGGTTCATCACTCATAAATTCTTTTTCAAGCATCATTTCAATATTGCTATATTGTCTTGCGCCTGTACCTGCTGGGATTAATTTACCAATAATAACATTTTCTTTTAATCCACGTAATTCATCAGTTTTACCTTTTATTGCTGCATCAGTTAAAACTCTTGTAGTTTCTTGGAATGATGCTGCAGATAGCCATGAATCAGTTTCTAGAGATGATTTAGTAATACCAAGCATTATAGGACGACCTGTTGCTGGTACTCCACCATTTAAGATAACTGGTTTGTTAGCCGCATTGAAGTCGTGCAATGATACAGATAGACCTTCAACAAGTCCAGTATCTCCACCATCAACAATTTTCATTTTAGAAATCATACGACGTACAATAACTTCGATATGTTTATCTGAGATATCAACACCTTGTGATTTATAAACTTTTTGAATTTCTTTTAAGATATAACTTTCAGCAGTGATTGGGTCTGTAACAGCTAGTAATTCTTTTGGACTTACTGAACCTTCTGTTAATTGTTCACCTGCTACAACATTTTGACCAACTTCCACACGAACTTTAGAGTTATATAATGTTGTATGTTCACGAGATTCAACATCGTTTTCAACAACAATTTTATGTTTTCCATTAGCTGCTTCAATGCTTACAACTTTACCTGCAATTTCAGATATTGTTGCTTTAGCTTTAGGATTACGAGCTTCGAATAATTCTTCAACACGTGGAAGACCTTGTGTGATATCGGCATCACCACCATGCGCAACACCTCCTGAGTGGAATGTACGCATTGTAAGTTGTGTACCTGGTTCACCAATTGATTGAGCAGCCATTACACCAACAGCTTCACCTGTTTCAACTAAGTTACCTGTTGCAAGGTTACGTCCATAACATTTTTGACAAACACCAAATTGACTCTTACATGTTAGCGCACTACGGATTTCAACTTTCTTGATTCCAGCTTTAACAATTTTCTTAGCAATATTTTCGTTTATCATTTCATTTTTATCAATAATTAGTTCTTTTGTTTCTGGATTAATTACTTTTGTTGCTGTATATCTACCAATAATACGATCTTCTAGTGATTCGATTACTGTTCCACTCTTTTCATCAATAAAGTCTTCAACTACGATACCTGAAATAGCACCACAGTCAGCTTCTTTAACGATTATATCTTGAGCTACATCAACTAAACGACGAGTCATATATCCTGAATCGGCAGTACGTAGAGCTGTATCAGCAGAACCTTTACGAGCACCATGTGTACTTAAGAAGAATTCAGACACATTTAAACCTTCGATAAAGTTTGATTTGATTGGAATTTCTACTGGTTGTCCGTTTGGTTTAGCCATTAAACCACGCATACCAGCAAGTTGTGTAAAGTTTCCCGCGTTACCACGAGCTCCAGAGTTCATCATCATGAATATTGGATTCTTATGATCTCCGCCACTAATTCCTTTTAATTCAGCTTCAACGTCATCTTTTGTATCATTCCATACCTGAATGACATTATTGAATCTTTCTTCTTCTGTTATCAAACCTCTTTGGTATTGTTTATTAATCTTATCAACTTTAGCTTGAGCTTCTTCAATTTTTTCATTTTTATCTTTAGCTTCGATAATATCAAATGCAGAAACCGTAATACCAGCTATTGTTGAATATTTAAATCCTAAATCTTTCATTGCATCTAGAACTGCTGCTGTTTCAGTAGTTTTATAACGTTTGAAGATTTGAGCGATTATTTGAGATAAATTTTTCTTAACAAATGGTGTAACTGGTTCCATTTCAGCTATAGCAGCTTTAATGTCAGTTCCCATACTTAAGAAGAATTTACTTGGAGTAATATTTTCAATATTTTCTTTACTTGCTTCATTGATATAAGGGAATGAATCAGGTAACATTTCATTGAATATTAACTTACCAGCAGTTGTTACAAGATATTTGCTCTTTTGATCATCAGTAAATAATTTGTATTTAAATGAACTTACTGGAATAGCAATTCTTGTATGTAAAGTTATTTCTCTTCTTTCATAAGCCATAATAGCTTCGTTAGAATTCTTATAAACTTTACCTTCGTTTTCTTCACCTGGTTCTTCAATAGATAGATAGTAGTTACCTAATACCATATCTTGTGATGGTGTAACGATTGGTTTTCCTGATTTTGGGTCAAGAATGTTTTGAGCACCTAACATAAGAAGTCTTGCTTCTGCTTTAGCTTCTTCTGATAATGGTACGTGAACTGCCATTTGGTCACCATCGAAGTCAGCATTGAATCCTGTACAAACTAAAGGGTGAAGACGAATAGCTTTACCACCAACTAGTTTTGGTTCAAATGCTTGAATACCAAGTCTATGTAGAGTTGGCGCACGGTTTAACATAACTGGATGTTCTGTAATGCAATCCTCTACTACGTCCCAAACACATTCATCACGACTTTCAATTAATTTCTTAGCACCTTTAATATTGTGAGCTAAATCTCTTTCAACAAGTCCATTGATTACGTGTGGTTTAAATAATTCAAGAGCCATTTCTTTTGGAATACCACATTGATACATTTTTAAGTTTGGACCAACACAGATAACTGAACGTCCAGAGTAGTCAACACGTTTTCCAAGTAAGTTTTGACGGAAACGACCTTGTTTACCTTTTAACATGCTAGATAAAGACTTAAGTGGTCTATTACCAGCTGCTGTAATACTTCTTCCACGACGACCATTATCGAATAATGAGTCAACTGCTTCTTGAAGCATACGTTTTTCATTTTGTACGATGATAGTTGGTGCACCTAATTCAAGTAACTTTTTAAGACGATTATTACGATTAATAATTCTTCTATATAAGTCATTTAAGTCAGATGTTGCAAATCTACCACCATCTAATTGAATCATTGGTCTAATATCTGGTGGAATTACTGGAAGTGCTTCTAGAATCATCCATTCAGGTTTATTACCAGATTCTTCAAATGCAACTAGGCAATCTAGACGTTTAACTAAACGAATACGTTTTTGACCAGTGCAATTTTCAAGTTCTGCTCTTAGCTCTTCTACTTCTTTAGAAACATCTACTTCTTTAAGAAGTTCTTGAATAGCTTCTGCACCCATTCCAACTTTGAAAGTGCTACCATACTTTTCATAATATGCACGATATTCTTTGTCAGAAAGAGTTTGTTTTTTTTCTAAAGGAGCTTGTCCTGGATCAATTACTACATAACTTACGAAATATAGTACTTCTTCTAAATCTCTTGGAGACATATCTAGAACTAGACCCATTTTTGAAGGAATTCCTTTAAAGAACCAAATATGAGAACATGGAGAAGCTAGTTCTATGTGTCCCATACGTTCACGTCTAACTTTAGAACTAGTAACTTCTACTCCACATCTATCACAAATAACATTTTTGTATCTTAATCTCTTGTATTTACCACAAGAACACTCAAAGTCTTTTGATGGTCCAAAGATTTTTTCGCAGAATAATCCATCACGTTCAGGTTTTAACGTACGATAATTGATTGTTTCTGGCTTTTTAACTTCTCCATAAGACCAACTTCTAATTTTTTCAGGAGATGCAATTCCTATTTTGATACCTTTAAAGCTGTTAGCATCTATCATAGTTCTTCACCTTCCTCTTCTTCTAATTCGCCTGGAAAGTCGATGTCATCTAAACTATCGAAGTCATCTTCTTCATCCATTTCTTCTAAATCTTCAGCTTCTATATCAGATGATTCTTCAACTGGTATATCACTTACTAATTCTTTACCAATTTCATTTACTGAAATTGCTTCTTCGTCATCATGTTCTAGGTCTTGAATATCGCATAATTCATCATCTTGATTTACTACTTGAATATCTAATCCTAGAGCTTGGAATTCTTTTAATAGTACTCTAAAGCTTTCTGGAATACCAGCTTGACTTATTGTCTTACCTTTAACCATAGCTTCATATATTTTAACACGTCCAACAACGTCGTCTGATTTAACAGTTAAGATTTCTTGAAGAACATGTGCTGCACCATAAGCATATAGCGCCCAAACTTCCATTTCTCCGAATCTTTGTCCACCGAATTGAGCTTTACCACCAAGAGGTTGTTGCGTAACCATTGAGTATGGTCCAGTAGAACGAGCATGTAATTTATCGTCAACCATGTGGTGTAGTTTAATCATGTACATAACACCAACTGATACTCTATTTTCGAATGGTTCACCAGTACGTCCATTATAAAGGATAGTTTTTCCGTCTGGATCAATACCAGCGCTAGCTAATTCTGCACTAATGTCATCCATAGATGCACCATCAAATACTGGAGTTGCATAATGAAGACCTAGTTTTTTACCAGCCATACCTAAATGTAATTCTAGAATTTGTCCAATGTTCATACGTGATGGAACACCTTGTGGGTTAAGAACAATATCAACTGGTCTACCATCTGGTAAATAAGGCATATCTTCTTCAGGTAAGATAAGTGAGATAACACCTTTGTTACCATGACGTCCTGACATTTTATCTCCTACTTGGATTTTACGTTTTTGAATAATATATACACGCACTACTTTTGAAACACCAGCAGGTAATTCATCAGAATTTTCTTTAGTATATATTTTAACATCATGAACAATTCCGCCTGCTCCATGGTCAACTCTTAATGAAGTATCTCTAACTTCACGAGTTTTTTCACCAAAGATAGCATGTAGTAATTTTTCTTCACTAGTTAATTCTTGTACTCCTTTTGGAGTTACTTTACCTACTAAGATATCACCATCTTTAACTTCAGTACCAATTCTTACGATACCATTAGCGTCAAGATTTTTACGAGCATCTTCTCCAACGTTTGGAATATCTCTTGTGATTTCTTCTGGGCCTAATTTTGTATCACGACAATCAATGTCATAATGTTCAATATGTAGAGATGTATAAACATCTTCTTTTACTAATCTTTCGTTTAATACGACTGCATCTTCATAGTTATATCCATTACATGTCATGAAAGCAATTGTCATATTTTTACCTAATGCTAACTCACCTTTATCAGTAGATGGTCCATCAGCGATAACTTCACCTCTATGAACAGCATCGCCTTTTTTAACTAATGGATGATGATTAATATTTGATGCATCATTACTTCTTTCGAAGTTAGCAAGATAATATGTATCTTGTCCTCCAGCTGTTTTAACTAAGATTTTCTTAGAATCAGCATATTCAACAACTCCATCAGCTTTTGCTACGATTGTAGAGCCTGAATCACGAGCTGCTATATATTCCATACCAGTACCAACAATTGGTGCTTCAGTTGTTAAAAGAGGAACTGCTTGACGTTGCATGTTGGCACCCATTAGGGCACGAGTTGCATCGTCGTGTTCTAAGAATGGAATACAACTTGTTGTAATTGAGACGATTTGGTTAGGAGCTACGTCAACAAAATTAACTTTTTCTTTAGCAATCATAACTGTATCGCCATTTAAACGAGCTACTACTTTTTCATCGACAATTTCATTATTATCATTAATATTCAATGTAGCTTGAGAAATATAGTAATCTGCTTCTTCATCAGCAGTTAAATATACGATTTCATCTGTTAATTTGCAATTAACAACTTTACGATATGGAGTCATTATGAATCCATAATCATTTATCTTAGCATAAGATGCTAGTGATGTAATAAGACCGATGTTTTGTCCTTCTGGTGATTCAATAGGACAAATACGACCATAGTGACTTGGGTTAACGTCACGAACTTCCATACCAGCTCTTTCACGAGATAATCCACCTGGGCCTAAGCAAGATAGACGTCTCTTATCTGTTAATTCTGCAATTGGATTTATTTGATCCATGAATTTTGATAATTGTGAACTACCAAAGAATTCTTTTAAGCATGCTGTAACTGGACGAATATTAATTAAAGTTTTTGGAGTAACTGTATCAAGTTCTTGAGTAGTCATTCTTTCTCTAATTACTCTTTCCATACGAGACATACCAACACGGAATTGTGTTTGGATTAATTCACCAACTTGACGAACACGTCTGTTACCTAAATGGTCGATTTCATCATCATTACCAATTCCATATTGTAAATTTAAATAATATGAAACTGATGCATAGATATCAGAAATAGTTAAACGACGAGATTCAATAGTTTGATCATTACCAATAATTTTATGAATAATTGTTTCATCATCTTTATCATAAACTTTTACTTCTTGAATTTTATTATATTCATCTAATTCTTCATTAATAGTTACTTCTTTTACTCCATAACCAGCTTCAAATAATGGACGAATGTTTTCAAGAATTTCTTTTGTAATTATTGTTCCTTCTGGAACTACAACTTCTTTTCCATCTTTAATGTCTTCTGCTATTTTTTGTCCTAATAATCTATCTAGAACATTTAATTTTTTATTGAATTTGTAACGTCCAACTTTTTGTAAGTCGTAACGGAACTTATCAAAGAATCTTGTGATTAATTGATTCTTAGCAGAATCTAATGTTGCAGGTTCTCCTGGTCTTAGTTTTTCATAAATTTCAATTAAAGCTTCGTCCATATTCTTAGTACTATCTTTTTCAAGAGTATTTACTAAATATTTGTCTTCTCCGAATACTTCTAAAATTTCTTCATTAGAAGATAAACCTAAAGCTCTTAAGAATGCTGTAATTGTTACTTTACGAGTTCTATCAATACGAACATAGAATATATCTCTTGCATCTAGTTCATATTCTAACCAAGTACCTTTGTTAGGGATTATTTCACCAGAAATTATTCTTCTTCCGTTTTTATCGATTTCTTTTTTATAGTAAACAGATGGACTTCTTACTAATTGAGATACGATAACACGTTCAGCACCATTAATAATGAACGTACCAGCATCAGTCATTAATGGTAAATCGCCCAAGAATATTTCTTGTTCTTTTACTTCACCTGTTTCATGAATGAATACACGTGCTTGAACTTTTAAAGGAGCCGCATAGTTAACCATACGCTCTTTAGCTTCTTTTACTGTGTATCTTGGTGTTTCAAAATAGTAATCACCAAGTTCAAGTGAAATGTTACCAGTGAAACTTTCTACAGGAAATAAATCTTCAAATACTTCCTTGATTCCTTCATCTAGAAATCTTTGGTATGATTTCTTTTGGATTTCTAATAAGTCTGTCAATTCTAAGGTGTTCTTAATTCTAGAGAAAGTTTTTCTTTCTCTATGGTCGCCAAATTTTGCTATTTTAGCCATTTTTGTTTCACCCCTATACCTAAATTTTGTGTTGTTTTTCGACGAAAAAACAATATGTCACCAACATATAATTGTAAGTGATGTAAAGTTTATTGTCAATGCTTTTTGGCCTTTATTATATAAAAACCTTTGCTTTTTTCGACTATCTCACATTTGTAATTTTTTTCCAAATGTGCAATAGCACTTTTAGCCCCTTGATCCTTTCTTATAACCATCCAGAGCTCACCATCCTCTTTAAGATAGTCTCTTGCTCCATCTAAGATGCCATACACTACATTTTTCCCAGCTCTGATTGGGGGATTCGTTATAATTAAATCATATATATTAGTAATATTTTCATAAATATTACTTTCTAACACTTGGCATGATTTTTCAACACCATTTTCGGTGCAGTTTTTTTCAGCCAAATGAAGAGCTCTTTTATTAACATCACACATTGTTACATGTGCATTCAATAATTTGGCAATGGATATTCCAATATAGCCATAGCCACAGCCTATATCTAATATATTTAAATTTTCATTATTATTAATATTTTTAAAAAGAGTGTCCAACAATAAAGTACTTCCAAAATCTAATTTATCCTTTGAAAAAACACCATTATCACTAAAGAAGGTTAGAGTTTCTCCTTCATGTTTATAGATAATAGTTCGAAGTTCGCTTTTTAGATTGGGATTGTTAGTAAAATATTGTTCCAAAGAATCACCATTTTCTCTTTTTTTAAGACAGTAATATAATTAATTATATACTTAAAGACTTTCAAAGTCAATAAATGTAATTTATATTGTACTTATTTTTTACAAAAAAAGCAACAAAAAGTTTAAAAAAATAAAAAAGACTTATTTACTTTATAGTAAATAAATCTTCTTGTTCTATTTTTTCTTTAAAATGTAATACTTTATTTGACCATGATTCGGATATTCCAGCACCAGGATTTCCATGGACATATATTGCTGATAATGTATATATAGCATTTGGAGCACTCATATCTATACTATAATTATCTATAATTGCCTTTAAGCCAATTACATGAGATATGATTCCAGCTTCAAGTGTTGTAAAATTCATCCACCCTGCGTAGCCTCTCATACCGCTTATGTTATTATTATATTTAAATAACCCACTAGTCATAATACCTGATTCTTCATAAACAATTGCTAAAGCAATAGATTTGTTTACACCATATAAGTCACATATTTTTCCTAAATATTGAGAAAAAGTTAAACCATTATCCATATATATTACTTTATCATTTATTGTATCATTAATTGTAGCAGTTTCGTCAAGTCTTATCTCAGCGATTGAAGAACCATACTTTTCAGGATAACGATATATGTCTCTTACAAAATACACAACACCAGCTTCAAAGGAATTAAATGATCCTATTCTATTTGCTAATGATGTAGGGGCTATTACATTTGTATTTTGATATTGTTCATTTTTGTAATTATCCGTTAAGTTATGAGCAATATCTAAAGTTTTATTAATATTTAATTTAAATTTACTGGCATAGTAAATGATAGTATTATCTTTTTGTCTTTGTTCAATTATTTTATTAAATTCTTTAATGTATTTTACTTCAGACAAATTCTTTCCATCAGTTATTATTTTTTCTGATGCTATTTCTTCGTTTTTTTCTACTTCACGAGAATATGATTTGTCTTTATTTATAAACATACCTATTGTAAGAACAATAATTAATAATACTATAGGTATACATATTATTACTTGTTTTCTAAGACGCAATTTTGTCTTTTTTTGTTTCATACAAATTCTCCTTTGTATGTATTAATTTTACTTTATATTTTAATAATAGTCAAATTCGTTTAATTTTATACAACTTATATTTACATCTAAAAAAGTTATTATAAAAATTTTTTTTATTTAAATTCCTTAGTAAAATTGCCATTTTCAAATATTTTTATTTTTTCATCATTTACAGTTGTTCCAACGATATTTAAATCTTCTGTTCCAATCATAAAATCAACATGGTTGTTGCAATCGTTAAGTTTATTCTTTTTTAGTTCTTTTTTCGACATTTGAGGTCCATTTTCTATGCATTCTGGAAATGAAGCACCTAAAGCTAAATGACAGGCAGCATTTTCATCATATAAAGTTTCGTAAAAAATTATTTTAGATTCTGATATTGGTGAATTATATTCAACTAGAGCAACTTCTCCTAATTTATTTGAGTTTGGACAAGAAGAAATAAGCTGTTTTAAAGTTTTTTCACCTTTTTTAGCTTTGCAATCAATAGCTACTCCTTTATCGAATTTTATCCAAAAGTCTTCAATAAGATTATCTTGATAACATAATGGTTTAGCCGAATATACTATTCCACTAGCAGAGTTGTTAGTTGGAGATGTAAAAACTTCTTCTGTAGGAAAATTTACTAAGACTTCTTCCCCATTTACTAATTTAGATTTACCAGATGCCCATAAATGATTATCAGGCAATTCTATAGTAAAGTCAGTTCCTAAAGAATTAGTATAATTTAAAGATTTAAATTTATAAGAATTTAGTTTATCACATCTACGACTTAAATTATTTATTTTTTCTTCGATTACTTTTTCAGGATTTAGTTTTGTTATTTGGCATATTTTAAAAATTTCATTCCACAAATCTTCTTCAGGTTTTTTAGATTTAGGAAATACTTCTTTGGCCCATAACAGTGATGGAACTCCAGCAATACACCAAGGAACTATTGATTTATCACGAAGTTCATCAAAACATTTTCTAGTCTCATAACTATACATTGTTAGGTCACTTAACTTTTTAGGATCAATGTCTTTCATCAAACCTGGACTTTCTGTTACTAGCATAACAAAAGCTGCTCCAGAAGAAGCATATTCATTCCATTTTTCCTTATTCCAAAATTGCATTTTTTTTAAATCTTTTATTTCTAGATTTTTTAAGGCATCATGTTTTAAATATGGGTCAGTTAAATCATAATAAATATCTTTTATTCCTAATTCATAGGCCACATTAGATAAAATTCTTACAAATTCTATAACTTCATAATTGGCACTTATAAATAATTTTTGATTCTTTTTAACTTTTAAACAAGTATTTAAAATAACTTTAGCATATTTTTTTTGCAACTTTTCTAACTTATCCATCTTATCACTCTTTCTATTATTTATTATATCACAATGATTCATGTCTATACTTGAAAGAAATTATGTTTATAAATTTAATAAGTTATTATTTTTTATTAAATTCATATTTATCATATGATATGTATTTTCCACTATTGTCTTTTATATAAAAACCAAATCGTCCTTTTATTTTATGAGTAATTGGTAAGGGTTTGAAATCAAGATTTCTAGTTTCTGATGGTTCAGCGCCAACTGAAATAGATGCTGTAATATGAGGAATTCTTAAAGTTTTTTTGTCAGATTCATAATTAATATAATATGGTTTTAATTCATCTGGTAAAGATACTAAGAATCCACTATTATTACTATCACTACCATATGAAGTTAATGTTACTTCAAAGGTTTTTCCAACTAGTTCATTGAATATTTCATTCTTACTCGGATGATATCTAAATGTACAATGTATTTCATCATTAGCTTTTTCTAATTTGTTTATATCTAGTGAATGAATTAATTCTAGGCTTTCTCCTTCAAAAAATAATCCTTCATAACTTATCATTTGATATTCTCCTTTTCTTTTTTTATCTCTCGACAAATAAAAACCCACATCCGCTTGAATGTGAGATTTATACTTAATTGGTAGCGCCGGGGAGATTCGAACTCTCGACCTGCCGGGTATGAACCGGATGCTCTAGCCAGCTGAGCTACAGCGCCATAAAAGTAAGCAAATTAAATATATCATAAGGAATTTAATTTGACAATACTTTTTTTGACTTTTTTTGATTTTTTCTTAAAAAAGAAATATTTATTAGCATAAATAAAGGGTTTTGTAGTAATTTAAGGACATTTCTATCTTTGGTATGCTTATACGTAAGAATGATTCTCTCTTCATTGGTTAATGATTTATTTGTACTAGATAATTCCCCATTAAATATTAATTCACTTGTATCTTTTATATAACAGTCATCTATGCAGTCTGTTAGTTGCCAATCATATCTTTTTATTATATTTTTAAATTGAGGAAGATAAGTTGAAGGCATAGTAATTAATGGTTTGCTATTCTGTAAGTAATTCAAAGATTCTTCGACTAATTTATTTCCTAGTCTATGACGACGATATTTAGAATCAAAATATAGTGTACATAGTTTATTTTCATCTGTTTTTATATTTGATACACCAACTATCTTATTATTATGTACAGCTATTATTGTATTTCTAGTACCAGCATAAATTCCAGGTACATGTTTTTTTATAAACCATTCGGCATATTCTGGATACGTTTTTTTGGCGCTTACAGTTACAAATAATATTTCATTTATAATAGGTTCTATATTTATTTCTTTTTCTAATAGAGCTTGTAGTGAATAATAACTTATCATGTCATCACCTATTTTCTTTTTATCAATGATATTTGGTCAATAGTTTGATTATAACGTTTTATGATATCTATGTTTCCTAAAGATAGATTAAAATAATTAATTAAATCATTTATACTTTTTTCACCAGCTATTATAGCTTTTATTATAGATATTATGAATTCATGATTTTCTTTGTATATTTCTAGTAAGTGAATTGCATATATATCTGATAATATGTAACCGAATGAATTATGTTCTTGATAAGCAATATATGCTTTTATCATTTCAACATCTGGTGATTTTACTTGGCGAATTTTACTATCTAGTAATAGAGCTTCTTTTCTTTCAGCTGCTTGATCTTTATCATGACTTATTCTAACTATGTGATGTTTATTTTCTAAATCTTCTTCTTTTAATATTTTACTTAGTTCATAACAAACTATATATTCAACAATAATTGGTAGTAATTCATTATAATGGACATTGTTAAGAACAGAATTATACAAATTTGTACTATATTCACTTAATAAGCAATGTGTATACTCATGAGATGTACTTAGTACTTGGATAGAAAAACATTTATTGCTGATATAAATTCTTTTTGGTACTTGATTTTCTCCTTCTAGGTCTGTCTCTACTATAGAATCAAAATAATTATCTATAGGATAAATTCTTATAAGTCTACTATATTGTTCTAGTCTTTCTCTGTATGAAGCACCAAAAATTTTGCACATAATTTCAACTACATATTCTTTTATTTCTTTTGTACTTAAAGTTTTATATTTTAATAAAGATGGATCTGGTAAATTTGCGGTTTCTAATCTTTTTAATATACGCTCATAATTTTTCTTGCCACGTCCATATTTTAACTCAGAAAATTGACAATCAATATTATATTCATCTATGTCATAAAAGAAGTCATGAACTTGTTTTTGAACATCGTAAGGTAATATCATTTTAGTTCCCCCTTTTTCGTTTTCTATAATACAATAATCATTCTTGATAGTCAAAGAAAAAAGAGTTTTAAACTCTTTTAAAATATTAATCTTATGATATCATGTATTGTTACATATAACATTAATAGAAGTAATAAAACAAAGAAAATTGTTGTAGTAATAGATTCTACTTTTTGGTTTACTTTTTTTCTTGTAATTAGTTCAATAATCAAGAATAGAACATGTCCTCCATCTAGTGCTGGTATTGGTAAAATGTTCATTATTCCTAAGTTAAGACTTAGATATGCTATTAAGAATAAAACACTTGAAACGCCCTCTTGTCTTGTTTCTCCAACGACAGAATATATTCCAACTGGACCGGATAAATTATTAATTGATAATTTACCAGTAAATAAATATGATAAAGTCAAAACCATTTGTTCCATAGTACTACCAAATTTTTGGAATGCATATTTTACTGCTGGAACAAAACCTTTTTTTACTTCGGCTTTCGTTTCAATACCAAATAATCTAGATTTTTTGCCTTCTTCATCTTCTTTTTCAGTCGGATGAACACTATATGTGTCATATTTTCCATTTTCATGTTTAACAGTTATATCGTAAGTATCATTCTTTGATTTTATCATTAAAAGTAACTGAGCTTTATCCCAAGTCTTTACTTCTTTACCATTTATTTCGGTAATGAGATCGCCAGCAACTATTCCAGCTTCTTCAACAGCACTATCTTCTGTAACACCATAAATTGTCGGTTTTAAAGAAGGAGCCCCCCAAATAAGAGCTATTACAAATAGTAAGATTATAGCTAATAAGAAGTTATTGAATACTCCTGCTACAAGAACTATAAATCTTTGATACCAAGGACGATTACACATAAATTGCTCTTTTGGTATTTTATCTGTGTCGTCATCTTCGTATATTTCACCAGCCATTTGAACATATCCTCCAATAGGTAATGCTCTAATAGAATAGCTTATTCCATCTTTGCCTTTAAAAGTCTTAATTAAAGGTCCCATACCTATTGAAAATTCATGAATGAATACGCCACTTTTCTTAGCAGTTAGAAAATGTCCTAGTTCATGGACAAATACTAATATACCTAAAATTAATATGAATAAAATTATATTTATAATTGTTCCCATTTTTTATCACCTTATTTATTTTATTATGTTAATAATATTTATAATAATAATATATCCATAAAGAATAAAAGTCATACTATCAAAGCGATCTAATATTCCACCATGTCCTGGCATTATATTAGAAAAGTCTTTTATATCATTTTCTCTTTTTATCTTACTAAAAAATAAATCTCCAAGTTGTCCTAATATCGATAATACTAAAGTCATCACAATAAGAACAAAAATATTTATATTACTAGAAATAACTGTATAATAATACACTGATGCTATGACTGTTCCTAATAATGAGCCAGCAATACTTCCTTCTACAGATTTTTTAGGCGATACATCTGGAATAAGTTTATGTTTCCCAATTAAACATCCAATTAACATTGCAAATGTATCAGTCATTGTTGCTACTAAAATAAGATATAATAAAACCCATTTATTACCATTAAATAGTAGCATTAATAGATTAAAGAATAATCCTATTACAACTGTTGTTCCCATTAGATAAAAAGCATCTTTAGTTGTATAATTTCCTTTTTTGTCAAAAATACTAGGTATTAATAATAGTAATAATACTAATCCAATTGTCGCAAATGATGCTCCATTATATATATATGAGGCATTAATTGTATGAAAAACCATAAATTCAAGACAAACAAATCCTAATGCCTTAATTAGTTTGGAGTATGGTTTATGACTTTCTTTCAAATCAACTATTTCACGATAAGCTAGTGCTGCTAATATAGATACTCCAGCTGCTATAGCATATTTAGCTATGTTAGTTGGTAATAAGAATAAAGCGACAACTATTGCTACTAATACAGTAGCTGTAATTACTCTCTTTTTCATTATTTATTTCCTCCAAATCTTCTGTCTCTTTCATTATATACATCTATAGCATGCTCGAACTCTTTTTCATTAAAGTCTGGAAAGCAAACCTCGGGAAAATACATTTCAGCATAACTAAGTTCATAAATCATAAAGTTACTTATTCTTTCTTCTCCACTTGTTCTAATCAAGAAATCTATTGGAGGTAGTTCATTATACATATATTTATATAATAATTTTTCATCTATATCATCAATAGATATTTTTCCATCCTGAATATCTTTGGCAATGCGCTTAGTTCCATCAGCTATTTCTTGTTGGCCTCCATAATTTAGACATACATTTAGCGTACCCTTAGTATTGTTAGCAGTCTTTTCTGTTATATAGTCCATAGCTTCTAAAACATCATCTCTTAAATTTTCTCGACGACCAGAGAATATTACTTTTATATTTTCTTCATGAAATTTATCATATTCATGTCTAAACCAATTAACAAATAAGTCCATTAAATATTTTACTTCTTCTTCACTACGTTTAAAGTTTTCAGTAGAAAAGGCAAAAACACTTAAATATTTAACTCCTTTATCTATTATATAAGAAGCTAACTTCTCTAAGTTTTTGGCCCCTGCTTGGTGACCTTTTAGAGAAGGTAAATTTTTTCTTTTAGCCCATCTTCTATTACCATCTAAGATTATGGCAACATGCTCTGGATAATTTTTTTCCATTTACATCAATCCTTCTTTTTAAATTATACTATCATAATCTGTTAAAGGCAAGGAACAAACTATTAAGAATAATTAATATAATAGACGTAATTTAGACATAATTTGAAGTTATTGTTATAATATATATCATTAAAGGAGAGATATTATGAAATCAAATGAATTAATTGTTTATATTTTAGATTACTTAGATAATAACTTATATCGTGATATCTCTATTCAAGAATTAAGCTTATATTTTGGATACGAAAAATCTTATATTATGAAAAAGTTTAAAAATGAACTAGGAATATCTATTAAAACATATGTAAATAAAATGAAGATTATTAGTAGTTTAAATAGTTTAGGTAATAATGATTTATTAATTAAGACTGCTTTAGAGTATGGATTTAATTCATTGGAATATTATTCTGAGGTATTTAGTAAAGTTGTTGGTGTAAGTCCTACTGTTTACAAAAAATATTTGATTGGTCAAGCTACTAAAGATGAATTAGAGATTATAAGAGAATTCATTGAAGAATTAACTAATTTTGATTTGTTTTTAGAAAAAAATCGTGCTTCTCTTAAAGGTAATGAAAACAAAATACTTAGACTTACTATTCCAAATGAAAAGAAATGTGCATAGACATTTCTTTTTATGTGATATTTTCATTGAAAGATATAAAGTCATTGCCAGAAGGCATTGTTTCGGTTAATGATGCAACTTCTGTTTGATTAGAATCAAATGATACTTCCATATACATTAAATAAGGATATGAATTGTCATTTCTTTTAACTCCAATATTTTCTAATGTAATACATGTACCTGTATTATCATTACATTTATATGTTCCTCTTAACATATAATATTTTCTATTATTATCTTTTGTATAATATCCCATGTATGTAACTGTTGCAATATCCCAATTAGTTAATTTATCTTCGGTTATGAGATTTGAATTTTTAGTATAATTTTTTAATAAAGTTATCAATTCATCTTTAGTTATAGACATTCCCTTATCATTAAAAATATTATTTTCAATATTTATAATCGTGTAAACGTCTTTCTTTTCTTTTATTTCTACAATTATGTCAAAAGAATATGCATTATTTACAGCTTCAGATGCCGAAGAAAAGTGTAAACAATTTGATGTGTTATCTTTACAAGAAAATGAACCACTCATTTGATATAGATTGTTTTCTTCTTTAGATTTCATATATTGAACTGTTGTTATTTCCCATGTATCTAAGTTATCATTATCAACATATTTGTTAGTTGTATAATAATTTTTAACTACCTTTTTTAGAATGTCTTTCTTTTTGGTATTATCTGGGACTGCTTTATTTACTTGCTTAAAGTCATCTCCTGATGGTATTTTTCTTTCAACAGATTTTATTTTTTTTGTTTCAGACGACTCATCTATAGAAGCATATATTTCAAAAAAATGTTTATCTTTTTTTGATGTTTCATCTTCCGATAAAGTATATACACATGTTGGAGTTTTGTCTTTACAAGAATATGATCCTTGTAATTGATAATATTTTATATTATTTTCATTATCATAATAACCTTTATATTCAGAACCTGTTATATTCCAACTAACTAAATTATCTTCTTTTACCAATTCTTTTTCGTAATAATAGTCTTTTAATAAAACAACTATTTCATCTAGTTCAATATTCATAGATGTATCTACTTCATTATTAGTCTTGTCTTCTTTAATAGGAATATATTTGTATAGAAATTTATCATAGGCTATATATCCTATTAATCCAATAACTAACAGTGTAAGAAAAAAGACTTTTACTTTTAATTTTTTATATTTTTGAACATCCATTTTTATTCTCCTCTATTATGTATATTTTATCACTTTTAGTAATTTTTGAAAATAAAAAAAGAATACAATTGTATTCTTTAAAATGAATCTATGTTTATTTTAACTTTTTTTAAACCTAAAATATAAGCATGAGCTTGTACTAGAGTACGAATAGCATTAGCCATCTTTCCGTTACGTCCAATAACTGCACCCATATCGTCTTCATGAACGATGATTTCTAAAATTGTTGAATCTTCTTCACCACCAAATTGTTGAACACTTACCATATCAGGTTCTTTAGCTATACTTTTAACTAAATATTCGGCAAATTCTTTTAATTCCATAATTATTTACCTTCTTTTTTAGTTTTTGATTCAGCGTATTTAGTCATAATACCTTTTTTGCTTAATAGATTTTTAACTGTATCAGTTGGTTGAGCACCATTATTTAGCCAATACATTGCTTTTTCTTCATCTATACTAACTTCGTATTCTGCTGGGATTGGATTGTAAGTACCGATAGTATCGATAAATCTTCCATCTCTTGGACTACGAGCATCAGCGGCTACAATTCTATAGAAAGGTCTTTGTTTAGATCCGCCTCTTTTTAATCTTAATTTAACTGCCATAATTTTCCCTCCTTTGTTTCGCATTGTTAATATATCAAATTTCTTTTAAGGTGTCAACCTTTTTTGGTTAACACTATCTTTTTTGAACTTTTGATAATCTAATACTATCTTTATCTTCTGATATTTTTAATTCAAGATTATGACAAGAAGGGAATGGCTCAATGAGCATTTTTTTATTTTTCATAGCTTCACTATTCATACTTGTTAAGTAATATTCTTGAAATGAATCAACAAAATAGTACATTCCCAATACTCTTTTAACACTAAACTCTTTTACTTTAAATTTTGGATCTGTTTCTGTAAATGTTAAAGTATCTTTTAGTGGAGAATAAAAAAGTTCTGGTAAAGGATTATCTTTGGTTGGTATAACACTTATGTTATTAGTTCTTAAATATAGAATTCCACTATCACATAAAGAATTTATACCAGAGGAATTTATTTCTTTAAAAGATGATATAAATTTTGAAGTAAATATGCGCTCTGTTTCCTCTGCAAAATCTAATTCTTTTTCTGGAACTATTGTTATTGGAGATTTTTTTCTTATACCTTCTAATTTTCCATTTTCATATAGTAAAGTATTTTGACTAAGATCTTGACCGACAAAAAAACATTTTGCTTTCTCTATAGTGCCCATTAAAACAGATTCCTTTTCTATAATTTCGCAATATAATTTAGGAAGTCGATTTCCATTTTGATGAACATAAAAATAAAAGTCTTCTACTTTATCTGTCGATTTACAAAGTTCTTTTAGTCTCTTTAGCTCAGAATAATAAGCTTGATATAAAGGTCTAAGTCCTAGTATGACATCTTTAAGTGTATATAAATATTTTTTTCCATATTATCACCTATATAGATTATAACATTCTACTTAACATAGGTGATATCAAAAAATTTTATATAAAAAAAGATGATAGCAAATCAGTTACTATTCATCTAAGTAATCTTCTTTTATTTCATCTTTACTTTCTTCATCATATATGTCGTCCCAAGGCAGTTCATCTTCCTCAATAGCTATTTTTACTTTACTTTCACCTACTATTTCGACACCTAGTTCTTTTTCTATTGATAAATATACGTCGTTACCTTTTATGTTAACATCTTGAACTGTTGGTTGTTTTAAACTTCGTACTATTATTTCATTATCATTATTTAAAGAATCCATATCTTTTACTCGAAGACGCATTAATTCATTATATGTAAAATTTCTTGTTGTTACTGCTGTTTTTGAATCATGGTCATAAGAATACCAAACATTTACATCAAAAGATCCATTAACGTTGACTTCATTTTTATTATTAGTACCATCAAAATTATGATTAATAACCCAACAGCCTAAAACTGTATTAGGAGTATTTTCTGGAGTTAAGCTATATTCTCCTTTAAAAGATTTACGTCCTTTACCGACAATAGTCTTTGTAACTATCTCTTTATAATTAGACATATTATTCACCTCTAATTTAATGTATGCACAAATGTCCTAAATATTGATAAAATAGTAAATAAAAAATGACTTATTAAAAGTCATTTTACTGGTTATTAGTAGATTTTAATTCAAGTTGAGGACCATTTGGAATATTAGTTAAATTTAAACTATGGCATAATCGTTCATAAGCTTTTATATTATGACCAAATGTTACATGTCTACTTGTTACAAGATTATATAATATTTTAACCATTTCTATGTTAAGGGCGATTCGTTCATCAATAGAAGATTCCATCAGCTCTTCTATTGATTTTCTATTACGGATAAAACTATATAGCAATTTAAATTCTTCTTCACTCAATTCATAATTATTTGATATTGTTTTTAACAATTTAATAAAGTCTAATTCTTTAAAACTAAAATAAGTATAGTCTTTCATGTCTTCATCATTTTTTCCAGGATATGATGTTAATAGTAATAAATCTATTTCCCACGATTCGAAATATAGTTTTTTAGTATGATTGTCTTCTAATATAAAAGATTTCATACTTTCTAGTTTCTGATTTTTAAGAGATAATAATTCTTGATAATTTCTATTTAGTTCCTCACAATTATTTGAAACTAAATATGAATTACCAAAGACATTTATTAAATAATCTCTTCTTTCTTCATATATATTTCCCATAACCAAATTCCCCTTTTTTACTAATAATAATTTTATCAAAAGAGAAATTATAGGTCAAATTTAGCTATAAAAAAGCCTTATTGTTTTAAGGCTTCTTTTATTTTTCTTTTAGCTCGTGAAGTAACTACAATATTTAACCAAGATTCTTTTGGTTTTGATGAATCTTTTTTAATAAGTAAAATACGATCTTTATTGTTTAGCTTTGTCGATAAATCAACTTCTTTGCCATTGATATATGCTTTATGCAGGTGATTACCTAAATCAGAATGAATCTTATAAGCAAAATCAATAACAGTTGAACCATTTGGTAATTCGAAAATATCTCCTCTTAATGTATAAACATATATATTATTAGAGAAAATCTCTTGTTTAACTTTATCTAAGAAAACAGAATCACTTTCTGTTACATCATTAAGATCTCTTAAGGTATTAAAAAATTGATAATTTAATTTTAATTCATGTTGCATTTTAGTTTTACCATCTTCACGATATAATTTCCAGTATGCTGCTAGACCTATAGTATTTACATCATCCATAGTTTTTGTCTTTATTTGAAATTGTAAAAGATGATTGTCAGGACCAAATACTGTTGTATGTAATGAACGATACATATTTGTTTTAGGGCAAGCTATATAATCCTTAAATTTATTATTCATTGGAGTATATAGTTTATGAATTAAACCAAGAACTCTATATGGGTCTTCATCATCCTCTAAAATTAGTTTGAAATTAACTAAGTCATGAATATCACTTAACTTATATCCTTTATTTAACTTTGTATATAGATGGTATTTGTTTAATATTTTTATACGGAAGGAAAATTTTATACCATGTTTATTTAAAAGTTCTGGGACTTGTTTTGATGCTATTTCACAACATTTTTTATAATCTTTTTCAATATCCTTAATCTTTTCTTCTATTGTATTATAGGTTTCATTATCAATATATGATAGACATATATCTTCTAATTCGCATTTTATCTGGAAAGCTCCAATAAAATATGCGAGTGGCACGAAAATATTTAATGTTTCTTTAGCACTACGTATTCTTTTTTCTGGAGCTTTAAATTCTAGAGTATGCATATTATGTAGACGATCGCATAATTTTATAATAATTATTCTAACATCATCATTTAAACTGTTTATAAGTCTTCTAATATTAGCATTAGTTGCTTCATCTTTAGTGTTAAAGTGAAGATTACTAATTTTTGTAACTCCATCTACTAGGAAGGCAACATCGCTTCCAAATTGTTGTTCTATATCTTCTAAAGTATAATCTGTATCTTCTACAACATCATGTAAAAGACCAGCACAAAGGGATGAACCATCAGCTTTGAAACGAGTTAGATTCATGCATACATTAATAGGATGTATTATATAAGGTTCTCCACTTTCTCTTGTTTGAGAAGCATGAGCTTTGGACGCTAATTCATATGCCTTTCTTACTTTGTCTACTTCTTCTGGATTATATTTCTCAATTTCTTTTATAACATCTTCAATAGTCATTTTACATCAACTCACTTTAATATGTAACAATAATAACACAAACTAAAACAAAAAACCATTATATTAATATAATGGTCCTTTATTTGTTTTTTGTTTTATTTTTTTAATAATTAAAATTATTAAAATTAATGCTATTACAAATGCACCAATTCCGCCCAAAATATAGTTTTTGTATTTAGCTAATAATTGGTCTAATGGGCTTTTTTCTTCAATCAATGTAGATGTGGTTATTACGTAATTTTTTTCACCATTCGTTACAAATGATATATAACCATTTTGAACTGTTATGCCATCTGTTAATAAAGTATATTTACCAGTTTCATTATAGGTATATATTTTTACATTTGCACCATCTAAGAAAAGATTTTCTAAATAGACTAACATTTCTGTGCCTTCAGGAATATTAGTTTCATAAGTCAAAAGATTATCTGATACTTTTTTAAACGAAACATCTAAATCAGAATTTTGAATATTTTCAGAAATAATAGCTTGGTACAAAATTCCATTATATAGATTTACAACATTATAATATAATTTTGATTTTGTATCTTTTAATCTTCTTAATGTGGAAGATGGAATTATATGAGAAGCATTTTCTGATGTCGAAAAAACTATGTCTCCATTAAAAGTGTTGTTATTTATTTCATTAATTAATGTAGCATTTGTGGGATTTTTGTAAACGATAAGACTATATTCTGTTATATCGTATGTTGGCTCTTCACCCTCGACAACTTCATTCTGCTCTGATACTTTTATTTTTATAGCGTTTATTCCAACTTTTAAATTCTCATTACCAATTATTTCTATAGTAGCGGTGTCACTTTCAGCTTTAGCATCTATTGTAAGTTTATCATTATCTTTACCTATTCCATATAACCAACTAGTTTTATTATCGGACAAATCCATGACTAAACCATTTACTTTAATTGTTTTTAACTTACTACTTTTGATTACTTTTGGTATTTCTTCTGTTGAACGATTAATAATAATAGTATAATTTGATTCTCTACCACCTGATGATTCAACTGTTAAATTAAAGGTATTAGAACCAATATTAAGTTTTTTTCTTCCTGTTCCTATTATAGTAGCATTAGGATCGTTAGCTCTAGCAGTTATTAAAATGTCTTCAACACTCCTACTGACCGTAGCTTCATATACATTTTTATCATTTTCATATTTTATATTGGTATCTGAAACATTCAAACTTTTTAGAGAAGTGTCACCATTTCTATTATCTGTTCTGTGAACTGTTATATTGTATGTACGCGATGAACCATCTTGGGCTGTCACTATTACAGGAAAATTATTGTCTCCATAACTCAATTTCTTATAGCCATCTCCTGTTATTGTTTGACGACTATCACTTTTAGAAGCAAAAACATTTACAGATGAAACATCTGGTGGAACAATTAAATTGTATTGATATACTGTTTTACTAAATGTAGGTTGAAGAGTATATCCTTCAACATATAATGTTCCAATTAATGTTTGAGAACTGGGTTTTGTAGCACTTATGGAAACTCCGACAAAACTCTGCCCTATTACATCACCATTTTCATAATGAGATTCTCCGTTTCTTACTACATCAACCTTCGATAAACCGTCTTTTAATACTTTATATTTTATTTGAAGGATAGCTCCACTATCCCAGCTTTTGCCAAAATCTTTATCAATAGTTATCTTACCTGGCTCCATGCTATACGTACCTCTTGTTTGAATCCAAATTACTTCCTCAAATTCAAGATATTCTTTGTTATAAGTGATAATATAATGAGCATCACCAATCTTAAAGTTTTTATAATTTATATTCAATTGAACATAAACATCAGTACCAACAACAGGGTTTTGGGTAGATGCACCTAATTCTGTCGCAGCATAAATTAAACTCGGAAACATAATAAATAAAGCAATAATTATATATAAATATTTTTTTATTTTTTGCATACTAAAACTCCTTAGACTACTCTATTCTTTTATAATTATATTATATATTTCTATATAATTCAATGAGATTGCATTTACCTTTTTTCAATTTTTTGATAACATTGTATATAGGTGATTAAAATGAATGATTGTATATTTTGTAAAATAATAAACGGAGAGATTCCTTCAAAAAAAATTTATGAAGATGATAAAGTTGTAGCTATTATGGATGTTAATCCTGTAGTAGATGGTCATGTACTTATTATACCTAAAGAGCATTATGAAGATTTTAATGCATTAGATGATGAAATTACAACTCATATCCATAATGTTGCTAAAAAGCTTATTCCTGAATTAATGAAAAAACTTGGAGCTACTGCTTTAACACAAACTGTTAATTATGGAGATTCTCAAGTAGTAAAACATTTCCATTTACATTTACTTCCTAATTATAGTATTAAAAAAGCTGAAAAGTCTGTTGAAGAAGTTTACGAGATATTAAAATAAGAAGATACATTTTTGTGTATCTTCTTTTTATAAGAATTTTTTTAAATTATCTAGGTTTCTTTTTTCAATACGAAGAAGTTCTTTGGCTAAAGATATGACTTTTTTATCAGCATCTTCATAATTATTTAACTTTTCTTGAATTTCAATTATTCCTTTATTACTACCTTTCATCATCATTTTTGCAATATTAGTATTTGATTTATTATCTAATGTATTTAATTTAGCATCAAAATATGTCATTAATTTAGCTATTCCACTAACATCTTTAATGTCACAATTATTTTCTAAAAGAATCTTTGTTACTTTATTACATATCTCATAATAATCTTTTTGTTGTTCTCTTATTGTACTTAGAAATTCTTCATCTTCTATTTCATTTTTTATGTTATCTATTCCTACTATACCCATTTTAGCATTTTTATATATGTAATTTAATAATTCTTTATCTTTATCCATATTATCACCATTATTATTATGGCTTATTGTTTAATAAATATACTTACTTTACAAATATAAAAAGAAGTTTAAAATTAAACTTCTTGAACGACTGCAATTATCATTGGTTTGCATTCTGTTTCATGATATAAGTATTTACCTAGTTCTTCTCTTATTTCATTTTTTATTTTATTATATTCAACATAGTTTTCAGAAATATTTCTTTCGATAATATTAAGTGAAAGTCTTTTTATTTCTTCAATCATTTCTGATGAATCTTTAACATAGATAAATCCTCTTGTAGTTACTTCTGGACCAACTAGTATTACTTTATCTTTTTTACTTATTGTAGCACTAATTAACACAATACCATTTTCAGATAACATTTCACGGTCTTTAATAACTAATTCACCAACATCTTCAGTACTATTTCCATCTATTAAAATATCATTTACTTTGACATGATCAAAACATTCATTATTTAATTTACCATCTTTAATTTCAACAACATCACCATTTTGTTTTAATAAAATATTATCACGTGACATATTTAACTCACTAGCAATGTTGGCATTATTTACCATATATCTATATTCCCCTTTTACAGGCATGTAGTATTTAGGTTTTAATAAATCTATCATAATCATTAAATCTTCTGATGAAGCATGGTGTAGAATAGTTTTATCTTTCGGAATAGTTATAATATCACAACCATGAGTTGCTAAATCATTTTCAACTTTTACTAAAGTCTTTTCACTACTATCATATTTAGGTTCAGCAAATACAACTGTATCTGTTTTCTTTAATTTAATAAACTTATCATAGCCATTTATTATTTTGCTTACTGAAGCATATGGATTTTCTTTGCTATCTTGAATTAATAGAATAGCATCTTTATCATCTATATTGGATAAATCTCCTAATGTATTATCAGGGAATTTTAAATAACCTTCTTTTTTAGAAAAACTAATTATATTTTGTAAATTTTTACCCATTATAATTATTTTACGATGAGTATTAGCAGCAGCGTCAAATATTTCTTGAATTGTATAAATATGAGTTGGCAATACTGCAAATATCATTCTATTTTCATGATGCTTGATTGAATCTTTAAAAAATGAAGTTAATCTATGTGATGGTGATGTATGACCAATACGTTCAGAAAAAACAGATTCACATAAAAGCGCTAAGACTCCTTGTTTACCTATATAAGCTATTTTTCCTAAATCCATCGCATATTTATCCATCATTTTAGGATCAACTATAAAATCACCTGTATATACAATTGCACCATCTTTAGTATTTATAACATACATTACTGAATCTGGAGCTGAATGGTTAACATTTATTGGAAAAATACTAACTGGACCAAAATTTATCTTCTTATGAGGAACTATTTCTGTAATTCTTGCAGAATCTACACCATCATTAGTCAATATATATTTAGTAAATTTTGTCGCATATACTTTTATACTTGGTATCTCTTTCATTAAGTCTTTAGCTGCACCCATATTTTCATAATGTCCATGAGTTAAGAATACACCTTTTATTCTATTTTTGTTTTTTATTAAGTATTCAAAATCTGGAATTATATAATCTATGCCATATAAGTTTTCGTTGGCATATTTAAGACCACAGTCAAAAACAAAGATATCTTTGTCTATTTCTACACAATAGCAATTTTTACCCATCTCGTCTAGTCCACCAAGACTAAAAATTTTTATATTACACATAAAAACATCTCTTTTCTATTATATTTTTTATTTTTTCTAAAAAGGCTTGTGTCTAGGTAATTATAACAGATTTAAAGTGTTTTTTCAATGTGTTATATTATAATGAATATTATAAGTTAATTTATTTGTTTTCTTTAATTAGTTCTGATACAGGAACAATTTTTAAATCTTTATATTGAATTTGATTTAATAATATATTTAATTCAGTTAATGATAGCGTATTTCTTACATAAATTATTTCACCACTATCTACCTTATTTTTCTCTGTACTAATATTTGAATGACTTATTTCTAATGAAGGTTTTATTAGATACTTATCTTTACATAGTTCTGGTACTTTAGTATTATTTACAAAACATATATTATTATTTTTTTTCTTTTTGTTTAAAAAAGATTCAATATTATTATATATTTTGTCATTGTTTGAGTTATTTATTAGTTCATAATTAAAATCGTATTCTTCTTTTGAAATTAAAACATTAACTTTATAATTATTTTGATGCATATATTTAGCTAAATCATTTTTTGATTCAAAAATTAATGATACACTTCTTTTCTCTTTATTTCCTCTTATAATTATTTTATCTTTATTGTCTTCGATACTTATTGTTGGTTTTATTTGATTATAGACAAGTTTTTCTTCATCAAAAATGCTTTTTTCTTGCATTTTAGAAAAAGAAAGATCAGCATTTATTTCTTTTCCACTAAGGCCAGGTATTATATATATATCATCTATTATAGTGCTATTAATTGAACTTACATATAAAGATTCTTTTACTTCATTAATACTGCGCATTATTGGATTTTTATTTTTTACAAATAAGGCAACTTTCTCTGTATAATAAAAACTTAATAAGCATAATCCTATTATTCCTATATATTCAAAATATTTTTTTATAATAATCACCTATTTAATTATATGTTTTTCTTTATTTTATATATATTTTTTTATATAATATTTTATTAACAGGTGGTTTTTATGGAAGTAGAAAAGTTTATTGATGAAACTCTAGTAGATTTTTATTGTAATATGTGTGAATTAAGTGGAATGAATGAAGATGAGATTGATGATACTTTTAGAAGTGTTGATGGGCTAGAAGCTAGTGATAAAGAAGTTTTAGTTACCCATAATGATGAAATTGCTGATGAATTAATTCTTGATGAAGCTTATTGGTTCTTAAAAGATAATTGTGAAGAAAGAGAAATTCCTATAGAGAAATTAGTTGGTTTTTTAGTAAGTAAATATTTTATATTCAATTATGAAGATAAAAGTAAAAAAAGGGTAATTGATTTTATAAAGAATAGTTCAATTGATAAAATAATAAAAAGATTTATGAATGATGATGAATTTGGTAGAAAAACATTAGAAGCATATATCCATTCTAATACGGATTTAAATATATTTAATGACGCAAGAAAAAAAATATATGAAAATAACGATCAAACTATATTGCTTAGTTTAGAAGGTTTATCTTTAGATTATAATGTTATTACTATAAATGAATTACTTAGAAATGTTATATGTAATCTATATAATTATTATATATCTATGGGATATGGTGATATAGAAGCTCTTAATTATACTTGGCAATTTTTTATTTCTAATTTTGACCCAGTTGGTGAATTAGATAAAATGGGATTTGATCAAGTGACAAAGGCTTCATTTAAACAATATATGTTGTGTTTAATTTATGCAGATTTATATGAAGATGCATGTAATATACCTATTATTCAAAGCGACAACTATGAAGATAGATTAGCAAGTGTTATTCCTCTAGTAATGACTCAACTTGGAATGATAAATATTCCTAAAGAAGAAGGTATTAGGAACAGAATTTTAAAAAGCTTTATTTTACTTCAAGATGATAAAGAGAAAAAATGCAGTAATAGAAAAAAAACTTATACTGATAATAGATTAAATGTTTTGAGGAAAGTTAATCCTACTTATATGTTAGATGAAATTACTTTTAATAATTAAAAAGCAGATATTGGTACCTTAATGGCACTAATTATCTGCTTTTTTAGTAACCTATTTTTTGTTATTTTGTTCGTCTTCATCTAACGGTTTTGATGAAAGAAATGTTACCTTTTCAGCTATTACTTCAGTAGAATATTTTTTTGCTCCATCAGAATCTGTATAAGTATTAACTTGTAAGCGTCCTTTTAAACCAATTATATCTCCTTTTTTACAATATTCACTTGTACTTGATGCAACGGCATTCCAAAGAGTACATTTAATAAAATCAGCGTCATATACTCCATCACTATTTTTAAATGATCTTTGTACAGCAAGAATCATTGTGGTAACTTTTTTACCATTTTCTGTTTCTGTTATTTCTAAATCATCAGTTAAACGTCCGACTAAAACTACTTGATTAAGCATTATTTTCCTCCTTTCGCCATAGATAATATCAATTGTTAAAAATTAGTTCAAATTACTACTTTTTCTTTTTTGATAAAAATTTTTTGATAAAAATTTTTTTTATCTAAGACACTTTAATTTTATTTAACTAAAAAAAGACTATAAAAACTTTGTTTATAGTCTTTTTCAATTTTTTTAGGGTATTTTAATTTTCTTTTAATAATCTATTAAGTTCTACCGCATATTCCATAGGTAATTCCTTTTTAAAATCGCTAATAAAGCCCATTATTAAAAGCTCTTTAGCTGTATCTTCACTTAATCCTTTACTTGTTAAATAAAACATTTTTTCTGCTGAAACCTTAGAAATAGTTGCTTCATGTTCTAAAACGCTACTATTATTACCTAATATATTTGTTGGATATGTATCACTTCTAGATATATCATCTAATAGAATAGTATCACATTTTATACTAGCTTTACTATTTATAGCATTTTTGGCTATTTTAGTTAAGCCACGATAATTACTTATACCACCTTTTTCAGCTATTGATTTACTAACAATATTACTTTTTGTGTTTGGTGCTAGATGAATCATTTTAGCACCAGCATCAAGTGCTTGCCCCTCCTTAGCATAAGCAATTGATATAGAATTACCAGTTGCTCCTTCTCCTTTTAAAATACATGAAGGATATTTCATAGTTATTTTACTTCCTATATTACCATCTACCCACTCCATTAAACCATAATCATCAACAATTGCTCTTTTTGTAACTAAGTTATAAACATCAGTTGACCAGTTCTGAATAGTAGAATAACGACAATGAGCATTTTTCTTAATAAATATTTCTACAACACCAGCATGAAGTGATGTAACACTATATTCTTTAGCTGTACAGCCTTCGATATAACTTAAATCTGCTCCTTCATCAACAATAATAATTGTTCTCTCAAATTGACCTAATGATTCTGTTTCAATACGAAAATAACTTTGAAGAGGTCTATCTACTTTTACACCTTTTGGAATATAAATAAATGAACCTCCACTCCAAACAGCTCCATTTAAAGCTGTGTATTTATTTTCTGCATAATTAACTAAATGATTAAAATATTGTTTAAAAAGTTCAGGATATTTCTGTAGAGCATCATCTGTTGAAGTAAAAATAATTCCTTCATCTGCAAGAGACTGATTATGATAAACTACTTCACTTTCATATTGATTAGTAACTCCACCAAGATATTTTTTCTCAGCATCAATCACACCTAGTTCATCAAAACTATTACGAATACTACAATTTACTTTTTTCCAATCATTAGTAATTTTTTCTTCTGTTCCTCTATAATATGTAATATTATCAAAATCTAATTCTATTTTAGGACCAAATGTAGGATTAGATAATTCTTTAAATTTTTCATATGATTTTAATCTAAATTCTAACATCCAATTTGGTTCATTCTTCTTTTTTGATAAATCTATAATAAATTGTTCATTAAGTTCTTTTTTCATAATCATCACGCACCTATTATACATCATTTATATTTATTTGAAAATACAGAAATTTTTTGATACTATTATTGTAGGGTGATGATATGGAAATCATAGATGTTAATAGAAATACTTTGTCAAATCTTTATGAGCAATTTCCTGAGAGTTTTAAAGATTTGAGATTAGAAGGAAATAATTTAGTTTATGAAGGTCAAACAGTTGATATAAGTGAATTTAATATTAATGATTTAATGGGTGTTGATAATCAATTTGCTTCTTCATTAAGCGTTTTATCTTCAGAAGATATATTTAGGATAATTAGAGTACATGCTGTAACACTTTCTTCTCAAAAAGTTCAAGGTAAACAAGAAACGTTAAATGACAGATTAGAAATAATTAAACAAGAAAATCCATTAATGAAAAATATAAGTGTTATAACAAAAAACAATCAAAGTGGTCATACTGAATATATTAATATTGTTGATAGTATGGGACGAGATCATTTATATGAAAACGACAGAAATGTAAATATTTTTGCAATATACGATATATTAAAATTTCAAAATCCAGGAAAAAATATAACTCCTGATGAATTATGTAATGAGATAGAAAGAAAATTACATAGTATTCAATTAGAAAGTGCTGAAACTTTAGTTAATAAATCTACTACTTCTGAAGATTTTGCTAATAAAATGAGAAGAGTTAATGATCCTTATAGGGATAGTAAAATGTATTCCGTTATGGGAAATCAAGAAAATGATGTGGCTATTGTAGCTGATCATTCTGCTCCTGGTGGCCATAGAGTTGTTACTTTTGATAAAAATGAATTTGGTGATGTGGTTATGGAAAGCCATGGACAAAATGTAAATGGTACTGATACTTCTACTGTTGGTAATGGAACACAAGAAGATATTGGGTTTGACAGTGAAATAAATAGTAATAGTGTTACTGAAGCTGAAATAGAAAATAATAATGAAATGCAAACAATAGCAAGATTAATTTCATCACAAGAATTTTATGCATTGCTTAATTCAGGTGAGGCATTAACACAAAGACAAAGACAAGACGTAGATTTATATTATGCATATTTAGGTGATTTAATACTATATGAAGATTATCTTGTTCCAGAACTTCGTAATATGCTAAGTGAATTTAGAGCCTATGTATATGATTTAGAATATGGTGAAAGAGAAAATGAAATAAATGAAAAACAGCAAGAAGCTGTTAACAAAAATCGTGAACTAGAAGAAAAGAAAGCTCTTAGTAATGAAGCTGAAACACTAGAAAACGCTAAAGATAATATAAAGAGATTAGAACTTATTAAAGAAAGCAATTCTAGTGTTGGTAGTGTTAGTACCATTCAAGTTATAGCTTTTATTGTTGGAATAGCAATAATATTAACTGCAGTTACTTTATATTTAATTGGTTAAAAAAAATGTTTCTATTGAAACATTTTTATTTTGTTGCTTGAACAGATGTTATAGCTACTACTCCTACTATATCTTCTGTACTACATCCTCTAGATAAATCATTAACTGGTTTTCTAATTCCTTGAGTAATTGGTCCATATGCTTCAGCCTTAGCAAGTCTTTGAACTAATTTATATCCAATATTGCCAGCATCTAAATCAGGGAAAATTAGAACATTAGCATGTCCAGCCACCTTTGAATTTGGAGCTTTAGAGGCAGCAACACTTGGAACAATAGCTGCATCAAGTTGTAATTCACCATCTATATTGTATTCAGGATATTCTTTTTTAGCTATTTCAAGAGCTTCTAATACTTTATCTACATCAGCATGTTTTGCGCTTCCTTTTGTTGAATGTGATAATAATGCAGTAACTGCTTTTTCTCCTGTCAATAATTCAAAAGATGCTGATGATGATGCAGCAATTGCTGCAAGTTTTTCTGGTGTTGGATTTTGTTCTAATCCAGAGTCTCCAAAGACAAATGTTCCGTTATA
The DNA here is from genome assembly GCA_910577505.1 of uncultured Bacilli bacterium. Taxonomy (GTDB): domain Bacteria; phylum Bacillota_I; class Bacilli_A; order RF39; family UBA660; genus Coprovivens. Next base: position 333,691 of record CAJTLN010000003.1, read on the forward strand.
TCCATATTCACAATTTGGAACGACCATTAAAAAGAATGCTGATACTAATTTTGAATCTGGTGCTGTTTTAATTATTTGTAATGCTGGACGTAACGTATTTGCTGTAGAATGGCAAGCACCCGATACTATGCCATCTGCTACTCCATTTTGGACTAACATACAAGCATAATACATATAATCGCTAAGTAAAATATCTCTAGCTTCTTTCTCAGTTATACCTTTAGATTTTCTTAATTCATAAAAATCACGAACTAATTCATCAGTTTTAGAACTAGTAAATGGATTTATTATAGTTATATTATCTAAATTAATATTCTCTTTTTGAGATAAATCTTTAATTTCATCTTCCTTACCGATTAAGATTATTTCGGCAATATTTTCATCACGACAGATACTTGCAGCTTTTAACACTCTTGAATCCATTGTTTCTGGTAAAATTATTTTTTTTATATTTTTTCTTGCTCTTTCTTTTATTGTTTCAATAAAATTCATTATTGTACCTTCTTTCCTCAACTATTATATTATTTTTTAAAAACAAAAAAAAGTGTGTTTACACTTTTTAAAGATTATTATTAATATATTCTGTATAGTATTCAACAATTGAACTATATAAATAATTGACAAGATTTTTTTTTGAATCTAATGTTGGTAATAAAATACTATAATCATTTGGTGAATAGGATTTTCTTTCACTTTCTTCTCTTATATATTTTTGATTTTTATAATCATAAAATACTGGTACAACTTTATTTGGTAAAAAGAAATCTATTACATCTGTGCGCTTATCATTTCTTTTTATTTCTTTCTTTATAATTACAGAATAATTTGTACTAATTTCTTCTGAAGAATATGCGGCTCCACTAACATTAAAATTAGATAAAGTTAAATAGTTTTTTATATCATCTACCTCATCAGTTAAAAGTTCAAATTCATAATGTTCTTCACATACTCCATCTATATTAGTAACTATTCCTGTTGCTCTTATAGCTTTATTACTTAGAGAATATTCACTACTTTGATTATTAGTAATAACAAAATAACGACAATCTACTTCACGAGTTGATTCGTAATATACGTCTTCATTTGATATTTCGATAATCGTTTCTTCTGTTTCATATTTTACTGATAAATCTGCTGGAGTAACATTTATTTCATATGATCCAATATCTACAATATAGTCTCTTTCTTTAATACATTCTCTGATTAATTCAAATAAATTTTTTTGTAAACTTATTTTGTCTACATTAACAATTTCTTCATTATCAGAATACAAATTATTTTTTAAGTTATTTATTTTCAACTCTAATTCAGTCATTATAATCACCTATTCTTTAGATATTATAACATGAGTTTATTATAAAAAAAAGAGACCTATTTAGCCTCTATAATAAGTTTTATTGCTGTTTTTTCTTTGCCATCTATTTCAATATCAGTAAATGCAGGTATACAAACTAAGTTTATACCACTAGGTGAAATGTAGCCACGAGCAATCGAAATAGCCTTTATAGCTTGGTTTAGAGCACCGGCACCAACTGTTTGAAGTTCAACGCCGCCTTTTTCTCTAAATATATTTGCTATTGCTCCTGCAACTTTACTAGGATTTGATTTACTGGATACTTTTAATATTTCCATAATATTTATTTCCTCTCTTTCATTTTAACTATATGTAAAAACTAAAAAAAATATGAAAATAAAAAATATTTAGTTTAATAGCTAAATATTTTTTGATTATTTATTTTTTTATTAATTATTATTAATGAAACAGATATAGTGATTAAAATGGTTAAAGAAATTCTTAGAAATATTAAAATATTATCTCCTGTATCAGGATTTATGACAATTAAATCTTCTTCATAATTAGCAATAAATTCCCAATCTATATAGGATAATTCATTATTTTCTGTATTAGAATATTCTGGTATTAATTTTGTTTTTACTTCTAAAATACTAACATTGTCAGCTTTATATTCACCTATATATATTGCATTTTGTAAATTAATACCTTCCCCATTGTAATCTAAACCCTTTGCATATCCTTCATATAAAAGCTTACCATTAAGATATATCATCATTTCTATATTTTCTAATAGTTCATTAGCTAGTTTACTTTGTTCTTTTTCAACTACTCTAAGATATAATTTATAATCAGTTTTAGTTTTGTTTTCTATTATAAGTCTGTCCACATAAGAACTACCAGGTATCATATCTGTATGATGTATAAATATATCTTCATTAAAAAGACTAGATTTATAACGCAATCTGTTACTACCATAATCTTCGAATGATAAAATATTATCTTTGGCAAAGACATGAACAGGTGTAAATAAAATTATATATAATAATATAAATGTAGAAAATCTTTTCATGGTAAGCCTCCTTTCGTTATGCGTTAGGTATATTTATATCAGTATTCCAGTATGCTTTAAAAGCATCAAATTGAACTGTTTCAATTTTTATTGTAAGAGTATAAGTAGCACCAGCGTACGTGTCACTTGTTGATTTACATTTTTGAGTTGTTACTGTTTTACCCTCTTCATTTGTTGTTGTAACATTTTCACAATTGTACTTAATATCTATGTCTTTGTTAAATGTTACCTTATCAATAAATAGTGATGTCTGTTCATCTTTATTCACAGCTTTATTATAGTAATAATATTTATTACCATCACTCTCAGTTTTTTCTACCCAATCATCTGTGTTAGGAAAATTAATAAGAGCCGCTGTTACTTTAGTTCCATCTTCTTTTGTTTGAACTAAATCTAATTTAGTTGTTCCATCTTCTCCTAACCAATCCTCGGTGTATGAAATACGCACAGCAACAGGAACATCGCCCTTATTTGTAACATATACTTTTTTACTTGTTTCCTCACCTGGTAACCAGTTATCTGGAGCGTCGAACTCTTCTGTTAACTCTGTACTATAAGGCTTTGTACGAAAGACGTTTTGAAACTGAGCTTGACTTGTGAAATAAGCTAGTGTTCCACCTACTATGCCAATAACTGCTAATAAGACAAGAGCAATAATTGTTTTATTATTGTGTCTATTTTCATGTTCTTCCATTTCTATTCCTTTCCTTTCTATTTTTATTTATATCAAAAGCTTTTACGTTACTTAGTATTAGCTCTGATACCAAAATGAATACAGCTATTCCAATTAAAAACTTATGAGAATTAATGTAATACATTCCATAACCTATAAATGGTATAGCTAATTTAGATACTCTTCCCAGAATATTATTATATTTAATCTTTAAGGCATCTGGAGTATCATTTGCATCTCCTTTTGTTTGATATTCATTGTCTATGATGTCATTAATTCGATGAGTTACAATAGTTCCATTAGATAATTTAAAAGTAATAGGGTCTCCTATTTTTAAATCACTTTCTGGTACTTTATGATAATAAATAATACTACCTATTTTATAAGTTGGTGTCATCGATCCTGTTAATACTACTAATGGATGATACCCAAAGATATAAGGGATACATATTAATATATATATGAAAAGAATTAAATAACATATTTTGGCTAAAAAATTGTTTACTTTTTTTAATATTCTTAAAAAGCCCATATTATATCACCTTCATTAATAGATACATTTAATCCCCATATATCTTTAATAGCATTTTCATCAGCTTGAATTGCTTCATAGTTAAAACTTAATTTATATTCATAATCATTGTAATCCTCATAACAATTGGATTTTGAAATTAAATCATTACGTAAAGATATACTTTCTAGAATTTGAATACTTGAATTAGGAGTTAGGACATTATTGTAATAATACCATCCATCTGGACCTTTTATAAAATTATTCCAAGTAGAAGTCCAGTTTTTTGTTACAATAGATTCTCCATTTATGATATTACTTAAAGTATATTTTTGAGAATTTTCACTATATATTTTAGAACGACATTCATTCAAATTTTGGGAATCGTTTATATTAATTCCTATGCTATTGGTATTAGAAGAATTTACAATATTATCATTATTACTTTCTCTCTCACTCCAAAGTTCATTGTAATTAATTCTTATTACTACAGGAGTATTGTCTTTATTTAAAATGTTAACTTTTTTTGTTCCCCAGTCATTATCGAATTCTTCATTTAATTCGATATCATAAGCCGATGTTTTAAACTTATTTTCAAAAGTTCCTCTTAGATAAAAATATGCATATGTAAAGCCAATAGTAAAAATAAATATTATTAATATAATGAAAATGCTAGGTTTTATTTTTCTTAATTTATTCATTGCTATACTCCTTTCTTTATTAATTTTTTATCCAGGTAGCAATATAGATAATTTCGTTATTTTCATCGGCATCAGAAGAACTTATTTTAGGATTTACTGTTGGAGCCCAGCCCATAAAAGTATATCCAGTACGTTCTAAATAGCCATTATAATCAGGAGTTTCACTTTCCTCTTTGAGATTACCATATTTTAAGTCACCAAAGACGAGACCATCTGCTCCATCTTTATAAATTACCGAATAACGTGGTAACATACTAGTAACGGTTAACTTTCCAAATATTTTAGTTATTGTATAATTTGATTCAACTTCTGGATTTGAAAAAATAATATTAAAGGTATTGCTACTTGTACCAACGTTTGATTGTGAACCATTAGTTATACAACGGTAAGTATCTTTAGAAGCAAAACTACCACTTACTACTACACACTCATCATTTGTTAGAGGATATGAATCATATTCTTTAGTTGATGTACCGCTTCTAATAGTAATATTACGTTTATTAATTATTAGTTCTCCCTTATTGATATTTAGTTCATATTTAGATTTGTCAACACCATCTTTCCAGACTACTTTTGGATTTATCTCATATGTTCCAACATTTATAAATGGACCATCTGGTGGAATTAATTCAAATAAGTTTTCATACTCTTGATTACTAATAAAATAAGTCATTTCATAATTATCTAAACCATCATATTCTTTAGAATAATCTTCAATATCTATGTAAATTTGAATATGTTCATTTCTAACTTTATTTTCAACGCGTCCATCAGAATGATAGAATCCTTTTTTACGATAGCTATTTTTAAAATTTATTTTATAATTTTGACCAAGTTCAATGTTAATTAAATCGTTATTATTTATTTTTGTTGTATTATTTTCATTTGATAAAGTTATTTCTTTTAAGGTATATTCTTGAGGGATAACTTCACTTATTTTATAAGAATTTGGTTTTAAATAAATTGTTGTACATTCATTATTAGAAAGATTTATCCATGAATCATAAGAGTCATTATCTGTAATGTGAAATTGAAAAGTTTTTAAATCATTACTATTTATCTCTTTACATATTTGAAGATGAGATTGAATATTAATAGACGCAGTATCTGTATAATCTATTGTTGTATCTAATTCATAATAATTATCGGCTAAAGCACCAATTATTTCTACTTCATTATCTATGATACCTTGGTCATCTTCACTTACAATATATTTAGAAGGTATTTCAATACTAGAATGAGGATCTATACTTGGAATTTCTACTAAATTAATGGTTTTAATAATATAATCTTCTACACAAGGATTAGTTGTATCTGCAAGGCAACTTAAAACTTTCTTATAAAATTCTGCTCTTTTATTTTTTTCTTCAACCATAACATTCTTTATTGGATAATCAGCATTATTTGTAATTGTTATGTTATAGTAGACAATATCTCCTGGACGATAGTAGTCTTGGTTGTTAATAATTTCTTTTTCTATTGTAGGTATAAATGTACCGTTTTGAATTTTCCATTCACCATATACTATTACGTCATTATTTGGCATAATAAATTGTGATTCTTTATACCAACCTAAGAATTTATAACCTGCTACTGAATTAGGATAATCTAACGTTACTTTTTCTCCAGGATGATATTCCTTACTTATTGGTAAAAGAGTATCACTGTTTGGTGGTAATACAGTATCATAAAAGCGATATTCTACTTTATATGTTACTGGTTCAAATGAACCTTTTATAACGATATTTTTCTCTGGCATTATAAAAGTCTGATCATCATTAATTATTACTTCTGTAGACTTCCAACCTAAAAATCTATATCCATTAAAAATATCACCTTCTGTTAGAGAATCTAATTTAACAAAACTATCTGGATAATAACTTTTTTCTTGTGGAATTATATATCCTTCTGGTATATTTCCTTCTATTTCATAAGAAACATTATATATATCACGTTTAGAAAATGAACCTTTAAATGTAATGTTATGATTTGGCATTATAAATTTATTATCTGATACATTAATATCTTCAGTAGTCCAACCTGTAAAATTATAACCTTCTAAAATTGGAATTAGGGCAACATTAACAGAGGTGTTTTGAGCATAACTCATTGCTTGTGGTAGTGCTGGTGCATTATCTGGTATTTCTCCAGTATATTCATAGTTAACGTTATATAAAGGGACATTATCTTTTCCCATCCATGCATGAACTGTATTGGAAAGTTTTGTACTATCTTTTTCATTAGCTATACCAAAATTGTAAAAATCACGACGTTGCTCTACTTCTTTTGTTTCTGGGTCATCTACAGTTTGTGGTGTTATTGTTTTAATACCAATAGTTAATTTACAACCAGCTTGTAAGTTTTTTACTTTAAATGATATAGTTCTAGTATTTTCATCGTAACGAAGACCATGATAATTATATTTATAATCTTCGTTTGGAATAGTTTCTTTATAAATCTTACTTGTTAATTGATCTGGTGATCTAAAATACAATCTTAATTTATTACTTTGAGGAGTTAATATTGTGGATAATATATTGCCAAGATTGTTTTCATCAAATGTATAGCCGTTAATTATTTTGTCAGAAGCTGTTACTGACACTTCTTTGCCTGATATTCCCCTTCTAATTTCTGAATCTTTTATCATTTCCTCTTCTATGTCATACCATTCTACTTTATATTCAATACTATCTTCTTTATAAATTGCATTATAAATTATATTTAAATTTTTATCGTATGATGGTTCACTCCATCTTTCGAATGTGTATCCATCGCGAGTTGGTTCTATACCGATTATATCTGAAGATAAAAATTCACCCCAGTTTGTTTCAAATATAGATAGTGTTGAACCATCCCAATCTTTCCATATAAATTGTCTTTTATCATTTGAAGTTAAACCGTCATCAATTACTGCACCTGAACAAACATTACTAGAGTCATCTCTACTTACAGCACCAAAAGTATTATCACTGGTTGTTACAAAACCATTAAAGATTAAACCTTCAGGTAGTTTATCTTCAATATAAATATAGTCACTGGTTATTTCTGAACGAGTGTTATCATTTGATTCTAAGCCATACTTATCAACACCATCATATGTTACTTCGAGATAATAAATTAATTCAGAATTAAATTCTACTTCAACATCATTGTCTAATTTAGCAGAAAGAGAAAATCCTATAATACTAGTTATTAAAATAATAATTAAAAATATAAATATTATTTTAAATTTATTTTTTATATTATCTTTTGTTAGCATTTACATTTTCCTTTCTATTTAAATTATTCAATTATATATGGATTATTTGGAGTTCCATTCCCACTTAAATAACCTATATTATTTTTTAAAGATATAACAGGAATTACATACTGAGAAGCACTTGGTGAATTATAGTAGATATTACCTCCATAACCATATGTAATTGAAACTGAATTAGTACTAGTTACGTATCTATAAGGAGTCATTAACCAGTGAACTACAGATGTTCCAAGAATCTTTGTACTAGCAAGTTCTGCTTCTTTTTTAGTTAGTAATCCTATTGGATATTTAGACTTACCATTACCATTATCTTTACTTACAGTAAATCTATCATTAATATTCGGACAAGTTAGGGATGGGGTTCGACCATCATCAAAGAACAGATTTGTATTTCCTGTAACAGGACCCCCATTAGGGTTTAAATTTATCCTATTAGATATATTACGATTATTACAGTAAACTGTGTCTTCTATACTATCAGTAAAATTTATTAAGTTATTTTCATACCATTCTTCTAAAGTTTCTTTAGCTCTTGAATTAGTTTTATTCGTTTCTTCATTGTAAAGAGCGGCATTTAGTAGATCATTAATTCCCCAGCCATTTGTTAATTCAAAATATTTTTTTCTACTTGCTGAAGTATCCGTTATATAAAACAAAGTCTCACATACTCCTGTTTTATTTAAACAAGTATAATGATTATTAGATAATTTTGAATAAAATTTACTCCATAGGTCAGCGGTTATAGTATCAACTAAATGATAATTTGTACCATCATATGTAAATGAATTTCCATATAAAATACCTGTTTCTGGATTATTGTCTAAATCTTCATATTTAATACCTGTATCTACAGAATCTTCTGTTATTATTTTTAAATTTGTACATGATGTTTTAGTATAATCTTCACATATATATTGACCATTAAAATTTTTATAATTATTAAACCAATCGGACATTTTTAAATTTGATACATTTGTTAGAGTATATACTCCATTTGAATTTTTGGTATAGCCTTGACCAATTTTTAAGTCTTTATTAACATCTTCTATATCTTCACCATCATTTAAAAGTAAATTATAACCATAGTTTTTATCTGTTCCTGTTATATAAGTTAATTCGCTACATGAAGGTGTAGATGTGTAATAACAAGTATATAATCCCGTAAGACTCTCATAATCTGTCTTCCAATTTTTTTCATAAACAGGACTTCCATCTTTATTTTCTAAATAATATTTACCATTTTCTTTTCTGTATGAATCGGAAAAATAACGATAGTTACTTCCTGTAATCATATAGTTCATTTTAAAAAAGGATTGACTAATATTTATAGTTTTTGTTGCATAGTCTTCATTGTACATATAACCAACACTTGATAATGAATCATTATTATCATTAAAAGAGCTTTTAGGAGTAGATGAAATATCAGTATTTTCACAAGATGTACCAGAAGTTGGTTTTCCATTATACAGAATTTTTACGCCACCTGTATCAGTAGTTCTAATTATTTTCCAACAACTATTAGCAAAATAAACATTATTACCTGTTGAGTTATTATAATAATAAACCTTATATTCATCATTAATTGTAGATGAGAGAATATTAGCTCCATGAATACCACTTTCAGCATCACTTTTTACTCTTTTCCACAAGGTTGCTTTTTCATGGATAGTTCCATCCATACTTTTTGAAATACTGTGATTAGTCCAAACTCCTCTAATTGTAATATCTTTTGAAGGCATTACAAATGTGTCATCATTTATTTTGGTTACATTTTCTTCTATTTCCCATCCTTTAAAAAGGTAACCTGGGCAACTCAATTCGTCATTTCTTTTTGTTACTATTTCAAAAGCACTATGATTTTCGTCTTCAATAGTTTTAAGACGACAATCTTTTGGTTCATTAGTATCATAAGTTATTTTATATTCTTTTTTGAGAACAGGAGTTTTTGATGAACTAATAACTTCTTCATTTGTATTTGGAATCTTACTTTTTATTTCTTCTTTAGTATTTGTTGGATAGAATCCATTATTATTTATATATTTATCATTTAAGACTAGATTAATAGTCATTTTGGCATTTTTTCCTGTTCGAAATGAATCTCCTAAATTCCAAATAACTTTTTGTTTACCATTTTCATTTTCTAGAGAGAATGTTCCAGTATCAGTCTTAATATCTTCAACACCATCTAAATGAAAATATTCATTATCAATAAAATCAGTTATTTCGAAATATTCATAAATTTCTGGAGTCAAAGATGCTTCAAACAAAACATTGCTTAAATTTTCTGTACTAGCTAAAAATTGATTATCACTAATTTCAATTATTTCTTTTATGATTTCTTCACCCATCTCATATTGTATTCCTTCGATTAAAATATATGGAAATCTTTCTTTAAGATATTTATATTGTGATATTTGATTAGGAGTTTCGATATTAGGATATCCATCAGTTAAAAATAAAACTACTAATTCTCTATATTGATTATATTGATAATTATTTAAAATTGTTTCTACATTTTTTAAAGCAATATTATAATTTGTTGCACCCATAGTAGTTAGATTTTCTATGTGATTTATTAAAAATTCACTATCATTAGTTAAGTCTGATATTATTTCTGAATCTGTATCAAAAGTTATTAAGGCAACTTTATTGTTTGAATCTGAAAGAATATAATTTGTTAATTCAATAGCATCTTTTTTTACTTTATCTAGTTTACTTCCAGACATACTACCAGATATATCTAAAACAAAAATTATATCTTTATTTTTTTCATTAGTTTTTATTTTAGTTGATAAATCTAAGGTTACCTGGGCTTTATTTATATCAATCCAGTTGGCACTTTTGTCAATATGCCAACTACCGCCTTCTTCACTAAACCAATCACTTGAATTAATGTCAACATGTTTTACTTCTTCTGTATATATACCTGCTTTATAAAGTAAGGCTTTTACACTTCTTTCAATTAAATTTTTACCTGTTACAAAATATACAATTGTATTTAGTAAAATTATTGATGTTATAACTATTAATGCTTTTTTCCATGTTCTGTTAGTAAATAATTTTAACTTATATTTTATATCGTTTTTGTTTATTTTTTTCTTTTGATTCATCATATAATCGCCCTATTCCTTAAGATAGATAGTTTTATACTATATAGTTTGAACATTTTTTTAGAAATTATTAACAAATAAAAAAGAGTTGATTTTCAACTCTTTATTTACAAGATTCTTCGACAGCAACAGCTATTGAAACAGTTGCACCTACCATAGGGTTATTTCCCATTCCAATTAAGCCCATCATTTCAACATGAGCTGGTACTGATGATGATCCAGCGAATTGGGCATCTGAATGCATTCTTCCCATAGTATCTGTCATACCATATGATGCAGGTCCTGCTGCCATATTATCTGGGTGAAGAGTTCTTCCTGTTCCACCGCCTGATGCAACTGAGAAATATTTCTTACCTTGTTCAATACATTCTTTTTTATATGTTCCAGCAACTGGATGTTGGAAACGTGTTGGGTTTGTTGAGTTACCAGTGATAGAAACGTCAACGCCTTCCATATGCATTATTGCAACACCTTCACGGACATCGTTAGCACCATAACATCTAACTTTACTTCTTTCACCATCTGAATATTTAATTTCTTCTACTATATTTACTTTACCTGTAAAGAAATCAAAGTCAGTTCTAACATAAGTAAAACCATTAATTCTTGAGATTACTTGTGCAGCATCTTTTCCTAAACCATTTAAAATAACTCTTAATGGTTCTTTTCTTACTTTGTTTGCTGAAGCTGCAATACCAATAGCTCCTTCAGCAGCTGCGAATGATTCATGTCCTGCTAAGAAAGCAAAGCATTTTGTTTCTTCTGATAATAGCATAGATGCTAAATTACCATGTCCTAAACCAACTTTACGATCGTCAGCAACAGATCCTGGGATACAAAATGCTTGCAATCCTTCACCAATTGCTTTAGCTGCTTCTGAGGCTTTAGTTCTACCTGATTTTATTGCAATTGCTGCTCCTAATGTATATGCCCAGCATGCATTTTCAAAGCAAATAGGTTGAACGCCTTTTACTATTTCATATGGATCAAATCCTTTTTCTTTACAAATATTTCTTGCATCGTCAAAATCTTTTATACCATATTTTTCCATTACTGGTTTAATTTGTTCTATTCTTCTTTCATAACTTTCAAATAACGCCATAATTTTCCTCCTCCCTATTCATTTCTAGGATCTATCTTTTTAACAGCTTCATTAAATCTTCCGTAAGTTCCGCTTGCTTTTTCGATAGCTTCCATTGGATCAATACCTGCTTTGATATTTTCCATCATTTTTCCTAAGTTTACATATTTATATCCGATGATTGTATCATCTTTATCTAGACCTATTTCAACAATATATCCTTCGGCAAGTTCAAGATATCTAGGTCCTTTTACTTTTGTACTATAAATTGTTCCTACTTGACTACGATGACCTTTTCCTAAGTCTTCTAGGCCAGCTCCGATAGATAAACCACCTTCACTAAATGCAGATTGACTACGACCATAAACAATTTGTAAGAATAATTCACGCATCGCAGTATTAATTGCATCACAAACTAAATCTGTATTTAGTGCTTCTAAAATAGTTTTACCCACTAGAATTTCTCCAGCCATAGCAGCACTATGAGTCATTCCTGAGCAACCAATTGTTTCTACTAATGCTTCTTCTATTATTCCTTCTTTTATATTTAATGTTAATTTACATGCGCCTTGTTGTGGAGCACACCACCCGATACCATGTGTTAAACCAGAAATATCTTTTATTTCTTTAGCTTTTACCCATTTTCCTTCTTCAGGAATAGGTGCTGGTCCATGGTCTACACCTTTAGCAACTTTGCACATATTTTCTACTTCTTTTGTGTATATCATCTATTACCCTCCTATACCATCTAATTATATCAAAACTAATGTAAAAAAGGAATGTTTTACATTCCTTTAATAAGATATTTTTATCTGTTTAAATAATCAATTGGTCTTCTATATCCTCTTAATTTTTTTGACAAAGTTTTGACTGCTTTATTTGTCTCATCATAGCAATCAGAAAATAATTCTTTTACTTTTTCTATTGTTTCAAAATCATTATGACTTGTTAGAGTTTGACATAATTGAGAAACTAAATATAAAATTTTAAACTGATTTTTATTAAATGGTAATCTTCCTGATACAAAAAAATATAAATCTGGATCAATTAACACTATTCCACTTTTGTTGCATAAGCAGTTTTCGACTTTCATATCAGAAAGTTTGACATGATTTCTTGAAAGGATATTAGACAATTTAAATAGTTCATTGAGATTATCTAATAAATATTCTTTGTCTTCTTCTAGTAAATCAATATAATCTTTTTGAATCCAATAATATGTATATAAACTTATTCTGTATGGATATGAAGAAGTAAAATCATAATTCGGTTTAGTTTTAGATATAGATTCTATAAAATGATTATAATCAATTACTTGTGATTCACTATAATATCTTTCAATTAAATTAATAAAATGAGGATTATCGATAGATTTTAGAGTTTCAAACATCGACTGCGATATATTTATTTCGCTATTTTCAAAATACTTTTTGTACGCTATGCCATCTTCCCCTTTATATATACTAGCTGTTGTTCCAAATGAGGATGATTGGCTTATATTTAATTCTACTAAATTACCTTTACTGTCATAATATTTCATATATTACCTTCCTTTTATTCTTTTTTTAAAGCATACTCTAAAGGAATTTTATATCCTGATAATTTTTTTGATAATAAAATTAAACCAGATTGAGGACTTTTTATACTGTCTTCAAAAAGTTCTGTTATATTTCTTGAAATAGAATTAGATTTATATTCAGTTAATCTTTGGCAAATGCTTCTCATTATTTGAAATATATATCTTCTATTTTCATTTCTTAAATTACTTTTATTTTCTTGATGATTAACAAAATAATACATGTCAGGATCAATTAAAACAATTCTATTTCTATTACATATAACATTTTCATATTTCATATCAGATAAGGCAATATACTTATCACTAAGTAAGTCAGCCAAAGTAATTAGACCATTAATATTATCTAAAAGATAATCTACTGATAGTTCTAGTATATCGATATATTCTTGTTTTACCCATTGATATGTGTACAAATCTATTTTCTTTATGTCTCGATTATATATTGCGTAATCTCTTTCTATATGTGTTATGTGATATAAAAAGTCATCATAATCTAATATGTCTTTAACTAAATAATATCGTTCTAATAATCTAACTAGATGAGGATTGTTAAATGATTTCAAAAGTTCAAATATAGCCTGCTTTATTTTATTTTCACCATAGGTAAAATACTTTTTATATGCTATATCATCATTGATTTTATAGATTTCTCCATTCCCACCTTTTAAGTCTGTTGATTGTCCATTAAATTCTACTTGATTTCCTTTACTATCATAATAAATCATAATATTTCTCCTAATGATGAGTATTCTAACAAACATAATGAATAATAACAAGATTAATATTTTTAATAAAAAAATAAGGAATATAAAATTCCTTATTCGTTACTATATTTTAATTCAGTACTTTTAGATAATGTACGTAACATTGAATCAATTATTTTTAGCTCTTTTTCAGTTTCAACTGGTTTAAGTTCATTACCTTCATAGTATGATGACCAACATTTTATTTTTCCCTTATAATCTTTTGAGTAATCTGTATATGTTACATATTTTTTTTTAGTATCCTCTGATTCAAAGGTAAATAATATATCAAATTCTTTTTCTTCATTATTATCATTTTTTATAATTATTTTTTCTTCCATATTATTATCTCCTTATAAATGCAGCTGCTGTTGTATTATCTTTACCAGCTGGTATTCGACCATTATATTCTGGAGTTTCGCCTCTAAGTCTTACAGCATCATATTGTAAAGATTCATCAACTAAATATTTTGTTAATGTTTCTGGAGTTGAATTCAATGATAAGAATCTTATTCTATCAGTGCTTAATAAATCAGTAACACCATCGCTCATTACAATCAATCTAATATAATCTTGATTTTGAATTATTGTAGACTGAATACTTTGAAGAGGTTGTCCCATACAACGTGTTATTATGTTGCCTTTCTTGTTAAATCTTAAATCGTCTAGAACTTCTTTAGTAATATAAGATGAAGGCATTGAAGGAGGCCATACTTCTGATTCATCTCTAGTAATTAAATTCAGATTTTGACCATCAGTTGTATATGCACGTGAATCTCCTACACTCGAAACAATTGTTTTATCTTCTGATATAATTGCTCCAACGAATGTTGATCCAGCTATTATTCTATTAAAATCAGCATTATATGTTCTGTATATATCATGACTTATTTCCATTAGACGATTATTAAAACTAACTTGTAATTGCTCAGGATAGTAAAAAGCATCTTTAGGTAGCGATGTAAACCATTCACTTATCTTTTGGATGGTATATGAACTTGCTTTTTCTCCTTTTTCGACTCCACCTACTCCATCAGCTACGGCAAGGAATTTAAATTCTGGATTATCTGGATGTGTAAGAATTATAACACTGTCTTCTTGGTTTTCTCGACGTACCCCAATATCTTGACTAGCAAATAAAGTCCCATCTAGTGCATATTCATTTCTTTGGTTCTTTAATTGAACTCCTGACATTAAATCACTTAAACATCTATTTATAGCGCGATGATTTACTTGAACATTTTTAGCAATATTTGCATCAATTATATCTTTATCTACTTTATCAAATAAATTAACAACTTTTCCATTTGGAGTTACAGACTCAGTTAATCCATTCTTGTCTATATATTTTCGATAAGAATTATTTTTGCTAAATCTCATTTCAACTACGGAATTAACTAAAGCAAGTAAGTCATTGTTGTTAGTTTTAAAATATAAAGCACTATTAACTTCTGGATCTGACAATATTGTTATTAGTTTTTGTAGTTCTCCAAAACATGGGAAAGTTTGAAGTAATCTATTTATTTTATCTTGGTCAGATTTTAAACTATTAACAGCATCATTATAATAATAGAAATATGACGCTGAATTATATATTTTTATTGCTTCATCTAAAAAATATTTTAATAAATCATCTTGTGTCATTCCTGAAACTAGATTTCTTGCTCCATTTGTTTTGGTATACATTGTTGGTCTAATACCATTTAATATTTGATGAACAAAGCCTGAACTTAGACTTACTTGGAAGTCTGGATGAGCAAGTAATGTTTGATCTGTTGCATATTCTAAATCACTTGGTTTTAACATATTATCACCTACTATATATATATAATATCATTTCTTTTAGTTTTTAACAAATTAAAAAATATATTCTTGTAAATATATTTTTTATTTTTCCCATCTTGCGTATATTCCACAAGGTAATATTAAATTGCTATCTTTCATAGGTAATCCTAATTCATCACTTGATATTGTTCCTTTATATTTTTTACCTACTGTTAAACTTAATACATTTTCAAGGACTGTCATTGATAATCCAGTAGTATATGAGTTAATTAAAAATAAAATTGGATCATCACTTAAAATTTCTGTACAAAGTTCTACTAACGGATATAGGTCACGTTCAATATCCCATACTTCACCATTGGCCCCACGCCCAAATGATGGTGGATCCATTAAAATAATATCATATTTATTTCCTCTTCTTATTTCACGTTTAACAAATTTTACTACATCATCAACTAAGAATCTTATTGGTTTATCTGAAAGTCCACTAGATGCAACATTTTCCTTAGCCCAATCGACCATACCGCGAGAAGAGTCTACGTGGACTACTTCTGCCCCAGCAGAAGCTGCTGCGCATGATGCTGCTCCTGTATAAGCAAATAAATTTAGAACTTTTACAGGACGATTGGCTGATGTTATTTTTTCTCTAATCATATTCCAATTATATGCTTGTTCTGGAAATAAGCCTGTATGTTTAAAACCCATTAATTTTATATTAAAAGTTAAGTCATTATAGTGAACTTGCCAAGATGATGGAAGTTTTTTGTTTATAACTTCCCATGATCCTCCACCTTTGTTACTACGATGATAAGTGGCATCTATTTTATTCCAAAATTCTGGATGTTCTTTATGATTCCAAATAATTTGAGGATCTGGCCTTAACAGTTCTTTACCATTCCAACTTTCTAGTTTCATACCTTCTGACATATCAAGAATTTGATATTCGTGAAAATCTCTAACTAATTTCATTTAAATCACCAAGGACATTATACCATAAATATATATAAAAATAGCACATTAACTATGTGCTATTAAGGTTTTTACAATTGGGTCAAATAATTCAAGTATTCCATGAATTAACATGAAGAAGCCAATTACTAAAACCTGTACAACGCCTTCATAGGCGAGATTTATACAAGCAAGGACACCTGCTAGAATAAACAAACTTAAGTTAAATGCTCTAATTTTCCACATTCTATCACGACGATCATGATAATAATCCATCTTTTTTAATTTAGCTAAAGACATAAAAATTATCCAAGTCATTAAAAGCATTGATAAAGTTTTAGGATTATTAATAGGCCTAATTAATAAATTGGCAATTAAGACAATTAAAGAACCAATTGCACTATGAAGACCTTCATAATCTTTACTTTCTTTAGTTAATATAAATTGAATTAAATTTAAGATAGTATATAAAGAAAATATACCTGTATTTAACCATTTAATGTTACTTATATTAAATAATGGCAAGATTAAAAGAATCACTCCTATTAATATAAGAAATATAGCTATTCCCATATCTACTTTTTGCTTTTTTTTCATATTTTCACCTTTTTATTCATCATTTAAACATAATTTTTCTAATATTTTTGCTACGCCATCATTGGCTGCTGAATCTGTTATATATGTAACTAATTCTTTTAAAATATGAGTTGCATTATCAACAGCGACAGATGTTCCAACAACATCTGTCATACAAATATCATCATAACCATTACCTATTGCAATAGCATTTTCACTATCTATATCTAAATATTCTAATAATTCAACAATTCCAGTACTTTTAGCTGTGTTTTCTAAAACTAGGTCATGATAATACTCTTTATCTTTTACTCTTTTCTCCTCAATTAAACCAACTGAAGAGTGGATAACTTTTAACTTAGGAAACTTTTCTTTAAATAAATTAGGTAATACTAACATACGATCATAATTACAACTTAATACTACTAATTGATTAATCTTATTATTAGCTAATATTTCATCTATGTTGTCAAAATATATTGCTGGCTCATTATTATATTTATAATCTTTTATATTTATATATCTCTTTTCTAGAGAATTTAAAATTATAGTCATATTATGTGTTACACAATAATCATAAATTGATTTTATATTTTCATTATCAATTGGTTTAGAAAATATTTCTTGACGTTCATGGTAATTATAAACTTCTGCTCCATTTGAACTTATTATATATTCACTTAAACCGGCTTCTAAACTTTTTTCTATAGCATATTTAGCACTTCTACCTGTATTAACAACAACTTTAATTCCTATTTCTTTTAATCTTCGCATAACATCTTTAGTATATTCTGATGTTTTTTCGTTAGAAGGATTTAAAGTGTCATCGATATCAACAAATACTATTTCATATTTCTTCATAATATCACCATTCTTGTACACAATTATATTATTGCATATGATGTAAATGATTGTACATTTTTTATTATTGTATGTACATATAATTTACATTAAAAAAAGATGCTTAAGCATCTAAATTTTTCTTTTTGATTCTAAAATAGTTATAACTATAAATACTATCCATCCTAATAAAGAAATATACATTGAAGCTTTCTTCATTGGAGCATTATAAGTTATTTCAATATTATGATTTCCTTCTTTTATTTTAAAACCTATATAACCATTGTCTACAAGTTCATAAGAAACAGGTTCGTTATCAACTTTGATATCAAAACCATTATCATAAGGAATAGTTAGCATAAAGTAACTGTCATCAACTACATTTATAGTTCCTTTAATAGTATCGCCTTTTGTTTCTTCTTCATCAATTATAAATTTACTTAAATATTGTGAACATTTTTCAATATAAGCATAATCGAGAGAATAGATTTCAAAATCACTAATATTAAACTTTCCTTCTGAAATATGAAAATAAAGTTTTGTTTGATCTTGACTAGCTAGAACATAATCGAATACTTCGTTTTCATTATAGTATTTCCATGAAGATGCTGTAACTTTGTTTTTTACATTATTTATTTGAATTACTAGATCTTTATTCTTGTCTATTCTATTCATCTTAAACCTTATTAAAAGAATCTTATTTTGATATTTTATCGGAAGATCGTAAGATATTTTTAATCCATTTTTTGAATCAATACTAAGTGATCCATCTTCCTCAACTTTGATATTTTCATCTTTTAAAATTTCTTTAAAATCTAAATCTATTTTTTCCATATTTGAAATGAAATTGTTTTTTGATTCAGCATCTGCAACTATTACATTTAATAAGGCTTCTTGTTTAGCTTGATCACTTAATTTTTCAAAATCAACATAACTCATAATATTTGATGTTGCAAATCCATATGACAAAACATTTTCATTTTTATAAATATTTAAACCTTTATTGGAACTTACTAGTTCGTATCCTAATAATGGTTTATTACGTGAAATAACATATTTATTACCATTTAGCATTAATGATAAAAGATTTGGAGTTGTTACAGTAAGAGCACGATTTCTGGCAGGAATATTATTTGCTAGTGTATCATAATAGAATTTATTATAGACTTGGTTGGAAACTGAAGAATAAATAGTTCCATTATAATAATCAATATTTTCGAATATTCTATTAGGATATTCAGTTACATTTAAATCATTACTTATTCTATATGTTCCCTGATCATGAGAAGTTATAGAACTAATACTACTCTTTAATAATTCTTCGTTTTCATTCGCTGTTAATTTTAAAACTAATTCATCAGAGGTATTCATAATATAAGAATTTGCTATAACAAAAATTGAGATTGGAATTATAATAATAGCTTTCTTAGGAAATTTAGTATAAGCTAATATTGTAATAGCTAAAATAGCAATTTCACCAAAATATCTTTCATAACTGTATTTATTTAAATAAACTAAAATACTAACAATAATTAAAATAGGAATTATTACTTTATATCTTAATTTATTTTTAAATACATCATTTAAAAATTCAGCAATAACATATACATATAATGGTAAAAATGGGATTAATGATTTGGCATCAATATACATTGTTCCATTTAAGATAAAGTTGAATAAATTAAAAATAATTATGATAGTTAAAATTACTCCTAAAGTTATATTAGCTTTATTCTTTTTGAAGATATTTATAATAGATGGAATAACTATAGCACATAGTCCTATTCCATAAGAATAATATAATAAATTTTTGCTATGAATATCAGGTATTAATAAATCTTTTAGAGATATAGTGACATTTGATGCTGCACGATTATGTAAGATAGTTGCTATTGTTGGTAAAGTAATAATTGCAGAACATAAGCATGCTATCAATATTGGAACTAGTATACTAAAGAAAGTTTGAATGAAAGATTTAAAGGTTACTTTATTCATCTTTTGGAGGTACCTGTATAATGCGTAAACAAATAAGCAAACTATTCCACCTATACTGAAGTAATAACTTGTCATAATCATTAAAAAAGTAGATAAAGTAAGAAGCCAGCTTTTATTTTTTTCAAACTTCTTGTCTACACCAAATAATCCTAATATCAAGAATGGCATGTATGAAATAAACATAATATGTCTATGAGAATGGAAAGACATTGGAGCTGACATAATGAATATTAAAGACGATAAAAAACATACCTCACTACTATATTCTTTTTTCTTTAAGAAAAAATATAATAAATAAGAACTGATTATAACTGTTATAATTGTTGATATAATCATATATGTAGTCATAGATACTTTAGGGAATAAGTATGAGATAAGAATGATAGGACTTAATAAACCATAATATGATAGATTATAAATATTTTGACCTCCACCAATATTAGCAGCAAAGTCTGGAAAGAAATCTTTTGTATTATAGAATAAAGTTCTAAAATATTCTGGGATAGAAATATGTTCTGCATACCAATCTAATGTTGAACCATATAATTTAACCCCATTTGTTAAAAATAACACTAATAAAACAAATGAAAGAGTTATAACTATTAAGTATATAATATCTTTTAACGTTACTTTTTTCATATTAATCATTGCTCCAATCTGCTCTATTTATCCAGTTTTCATATGAATACATATGGTCAAACATAGTTTGGATGAAATCTTGTGATTTATAAATACTAACTAGTTTTCTTTTATCTGATATATATTTATCGTTTATTGGGCTCATTTCATCATAGTATTCTGTGATAGCTTTCTTACTATGGTATTTGCCAAAATAATAAAGATTATCAGTTTTAACAATATTTGATGTTATTGCGCTAGTCATCTTATGATGTTGATGACCATATTCTCCATCAGGATTATGAGTAACAATAACATTCCAATCTTTTAAATTTATAATGTCTTCTAAATCTTTAGAAATATTTGAACGATGATTATCCCAACTATCTCTTTCACCATTTGTTTTATCAGGATATCCTAACATAATATATTTATCATTAGTATAATTCATAACACTTACAAATTCCTGAACCCTAACTTGATTAGGACCGCAGGTTACACATACAACTAAATAATTATCTTTTAACAAATGTGCTCCTCCCCATAAAGCTTCATCATCAGGATGTGCAACAATCATAAGATTATCTACATCTGTTAAATCAATATTTGTAAATTCCTTATTAATAGAATGAGTATCAATATAATGACATACATTTATTACAGATACGGCAATTAACAATATTATAAAAATAATTATTATTGGTATATTTTTTTTTATTTTATTTATTTTTTTTATCATAAAAATCCCCTTAAGAATAACATTTTCGTACATACAAATCATACTCCATACATTTTAAGATGTCAATCGACTTTAAGTTTATGGCGTTTAAACTTTATTTTTTTTAGGTTATATGGTATAAGTAAGTGGTAAAAAGAAAAGAAGAGGAGTGATATTATGGAATTAGAAAAATTAAAGGAAATGCTAATTAATAAAAAATTAGCTGATGTAAAAAAAATCCTTCAAGAAATGAATGAGTATGATATCGCCTCGACAATTGAAGAGTTACCGAGTGAACTTTTAATTCAAGCTTTTAGATTATTATCTAAAGATCAAGCTGTAGATGTTTTTGTTAATATGGATGAAGAAGTACAAAGAGAATTAATTGCTTCTCTAACAAAAGCGGAAGCTAAACATATTATAGAAGACATGTTTACTGATGATGCTGCTGATTTATTTGAAGAAATGCCTGCTATGTTAGTTACGTCTCTACTTTCAAATGTAGATAAAGATACGAGAAATGATATTAATAAATTATTAAAATATCCTGAAAATAGTGCTGGATCTTTGATGGCTATTGAATACATTCATTTAAAAAAAGGATTAACTATTAAGAAATCTATTGAAAGAATTAGAAAACAAGCTGATGATTTCGTATCATATGATTCTTGTTTTGTTACTGATAATGAAAGAAAGTTACTTGGTAGAGTTTCAGTTAAAGATTTACTTATAAATGATACAAGAATTTTAATAGATGATATTATGGAAGAGTGTCGTCATACGTTATCAACATTGATGGATCAAGAAGATGTTGCAAAGTGTTTCCAAGATTATAACTACTCTACTTTACCTGTTGTCGACTCTGAAGGAAGATTAGTTGGTGTCATTACTATTGATGACATTGTTGATATTATGGAAGAAGAAACAACTGAGGATATGGAAAAGATGGCTGCCATTTTACCTACTGAAAAGTCTTATTTAAAAATGAGCCTATGGGATATATATAAAAGTCGTATGCCATGGTTGTTATTTTTAATGATTAGTGCAACATTTACTGGAGGAATTATTAGTAACTATGAGTCAGCTTTAGCAAGTTATGTAATCTTAACTTCTTTTATACCAATGATTATGGGTACTGGTGGTAATGCTGGTGGTCAAGCCTCTGTTACAATAATACGTGCTTTATCTTTGGATGAGGTTGAATTTAAAGATACTTTTAAAGTTTTACTAAAGGAAAGTACTGTTGGTATTATATGTGGTTTAACTTTGGCAATATGTAATTTTTTTAAGTTGTTATTATTTGATAAAGTAACCTTTATAGTAGCTTTAATTGTATGCGTATCATTATTTTTAACTGTATTATTAGCTAAAATTATTGGAGCAATACTTCCAATACTAGCTGATAAATTAAAATTAGATCCAGCGGTTATGGCTAATCCGATTATTACAACTATAGTTGATGCTGGCTCATTAATTGTATATTTTAAAATAGCAAGTTTGTTACTTGGACTATAAAAAGATGCAAATTAATTTTTGCATCTTTTATATTGATATAATGATAAAACTAAAATATCAAGAGAAATTAAAATAATAGGAATTATATAACTAATTTTATCATTTGTATTTGGATTTTCAGGAGCAAATATAGCAGTTATAGTAACATTAGAATTAGGCATTTTAAATTTATAATCAGATACTGGAATAGAATTACCATTTGCATCTTTGATAGATAATTTTTCCAATATATAGCCTTCTTTAGTAATTATTTCAAATTTAACTAAGTCCCCACTGATAGCATTATCTTGTACATCTATAGTACCTTCACCCTTTACTATTTTTCGTATTTCAAAAATACTTATATCATATTTATCAATTACTATTTCAGGATATTGTTCTATTAAGCCTAATGTTAATAGATCTTCAGCATTATATAAAATAGATTTTATTAAAATACTTTGATTATCAGTTATTAAAGATATGGGAATTGCATTTTTTTCATTTAATTCTATTTCTTCTTTATAAATAAATTCATAATCTTTATTATAAACTTTTATACTATAATTATCTAAAGAAGAAGTTATAAATAGAACAAAAAGATAATCTTTATATGTTATAACATTTAAAGGAATTATATCATTATAAGTATCTAGCCATATATCTTTAAGTGTTTCATCTACTATCCTTATTGATGATGTTATCTTATTATCATTATATGTTGCACTTGTTATATAGTAAAAATTATTATTATTTAAAATATCTGTTATAATTATATCTTCATTTTTATTTAATATTGTTAATAAATATTTAAAATACATTTTATCTGTTGGGCTTAAGAATGGGACTATTTCTAGAAGAGATTCATTGTTCTCAATATTTTCTAGATTATAATACTTATAATTATCTAATTGATAATCAGAACTAAAAATACTATAGTTAGCTTTATCAATATAATAAATTGTATTATTAGATATTTTAAGCTCTGATTTATCATTTATGATAGTTTTTGTCTCTTTGTTAGATATACTTTTTATAATATTAAAATTTTTATTTAGTTTATAAATATTTCCATGTCTATCTATTATTATGTAATTATCATCATAATATATTAAATCTACTATAGAGTATTCAATTTTTGGTTCATAGGTATTAATTACTTTACCTGATTTATTATATTCTGTTATAACATTTTTAAATGTTCCTTTATCAATGTGCCATGTGAAATAACTATCATCAGATACTAAAACATTATTTAGTCCATAGCCATAATTATAGTTGGTTTTATTAAATGTCCAATCATAATTTATTAATTGTTCAGCGTTTGCAATAGTAAATATAGCAAAGAATGATACTATAAATAGCAATATCATCTTTTTCATATAAAATCACCTACTATTTATATTTTTTTAGATAGAGAATTTTATATGCTGGTAATAATTAACAAAAAAATGTAGATTTCTCTACATCCTATTTAATTAATGAGTCACCATTTATTTCTGCTGGTACTGGAACTTTTAGAAGACTAAGCATTGTTGGTGCGATATCAGCCAATTTTCCTTCGCTTTTTAATTCGATATCTTTTCTTGTAACAATAAATGGAACTTTATTAGTTGTATGAGTTGTACATGGTGTTCCATCTTCATTAATCATTACATCACAGTTACCATGATCGGCTGTTACAATTAATGTACCGTTTATTTCTTCTATTTTGTCATAAATTCTTTTTAGGCATTTGTCCATGAATTCAACTGCTTGAACTGCTGCTTCATAGTTACCTGTATGACCTACCATATCACCATTGGCAAAGTTTAAGATAATAATATCTAAATAATCTTTATCTAGTTCAGCAAGTAATTTGTCAGTTATTTCACCAGCACTCATTTCTGGATCTAAGTCATAAGTTGCTACCTTATGCGAATTAATTAATATACGATTAGCATTTTGTAATTCTAAATCTTTTCCTCCATCAAAGAAATAAGTTACATGTGCATATTTTTCAGTTTCAGCAATACGTAATTGAGATAAACCTAAATCACTTAAGTATTTTCCAAAAGTATTATCTAATGATTGATGTTCAAAAGCAGTAAGTCCTTTTACTGTATCTGTTATTGGCATCATAGAAACTAATTTTATATTATTAAAAGTAGTTGTTTCCATAGGTGATGCAGTTGGATTTGTAATAGCTGTACACATTTCTCTTAATCTATCAGGACGATAATTGAATACTATTATGCCATCATTATCTGATAACTTGCCATCACTTATGATAGATGGGATAATAAATTCATCTGTTATATCTTTATCGTATGATTCTTTAAGTAATTTTTCTGGGGTTTCATAAGTATCCCCTAACCCATAACAAATTGCATCGTATGCTAGTTTTAATCTATCATAATTATTATCGCGATCCATTGCATAGTAACGACCTGATATGGTAGATATCTTACCAATATTTACCTCATCTATTTTATCTTCAAGCATTTTTATAAATTTTGGGGCACTATGAATGTCCGTATCTCTACCGTCAGTAAATAAATGGAAATAAATTTCTTTTACATTTTCTTTGGCACACATATCAACTAGAGCTAGTAAGTGTTCAACACGAGAATGAATTCCACCATCGCTTATAAGACCCATAATATGTAGTTTAGAATTATTTTCTTTTGTATGATTTATTACTTTAAGTATGTTTTCATTTTTAAAAAATTCTTCTGTTTCTATAGAATTATTAATTAATTCTTGTGGTTGGTAGACTACACGTCCTGCACCAATATTCATGTGTCCTACTTCTGAGTTGCCCATTTGACCAACAGGAAGACCAACTAGTTTTCCTGATGCTTCTAATATTGTATGAGGATAATTTTCTACTAAATAATCGAATGTTGGCTTTTTAGCATTTTTAAATGCATTGCCATTTGTTTCTTCTCTAATACCGCATCCATCTAAAATGCATAATATTAATGGTTGTTTCATAATATCCACTCTTTTCTATTAATTATTTTATCATATTTAAGAAAAAAAAGAAGGTTTTACCTTCTTAATTTTTGCTATTATATTTTATCTAATTCAGAACAAATTTCTTCTTTATTGATTCCCTTACCAATAAATACTATTTTAACCATACGATCACCATAGAATGGATCCCAGTCTTTTTTGATATCTGGATTAGACTCCATAACTTCCTTAACAAAGTCAGGAGATTCTGTTGCTAACCAAGGTCCTGCTTCGCCAATGTCTTTTAGAGAACCAGCTTGTTCAAACATATATGACATATCTTTATCATCATTAAAATATGTTATTCCTTTAGCTCTAATTATTTTCTTTGGCCAAGGTTTACCAATATATTCATAGAATTTTTTTCGGTCCATCGGTTCACGACGATAGTAGACAAATGTAGAAATACCATATTCTTCTACGTGGTCATGCCCTTCTTCATGATGATGTCCACAATGACATTCATGTCCTTCTTCATGGCAATGACACTCGTGTTCTTCTTCATCATGGTGATGTCCGCAATGTCCACAGCATACATGCTCATCATCGTCATCATGATGACAATGATGATTTTCTTCTGTATCTCTTTCTTCTGTTTCTTTATCTAATTCAGCATACCAACCAGATGATGTAGCTGCTTTATCAAAGTTAAATTTATGAGTTTCTAAGATATTTTTTAAATCTACTTTAGCATAGTTTGTTTCAATTATATCAGCATTAGGTTGTAAAGCTTTAATAACCTCTTTGACACTACTAAGTTCTTCTTTACTTACTTCATCAACTTTATTTAAAATGATAGTGTCGCAGAATTCAATTTGTTGAATTACTAAATTTTCAATATCTTGATCATCAATTTTATCATTAAGTAAGTCACCACCATTATTATATTCATCACTTAGACGTTTTGCATCTACTACTGTTACAATGGAATCTAGGTAACATAATTTAGGCATTTTATATTCAAGATATGCATCTTCTAAAGCAGTAATAGTTTGAGCTATAGGGATTGGTTCACAAATACCGCTTGCTTCGATAATAATATAATCAAATTTTTTAGTTTCAATAATATCTTGTAATTGTTCTAGAAGGTCAGTATTTAATGTACAACAAATACATCCGTTTTGTAATGCTACTAGTGAATCATCTTTACCACTTACTACTCCACCTTTTTCTATTAAATCAGCATCGATATTTACTTCACCAATATCATTTACAATAACAGCTATTTTATATCCTTCTTGATTATTTAAAATATGATTTAGTAATGTTGTTTTACCACTTCCTAAATATCCAGTTAATAATGTTATAGGTATACTTTTATGCATTATAATCTCCTCTTTCTGTCTATATTATTATAGTATCTTTTAACAGTTATTGCAAAGTAATAATGATATTTATTTTATCTTTTTATTATGTAAAATATAATGAAAAAGTTTATTTGATTAAAATTAAAATATCAAAATGAAATTTGTTAAAATTATTCTCTTTTAGCTATTTACTAGCCACTATATTTAATGGTATTTTATGACTTGATACATTTGATGCAAGGGGCTTTCTTATTCAGGGGGTTTTGGTATTTTATCAAAGCTGAATAAGGAAGGTGGTGATTATATGAGACAACGCGAAAAAGTCGATTGCTTTATAATCTTTACACTTCTAAGTGTTATATTTGTTTTAATATTTATATTAATGGCAAAATAAAGAAAATCTGATTCATAAGAATCAGACAAAACACTTGAAAGCCATTTGAACCAACATCAAATGTCTCATTTTTTATTAAATGATATTAGCTTTCTTGAGTTAATTATAACTTGTTAATAATATATTTACAATCGTTTTAAGCATCTTGACAACGACTATTTAGTTCTTCTTCTAATGTACGATTAGCAGCTTTAAGATTATCTTTCATTAATTTTTCAATTTCCTTATATAATCTTTCATTGGCTTCCTCTAAAGACATCTTGCCTATTTTAAAAGGTTTGCCAAATCTAATCATTAAATTTTTACTACGGAACTTATAATCTCCTGTTACAGCATATGGAACGATAGTAGCATTAGACTTACTAGCCATTGATACTGTGCCAAATTTAAAATCTAATAATAATTTATCATTAGTTTTATTTCTTGTTCCTTCAGGGAATAGTCCAATAGCTCCACCATCATTTAAAACATCTAAGGCAAGTCCTTTTGCTTCATCATCATGAATACTTCTATTAACAGATATGCAACCAGTTGCTTTAAAGAACCACGCCATTTTGCCATCAAAGTATTCTTTTTTTGCCATGTAATGAATTACTCTTTTTGTTGATACGATTACTGAGCATTGATCCATTATATGTTTGTGATTACCAACTATTAAGATTGTGCCATCTTTTGGTATTGCTTCCTTATTAATAATTTTAGGATTGTAATAAAATTTAAATATTGGACCTAAGAAAGGTCTGAATAGTTTGTAGCCCCAAGTACTTAATTTTTTACTGCTTGCCATGACGCTCCTCCATTCTCTTTTCATTATTTTCTTGTTGTAATTTTCTAAAGTCTACTTTACCTATCATAGTTTTAGGTAGAGATTTTCTAAATTCATATTCTTTTGGTATCGAATAGGTAGCAAGATTTTTCTTACATAATTCTTCAATTTCTGCACGAAGTTTTGGAGTATCTCTATAACCTTGTTTTAAAGCAATAAATGCTTTAGCCACTTCTACTTTATATGGATGAGGTATTCCAATTACTGAACTATCCATTACAGCTGGATGACGTTCTATTACTTCTTCGATTTGAGATGGATATACATTATATCCCGATGTTACAATCATACGTTTTAGTCTTTGTTTATAAGTAATGAAACCATCTTTATCCATTGAACCAATATCACCAGAGTGCAACCATACGTTGCCATCTTTATGAATATGTAGTGCTTCGTTTGTTTCTTTTTCGTTATTGTAATATCCTAACATAACAGTTGGCCCACAAATACAAATTTCACCATCTTCACCAGTTGATACTGGTTCATCTGTGCCAGGTTTAGTAATCTGTACGTAAGTTCCTGGCCAAGGAATTCCTACTGTACCAGGACGTGATGCAAATTTTAAATCGAAACTTACACAAGCTACGGCTTCTGTCATTCCAAATCCTTGAGTGAAATTTGTATTTGCGCCATGTTCGTGTAAAAATTTATTAATAGTTTCAACACGTTTCTTACTTAAAGTATCGCCACCACCAATAACATATTTTAAATTAGATAAGTTAACATCTTTCATTCGTTCATTAGTAGTTAATGCTTCAAAAAGGGTTGGAACACCAACTAAAACACTCGGTTTATGTTTGGTTAACAGTTTATCAAATTCACTGGCTTTGAAAGTAGGTATTAAAACAACTTTAGCTCCCACAGAGAAAGCATCAGTGATACTTACAGATAAGCCGAATCCATGGAATATTGGCATTATAGCTAGGATAACATCTTCTCTATTTAAATCTGGTAAAGCACGTTCTGATTGAATAGTTGCAGCATTAAAATTACCATTAGATAATACTATTCCTTTTGGAGTACCTGTTGTTCCTCCACTATGCAAGATAACTGCTGGTGTATCTCTTTTTGTTTCTTCTGCTACTTTATCTTTACTATACTTTTCACCATATTTAATGAAATCTTTCCAATATATAAAATCTTCACTCTTCTTTGGTTTTTCAACTTTATAACCTTGAGTTACTTCATATCCGATTTTCATAAGTGTTGGCATAGAGTCTTTAGCAGATATAATAATTGTCTTATATACTTCTGTATCATTTATTATATTCTTAACTTTGCTATAAGTAATGTCCATAGCAACAAGCATAACTGTAGAATATCTATTTAAAGCTTCCTTTATTTCATTTTCAGCTGATAGTGGATGAACCATATTAGCAACAGCTCCTATTTTATTAAGAGCGTAGAATGAAATAACTGCTTCTGGAGTATTCGCGGAAAGGATTGTTACAACATCGCCTCGTCGAATACCTTGGCTACGGAATGATTTTGCTACTTTATCTATATTTTTATAAAATTCAGTATAAGTTATTTTAGTCCCATAATATTCTATTGCTATATTATCTTTATAATTATTTGTTAAAGATTTATTTTTTAAATATTGATAGATAGAAATATTTGGGACATCAAAGTTCATATCTTTCTTATCATAATATTTTTTCCATGAAGCATTAGGTTTCTTTTTAAAACCTATTAAACTAAAAAATTTCATATCTAAGATACCCATTAATTATCTCCTCTTTTCTTCTAAATTAGAACTTATAAATTCCATTAATTTATCATTTTCTTCTGTTAAATCATCACTTATTGTTTTATAAGGAGTAAAAAATTCTATTTCAATACTTTTTTTAAATGGAACATATTTTCCTGTTATGGTAAAAGGTATAATATATGCATCTGTATCATGAGCCATTTTTACACAACCTATTTTAAAAGGCATTATTATGTCATTTGTTCTATTTATTGTTGATTCTGGAAATATACCTATTACTTTATCTTCATTTAGGGTATTTATAGCAGTATTTAATGCTCCTTTATCATGAATGGAACGATTAACTGGAATAATACCCATATTTTTAAATATAAAGCCAAATTTACCTTCTAGTAACGAGTCTTTAGCTAAAAAATGTATTACTCTTTTAGTAGAACTTATTAAAAGTAAACAATCTAAATTATTAGTATGATTACCTCCTAAAACTATTCGTCCATTTTCTGGTATATATTCTATGCCTTTATATGTTGGACGATATACTATTTTAAATAAGAATGAAACTATTGGTCTTACTATTTTATAAAGTAAAGGTTCTTTCATATTAGTCCTCCTTGTATATATTTATTGTAAAAATAATACTAAAGCCTCCAATTTTATTATTTATAGCTTTTATAGTACCATTATGAGATTCAACAATTTCTTTGCATATTGATAATCCTAAGCCACTTATCTTACGACTTTTATCTGTTGTATATAATGGTTCAAATATTTTATCAAGTACTTCTTCATTACATCCACTACCATTATCTGCTATCTCAAATATAATTTTATCATCTTTTTCTTCATTTATGTTAATATTTAGTATTTTTTTATTTTTATCAAAATGTCTTATACTATTTGTAATGGTATTACTAAATATTCTTTTAAACTTAGCAAGGTCAACATCAATAGTTAAATTAGGACAATCTGTTTTTACTTTAAACTCAATATCTTTTTCTTTTAAATCTTCTTTATAATATTGATTTAAGTAATCAACTAAATATTTTATAGATATCCTTTCAGTTTTTTTATCATCTTTAAGATTGCAACTTAAATAATCATCAAACTCTTCAACTATTTCTTTCATAACAAGAGATTTATTATAGATAGTTGTTGCATATTTATTCTTTGTTTCATCACTTAAATTCTTATTTGTTAGAAGTCTTTCTGAATAGCCTAAGATACTTGTTAGTGGTGTTTTTATATCATGGGATATACTAGCTATTATTCTATTTTGCTTTTTCTTTTCTTCCTCTAAATTATTTACTAAATCTACAAAATCATTTTGTAATTTGTATATTTCTCCTCTAATATGTCTTTTACGAGGAATAATACCAAATTTATAATTATTAAAATCTTTGGAAAGAGATGCAATTGGAGATAATATTTTTTTATTTGAAGCAAATATTCCTAAAAGAGCTAGTATTGCTATATTAATTATTTCAAATAATAGAACATTTATAGCTATTTTAAAATTAACAATATTTCTTTTTTTAGATACAGTTATTAAATAATATTCATCTTTAAAGTTAATTATTTTAGAATTTTTAATACTATTTCTAGCTATAGTATCTTTATTAGAATATGTATTTATTTCTTTGTTATTAGAATCTGATATAGCTATAGTAATATCTTTATCTTTAATATATTCTTTTAAATATGTATCAATGTTTTCTTCTTGTGTTAAATCTGTTGCTATTTTATTTAAATGATTTTCTAATTCATTAACGGTTGTTTGGTATTTATTACTTATTGTTTTTTCTAAATATAATTCATAATATCCTGTTAAAAGGAGAATATTGAAAAGGATAAGGACAATAACACCTGTTATGAAACCTATACGAATTGATAGGTTATTTCTTATTTTATTAATCATTATCTACTACCTTAACAAATTTATAACCTAATCCCCATATAGTTATAATATATTTTTCTTCTGGATCTATTTTCTTACGTAGTCCTTTTATATTAACAGCAACTGTACCTATATCTCCATATTCTGTTTTCCATACAGAATTATATATTTGTTCCTTAGATAGAACAACACCTGCATTAGTCATTAAATAAGACAGAAGTTCAAATTCTTTAGTTGAAAGTGTTACAAATTCGCCATTTTTTTTAACTTCATAACTTTCTTTATTTATACAAATGTCTCCAATTTTAATTATATTAGAAGAAGTGACAGTTAGACGTTTTTCTCTTCTGATATGAGCTTTTACACGAGCTACTAATTCTTCAATAACAAATGGCTTTGTAATATAATCGTCTGCTCCAATTTCGAATCCTAAGAGTTTATCTAAGGTTTGATTTTTAGCAGTAACAAAGATAATTGGGCAAGAAACAATATCCCTTATTTTATTGCAAGTTTCTGTACCTGATAAATTAGGCATCATTATATCTAATAAAATTAAATCAAAAGTATTGTTTTTCACTTCTTCGATAGCAGCATATCCGTCATTTTTTATTACTGTTTCAAAACCTTCATCACATAAAACATCACTTATAAGTTCTGCTATATCTTTTTCATCATCAACTATTAAAATACGAGCCATAAACTCACCTCTTTTGTCTATTTTATCATATTATTACATATGTACTCATAATTATCATTATATAATTTAAATATTAAATATTAGTATGATGTTTATTAAAAATTATTAAAAAAGACAGAATATATCTGTCTAGTATTTAGTTAACTCATATCTTAAATCAAGGGTTTGATTATATCCTAAAGCTTTATTGTTATCTTTTATAACAAGTATATACCACCATGTTGAATCATCATTTAAATCTCTTTTAGTTGTGTCTATTCCAGCTTTATATACTATGTTTGGTTTTAAAACTATAGAATAAATATTCTCTATTTTTATATTTTTGCCAAAGTATTTTTGTGCATCATCTTCTGTATATCCCATTTCATTTAGAGCATCTTGGCCATTTTTAAAGGTATATGTTCCGCTATAATAATTATCTTCTTGATATTTATAGGAATCATACCAATAAAATATATCATCTTGAAACGAGAATAATCCATCGTTATTAGTTTTCCAATTTCCTAATACAGAATCAGATTTGGTTACTTTAGTAGGATTTTTTTCTTTAGTTAATGTGCTATTTTTATTATTAGTATCTTTTTTGACAGCAATATTAATTATTAATAAAGTATTTAATAAAAGAAGTAAAATAACTAGGACTATTTTAATTGTAGATAATAATTTAAATGATGGTATGTTTGATTCTGTTTTTTTTATTTTTTTAGGAGATTTAGCTGTTTTTACCTTAAGAGGAATTTGTTTAATTTTTATTTTTTTATCTTCTAGTACTTGGGTATCATTCGGATTACTATTCACAACATATCACCTCTTTTATTCTTTTGTATTCTCTATAATTTATATTATCATTTTTTTATAAAAAAAACTACTACGAAAAAAGAGAACTAATTTAAGTCCTCTTCTGCTTCTTCTTTTTCATCAATTTTGTTAATGTGTTGATACATTATATAATTGTAACTATCTTCACACATTTCTTCTATTCCACGTTCTGCTTTCCATCCTAACTTTTTGAAAGCATATTCTGGATCAGCATAACAAGCTGCTATATCCCCAGGACGACGACCAGTAATGCGATAGTTTATTTTTACATTATTAACACGTTCAAAAGTTTTAACTAAATCTAAAACACTATATCCTTTTCCTGTACCAAGATTGTAGCAATCTATTTCTTTAGTACTTAGTACTTTTTCAATTGCTTTTATATGACCACGTGCTAAATCAACTACATGGATGTAATCTCTTACACCTGTTCCATCTGGTGTATCATAATCATCACCAAATATTCCTAATTCTGGTAGTTCCCCTGTTGCTACCTTAATAATATATGGCATTAAATTATTTGGTATTCCGTTAGGATTTTCACCAATTAAACCACTCTTATGAGCTCCGATTGGATTGAAATATCTTAATAAAGCAATACTCCATTCATTATCTGATGTATATAAGTCTCTCATTATATCTTCAATCATTAATTTTGTAGAACCATATGGATTAGTTGTTGATAGAGGGAAATCTTCTTTAATTGGCAATGATTCTGGTGTTCCATAAACTGTTGCACTTGAAGAGAAGACGATTTTCTTGCAATTGAATTCATTCATTACTTCAAGTAAGCTTAATGTAGAATCTAAATTATTACGATAATACATTAAAGGTTTTGCAACTGATTCACCTACAGCCTTTAAACCAGCAAAATGAATTACTGCATCAATTTTATGTTCATTAAAAATACGTCTTAAAGCTTCTTTATCACAAACATCGTCTTCATAGAATGTTACATCTTTGCCTGTGATTTTTTTAATCTTATCAACGACATTTCTCTTAGAATTACAAAGGTTATCTATAACTACTACTTCATAATCATTATCTAATAGTTCACAGCATGTATGACTTCCTATAAATCCACATCCTCCTGTTACTAGAATTTTCATATATATTCCTCCTTGATGATATTATTACACTAATATCTATATCTCCATTATAACATAGGTTTTAAAACAAAAGAAATTATTTTCTTCATTGGATGGTTTGCTTCTATTCAACGCTTTTTAAACTTTCAATCATATCTATCTTTTTTAAAGCAAAATGAGTTACTATATTTACAATAAAAGTAAATAAACATGATATTAGGGATGCATAAATGTAACTATTTAATTTTATATTTCTAATAAATCTAGCCGTTTCCATTTCAACTGTGCCAATTGTAATATTCGTTAAAAAGTAACCTAATACTAAGCCTAATGAAATACCAATTATTGTTAAAATAATATTTTCTTTAGTAATATAGTTATCTACTTCTTTATCATAGAATCCTAATACTTTAAGAGTTGCTATTTCTCTAGTTCTTTCAGATATATTAATATTTGATAGATTATATAAAACAACAAATGATAACATTGCAGATAATAATACTAATATAATAACAACTTTGTCTAAAGATTTTAACATATCATCAGCACTATTAATTAAAACTCTAGTATAGATAACATTTATTATAGTATCATTTTCTAATAATTCATTAGATAATTTTGATTCATCATCTTCAGATAAATTATCTGTCTTAAGATAAATAACGTTTGGTTGATATTCTTTATTGTTGTTTTCTAAAGTTGTTTTATTCATGTAGATATAATGACCTAAATAATTTTTTGCAATATTAGATATTTCTAAAGAGTATTCTTTTTTATCATTATCTAATACATTAATAGTATCTCCTACTTTTAAATCATAAATATCAGCAAGTTTATCTGTAATAATAACTTTGTTATCACTTATTGCATCTACTATTTTATTATTTTCATCAACTAAATTAATTATATTTAATAAATCATTTTGTTCTGTAACAACTATATTAATATTAGATTCTTTATAAATACCTGTTATAGTTTCAGATATTGTATAGTCTTTTATTATTTCATTAGATAGAATATTATCAATTTCATTTAAATCTAAATTATTAGTATAAATAGTTGCATCATATTTAAAAGTATTAACATATTGCATATTAGTTATATCAACTATTGAATCTTTAAGACCAAAACCGCATAAAATTAAAGCTGTACAACCACTTATGCCAAAAATAGTTACTAAAACCCTTCTTTTATAACGAAAAATATTACGAATTGTAATTTTATTTGAAAATTTCAATAAATGCCATAACCATGTTACTTTTTCAAGTAAAATCTTCTTACCTGATTTTGGAGATTTAGGACGCATTAATGTTGCTGGCTTTTCTTTTAAAATACGATTTGCAGTTATTATAGATGAACCACATATACATATTATTGCTATTATTATACCTAAAAGAGTACTACCTACATTTAGAGAAAAACTAAAATTAGGAACATCAAATAACAATCTATATATAGTAAAAATAATATATGGTATGAAGATTAAACCTATTATTGTACCTATTAACGCTCCTAAGATAGTTGCTGATAAAGAAAATAAAATATATTTTTCTTTTATCTCTCTATTAGAAAATCCTAATGATTTTAATGTTCCTATTTCACTACGATCATCTTCGACCATACGATTCATAGAAATTAAACTTACAAGAATGGCTACTGCGTAAAAGACAACAGGAAATAAACCAGATAAACTTTTCATACTTTTGGTTTGATTAATATAAGAAGAATAAGTTTGATCATCAGCACGACTATTTATGTACCATGTAGGTCTTTTTATTTCTGATAATTTTTCCTTGGCAGAACTTAATTCGTCTTCGACTTTTTCTTTTGATTTATTATATTCTTTTAATGATTCATTATAAGTTTTTAAATTTTTATTATATTCTTTTTGACCATTTAAATATTTATTATATGAGGATTGATATAAAGAATAATTAGAATTATAACTTTTTTCAGCTAATAATAGTTTATCTTCATTATCTTTTAAAGTTTGAAGTAATGCTTCTTTATTCTTTAACTCAGTTATATTATTTAAAATGACTGTATATGAAGGTGAGTTTGAATCAATATTTTTTAAAGTATTTTCTAGTTCTATAATTGAATTATTTATATTATTTATAGAATAAGATAAATCTTTAATATTATAATTTTCTAAAGTGGTTTGTAATTCTTCTTTACCTTGATTTATTTCTCTTTTGGCATTAGATAGTTCATTTTTAAAGGTTGATAATTGTTTCGATGATTTATCTAGTTCTTTTTTAGCATTACTTAATTGATTTTTAGCATCATCTAGCTTTACTTTAGCATCATTTAATTTGTTATTAGCATTTTCTTCTTCATCTAAAATTTTATTGTTTACTTCATTATAAATAGAATTGTATCTTTCATCTTCTTGCTTAGATTTTATCTTTTCAATATTAGAAATAGCTTCATCGATTAAAATTAAATAGTTATCTTTAGACGTAATTCTTTCTTTAGCATCCTTTATCGTTACATAAATATTTGTATAATAATCGTCATCAAAATTAGAAGATAAAACATAAGAATAATAATTAATAGTACCTGTTCCAATACTAGTTGAACCCCTATTTTGATTTATTGTTGTATTACTAAAATAAAGAGTACTTCTTACTGTACCAACTATTTTTACTTCTTTATTTATAAAAGAATTATCTTCTAAAGTAATAATATCATTAATACGATAACCTAGTTTAGATAAAAAGTTTTTTTCAACTACTATTTCATTATCATTTTCAGGTAATTTACCTTCTAATAATTCTAACTCATTTATAGTATTTGGAAGAGATGAAACGTTAAGAACGAATTCTGTATCATCTTTTTCAATTAAGATATCTTTAGAATAAGTTCCTTCTACATCTAAAATATTATCAATTTTTTTTAGAGCATTTATATCATTATCAGTAAGACCCATAGAAGAAATTATTTTAATATCATATGTATTTTGAGTATCAAAAAAATTATCTAAAGTATTTAGCATATCTGGTGATGTTGCTGATAAGCCAACAAATACTAAAACGCCTAAAAGACTCATCACAACTAAGGACAAAAATCTAGGGAATGTTTTTCTTATTGTACGATTTGTATTAGTTCTTATATGATTTTTCATATTACCACTCAATTGTCTCTATAGGTTGAGGATTATTATTTATATACATTTCTTCAACTTGACCATTCTTAAATTTAATTACTTTATCTGCCATATCTGCAATAGCGCTATTATGGGTAACAATTATAATTGTCATATTTTCTTTATGACATGTATCTTCTAATAATTTAAGTATTTGCTTACCTGTCTTATAATCTAGTGCTCCTGTTGGTTCATCACATAAAAGTAATTTGGGGTTTTTGGCAATAGCACGAGCAATTGCAACACGTTGTTGCTCTCCACCAGATAATTGAGACGGAAAATTATTCATACGATCTTTTAAGCCGACTTTTTTTAATATTGTTTCAGGATTTAAATGATCCTTACATAATTGAACTGCTAATTCAACATTTTCTAATGCTGTTAAGTTTTGAATCAAATTATAAAATTGAAAAACGAAACCTATATCATTACGACGATATTTAATTAAATCTTTATTTTTTAAATCACTTATTTTAGTTCCATCTATAGTAAATGTTCCCGATGTTGGTTCATCCATTCCACCTAAAATGTTTAAACAAGTTGTTTTGCCTGCTCCAGATGGACCTAATATTACAACTAATTCACCTTCATCAATAGTAAAGCTAGTTTTATTTAAGGCTTTTATTTCTATTTCACCCATTTGATACGTCTTGCTAATATTTTTAAATTCAATATATGCCATAAGGTCACCTCGCTCTGAATTCTATCAAATTTCTAAGTAAAATTAAATGTTTTTTGAAAAATTTAATTTATTTTAATAATCAAATCTTATATTAATAATTTATTATTTTAGAAAATTGCAAATAAATTGATTTGAAAAATATAAAAATATATTCTATAATTGATTTGTGTCCTCGTAGCTCAGTAGGATAGAGCAATCGCCTCCTAAGCGATAGGTCGGCAGTTCGATTCTGCCTGGGGACGCCATAAAAAAATAAAAGTACTTTTTAAGTACTTTTTTATTTTGTTAATTTTAGTATATGTCCTTCTTCAGCGGGGATTGTATTTGGAAATATTGGTAAAGCCTCATCTATGTATTTTTTCTTTTCTATAGTTGGCCAAAAGTGAGTAAGCATAAGTAAATCAGGTTTAGCAATATTAGCTATTGTTGCAGCTTCATGAGCATATAAATGATAGTCATGATTGCCTTTTGATTGACCTCTTAATAAAGTTGCTTCACATATTAGAAGATTGCATGATTTTGCAAGTTTTACTACATTGTTATATTCATAACCTGTATCTCCTGAATATACAATACTTTCAAGGCCATTAGAGAGCTTTATTGAATGGGATTTAATATTGTGTGGATTGTATGCAAAAGTTGCTGTAACGTCCCCTATTTGAATTTTAGAGTCTGTACTATACGTTTTTACGTCTAAATAACTTTCTGGTCCTAAGTTTGTTAATAATTGATAGTCTAATATGGGTTTACTTACAAGTCTATAATCATACTTACCATATTGATTAGTATAATTCTCATGTTCTGTATAATAATCTGGTTCAGGAATGTAAACTTTTATTTTTTTATCTAGAAGACCTATATTATGTAGAACATAAGAAGTATATGCAACTGAAGAGATAAGATCAGAATAATGATCACGATGTAAATGACTGATTATAATGGTTAGATTATTAAAGTCTTTTTCCATATCAAGTAATCTAGTTGATCCTGGACCACAATCTAATAATATTTTATTTTGACCAG
This sequence comes from uncultured Bacilli bacterium, assembly GCA_910577505.1. Lineage (GTDB taxonomy): Bacteria > Bacillota_I > Bacilli_A > RF39 > UBA660 > Coprovivens. The sequence goes on from CAJTLN010000003.1 coordinate 373,274, forward strand.
AAGTTATTAAATAACCTGGACCATTATAGTTTTGGTAACAAGCAGGAGATACAGAACCTAGTACTTTAACTTCCATGTTGTTCACCTCTTCTAAATAATAATCTTTTTTGTTCCATAGCTTCTTCAACAATAGGATCAACGTATTTTGTTATTGGTTTATCAAGAGAAAATACTTCTTTTACCATACTTGAAGATATATTTTGATAATTATTGTCTGCAAATAAGCAGACTGTATTAATTTCTCCATTACTTATATCTTTATTAATACCTGCCATGCCTATTTCATAGTCGAAATCAGTTAACCCACGAAGCCCTCTAATAATAGCTTTGCACTCATGAAGTGTTGCAATATCAACGGCTGCACCACTACCTGTAATTACTTTAATATTTTCGCAAGTTTGATATATTTTTTTTACTAATTCTAATCTTTCTTCTAAAGTAAAGAATCCGCTTGTTTTTTTACTATTTTGTAGGACTGCTACTACTACTTCATCAAATAAAGTACTTGCTTGTTCGATAATGTTCATATGGCCTTTTGTGATTGGATCAAAACTACCTGTGTATAATACTTTTGTCATAAATTTCATCTACTTTCTTTTTGGTATATTCAAAATCAACGTTGTTAATAATGTATTCAAATTGACTTTCATCAATAGTTGGTGCATTAGCTTCACGACTTAAGAATTTTTCTTTTGTAATTCCATCTCTTGCAATAGCACGTTTCATTCGTATCTCTAGCGGTGCTGTAATTAGTACACGAAAATCGCTTTGGGCAAAATATTTTGTTTTTGGTAGTAATAACCAATCTAGTAATATAATGCTAGTTTGATGAGTAGAAATAAATTCATCTATTATGCGTTCCATATATTTCCAAGTTAATTCAGTAAGAATATCCATTGCTTCTTTAGAATTAAAAACTATAGCACTTAAACGTGATCTAACTATATTGTTATCTTCTAAGATATCAGTTCCAAAATTTGCTACTAAAGATTTTTTTATTTCTGGATCTAATAAGGCTTTATGGCCAATCTTATCGATATCTAAATGTTCTATTCTTTTATTATAATTTTTCAGTAACGTAGAAATATAACTTTTTCCACTTGCTGATAGTCCAACTAAACTAATTAACATTTTAATCACCTCTATTTGCTTCATCTAATGTTATTATAGTTAAAAGTTTGAAATAAATAAAATGCATATTTATCATATATTACATAACTATTAGTTATATTTTGTAAATAAAAAAAGAAACTACTTATTCAGTAGTTTCTTTGTTCATCACATTGATGTGCTAAATAGCATGCACACCAAATGAATAATAGGATAAATAATACGAAAAGTATTACTACCATTATAAATAACTTTTTCATATTCCACCCTTATTATTATTAGTATATAAATATTTACTATACTTTTTTGAAACGATTTTTAATTTTATTTACTGTAAATAAAATCGTTGTTGATAGTGTTGCACCACAGGTATCAACACATATATCAAAAAATCTTGCAGTTCGACCATTTATAAATAGTTGATGTATTTCGTCTGAACAAGCATATATAAAGCAGAAGATAATAGTATATATAAATGCTACTGGTGTATTGCCACAAATTCTTTTAGCTAATAAAAATGATAATATTCCTAAGATAAAGTATAAGAAAAAATGAGCGCTTTTTCTAACTGTAACAAGATATTTATCAATTAGTAGTTTTTTTTCATTTTCTGTTAATTCTTCTCTTTTTATGGTTTCTGCTGTCTTAATTATTACCTGATCGCTAGTATTACGTGATTTTTTTGAATCTTGTGCAGAGAATGAAAATATTACAAATAACCAAATAATAATTAAAGCTATATTTATACAGTTTTTTATTTTCATAATTATCGCGTCCTTAATAAAATGATACATGATTAATAGTAGCAATTTTTATATTCTTATTCAAGTATTTTTTTCTTACAATTTAGTAAGATATATTTTGAAAGTGTAAATAAATGTATAATGAAAAAAGGCTTTTTAAAGCCTAATTTTCTACGATTTTTAGAATGTGAAGATATGTACTATTATTTTTTTCTTCAACTGTGAATTCTATTTCTTGATTTTCAATAATAGTTGACTTTTCATTTTCTTCTAAATGAGCAAATAAATCTGTCTCATTATATTCTATGAATCCATATTTCTTTTCTTCACACCACCATTTAACTCTACCCTTCATATTTTTACCTTTCTACGTTTATAGTATAGCACACATTTGTTCGTGTATAAATAATTAAAAAACATATATTAATATATATGCAATGAAAAATAATATATGAATTAAATTTTGGGCCGTTTGCCTCTGGTGTGGTCCCCTCCTCAAAAAAAAAGAGCAAAAAAAAAAAATTGGCAACTACCTATTTTCGCGAAAACTATCGTCGGCGTATGAGTGCTTAACTGCTCTGTTCGGGATGGGAAGAGGTGTAGCCACTCAGCTATCGTCACCAATAAAGGAATAATGTCCTTTAAAAACAAGATAATGCAAATATATTATCAAAACTGATATAAAAAATCAAGTAGGATTAAATCCTCGTGCTATTAGTACTAGTCAGCTCAACGTGTCGCCACGCTTCCACCTCTAGCCTATCAACGTTGTAGTCTACAACGGCACTTACTAAAAATATGGGAAAACTCATCTTGGAGGAGGCTTCACGCTTAGATGCTTTCAGCGTTTATCCCGTCCATACATAGCTACTCTGCGATGCAACTGGCGTTACAACAGATAC
>CAJTLN010000004.1 GCA_910577505.1 uncultured Bacilli bacterium
AACATAGTAAGTCTTTTTGCTATATCTATTGCACCAGGCCAATTTATGTCTTCAAGCCAGATAAACATATCAGTAAGATATGGTTGCAATTCCTCATCAGTTCTACAAACTAATGCCAAAGCACAATTTCTCCACACATTTTTCCCATATGGTTGAAAAAAAACTTTTAAACATTTCACACTTTTAGAAAGTTCTAATCCTTTTTTTTGAATTTCTTCAGAATTATTCCAATCAAACATCTCAATAATTTCATCTATATTATAATTTATCATTTTTGACCATCCCACTTTCTTGCCAATCTTTTTAAAGTCATAGTTTCAAAAGAATTAGTTCCAAGGATTCTCCATTCATTAACAGTTATTAATCTAGGATAAACAGTTACATGTGTAACTCCATCCATTTCTACTCTAAACAACCCTGTTGCAATCAAATCTTCTATTGCAAACTCAGCAGCGCCAGGTTTAGGAACTAAATTAAATGATAATCCACTATTTTTATTTACATCATTCCAAGTCGGAACAAAATTTCCTGGATTTGTACCATTATAACGATATATATAAGTCTTATTAGGATCTTTATAATTTGTCTTTTTGGGCATGGCCTGAGTTAAATCTGCTTCAGTAGCTTCTAATTTGCCTCCAATTCCCATGAAACTCATTATTCCAACACTTACAGCAACACCAATAGCTTCTAACGCCAATTCTATAATCTTTTTAGCAGTTATTCCACCCAAGACTCCAGCAAAGCTCTCTCCACTTCTATCAACTTTATTAACAAAATTATTATTTACATACGTAAATAAATTATTAGAAATATAATCATCATTTGAAGCAATAATTCCATCCGCATTAATAAATCTACCGATCTGTGGATTGTAATATCTAGAGTTTAAGTAATACAAACCTGTCTCTATATCATAGTAGTATGAACGATACCTAAATGGATTTATTGTACCTAAATTAATATTACTGTTATCAGTTATATTAACAAGTGCTCCCCATGAATCATATTCATAAGATACAATTTCATTATAGTTAGAATCTAGAATACCTATGATGTCTCCAAATATATTTTTATGATAATAGTATGTCTTACTATTATAAACAAAACCTAGTAGTTCATCTCCGTTGTATATATAGTATATCACATCACCATTTCTATCTTCAAATATAATCGATGTACCTTCTAAAATATAATTAGTTTTAATACCATTAACTATCTTAGAAGTTCTAATACCATTCAAGTTATATTTATAACTTATATTATTAGTTCCATCACTATATGTAGATAACTCTCTACCATTCATCCATGTTAATGTCTTATTACCAATTGTTAATGGATTACCTATTTCATCATAAGTAATTGATTCATTATTAAACTTCGTTAATAAATCTTGCCAACTACTATTGTTATATTGATATGTATCTTCTTTAATTAAATTAGTTGTATTATATGTATAAGTTTTCTTATTTAAAATATTTCCATAATTATCATAAGTATAAGTTTTAGTTAAATTATTAACTAAATCATCCTCTTTAATTAATTGTGAATACATATCATAATAATACTTATTAGTTAATGTATTATCTTTCTTAACTTCAGTTATATTACCTAACTTATCATATGAATAATTATATATAGTACCATTATCATCTACTTTATCTATCATTGTACTAGTCTTATAAGTACGAGTAATATAACTATACTTAGTACTATAATTATCATTAATATTTTGTTCTTCTAATCTACCTAGTAAATCATATTTATAATTAAATATACTATTATTATTTTTTAACTTAGTTAATGAATTATCACTATTATATTCATAATTATATGTATACTTATTATTTAATTGTTCTGTCTTTTCTATAACATTATTATCCTTATCATATTCATATGTAGATTCATAATTATCACTATTTCTATATGTACTCAATCTACTAGCAAAGTCATATTCATATAAATGAGTCATATCATCAGATACTAATTTAGATATTCTATTTAAGTTATCATAATAATTAGTATAAGTATTATTTTCTTTTTCTACTTTAGATAATCTATTTAATTCATCATAAGTATAATTAATTTCATCATTATTACCATAAGTAATCTTAGTTAAATTACCATTATGAGGTTCATAAGTATTACTTACTAAAGTATTATTATTAATTTTAACATTAGAAGTATTATTAAAGTTATCATAATTAAATATATAATTATCTGTACCAAATTTAATTTTAGATAAATTATTATTAGCATATTCATAAGATACCTTATGATTTCCTTTTTCTATATCAGTAATTCTTAATTTACTATCGTATGTATAATTAGTTGTATTATTATTTGGATCAGTAACACTATTTAATAAACCATTAACTTCATTTGTATCATAATTATAAGTATTTCCTACACTATCAGTTACACTTTTAATAAATCTACCATCATCAGTATAATCTGCACTACTTTCTATGAATAATCTTTTCTCAGCTATTTCAAATAAGAATTGTTGATCACTTTTATTTTCACTATAGGTAGTTAATGATAACTCATGATCAGAATTAAATGTAATAGCAAGATTACCAGTAATAGTTTTTAAAGTATAACTTTTATTAGTATTTTTAATAAGTTCAAATATATTGTTATTATCTCCATATTCTACTTTTAAAGCTCCATTATTATCTTTTATATAATAGTTATTTAATACTGTGTATTGTATTTTTACTTTATTATCAGATAATAGAATAAGTTTAAATATATCATGAGAACATTTATTTTCTCTTACCATTAATGTTTTATCTGGTTTTATGTAAAGGTAAGAATCTGTTCCTCTAGCTCTTATATAGTAATTTTTATTTTCAAGTTCTTCAAATACACCTGTATTAGTGATTACAGTTCTAATTGGATTACTATACTCATCATATTCTATTTCATTAGTAATACTACTAGGAGATATAGCTCTTCTTAAACGATCTACAACCTGTGCATCATATTCATATTTATAACTATTACCTAAAGGAGTTGTTGCTTTTATTAATTGATTGTTATTATTATAATCAAATTTACTTGTTTCATTAGCAGTATCTACACTAGATACTAGGTTACCTTCATCGTCATATGTATATGAATAACCTTCTAAGTCTTTAAATAAAGATATATTAGTAATATAAAAATCATCTATTTCACGAAAAACATCTATATTTAATGAAAGACTGCTATAGTCTTCTTTGGCAACTAGTTTTTTAGAAAAGAAATGCCAATCTTCATTAAAATCTGTTATATTAAGACTTTCTTCATCTTCTGTATCTTCATAATTAATATAATCAAAATGTAATTTAGGTTGTATAAATGAAGGCTCAGGATTTAACATTATAGATTCTTCTGTAGGAACATAGTTTCTACCCTTATTTTTATACCAGAAAGATAGTTCATAAACATCTCCTTTTTTACCAGCAATGTTGTAATGACTACTAAGCATTGTTTGAATAGAAGGACTATTAATAAATTGTAATGCTTTTATATTATCTGATATATTAACTATCTGAACACTTGGATTTGCCATTTCTACTGTTTCATAATTCCATTCATAACCAGTCCTTTTACTAGATTCAATTTCATAAAAATCTAATCCTGAAGTAAAAGAACTATTATTTACTAAATTATAGTAATTAGCTACTTTACCAGTTTCTAATTGAACATCGTCTACATAAAGCTCACCAATACCATTTGGTGTAATAGTAATTTTTAAATCATTAGTAGCATCATTAGGATAAAATATCATTACTTGTTGTCTTACATAATCATTATTTATTTTAGTTACAGGTATTTCATTTTTATTATTACCATAACTTAAAGATAATTTATAAGGAATAGTATTTTTTATATAAGCACTAAATGTATAGTATTTACCTTTCTCGACATTTTTATCTAAATAAATACTAGATTCTCCTGCTTCTTGTTTATTAACACATAATGAATTATTACCATAATGTCCATTTCCTATTACAGATAAATTTATCTTATCATTTGTCTTACTAAATATAGTATCAGTAGTATTTTCAAATGAAGAGTTATTTATAAAGTTATTAACTGACTTCAAAACAAAATTATCATGTTTAATCTTATTTACACTAGAAGTACCAGCATCACCATAAACATAAGTCTTACCATAAGCTTCATTTAAATTTTTATCTTTATCTAAACTAGTTATACCATCTGTATTACCTAAATTATTAAAAGTATAGGTATTAATTAAACCCTTACGATCTTTAACCATTGTAGATTTAAAATTATAAGTAAATTCTAAGAAATCACCAACTTCATCATTTCTACCATAATCAGTTACTTTAAATACTTTAAAAGTATAATCATTAAGATATTCATACTTAGTATATAAACCATTAGAATTTAATATCTTATCTATTAATTTATTAGTATTATAAGATATTGTAGTTATATTACCTAAGTTCTCTATAGATGTTATTTGATTATTAGTTAAAGTAGCTACTACAGACTTATATGGACTTATAAAAGATATTTTATTAGTTTCATAAGTAATATTAATCTCCTTATTAGAAGCATCTACTATTTTAGTTATTCTATTATTAGTATCATAGTTTATAGTTATTGTATTACCACTAGTATCTTTTATTTCTTCTAAGTAATATATATTATTATGTTTTACATATTTACTAGTATTTTTATCTTTATCTGTCATTATATAGTTATTATCTATTTTTTCTATTGTAAGAAATAAACCATCTTCATCTTTATAAACATTATCTTGTTTATAGAAATAATGTATTGCACTTGTTTCATCTAAGTATTTTAACAATTCATCATTTACTTCTTCTATTGTTTGAAGATAATTAGGTTTAAAACTTAATCCACAACCATAGTCTTTTTGTTCATTTATATTAGCTATATCTGAAGTATTATATGTTAAATAAAGATTAGCAGGAAGTGGTCCTCCAACTGTATTACCAACATTAAATGTTGATACTAAGTTTCCATTATAATTGTTTATATAACTAGTTCCTAGTTCATGACCACTTGATGAATAAGTTAAATAACTATCTAATCCACTAAAGTTTTTAAAGTTTATTCTTAATCTTGGTTGAATTACATTATTATTAAAGTTTTTAGAGAAAAATTCTCCACTAATTACATTACTATTATAAACTTCTTCATAAGCTTTTATCATTAAACCATAGTTAGGTTCATTGTTATACCAGTCTTTAACCATATTAGTAATATCTACTGGTATAATGGTTGGATGTTCAAGTATTAAATCATTACCATTAACTATAACAGGAGATCTATTTGCAAAGAATATTTCTTCTATTTCTGGATTATATTTATTATTCATATTGTTCCATTTAGCACCTTGTTCTGTCCAATCTTGTGTTATTTTATGAACTGTAAGTTGTTCATTAGGAGCAAGTTCTTCGTAGTCCCTTTTTATATATCCTGTTAAATATAATTTAGCATTAACCATCGCATAACTAGAAGGAATGGAAGGAAGAGTAAATTTTAATAATGTTCTATTTGTAACATTTTGATTATTTACTCTTTCTATTCCTGCTTTTATTATATCTTGTTTATAAGTTTCTACATTGGCATCTCCAGGATAAATATATGTATCTATAACATTATTAGTTGTTTCTTCTTCTAGTACTGCTCTATTTCTATCTTCTTCTGTTTTTATTTCTTCATATTTATTATTTTTTAAATAATGTATTGGATAATCATATATTTCAATATCTATTGATTTATCTTTATTTAAAAATCTTTTAGTATTAGGAGTTCTTTCATTTATTAATTCTATTCTATCCATAAACTTCACCTACTAAGAAATCCTTTTCCACATATATACAACGTAATAAGGAGGGATATTATTATGCGCCCAGTTACCACCTGTAGGATTTGTATAAGCATATGTTTTCATATTATTAACAAGAGAATTACTTCCTCTAGTAGTACCACCTTCAGAAGTTGGTTCAGAATCTAGTATTTTATTTCTTATATACATATGATTATGTGATGGCATTTCATTTACCGTTAAAGTATGAACTGCTTCTCCTCCAAGTTCACCAGGAGTAAAGTTATAAGAACCAGTTGGATAAGTACCAAATCCATTAAATGTATTTTCTTCATTAGGTCCTGCGCCAATTAAAAATCTACTATTTATACGTGCCCAAGACCCAACAAATAATGTTCCTGGATTTACATCACTAGTACTTATATATATAGCACCAACTGGATATATTTTATTAAATATTGCTTCAAAGCTTAATAAGTTATTTTCTGATGTATTAAAGTTAATACTATTTACTGTTAAATTTCCTTCACTATCTAAACTAAATTTGTTTTCTCTTGATGTAATGCAATTTGCATTAATATTATTGGCTTCTATATTTAAGCCAGCATCTGTTTCTGTAAAATATTTATTATAATTATTATTCATTTTTTATCATTCCATTTCTTTTTTTATTTTGTTATAATGGAATCAAAGATGAGCTGCAACTCTCTTTGATTCATTTGAGTTTTAAACTCAATATTTGGTTAAAGTATCTTAATATAGATACTTTTTTTAATGTCTCATATTTAAATCACTTCTTTCTTTTTTGAGACTTTCTTGTCTCTTAAGTTCACTTTAAAACAAAAAGTCAAAAAAAGCTATCGCTAATTTGGCGACTTCCAAGTCGCGTTTAACACGACTCATTTTTAGCTTAAATACTGGGCAAAATAAAAAAAGTCGTGTTTTACGCGACTCCAAAATCGTGTTTTACGCGACTCAAATCGTGTTTAACGCGACTTTTTTTATAACTTTTTTTAATATTTTATAAATTACATAGATTTAATTTGAAGATTATTTATTCAAAAACCAGACTTTTAATCGTCTGGTTTATTTTTATTCTTCTGTAATAATACTTAGTTGTCCACAAGCTGCTCCAGCTTCAATTTCTGCTTTAGTTGCAATAGCAATAGCATAATCATAGCCGTTCATTTCTAATTCTTCAATGATTTTCTCCATACTGACACCTCCTTTTCTTCTTGAATATAGTACAGAGTTCTCTCCATACCTAAACTTTCAAGTATCTTAAAATAATCTCTATAACACTTACTAAACCATACTTCATATCTTGGAATAACATATCGATACCATAATATATCTAAAATTACATTCTGTTTAAAATACTCTTTTCTTACATCAATTATTTTAATCTCCCCATTATCTTTTAAATACTTAAACAAACATTTAAAAGTTCTTTCCATATTTGGAAGATGATGGACAACATTTCTCAAATAAAATTCATCTACAGTATTTTCATAGCATCCTAATATTTCATTATTTTCTTGATCATACACATAATCTAAATTAGGAAGATTAGTTATATCACATACTTTATAATCTTTATTTGGATTATATCCACTACCAAAATCAATCTTTAACTTTTTGTAGTTTTTTAATTTCTTCATTATCGACACTACTCTTACGTTTATTTAAAGAACAGTTACCAACATGTTCACAATATGTCTCCCACTTACAGAAATTTCCTATTGGTGTAATTATAATATCAGTATCATCATATCCTGTATAATTTCCAAATACCCCAAATTGATGTCCTTCCCAAACATAATCATAAAAATTACATCCATCATCTAATATCTTTTCAGCTCCTAGTTTTATTTGGAAATCAAAATCTCCATATCTTCCCATTAAATCTTCACATACAATTACATAAAAATTATCTCTTAATATAACTTTTAACAATTCAACTAACTTATCTCCAGTTGATTCTTTACATTTAGGTATATTAATTCTTGTATTTGGTATATACTTTTTACATAAAAGTGCTTGATCTCTTCTTCTCATATATTGTTCTAGTGATGATATTGATATAGCTACCTCTGTAAGACCAGCTTCTTGATATGACTTAATTCTCTCTTCATTTAATAAGATACCATTAGTAACTAAACAAACATCATCAGTTACGTTCTCACGTGTTAATTTAATAAAATCTACTAAGTCTTTTCTAATAGTTGCTTCACCACCCATTATCGTAGCTCTCTTTAACTTACCAACACGTCTCATTGTCTCTCTCATTTTTTCAATATCTAACTGTAATGGAGTTTTATTAGGTTGATAGCAAAAATAACAATTACCATTCGGCCCAGTTGATTCATTCATATTACAATTTAAATTAGTAATAATTCTATATCTAAATATATTATCTCTTGTTGTCATTACAATAAATTCACTCCTTCTATAACTCCTTTACCTAAATTATTTCCATCACTAACAGCATTTTCATTTATTGGTGATAACTTAATAAAGAAATAATCTTTATCAAAATATTCATTTAATTTATCTATATCAAAATCATCAGTATCAACTAATGTTAAATTAATAGTTGTTTTTAAATTACTCTTTGTTCTAATTTGACCTAATTCAGGAATTGTCAATTTCCTAACAAATGGAATTAACCAATTTCTTTTATCTCCATCTAATGAATGTAATGATATCTGCAACGTAATATTATCCTTAATCCAACTAAAGTCACTATCTCTAACTCCAATAGTTGAAATATAATGATGAACATTAGGATACATCTCATTAATCATTTTAATAGCTTTTTTAACTTCATCTATATTTAAGAAAGGTTCTCCCATTCTTGTATAATTTATTTTAAATTCTTGTGAATCTTTTGGATCATAATCTGGATTCTTATCTAATATAAATTTAACTTGTTCAACTATTTCTTCTGCTGTTAAATTTCTATATTTCTTTAACTGACCAGTTGCACAAAATTTACATCTAACAGGACATCCACTCATACATGAAACTCCTATCATCCATCTTTCTTTTCTACTACCTACTTCATAACTAGCTAACTTATTTTGCTTTTTACCTATTGCATCTTTTGTATAGTATGGTAAAAAAGTATCTGTAACTTCTAAAGGATAATCATCCTCTGTTCTAAGTGCATAAACTGTTCCATTTGCAAACTTTCTTGATTTAACTTCTCTTAACATTTTAATCTCTTCTTTCTTCTTCACATTTTATTAATATCAATTATCAAAAAAATATTTTTTTCTTTATTAATAACATTATATTAATAACAATTCAAAAAGTCAACATGTTTTTAACAAAAAATTAATAACTTGTTATTTATTCTATTTTATTACATAAAAAAAGTTCAAGATATTTGAACTTTTAATTACTTTTAACACTCTTACTTTCTTTTATATAAATAGGTTTTCCTGTTTTTTCATCAATATAATCTATATTTTCATAATCTTTACTATCTACAGGTAAATTCTTACTTTCTAATTTCTTTTTAATCAAACCATTAACAAATGAATAAAGTATTGAGAAGATTGGTACACCTATTATCATACCAACCATACCAAATAATCCACCAAATATTAATAAAGAAAATAATACCCAAAAACTACTTAAACCAGTTTTACCACCTAATATCTTAGGACCAATAATATTACCATCTATTTGTTGCAATATAAATATAAATATCAAGAATCCAACACATTTACCAGGATCTACTAATAATATTAAAAATGCACTTGGTATTGCACCAATAAATGGTCCAAAATATGGAATTATATTTGTAACACCTACTATAACAGATATAACTAAAGCATAAGGCATTTTAAACCATACCATAATGAAAAAACATAAAATTCCAATAATTAAACTATCTACTAACTTACCTGAAAAAAATCCACCAAAAACTTTATCTGTATAATTAAAATTTTCTAAAATAATATTAACTCTCTCATTATCAAAGAAAGTATATAGTAGTTTTTTTATCTGTGCTTTAAATTTCTCTTTATCAAATAAAACATATATTGAAATAATATATCCAATAATTAAATTATATAAAAATTTTAGAGTTCCAAATATACTATTTCCTAAAATTGTCATAAAATCATTAAATGTACCATTATTAAGCCATGAATTTAAGAATTCTGAAAATCTTCCATAATTATTGTTAATAAAATCTCTAAATTCTTGACTACCTCCAAATAATTTTATTAATAATTCTTTACTATTACTCAAATAAACATTAATATTTGTTGCTAACATTTGTAAACTCTTTATAACTTCTGGTATCAAGAAACTTATACATGTTACTAAAATACCAACAAATAAGATAGTACTAGTAAATAAAGATAAAACTCTTGAAGCTTTTCCTGTATTCTTTTTTTTAAATATTTTTTTTAAAATAATTTTATAAACGTTATTATCGATAAATCTAACAATCGGATTCATTACATAAGCAAGTGCTAAGCCATATATAAAAGGCATTAAAATAGTAACAATTGTCTTTATAAAGTTAGCAATATATTCCCATCTATAAAAAGCAAAGAATAACAATATTAAAGCTGCAAAGACACAAAATAATGTTATTCCCCAAGCAATATACTTATTTTGCATTTTATCTTTCATAAAATCATCTCTATCTAACAATTATTTCAATATCACTCTTTGGATAAGTTGCACATGGATGAATATAATTATATTTTTTATCAGCCATAGTTCTCTTATCATTAACAATCTTAACTTCACCTTTAAGAAGTTCACTACGACAGAAACCACAACTACCATTCTGACATTTACTAGGTAAATAAATATCACTTTCTTCAATTGCTTTCATAATTGTTTTGTTATTATAACATGGTATTTCATATTTTTCATCTTTTATATAAAGAATTAAATTATATTTAACCACTTTTCTAATATTACATCTTGGTAAAAAGTTATCATATCTAATAAACTTTTTTGGAATACTTAAGTCTTTTAATTCATTATCCAGATATTTTAATAATCCTTCATTACCTGCAATAAATATACTTGTATTACCAGAATCATATTCTTTTTTTATTTTATCTAATGAAACAAATCCAGACATATATCCTGCTTTTTTTTCTTCACTTAAAACAATATTAACTTTTACTTTATTAGAGACTTCATTATATTCTAAAAGCTTCTTTTTAAAAACTAAATCTTTTTCATTTTTCTCGCTATAAAAAATTGTTAGCTTATAATTATCAACACCATCTATAATAGCTTTAATCATTGAATAGATTGGCATTATTCCACCATCTGAAACAATAGCAATAACATTTTCTTCATCTCTCATTGATTCCCAGTAAAATGTACCAAAAGGACTAGATATAGAAAGTCTATCCCCCTCAGTAAGATTATTAAACAAATAGTTTGAAACTATATCTTCTTCATCATTTTTTACTGTAATACTATATTCTCCAGATAAACTTTGAAGTGGACTACAAGTTAGACTATAAGGACGAGTATATTTAATTCCATTTATATTAACATCAACTGCTATTTTTTGTCCTGCTCTAAATAAAGGCAATTCATTTTCTTTTATATTGTTAAGTACTATAGTTTTATAATTACTTATCTCATCTTTTATTTCTTTTACATTAACAATAATACTTGAAGGTTTTATCTCTCTAGCTATTTCATTAGTCTTATGGTTTTCATTAATGATCATATCTTCTCCACTATTCAACCAATTAGTTCTAGAATCACTTATCTTTTTAAATTTCTTTTCATCAAATGATTTTAAAAGAGTTGTTTTATCTTCCATTTTCTTCCTCCCTAATATTATCCATTATTGTATCTTTACAATCTATTCCAGAAATTATTGAAGAATTATAATTATAAGCATCTCCATCAAAACCACCACATACAAATAATCCTTCTATATAATGTTCTTTATCTTTATTCAAAATTCTAGGTAGCATATCATCATTTCCATCTAATAGATATCCATACATACAACCTTCTGGAAAATCATTTACCATTGCATTATTAACAGGACTTACTATTTCCATTTCTTCAATGTAATCAGTAATTTTTATTTTTGTATTTTTTTCAAAAACATCAATTAATCTTTGAGATATTTCTTTTACATCAGTAAAATACCTTTCATTTTCTACATATTCACCAAAACAATCTTCAAAATAAATTGTTGTCAAACTTAATGCACACGTTCCAATTGGGGAAATATCTTTATTAGCAATATTATGTACTATAGCAATTTGATTACCAGATAATAATTCTTTCATTCTACTATATTCAACATCACTATCTAATGATTGATACAATAAATAAGTGTAATTATTTAATCCCAATTCTTCAGCACTTCTATTTAAACCTAAATTAACTGTTAATGTTCTACCACCTAATTTTCTGCTATTAACGTTTTTAAACGCCTCTCTAGGTACTACTGAAGGATCTAATAACTTTCCATAAACATTATTTAAACTAGAATTAACAATTACATTATTAGAATAATATAATGTTCCATCTTCTAGTTTTACACCATTAACTTTATTATCATCAGTCAATATTCTTACAACTTTACTATTTAACTTTAGTTCTCCCCCACGTTCTAAATAACTATTCAATAGAGTAAGAGATATATCATAATTATTATAAGTAGGAACTGAATAGCCATATTGAACTAAATCTAATAAGAATGTTGCATATGTAACAAAAGAGATTTGTGTTTCACTATTTCCTAAAAATACCCACATTGAATTTATTATTTCTTGTGCTTCTAAAGGCATACTTATTGCATCCAAAACTTTACTAACTGAATAACAAGAGACTTTTAAGAAATTAATATAATTTTCTTTTAAATAATTATAATCAATATTTTTATAATTTTCTTTAACATATTTCATTGCCTCGCGACATTCTAAAGCTAATTCAAAGAAAATATTTACAGTTTCCATAGAATTTGGTACTAATTCATTTAATTTTTTTGTAAATTCTTCAATACCAAAAGGCATGATAAAATCATGATTATGTGTTATAACTCTAAAAAGGTTTGGTACTTCTGATAGCTTTATTTCATCATAAACTCCACATTGTTCAAGAACTTTTCCCAATTTATAGTTACTTACACTTTCACTGCCTAAATATAAATTATGTATTGAATTACCAAATTCAAATCTTCCAATTTTAGAATATCCAGACGTTCCTCCAATATTGTTATGTTCATCTAATAACAAAACTTTTAGTCCTTCATTAATCAATGATAAAGCGCTAACTAAGCCACTATTTCCTGTTCCTACAACTATAGCATCATAATTATTCATAACACACCCTCTATTCTTAAAATATTATATCATAAAAAGAGCATTTCTACTGCTCTTTTAATTAAATAATCCCCTAATTAATTTATTTCTATTTATTAGTAAATATATATATTCAATAATAACCAATAACAATAACGCTAAAACATAACTTCCTAGTAATAATTTATATTGTCTATATACAGGTATAAAAAATGGACCAAAACTTATTATAATTGATAAGAAAGAAGGAACCATTACTAAGAATCTCTGTTTAATAATCGAATTATCATCTAATTCATTTTTTTCAATAAATCTATAATCTAAAATAAGAGATGTAAAACTAATAAATAATAACGCTACAAAAGGCAATAAATAACTAAATATAATCCCCCACTTTGATAAATCTAAAAAATACCATATAATAGTTCCATTTATTATTACAAAAATTCCACCTATAATAATATTAGTTAACCACTTACCAAGTAATATTTTTGTCATACTTATAGGCATTGTTCGTAGCATTTGCATATTTTCTTTTTCCAAACTCATAGAAGATATAGCTGACCCAGTTGCAGTAGAAAATAAACATAATAAGGTTGGTACATATAAATTAATATATATATCAAAATTTTCAATATCATATAACTTACTTATATCAAATACTAAAAATACGACTAATAATAAAACACTTAATGAAAGAAGTCCTCCAAATGAATTCCTTAAATAAAATTTATTACTAAATAAATTATTTAACTCTTTTCTCAATAATCCAAATACTTTATGTAAATTATAAGTCTTTTTATATTTAAATATTTCTTTTTTCTCTATTCCTTTAAGTAATGAACATATTTTCAAATAATTTTTAGATATAAATAAAGAATATATATATATAATTACTATAGGAATAACTATTAAAATAATAAAATATATAATATTTTCATATCTTAAACTATTATTAAATAAATAGCTCAAAGGATAAATATAATATATTTTATTTATTATTGAACTAATTAACGAATCGATATTACTACTTCTAACATCTTTAAAAATATATAATAAAAATAAAATAATTACTATTATAATTAATA
Source organism: uncultured Bacilli bacterium (assembly GCA_910577505.1). GTDB lineage: Bacteria > Bacillota_I > Bacilli_A > RF39 > UBA660 > Coprovivens. Next base: position 14,223 of record CAJTLN010000004.1, read on the forward strand.
ACTTTATTATTTTATAAATAATATTATTACCACTTTTTAATTTAAAATAGTCATTGACATATGAAATAATTGTTGAAATTACAATTGGTATAAAAGGTATAATTAAAGTACTTAAAATATACATCATTATAAAAGTATCACTTATATTTTTTATAAAATGACCATAACTAAAAATACTAGCTAGCATTATTATTCCTGTAAATACTAAATTTCTTAAATATATAACAAAAAGTTTACTGAATAGTATTTGCTGTCTAGTAACAGGTAAAGAGAATAACATTTCATTGTCTTTATTTTTAAATATAATTGGTTCTATAATCCATAAATCCATTCCCAAACATAATATAGTACTAACAATAAAACCTAAATTTAATATTAACATCTTATCATCTAAGTTTAAAAATAAAAATAAATGATATATTAAATAACCATATATAATAGCTATTAATCCAGTCATAACTGTTTTTTTCTCTAAATTGCTTTTTACTCCATCCATTCTTGCAACTTTTATTTTATTAATATCAAAAAGTCCCAATAGATTAACCATTATTAATTTAAATAACTTATTCATCTTCTACAACAAGCTCCATAAATATTTCTTCTAATGTTTTATCTTTAATTATTCTATCCATATCTCCATCAACAATTAGTTTGCCATTTTTTATTATAGCTATTCTATTACATAGTCTTTCTGCAACATCTAAAACATGAGTTGAAAAGAAAATTATTTTTCCTTCTCTTGCTTTTTCCCTTAGAAGTTCTTTCAAAGTATAAGAAGCTTTAGGATCCAATCCAACAAAAGGTTCATCTAATACATACAATTTAGGATTATGCATAAATGCTGCAATTAATACAAGTTTTTGTTTCATTCCATGCGAATAACTGCTTATTAAATTATTTAATTCATCATAAAGTTCAAACTTATTTGCATATTCTTTAATAGCTAATTCTCGTTCTTTATAAGTTAACTCATATATATCAGCAATAAAATTAAGATACTGAATACCTGTTAAATGTTCATATAATATTGGATTATCTGGAACGTATGCAATCATACTTTTATACTTAATTGGATTTTTTAAAATACTTACTTTATCAAGTAATATATCACCTTCAGTAATATGGTTTATTCCAACAATCGATTTAATCGTTGTTGTTTTACCTACACCATTCCTCCCAACAAAAGCATAAATATCACCATCTCTTACAGATAAATTTAAATTATCAATTACTTTTTTTCCTTTAAAATATTCCAAACTATAATTTTTTATTTGTAACATTAGAAATCACCCTTATCAACTATTTTTTGAATATTTTTTAACTTTACATATATTTCTTTACTATTTTCTTTAAACTTCTTTGCCCCAGGACCTATCATATTACTACTAAATAAAACTTTTACCCTTTTTAATTGTCCAGTATTTGATAAAAAAGAAACATTAACCATTGTCATATAAAATATCTTTCTTACAGTTAAGTATTTTATTTTATCAAATGGAATTTCATAGACTTCTTTTTCTCTATAACCTATATGTTTAAATTTCACATAAACAATCCTATTCTCCGTTAATGCTAAACCAGCTTTACGACTCCCAATATATAAAAATAAACTAATCAACAAAGTAAAATAAATAACATAATATAAAACTAAATTAATTCTAGCTACAACAACATTTAAAAAATCAAATATAACTAAAAATATTAAAAAAAGGATAATAGTGTTCCCATACCAATTAGCATATACAACATTCTTAACTTTCTCTTCACTAAATCTCTGCATTTTATTTATAAACATTTCATAACTAAACATAGTACCACCTAAAAAAATTATACCATATAAAAAAGTATTATCACTAATACTTTCTTATTTATTTTTTACTTTATAATCTTTTAATAATTTAGATAAACTACAATCATCGTCATCTTCTATGACTTCAAATACACATTTACCTTTTTGAACTACTTCAGCCGGAAATATAGTTCCATCTTCTGTTACTAATAAAATATTATCCCCATCTATTCCATAACACAAATAATAACTTCCAAGTGTTACTTTTTCTAGTAGAGTCTCTTCTCTACCTATATATTTTACTTTATAAAAACTTTTAAACTCTTTTTTACGTAATGCAAGTAATGCTGCATATGTATGTTTACAATAATAATTAGCTTTACAATTACACCACATTATTACATAACCTTCACTAACTGGATCTAATACAACTAAATTAGAGCCTCTATCTTCAACTATTGCCAAATACTTATTATTTACTTTCTCTAAAAAAGTAACTTTACCATTATCATAAAGTTTAGTACCAGCTTCAAGACTTATAGGTCTAAATAGCTTAATTGCATCTCCTTCAAACAAATCAAACCTTACTGGTTTAGTATAATTAAACTTTTCTTCTGTTCCATCAAATTTACCAAATATTTCATTCAAAAAAACTTCCATACTTCTTGGTAAATAAGCAAAAATCATAGCCAAAGGATCAATAAGTTGTTTCCACTCTAATGGCAAAAATCTATCAAATATATATTCTCTAGGTTCTTCCTTAAAATAACTCAATATTTCAACTCTATCACCTATTATATCTTCATCAAAACTATAAGAATTATCATATTCAACAGCAATCATCTTCTCAACAATTTTCATTGATAAATACTTTGTTACCATTTGAATATTAATATAATCTTCTATATGCTTTTCGTCAAAAAAATTTAAATCAACCCATACAATTTTATAAACAGATAATTTCTTTATATAATCAAATCTAATATAAATATTATTATTGTTATAGTTTGATAAATAAATAGACATAACCAGTTCATGACCTTTTTTCAATAAATATTCATTTATTTTATCAAATATACTTTTATTTTTATCTCTATTAAACAACATTTCTACCATCTACTTTTTATTTTCTTTTTTTATTTTTTTCTTTAAAGCTTCGATTCTAGAATTATATTCATTTGTAATAACTTCTATTTTTTTATTTTTTTCTTTTTCTAAACTCTCAATAGCTTTACTTGCATTATCTTTGACTTTTTTTATTTTTTCTCTTAAGTATTTTTCACTAGCTTCAAAGTTAAATGCTGAAACAAGTCTTTTATATAATCCACCACGATTTAATAATAACTCTCTTACCTTTTTAGTAATTTCTTCCGTATTATCTTTCTTAACAGCTTTAGTAATGTTTTTAAAACCACTAATTATCTTAAAAGAAATAGATAAGTCAGTTATCAATATAATAAATATAATTATTGCTAAAACTATTAGAAAAATACTATTTACTCTATTTATTATACCAAGAAAGAAAGGATTTAATACATATACTACTATTAATCCTAATAGTCCAAAAGCAACTAAATTATCTAAGCATATTCTTCCATTAATATTAAACTTCTTATTAGAATAATCCCACCATCTGGCTTTAAATAATTTTTCCATTAAGTAACCTGTAAAATATTCCAAAAAAGAACATACAAGAACTGCCATAACAAATAAAACTAAAGGATCATCAGCATATCTGTCAAGTAAGAAAGTAATAAGTATTACCCCAACACCATAAATAGGACATATAGGTCCTATCAAAAATCCTCTATTAATTAACTTTTTTTCATCATGTAAAGCAACACAGACTTCCATACACCATCCTAAAAAAGCATATATAATAAATAAAAGAAATATTTTACTAACCTGTATCATAATACCTCTCCATCCAATAGTTTAAGTTTATCATATTTTATTGTATTTCACTATTAATTATATTTTCTAATTTATCCAATATTTTTATTTGACCTTTAAATATTTTATCCTTAGCTTCTTCTATATTAAACCATCTGCCTTCATCCATTTCTGGAAATTCTTCAATCTTTCCAGATTTTGGTGGCCATTCTTTTTTAAATGTATTAGAAGTCATTTTTTTAGGATCAACGTCCTTTTCTATTCCAAATACTACTACTAATTTATTACATGATTTCTGTTTTTCAGCTCCTATGAAAAATAAATCATTCTTATCAACATCAAATCCTGTTTCTTCATTAAATTCCCTAACAGCAGCATCTATAGCTTTCTCATTACGATACTCACCTTTACAAATACTCCAAGAATCTATTCCTTCCCAATAAGGACCTCCTGGATGTTCTAAATATACCATTATTTTGCCATCTTCAATCTTATAAGGTATTATTCCTGCACTTCTCTTCATATTTACTCCTTTTCAAATATAATAGCTACAACTCCATATTTTTTCTGTTCATCCTCGGTATAAAATCTTTCCATTTCATTTAAATACATCTCTTTAGTATAACCTTCTAAATATATTCTTTTCATATCATAATGATTAACTAATTCTTTAAAATTATCATAATATTCTAAAGATTTAACTTTAACCCTTATCATTTCATCTTCTAAAGGTCTCTTTAAAAATACTAAACTATCTCCTACATTCAATTTTCGTCTTTTTTCATCATTAACTCTAACTTCAACATCTTTAATACCATTTTTTACTATTTCAAAAACATCACTATGTAAATGCACAATCATCTCCATATTACTTCACCATCCTAAAATTAAATTAAAACATACTTAATACATATAGCCATATACTTACCCATAATATATTCCAAATATAAAATTTTATCTTTCTTGTTTTATGTCTAAATATTAACATTGCTAAAATAGCACCAACACCACCACCAACGAATCCCAAGAAAAATAAACAACGTTCACTAATTCTATTATATCTCTTTTTAGATAGAAGTTTATCTATTTCATATATAATAAAAGTAACTATATTTATAACAATTAAATAATATTCTAACAATTTCATATTTTCACCTAATATAATTATATCAAAAAAGAGCCCTTTTTTAAGCTCTTTTTCTCTTTCTTTTCTTTTTATTAAGTAAATCACTTTTAATAAGAATAAACCCTATTAAAGCAACACTAGCTATAACTATAAACAATAAAATAGATATCTTAAATATATTGCTAATGTTAACATTACTTTTTTCCACAATATCTGAAGCAATATCAACTGCAATATCTTCTACAACTGGATTAGCTATTACACCATACTGACTTAAATGGGTAGTTTCAAATACTATGTAATCATCTTCCAAAGTTCCATCTATATATTCAGTTATCTCTCCCTTATCATTAACATATATTATCTGATAATTTTCATACTTTTCTTTAGGACCATCTATTTTTATTTTTATAATATATTTACCATTTTTCATAGAAACTTCTTTTTTGCCATTATATACACTAACATCATAAAAGCTTACTAAATCTTTATCTGTAATTGAAGCAGAAACCTTACTTGCTACTTCTTTTTCTTTAAGATTCTCTTCTTTTAATTTATATTTTTTATTTAATTTTTTTTCAGATATTAATATAACATTATCTGTTTCTAATTTGTTTTCTTCTTTCTTAGGTATAACTTCTTGTTTAGTTTCTTCACTTGGTTTTACATATTCAATTATACCAAATCCATCATTAACTAAGATATTTAAATCTGTTTCAATATGCTGTTTAATCCATGATTCTGTAACTACTACAGATGTCATTTTTAAATAATCAGCAACTTGTACTAATTTATAATCTTCTACATTAAATTCACTAGGTAAATCATTCCCTGCGCTTAGCAATTCATAGTTTTCTTCAAATTCTAATGTCGTTCCCTCATATATTTTTTTTGTATTATCCAATACTGCTTTATCTTTATATATATACTGATAAACAGATTCTCCATTTACAACTTTTTTTACAAAAGAATTTTGTTTAAATTTTAAAGATCCACTACCACTTACTTTAAATTTAGAATCACTTATATGCAACAATGATATATTATTATTTCCTTTTATATCAATTATTACATCATATTCTTCCCAGTTGGTAAAATAATAACCATTAAAATTATTTAATACAATAGTATTTCCTTCTCCAGAATAATAAATTGATTCATTACTATTACCAAATTGACTACCTTTGCAAATATACTTTTCCTCATCTAAACTTGAGCTTAATTTAAATGACGCTAATACTTTGCAGCTACCTACAGTTAATGCTTGAGTATTCATAATACCTATAAACATTAATAGTAATGCAACTACTAAATATCTCTTTTTCATAAAATATTTCACTACTTTCTTAAAAGGGAATGAACTAATTATAACACTATTATGGTAAAAAAAAAGAAAAATTATTCTGTTATAACTTTTCTATATATCTAATTCGAATTATTATAAGCAACTTTTAAAATATCTTCATCCTCCAATACTTCTGTATAAAAGTGTTGAGCTTTGCTTTTCATTTTTGCAATCTCTAATATATTGTTATCACTAATTGATATAGCATATAATCTATGTCTAAAACCAAATAAACTATCTTTAAAGACTTCAATATCTTGCCTATTTATTATACCCATTATATACTTATTAACTGTTTCAAACCTCAACTTTTCTAAAGATAAAAATTCTTTTCTTAAATCTTCTATAGAAACATTCTCAACTTTTAAATCAATAAGACTATAAATAGTTGCAATTTTAACACTAATATTTTTAAAAAACTCTTTTAGTTCATTATCATCATATATTTCAAACAATGATTTATCATCAAAAATAGGAAGATCAATTAAAAAATTATCTATTCTTTCCAAAACATTACCACAATCATTTAATGCATCATTATAGATTTTATTAATTTCTTCAATATAAAACGTTATCTTATCCATACAAACCTTATATAAATAATGTGATTACTATTATTAATGCAGCAATCATAAAAAATGTACAAAGACCAATATTATAAATTTTTTCTGGCTTAGTCTTTTCAAAAAAAGTATTAGCATGATCATTTGGATCTATATATATTTTTATTTTATCACCTAATTTAGGTATAAATTTATTTATGTAATCAGGAGTACCTACTTTATATACTTCATCCCCTACTTTATATTGATAAATAACTTGATAATATTCTTTTGTAGTATTAGGATTCTTAACTAAATCTATTACTTCCCCTTCAACTACCAGACTATATATTTTTGATATTTCTTTTTTATTCAAACACATAAATATTAATGTGACTGCCATTAAAAGAAAAGTACTTAAACATATCATAAATGTTACCGAATCTCCTTTATCAAGAACTCCATAATCAAATAATATTAATGCAAATGCTAAACTCAAACCTAGACTAAAAAATAAATAACCTGATGAATTTCTATTAAACATTATACAAACACCATATAAAACTGCTCCTATTCCAGCAGCAATACCAGAAATAATTAAATGATTATGAAACAGAGCAATTAATATTAGTGTTATTACTCCTATTACAAAAGATATATTATTAATTATTTTTTCTTTATCCATATTTACCACCTATCATAATTATATCATTATATTTTATTTTTCATCATCTTTTTTAGGTATTGGATCATAACCATATCCACCAAAAGGATTACATCTTAAAATTCTCTTTATACCATAATATACCCCTTTAATAACTCCATAGCTTAATATAGCTTCTTTCATATATTGTGAACAAGTAGGAGTGTATCTACACATAGAATGGCAATGCAAAGGAGTTATTTGATATAAATCTATTAACTTTATTAATACTTTTTTCATAATGTCACCTTTTCCCTATTTTAACAAAAATAAAATAAAAAAAGAACTATTTATAGTCCTTCTTAGCTAAAGTTAATGAATTTTCTTCTAAAGAAATAGTTTGTTCAAAATAAATCATAAAATCACTCATAGCTTCTTCTCCAAAACCTTGATTTTTCATTATCTCTAATAAAGTTCCATTTTTATACATTTCTAATATTTTATTATAATAAGCACCATATGCATATCTTAATCTAAAATTTTCTTTATGTCTTCTTAACTGATTAGAATCATCAACCTTAATAACATTAAAAGTATTATGTGTATTTCTATTTATTTTTCTTGTATCACATTCAAGACTTGCTAATTCAGTTCTTTTATTTTCTAAAGTTTCTTTTTCATACTTTACCATTTCTTCCAAACCAGCTATTTCACGCTTAGAAGGGCAAAAAACAAGTTCCAAGCTAGCAAATATCTGTCCAACTATTATACTAGCCGGTAAAGTCGTTAAAAGAGTTCCTACATAAGGATTAAAATTACCATAAGATGTCAAAATATATTCAGCATCATTACCAATAAGAGAAACAATACTAAATACAAATGCTGCTCCAACTGAAACTGCTCCAGTAATAGGAACAAGTTTTTTATAATAATTAAAACGCGATTTTCTTTCACTAACTCTGCTATTAAATCTCTTTTCATCTGTATCAAGTGCCTTCGATAAAAACTCTATTTCATTTTGAACAACAAATCTTGCTCCAATATTGTCATAATATGGAACAATACTTTCAATATCCTTATCTCCTTTGGTAACAACTTTATCATCTATACAAACATAACTTTTAATCATCATTAATCCCCCTTAGATTTAAAAGTATTATATGTACTTTTTTATTAAATGTCCAGCTTTTTATACAAATAAAAAACTTCCTTTTAAGGAAGTTTATAAACTAAATGGTCGAGAAGACAGGATTCGAACCTGCGACCCCTAGTTCCCAAAACTAGTGCACTACCAAGCTGTGCTACTTCTCGATTAATAATGGTGCGCCCAAAGGGAGTCGAACCCCTAACCTTTTGATCCGTAGTCAAATGCTCTATCCAATTGAGCTATGAGCGCATTCAACTGGATCGTTTCCATAAACGCAAACTCATTATATCTTTATTTTATGCAAAATGCAAGTCTTTTTTGCATAAAATAACATTTTTTCCTTTTATTTTCTTAATTTTATCAATATTTATATATGAAAAAAGATTCGATAAACGAATCTTTTATTTTCGAATGGTGACCCGCATGAGATTCGAACTCATGACCCTTTGATTAAAAGTCAAATGCTCTACCGACTGAGCTAGCGGATCAAGAATGGCTGCCTTGGATGGACTCGAACCATCGGAATGTCAGAGTCAAAGTCTGATGCCTTACCACTTGGCTACAAGGCAATACAGAAATGGTGGGAGGACATGGATTTGAACCATGGAACCCGAAGGAACAGATTTACAGTCTGCCGCGTTTGACCACTTCGCTATCCTCCCACAATTAATGGTGCCGACAGAGGGAGTCGAACCCCCAACCTACTGATTACAAGTCAGTTGCGCTGCCAGTTACGCTATGTCGGCAAAAAAAATGGTGGGCGATATAGGACTCGAACCTATGACCCCCTGCTTGTAAGGCAGGTGCTCTAACCAACTGAGCTAATCGCCCGAAATTTGCTCTGGACATGTCTAAGTATACCAACTAAATATTTCTTTGTCAATATTTTTTTTAAAAATTATATTTTTTTATTGGTATTTCCCAAAGACATTCATATTATAACCTAAAATCAAAAAAAGTCCAACACTTTTTTTTAATTTATTGAACTTTTTTACTATTTTTTATCATCTTTTCTTTTTTTATGTTGCGTTAAGCCTCTTTTTACATAAATCAAATAATCAGAAAGACTCTCATTTTCATATTCTTCACTATATAAAGCTCTATTAAAATCAAAATTTTCTGGATAATAAGAAGCAAAATCATCTGCTAAATTTATAAAAGCTTCATATTCTTCTTCTGACATAATAAAAATCAAATGCGTTTTAAATTTAGCAAAAAAGGAATCTTTTCCTAATTCTAAAACAGTATAGAATTTTTTCTGTGCTTCTTTATAAATTTTTCCACATACTGTACATGTTGCATTATTATAAAATTTATCATTTATAAAATCTATATATTTTTCAAATCCATAAACTATCATTGGAATATTTTCTGCTTTCTGTAATAACTGCTTCAATGATAACTCTTGTATTGTAGATAAATCGAACAATTCAAATTCTGGATGATTTTTAATTATCTTATCTAATAAATACTTAGTTACATCTTCACAATCACTAATGATCTGAAAATTATTAGATGATGATTCAGAAGGATGTTTTATATTAAACAATACATCTTCTATATATTCATCTATATTATTTTGTGCTGCTGTATATTTAATTCCATCAACTCTAATAGTAAATTCCATATTTAGCTCCTCCAATTTAAAAAGTATAATAACACAAATATAATATCTAAACAATAAAAAAACTCGAATCAATATTCCGAGTTAATTTTAAAATGGTGGCTCCAGCGGGAATTGAACCAGCGACACAAGGATTTTCAGTCCTCTGCTCTACCGACTGAGCTATGGAGCCAAATGGCGGTCCGTACGGGATTCGAACCCGTGATCTTCTGCGTGACAGGCAGACGTCATAGGCCTCTAGACTAACGGACCATTTGGTTGCGGGAGCTGGATTTGAACCAACGACCTCCGGGTTATGAGCCCGGCGAGCTACCAGACTGCTCCATCCCGCGATAAATAAAAATTATTAAGTGGCGGAGGAAAAGGGATTCGAACCCCTGCGCCGCTCACACGACCTTCCGGTTTTCAAGACCGGTCCCTTCAACCAGACTTGGGTATTCCTCCACACATCGCATTTCTTTCAGCGACAAGTTGATTATAGCACAATATAAAAAAACATGTCAACATAAAAATTAAAAAAAATTGACTTTATCACTTTTTCTAGAAAACAAAGCTAAATATTTCAAAAAAACAAAGATATTTTTTATTTTTTTCAAAAAAAGTATTGCCAAACTCAATAAAATGCGTTATACTCAAGAAGTCTTATGAAAAAGACGTGGTGCTGCCCAAGTGGCGGAACAGGTAGACGCACAGGACTTAAAATCCTGCGAGATTTAACCCTCGTGCCGGTTCAAGTCCGGCCTTGGGCACCATTAAGTAAATAACGAATCAAATGATTCGTTTTTTTCATGTCTATTTCTAATAAATAATTTAATTAATAAATCAAAAAAGGAAAACCTACTTTATTTCAGTTTCCTTTCTTTTTTTATACTCGGATATCCACTCTGGAAGTTTTTTTCTCAAAGGAGAAAAACCATTCTTATCTTCCAAATCTTTCTTATCTTCAATCCTATAATCGAAATTTTTAATAGTTAATTTCAATTTTTTATTATTATCATCTACTTCTAATACCTTGGAAAGAATAACTTCTTCAAGTTGCACGTAATCAAAAACATTTCTTACAAACTTATCAGATATTTCAGAAATATGAATTAATCCAGTATAATCATCATCTAGTAAAACAAATATTCCATAATTTTCAATTCCTGTAACTTTGCCCTTTACTAAATCTCCTATTTTATACTTTGACATCATTCCACCTCGAAAGTATTATACCACAACAAGTTATTTACACCAAATAATTTATAAGATATAATTAACTAGGTGATGAAATATGAAACAAGACGAAGTAATAAATAAAATCAAAGATATACTTGATACTTTAAGACCATATTTAAACATGGATGGTGGAGATGTTGAATTCATCGAATACAAAGATAAAATTGTCTATGTTAGACTTACAGGTGCTTGTCAAGCATGTATGTTTTCCGACGAAACAATAAAAAATGGCCTATATGAAACAATAAAAGCAGACATTCCAGAAATAGAAGGAGTAATTAATGTAGAAATTTAATTACTCTTTTTTTATCCAAGAAAAAATATATATTCCAAATGTTTTTTCCATATCTAATAAATGTTTTTCATAATCATAAACTTCATTAACTATTTTTATAAGATTTTTATTGCTTTTGCTATCTAATAAAACATTGCTAACTTCGTAAAAATAATTAAAAGGAAATGTCATTCTAACAAACAAATATTGATAATCATTATAATTTTGTTTATCTAGTAAATCATAAAGTAAATTATGATCATTTTTTATCCTTATATAAGCAGCTATATCTTTTAAAGGCAAATCAACTCCTACATTTAAAGGATTATAAAACTCAACTGTTGAGAGTTCAGTTAAACTTTTATGTGATAAACATAAATTAACATTACTTTTTTGAAAATTTTTCTTTAAAAACCCAATAAGTATTTCTGCTATTCCTACAAAATAATCAAAACTATTATTTATCAATTTATTATTAGACAATTCTGTCATTTGAATTTCCAAGTAATCAATTTTATCTTCCCAAAACTTATCCATAAATATATAGTCTTTTAAATATTCATTACAATTAAGATTACTGAATTTCTTTAAATCATTAATATCTATATCACTTATCAACACATTTAGTTTAAATAAAATAAAACCTTCCGATAATAATTGAGAATTTTTATTAAAAACAAAATCATGCAATTTAATATTTTTTTGATTTAATTTTTGACAAAATGAAAATAACTCATTTATATACTTCTCATCATAAAAACATTTAGTGAAATAATAATAATTTTCATAAACATAAAATATTATTCCTTCATTATATTCATTATAACTTTCAATTTTTATATCATAATACTTTTCTAAAATATCTTTCATATTAAATAATATGAAAAAATCTTAGGTTTTATAACCTAAGATTGAATTACATCATTAGCAGCAGATACAATTGTAGGACCAGTCACAGTTGGTGTAACTACCGACTGTACAGGCGTTGTTGTCTGTACTGTAGAAACCGGCGCAACTCCCATTTGCATTGGCTGAATTTGTGGAATTGGTTGTGTCATTGGCATAGTTTGTTGCATTGGCATAGCCCCAAAATTACTCATCATAGCCATCATTTGACCATTAACCAACTGTTCTCTTTGTTCAACAGCTGCTTCACGCATTTTTAATTCTGCTTCTTTATTATATAAGTCTCTATAAACTTTTTCTTGTATTGACTGAACTAGATTTTTAACGCCTTCCATAAACATTTCTTGTGCCCCCATAACAACCTCATCTAAAGTTGCATTAGGATTAAAACTCGGAATAGCATTATTATCAAATTTTATATCATTTGTCAAAGGCGACTGTGCTTCTTGTACTATTTGAGCTGTTGGAACAACTTGTGTTGGACCAACTACTTGAACATCAGTACTTACTTTTTCCCCTGTCATAGTATTTAAATTAGCATCCATAATATTCTGTTGAACTTGTTGTTGATTACTCAATAAATCACTAGAAAGTTGAATATTTGATGCTGACATATTTGTTACATTTTCATTTCCAACTACTGGAGTAGTTGGATTAACATTCAATAAATTATTTACAGGTACATCATTAATACCAGAAACTTGATTAATATTAGCTCCCTGCTCAATTGTAGGTTGTTGTACACCAATTGATTGTTCAGGAACGATATTATTATTCATATCTATTACTGGACTACTTGGAGCAACTACTGATGGTTCATTATTATCTTGAATAGGACTTACACTTACTGGAGACTGTTCAGCTACAACTTGTGTAGCACCTATATTAGAATCAGTAGAAACTTCTGCAATTCCAGGAATTAATTCATCTTCATTATTTACTTGATTATCACCAGTTGGAAATATCGAACTAGGTTGGGCAACCGTAGGAGACACCACAGAAGCATCAGGCATTGGAGCAACTGGGTTTCCTTCAACAGCTGCATCTGTAGCAGCAGAAGCATTCTTTTCACCCGCTGCATAATTATCTATCATTTGCTTAGAAGCTGATGCACTAACAGAAATATCCCTAGAATATTGACTATTAGCACTTATGTTTTCTATTGAAGGCAAATATTGATAAGAACCAACATTGCCAGATATAATAGCACGCATTATTGTCTTTATTGTTGACCATTCTTCATCTGTTGCCACTCTTTGTAAAGTGCCATTAACAATTTCACTTACATGCAAAACAGTGAGTCCATGAGGATCCACAGCATTTTCAGTTGTAATTATATATCTTTTCTCTGTATCAGGAATCATAAAAACTGAAACAACATTAGAACTTATCGTTTCACCAGACTCCTTCAAGATAGAAATCTTCTCTGGCATTGCAATCCCTCTCTATTCTATAAATTATTATAACAAAATATAGTTAGCTTTTCAATTCCTTTTTTCTTTTAATTTGAAACCACTTACAACCATAAGCACAAGAGTTTTCAATATAATTTTCTAAGCCAGAAATATCATTAATCTTCTTACATTTTTTATTACTTGAATCATAAAAACCTTTTAGTCTTAATTTTCCATAAGCCCAATCACCAACTATATAATCAAAATCATCAAAATAATCAGTAATTTTCTCAGCTAATAAATCTTTATCTATTGCTTCATTTACTTCTTTTACTATTTCATAGTCTACATTATTTATTGTTATTTGTTTCATACCATTACCCCACTACTATACCTTGTTTTTTTGCATATTCATCAATTTCATAAGGATTATAAGCCATTAATACTGCTGTACTCTTACGATAAAAATCTTTGCTATTAACAGTAAATAATAAATTATAAAACTCACTCATTTCTAAAGATCCAATTTTTTCTTCTTGATTTCTTTTAACCATCATATCAATTAAATATTTTTGAACTAAATTAAAATATTTATTTTTCTTCTTTATTGCTTTCTTTTGATGCCTTAAATCTAATTTATAAAATCCTTCAAATATTATTTTAAAATTATTAGCTTCTGTTGCATCATAACCATATTTTGTTAAAGTATCATCAAACAATTGAATATTCTTATCTTCATACGACTTAATAATATTTTCACCATATATCATAATTAACATTCTAACTACACTACATACAAAACGATTAAAATCTAAAGAATAATCTTTATCTTTATTGCTAAAATATAATTTAAATCCTTCTTCTAAAGCACTATTTATAAAAATGTTTTGTTCATCTTGCATATAAATCACCTACTATATAAATAGTACCACAAAACACTATTTTTAACTAGATACAATTGCACTAGATTTTTCTATACTATTACCATAATATAAAGGAATCTTCCCAACTACAACTTTTGAAGCAACTATTATTTCATAATAATTACCAAATTCATAAAAAGAACTTGGACTTAATAATGTATTCTCAACATTAACTGCCAAATATAGTTCAACTAACAAATTATTAACTCCATATGCAGACACTTTTGTCTTAAAAAACATTCTAATATCAGTAAAATAAGTAACTTTACAAGGTATCTTAAATCCAAAATCAGTAATTAATATATTACCTTTATTTATAATTCCTAAAGGAACAAAAAATATATCTTTATCATAATTATAATATTCCATTTTTACATTAATATTTCTTGCTTCATTAAATACTTTAGTCATTTCATCGCTTAAGTATTTATAAGCTAAATCAAATCTATAATCAACTGCTACAACTTCCCCACTACTATTCATATTTATATTTACAATATCCATCATTTCTTCATTAGTTAAAACATCTACACTAAACATATTATATAAATATCCATGAATACTTTTATTAACATTTTTTTCAACTATCTTTTCTACTAAAGGTGTTAACTTATATCCAATATAATTAACTATTAAAATTGTAAATAAAAATATAAATACTATGTATAATACTAATTTATTTTTTACTTTTAATTTTTTATTCGTTTTAAATCTTCTTAATTTCATAATAAATATTATGCCAAATAAAAGAACTATATTAAAATAGTCCTAAATTTAAATATTTATTTAATAATATTACAAGTCCAACTATAAATAATACAACTACAATAAATATTAGTAATTTAATTATTATTTTCGCTATATGCATATCTTCTTTTAAATCATTAAAATCATCAAAATCACTTTGTGTAAATGTTGTTGTTTTACCTACAAATGAATTATCTATCTTATTGTCTTTATCTATATCTACTTTTGTAATTGTAATCTCTTGTGAATCATTTAATTCTTTTTTATCATTTTCATCTTCTGCAGGTTCTATTTCAAGAGTATCTTCTTCATCTTTTGTACTATTATTTTCTTTTTCGGCTTCTTCTAATTCTTTTACAAGCATTCCCATTACTCTAGTAGACTCGTCTTCTCCTCTTAAATCACTTAAGATATCTAATGGATCCATTTCCCCTGTAATTTCAACTTCTTTTTCTCTCTTAATTAATTCTTTAGCTGAAATAGTATCAATTAAATCAATTAGTTCTTTTTCAGTCTTTGCATTTGGCTTTTTAACTCTTATTTCATCTGGTTTTATATCTTCTTTTTCTTCTATTTCTTCTTCGCCATTTATAACATCTAAACTCTTCAATATATCATATTGTGTATTACGAATTTTTTTAAGTCTATCTTCTTCGTAATTAACTTCTTTTTTTTCTTTAGCTTTTTCTAAAATAGAATTAATATCATATTCTCTAGTTTCATCTAAATTTATTTTAGGTAAAGGTATTTCATCAGTATCACCAAAACTCTTTTTACGTGGTTTTTCATGATACTTTTTCTCTAATATATTTTTTATTTCATCTAAACTTATATTATCCTTGTTGTTACCTATTACTGAAGCATTGCTATTCAAATCAAAGTCTTCAAGTTCTAAGTTACTAACTTCTTTATATAAATTTTGATTTTTTCTTGTTCTTGATGGAAGAAATGTCTCTTCAATCTCTTCACTATTATCATAATATTTATTCATACGTGATTGTCTTGATTCCATAAACTCCACATCCTATCATCTATAATGATACCATATATATTTGCTTTTTTAAAATATTTTATTTGATTTTTTACATCATAGTTGTTATTATTTATGAAGGAGGAAATATTATGATAAAAGTTAATGAAAATACATGTATAGGCTGTGGAGCATGCGTAGCAATTGCTAGTGAAAACTTCGATTTTAATGATGCAGGATTATCAACAGTTATTTCTCAAGAACTAACTGATTCTACTCGTGAAGCTGTAGGAGCTTGCCCAGTAGGAGCAATTTCAATTGAAGCTACACAAGAGGTAGAAAATACTATTGAAGAAGTTGTTGAAACTGAATCTAAAATTGTTGAATTTCCTACTGCTTCTGAAGAAGAAGCAGAAGAAAAAGCTGCTTAATATAAGCCAAACAAAAATAAGAGTTATAACTCTTATTTTTTTAATGCTTTTAATCTTTTTACTTCGTTCATAGATAAATATCTATAATCTCCTGATTGTAATCCTTTTACATCTAAGAAAGCTAATTTTTCTCTTGTTAACTTAGCAACAGGATGACCTACAGCTTCAAACATCTTCTTAACAATATGATTACGTCCCTCTATAATAGTAATTTCAACTTTTTCCTTATTCTTAGCTTCATCACGTTTCTTAATCTTAACTCTTTTAGGTACTACTTTAACTCCATCAATAATTACTCCATCTTTTAACTTATAAATCTCCTCAGTAGTCATAATTCCCTCAATAACAGCTAAATAAGTCTTTTCTACTTCATTAGAAGGATGCATTAATAA
Organism: uncultured Bacilli bacterium; assembly: GCA_910577505.1. Classification (GTDB taxonomy): domain Bacteria; phylum Bacillota_I; class Bacilli_A; order RF39; family UBA660; genus Coprovivens. The sequence continues at coordinate 31,587 of CAJTLN010000004.1, forward strand.
ATTAGCTAAATCTCCATCATTAGTTAATATAAGTAATCCAGTTGTATCATAATCAAGTCTTCCAACAGGATAAATTCTTTCTTTAGTATCAATTAAATCAGTAACTACTTTTCTACCCTTTTCATCCTTAGCACTACAAATTACTCCTCTAGGTTTATTAAGCAAATAATACTCATACATAGTTTTCTTATTTAAAGTAACACCTTCAACAACAATCTTATCATTAACATCAACCTTAGTACCAAGTTCTTGTACTAATTCACCATTAACATAAACTTCTCCCTTTAAAATTAACTCTTCTGCTTTTCTTCTAGAGCAATATCCCATATTAGCTATAACTTTTTGTAAACGTTCCATATAAATCACCTGCATCTAATTATATAGCAAAAAAGAAAAAAAAGAAAATTTTCTTTCTTTTTTACTTAAAAAAATAATAATATATTACAATTCCAAAAACTATAAATCCACCTAAAACAACAGCAATATTACTAATTCTTTTCATTTTAGTAAATTTCTTATTCTCTTTAATCATTTCTTTTTCGGCACCTTTATAGTTAGCAATATCTTTTGATCCATAACTTAAACTACTATACACAATATAAACTATAAATATTAAAGATAATGCTTTTAATGCTTTAGTTATATATGAAACAATACCATTATGCTCTAAAACAGATAAAGTAATTAATACTGCTACTATTACAAAAGAAATTATTAAATTAACTAGCATTCCTCTTTTTCTATCTTTAAATTTATACCCACAGCTTACGCATTTTAATACATCAATATCATTAATCTTGGCACATTTTGGACAACTTTTTTTATTTGTTTTAAGCATAGTATTACATTTTACACATTTCTTAGTTCCTAAGACATTTAAAAATCCACAATTACTACATTTTACTTTTTTTATATCTTTCATATTACCACTACCTATACTTCATTATATCAAAAAAACTTTGCAGCAACAATAAAAGCTGTTAGCATTCCACATATATCAGCAAATAAACCTACCCACAATGCATATCTAGTATTTTTTATCTTAATACTACCAAAATATAAAGCTAACACATATATTGTTGTATCAGTAGCTCCCTGCAATACACTACCTAAAAATCCTAAATAAGAATCAACTCCATGAACTTTATATATATTAGATAACATTGCTAACGATGCATTCCCACTTATTGGTCTTAAAAACATCATCGGAATTATATCTTTTAACTTACCACCAACAATATTAAGTAATCCACTTCCTACAAATATATTAACTGCAAATATCATAGCTAAAATTGATGGAATAATATCAACAATTATTTTAATCCCATCAATACATCCTTCAACAAAATCATCATAGATATCATGTTTTTTTATAAAACCATAAAATAAAATAACAATAACTATAATAGGAACAATATAATTATTTAACATTTTTCCTCCTTATCACATAATCTAAAAGTAAACCAGATATCGAACTAACTGTAGTTGCAATCAAACTAGGTACAATAATACTCATTGGATTAACACTTCCATAAGCTTTCCTTAATGCTATAACAGTCATTGGTATAATTGTTACTCCACTAGTATTTAATACTAAAAAAGTTATCATTGCATCACTTGCTCGTCCTTTAGTTTTATTTTCTTTATCTAATTCTTTCATTGCTTTTAAACCAGCAGGTGTTGCAACACTACCAAGTCCTAACATATTCGCAGCTATATTAGAAGAAATGTATTCCATTGCTTTATCATTCTTAACACTTGGCATTATCTTTTTTAAAAGAGGACTTAATAATCTACTAAACTTAGATAACAATCCACTTTTACTAGCTATATTCATAACCCCAGACCATAAAACTATTAAAGGTCCAATTGATAATAATAAATCATAAGCACTAAAAGAACTATCTAATATAACATCTCCCATACTTGCATTACCACTAATAAATGAATAGCCTATTCCTAATGCAATTAATAAAAACCATATTTTATTTATCATATCTCACCAAAATCTTAAAAAGTCTACTAATTTACTTAAAAAACTCTTATCCTTAGTAACACTTACCTTTTCATAATATAAATTCCTACTACCTATTACTTCGCCATTTAAAATTACTTCTACTTTGCCAACAATGCTTCCATCTATTGCTTTATCTGTACTATTCTTTATTACATTAGTTTCTATCTTATCATCATCTTTTTTTACTAAATAAAAATCATTTCTTAACTTATAATCGCTTCCATAATCAGTCTCCTTATCCAAAACTTTAATTCTTTCATACCCATTAAAATATTTTTCATAAAGCTCTTTATGATCTGAAAAATCATTACCATCATTGAATGTAACTACTATTAAAGACATTCCATCCTTTTCTGCACTAGTAACCAAAGTACGACGAGCTTTTTCTGTAAAACCTGTTTTTCCCCCTGTACAATATTCATAAGTCCTAAGTAACTTATTTTTATTTAACCATTTATATGTTTTCATACTAGATTTAACCGTTATTTCTTTAGTACTAGTAATTCTTCTAAAATCTGCATTCTGCATCGCATAACGCATTAAAAGTGCCATATCATAAGCTGTTGACATATTAGCAGTACCATCATTTTCTTCTAATCCTGAAGGATTAACAAAACTAGAATTTTTCATTCCTATATTATGAGCCATCTCATTCATTATAAAAACAAAACTATCCTTAGAACCTGCTACATGAGAAGCTATTGCTAAAGCAGCATCATTTCCACTTCTAAGCATAAGTCCATATAATAAATCATCTAATAATAATTCTTCTCCAACCTGAACATAAATTCCACTACCATAAGCTTTTAAAACATCTTGATTAATTCTAGCAACACTTTCTAAATCTCCATATTCTATTGCAGTAATAGCTGTTAAAATCTTACTAGTACTAGCTATTAAACTTTCCTTATCAATATTATTTCCTTCCAAAACTCTTCCACTATCCATATCCATAACTATATAAGAACTAGCACTAATAGCTCTTACATAAAAAGGACATAACAACAAAATTAAATATAATAACTTCTTCATGTAATCACCTAAATAATCATATGAAAAAAAGGACTATTTAAGTCCTCAATTTATTATTTTCTATTTATTACTTCATAAGTAAAATAAGATTCATTTAAGTCAACATTCCCTACTATTCCATCTACTCTACCATTATCAGCATACTGCCACATATCATATTTACCTTCATAAGTAGCTTTATCTATATATTGTGCATACCATAACTTATAACCTAAGAAATTATCTAATTTCCAATGATAATTTATAGCATTTAAATTACTATATAACATGCCTATATATCCATGAGTTCTTAAATAATCTAGAAAATAAATAGCATTATCATTAATTTTTTTATCACTAAGACCAACTGTTCTCTTATTATTAAATAATTCAAAATCATATACTACTGGAAAAGTAATGTCATAATCTTTTATTAAATTTAATACAAAAGTTGCTTCTTCTAAAGCCTCTTTTTTATTTAAAGCAGTTGAATAAAAATAAACACCAGCAGGAATTCCAACCCTATTAGCCTCACTGATATTATATTTAAACATACTATCTTCATGAATTTCTTCATTGCTTAAATTTCTATATCCACATCTAATTATTACAAACTCTACTCCAGAATTCTTTACTTTTTCCCAATCTATATTACCTTGAAAGCTAGATACATCTATCCCTTTAACTTTTTTTTCTAATTCTCGCACTTCTAAATTATTATATATATCTTTGTCATTATTTCTGATTCTTTCTAAATACCCTTGAATTTCATTAAACTCATCTTGTTGCAATCTAGATGAATATCCTTCATTAAATAAAGAAAGCAAAACAACTATAATAAATACAAACAAAAACAAAACAATTAGTTTATTGTTTTTTATAATAAAACTTTTTATTTTATTTAATACTTCTTTTGACATTTACTTCTCTCCAAGATTTATTATAACACAAAGAAAAAATAATCTAAAAAGATTATTCATTATATTCATAAATTCCATGTATTTTTTCTAAATCTTCATTTGATAATTGAACAACTTCCCATCTACCATCATTCTTATCCGCCTTAAACTCTATTTCATAAGTAATAGTTTCAGTTGCTTCTTTCATTCTACTTAATTTATAGGTTAAAAATTTACCTTTATCATATCTTCCTTCTTCATCATTAAATTCTTCTTTATGCTCATCAAAATAATCTAAAGCATCTTTTTGAACTTTATTTAAATTCATTACTTTAATTTTTGCTTTTACATAAGCTCTATCTCCATCATATGTTTCATCTTCTAATGTATAAGTAAGTGTACTATATTCTTTTTTTAATACTTCTTTATACATTTTCTTTTGTTCATCATCTAAATCTTCCTTATCAACAAATTCATTTAATTGCTCAACTACTCTATTATCTAAAGTTACATACATTTCTAAATAATCTCTAACTGCTTCACGAGCTGTTAAATTTTTTCCACAACCACTCAATATTATTCCTAATATTAAAATTATTATTATAGATATTTTCTTTTTCATAATTATCTCCTCTATTTTTATTATTGTTTATAATTAACATTTTATACATCTTATGTTAAAATACTTTAAAGGAGTGATTTATAATGAAACAAACAATTCTTACTGGTTTAAGACCAACAGGTAACCTTCATTTAGGACATTTATTTGGAGCTGGTAAAAACTGGGTTAAACTACAAGATGATTATGAGTTTTATTTAGAAATTGCCGATGTACAAGCTTTAACAGATAACTTTGATAATCCAGAAAAAGTTAGAAAGAATGTTAAAGAAGTTGCAGCTGATTTATTAGCTATAGGAATAGATCCAGAAAAAGTTAATTTATTTGTTCAATCAAAAATACCAGAAATCGCTGAACTAACAGTTTTTTATTCAAATCTTGTTACTGTCGCTCGTTTACAAAGAAATCCTACTGTTAAATCAGAAATAGCTCAAAAAAAAGAGTTATTTGGTAACGATGGTGAAAGTATTACTTATGGTTTTTTAGGATATCCTGTATCTCAAGCAGCTGATATTACATGTTTTGATGGAGAATTAGTTCCTGTTGGAGATGATCAACTTCCATTAATAGAACAATGTCGTGAAATAGTCCGAAAATTTAATTCAATATATGGTGAAACTTTAAAAGAACCAAAACCTTATCTTTCTAAAACTACAAGAATAAAAGGTTTAGATGGTAATGACAAAATGGGAAAAAGTTTAGGCAATGCCATCTATTTAGTAGACGATGAAGAAACAATTAAGAAAAAAATAATGGGTGCTATAACAGATCCAAATAAAATAAAAAAAGATGATCCAGCTAATCCAGACGTATGTATGGTTTATTACTATCATAAATTAGTTAACAGTGAAGAAAATATTAATACAATATGTTCTGAATGTAAAAAAGGTGCACGTGGATGTGTTCAATGCAAGAAAGAATTAATAGAAAAAATGAATGAATTCTTATATGAAATAAAGCAAAGAAGAAAAAAATATGAAGATAATCCAGAACTTATAGACGAAGTTTTAAATAAAGGTACAGAAAAAGCTCGTGAAAAAGCAAAAGAGCAAATGGAAAAAGTAAGACATGCAATGAAGATAGATTACTAATCTATCTTTTTATTATGATATATAAACCAGGAAAAATCATATAAAATTCCCAAGTTTTTAGTACCATTTTTATATATTCTAAAAAGCTAAAATCATAAATTAATAAATTAGAATATATAACTAAAATACTAATACTCATACTAATTAAGAAAATACCAATTAATTTTATTATTATTTTCATACTTAAGTATATTTTTATATTTTAATTATATTATTAATTAAGGTGAATTTATGAATTTAATAAAATATATCTTTTTAAGTATTATAAATAGTATTACAAATCTTCTCCCTATCTCTTATAATAGTCATATTATTATTTTCCAAAATACATTCAATACTAAATTATTTGACAATAATTACTTAAACTCTTTTCTTAATATATCTCTATTTATAACCATTATTCTCATCTTTCATAAATCAATTTTCAAATATATATTATCTATATTTAAATCAATTATTGATAAAAATAAAACATCATATAAAAATAAATCAAAATATCTAAAGTGTTTATTTATTTCCTCTATAATTAGCACTATTATATACATTTTAATTCCTAAGAAAACATACAATATAAAAATAATAGCTCTATCATATATCTTAACTTCATTAATATTATTATCATCAACAAACAAAAAAGGAACTAAAAAATATAAAGATATAACCTATATTGATTCTATTATTATAGGTTTATCTAACATATTTACTATAGTTCCAACTATATCTCCATTATGTGCTAATCTTTTTCTATGCTCTAAAAGAAACTTTGACAAAAATACTACTATAAAATATTCTTTTATCTGTCTTTTACCTATTCTTTTAATCAATTCAGCACAAGGAATAATATTTATTATTTCTAATCAAGAATACATTCTTTTATATTCTATATGTATATCTATTTCTATTTTCATTTCATTCTACATATTTGATTTTTTTAGTTACATTTATTATGAGCAAAAATTATACAAATTATCAATATATTGCTTTATTATAGCCATCTTTTTACTATATTGGTTTCGTTAACTATCTAATTACAACTGCTTTTTTGCCTACTTTATTATAAATTTCAGTAAATCTACTTTCTGATAAATAAACTTTACCAGTAGATTTTCTTGTCCACGGATCGTTAATAAGAACTTGATTATTCTTTGGATTATAACCAATTAAAAGCATTACATGAACATTATTAGGGGCTTCCTCTACCCAATTAACAGGATCAGCAAACATACCACCAGTAGCATAAATAACTACTGGATTACCTTTATCTAATTCTTTTTTTAATCCAGTCACACTTGTACCAGTTATATCACGAACTTCATTATTTCCACTAAATTCTCTTCCATATTTTGCTAATGCATCAGGAGCTATCCAATGTGGTACATCTTTTGGTTCAACTCCATATATATCCCTAACAAATCCTTCGTGAGGATTATCTACACTTTTAGGCATATTATCAACAAAAGTTTTCAATGATGTTCCTTTTAAATACCCTTTATATTGTAGTCCCATTAATAATGCTGCAGCTTCACAACCATTATAAATTTTATTATTATTTTGACTAATATAAGGTGTTTCTAATATCACCCAAGCTGCTTTTATTTCTGCTTCTTTCCTCGTTTTTTCTTCTGCTGCTATACGAGCTTTTTCTTCTTTATCTTCAATAAAAGCTAATACATTATTTAAGTTTTGTTGATATTTACTTTTCAAATCCTTTTGTAACAATCTATCAACAGCTTTTTTGGCATCATTATAACTTTTTCTTGTTACATTGTTTTTAATCTTCGTTAAATTAGCATCACTATAAAGGTCTTTTATCTTTTTCTCAGCATCTCGCATTCTATTTATCTAATCATTGATAATTTCAACTTTTTTATTAACAACTTCTTGCCAATTATCAGGCAACTTTTTAATTAATACATCCAGTTCTTCTAAATCACTTTCTTTATAATTAGAAATTAATACATCATTAATAAGCAAAGAATTTATCTTATTTTCAACATCTCTATACTCATTGATTTTTAAAACTTCCATTAATAAAGAACTTCTTATTTCTTCATCTTCTATTTTATTAATATCATCTAATATATTTTTTATTTCATCATCTGTAACATCATTTTTAGGAATAATATCTTCATCGTATAAATTATTTAAATCATTTTTTACAAATTTTATAGCATTTTCTCTTTCTAAATTTTCAGCTTCTATTCTCTCCTTTTCTAATGCTTGTTCTCTTTGTTCTAATTTTTCTTCATAATAATATACCCCAATAAAAGAACAGGCCAACAAAAAAACTAAAAAAATTAATACTAAAAAATAAACTATACTTGCCCTATTTTCTACTTCTAACATATTATATACCTCGTAATAATTATACAATAAAATATAAATAATGTATTCTAAAATTAAAATAATAAAAAAATCAATTTCTTGATTTTTTTATCATGCAATTATTCTTCGTCATGTTCTATCAATCCAACATCAACACTATTAATTGAATCAAACCTCTTAGTTATTTTTTCTGTTGTAATATTTATGTCTTTAATATCTTTAGTTACTGTATCAATGCTCCTCGATAATTTATCCCATCTTTCTCTATATTTAACAAATTCTTTACTCAATCTATTTAATTCAACATGTATTATCTGTGCATATTTATCACGTTCAATATTTTTTAAAATCATCTGAATAATAGTTAAAGTACTCATTAAAGTAGTTGGACTAGTTATCCATACTCTTTTTTCATAAGAATATTTAAGTAATTCTGGATGATATGCATTTATTTCTGCAAATATAGCTTCAGCTGGTAAAAACATTATTGCTTCATCTGCTGTTTCACCAGGAATTATATATTTACTACTAATTGCATCAATATGTTTTTTTACATCATTTTTGAATAATTTAGTCGCTACTTCTCTTTCAGACACTGATAAGCTTTTATTTGTCATTCTCTCATAATTTTCTAACGGAAATTTACTATCAATACATATTGTCCCTAAAGGTTCTGGAGCAAACAAAATTGAATCTGCAATACTCCCATTACTCATTGTATGTTGGATATCATAAATTTTTTTATTATTATCTCCAAAAACTGAAGATAATATATAATTTAAATTAACTTCTCCAAATATTCCCCTAGTTTTCTTATCAGTTAAAACACTTTGCAAACCAACAATTTCTGTAGATAAACTATCTATTTTCTTTTGTGCTTCATCTATTTTTGTTAATCTTTCTAATATATTATTAAATGTTTTATTAGTCTTTTCAAAATTCTGATCAATTCTTTCATTAACCTTTTCATTTATTAAAAGTAATCTATTTTCAATAGTTTCATTTAACTTATTAAAATCATTTGTTAAATATTTATTTATATCAAATTTAAAATCAGCTAAATCATTACTTATATTTTTTTCTTGCTTACCTAATCTTTCAATAATATATTTATCATCATTTTTCTTGAGTAAATTTAAAAATCCTAAAACAATCAAAATAATTAGTAACACTAATATTACATAATCCATATTTAAAACCTCTCATCTAAATCAAATTTCTTGTTAACAACTTGTGCTATTATATATGCAATTACCACTAACATAACTACCTTTATTAATACTAAAGGATTTTTCAAACATTCTATTACATTACTACCTATATATCCCAAAAATAAAATAACAAATACTTTTCCAATCAATAAAGCATATAAATACTTCTTTATAGATATTTTAGATAACCCTGCACCAACATTTATAAAAAAGGATGGAGCAAAAGGAATAGCAATTATTAAAACTAATTGTTTAAATTTTAAATTATCTATTTTAGTCATAAATTTGGATATTTTTCCTTTTGATATTTTCCTTTGAAAAAAATTACTCAATCCAATACGACATAAATAGAACGCTAAAAAGCTCCCAATAGTTGTTAAAATCCATGATAAAATACTACCAAAAAAAGCCCCTAAAGTAATTATATTTATAGTAACAAATACAACCAATGGTAAAAAGGCAAAAATGCCTTCTAATACAATTAAAATAGAACTTAATATAGGTGCCCATATACCTAATCCCATTAGAAAATCATTTAATATTACACTAAAGTTTTTTAACCAATTTATTATTTCAACAAATTCCATATACATCACAACTATATTATAATTTAAGACTATTATAAATACAATAAACCACCAGTTGCATTATGTAAACTTACAATAGATTTTATCCTTTAACAATTAAAGTAACATCGTAACCATAAAATTCTAATATATTTACTGCTTTCTTACTCTTTATTCCACCATTACAATATATATAGTATTTCTTATTCTTATCAAGTAGTTCACTATGATTAATTAATAACTTTTCATATGGTATGTGAACACTACCACTTACTACATTATTATCATTATTATTAACATCTATAAAAATCCCCATATTTTTTTGATAATCTTTTAATAATATCTTTTTCATTTTTCTCACCCCTTATATTTTATGAGAAAAAAAAGAAGATGAATATTATTCATCTCCAAAAAAATCATCAAAAAATTCATCATCTGATATAGCATTATTACTATTTATAACAATTTTATCAGGATCTATATTAACATTTGTTTTTTCTTCTTGCATTGCTGGTTTCACAGGCTCGCCTGCGAAAGAAACATTATTATTTATTGGACGATTCACAGGTTGATTATAAACATTATAATCATTTAATTTTTCTGTAACATTATTTAATTTATCTTTTGATATTTCAACACTATCTACGGTTTGTTGTGTATTCATATCAGCTTTTAAACTATCCATAATGTTTGGAACAGAATTATAAATATTATAATCATTATTATCATTAGTTTTTACAACACTACCACTATTATAACTAGGTTGTATTACAGAAGCTTTTTCAACTTTTGGTAATGCATCAAATCCAAAGTCTTCTTCATCATAAGGACTACTTGTTGCAACTGCAATATTCGACTTTTCATTGCCGATAGAAATTGCTGTATCCATTCTAACAGGATTATCTTGTCTATTATTAGAACCATATATATTAAAACTATCTAATTTATTAGCTCCACCTAAAGTATCTTCTAATTTACGAGGATACATACTATTATCCATAGATAATTGTTCTTTAGGTTGAACTCTTTCAACTACAGGTTCTACATCTCTAATATTATTCTTAGGCATAGCCCCTGTATTATAATCCTCAGATTTATCTCCAAGTAAATTAGGTATATCATTATTAATTGGTGAATTAAATTTTGGCATATCATTGCTTAACATATTATTACTTTTTTGTTGCTCTGCTTCTTTAATCTTAGCTTGTTCTTGTTTTTGACGAGCTTCTTCTGCATCTAATTCAGCTATCTTTCTATCGATATCTTTCATCATAGCATCTAAATCAATTCCGCCACCTAAACCACCAAATAAACCACCATCATTTTTAGGAGCTCCAAAAGGATTAGTATTAGACATTCCAAATGAATCTCCACTTGAGTTAGGCATTCCAAAAGGATTTTCTCCTGGCGCTTTAAATGGATTATTTCCACTTAATCCAGGACCTTTTTCATTAAGTGAATTTTTTATCTTTTCACTTTTCTTTTTCTTAGTAAATTCCTTAACGTCAAATAATTTGATTTCTCTTTTTTTACGTACAGGATATTCAGCTTCAAATTTAGGATGTCCCCAATCCATTTTAAAGTTTGGAGTATACTTTGTCTTAAATGGAGATAAACGCCATCTAATTATTATAGCTTCAAACAATTTTAATTTTTGTAAATCAGTAACAGTAACTAATGGAGTAGAAGCCGTTTTATCTTTATCTCCAGACTTAACTTCACCACACATTTTACTTATTTCTTCAAGTGCTGCTAGTTCTGTACTAATTAAGTATACTAAATTACCACAGTTACCTTTAATAGTTTCAGCATCTTCATTACCATAAACACTCTTTAATTGAGCAAAGTTTTGAATAATAAATGTAAATCTAATATCACGAGAACGTGCTGCTGTAACCATTGTAGTAACATCTTTCAATGGAGGCATATTAGCAAATTCATCTAAGATAAAGTTTGTTCTATATGGTAACTTACCACCATTATTTTGTGCAACATCAATCAATGTTTCATAACATTGCTTAATAAATATAGTAGCAAGTCCATGGTAAGTAGTCTTTTCATCATGAATTATTATAAATACTGCTGTCTTTTCTTTACCGATACTTCTCATATCAAAATCACTATAAGCTAGCATTTCTGATAAATTTTCACGGGAAGCAAATAATCTAATTTTTTGTCTAAATACTGATAAAATACCACCCTTTGTATCAGCCGGAGCATTTATTGTATTAGATGCATATACATAAGCGTTAGATGCTTCACCTTTTAGAGTAAAATATTCTTTAATATAAGTACTAGCTGCAAACTTTTCTTCACCAACTGTACTCATAAAGTTAATTGAATTAAGATTTATTTGATCTTGTGTAGCATCCTCAAATAAACCAAGAGCTAGTCCTGAAAAATAGTCAGCTGAAGATTTTTCCCAGAATGGATCTCCACTCTTATTATTAGGATCATACAAAATATTCATACCAACGTCATCTAACAATTCAATAGCTTTATCTAAATTTCCATCTTGATAATATTGATAAGGCAAAGAAAGTGGATTCCATGCATTACCATTTTGTGGTTCACGGAAATTCAATACTACTACATTATATCCACGTTCCTTCATATAAACACTTGCTGCTTTATAAAGTTCACCCTTAGGGTCAGTAATTATCATACTTTCGCCTTTTTTTATTAATAATTCTACCATTGGTTCAACAACAGTTTGTGACTTACCTGAACCAGTAGAACCTATAACAAGATTATGATATTCACCATTATCAACCCATAAATGCTTACCATCATTAACAAGAGGAATACCAGCATAAGGAGAATCCTTCACAACAGGATCTACAATCTCAACACCCTTGTCACTCTTCATTTCTTTTTCTTTACACCATCTAGAGTAACCTTTGCTTTCTTTTTCTCCTATTTCAAAACCAATTCCTTTTTTTCTATCGAAAACAAATGAAGACACACTTGAAAATATCAAAACAATAAATATGATAAAAAGAACAATTGTTGCTCCAAAAAACTCAGTAAAACCAGGAATAGGATTCAATCCATAAAAAGAACCTGTTCTACCAAAATAATTAATATTTGTCGTTGTAATTGCACATAAATAAAGTAAAAATCCTGCAAATATTCCAAACATAATTAAATCTTTACTTGATATACGAAATTTCAAACGAAATCACCCCAAATCTAAATATATTATACTACATAACATACAAAAAATAAAAGGAGTTTATGTCCTTTTATCTTTATTTATTTTTAGTTATTTTAGATATAATTAAAACAATTATTAAAAATAAGAAGAAACTAACAAAAATTACCAAAAAAGGATGCTCATTTACAAATTTTATAAATTTACTTTCTTCCTTAACATCGTTATTATTTTCTATAACATTATTTTTTTCATCATCTTTATCTTCTTCAACAGGAGAACTATCTAACAATAAATAAATATTTTTGTTATTATTATTTCTACTTAATTTCCAAGTATATACATTACCATCGACTGAATCAGCATTAGTCTCTTTTACTTTATAATCTGTTTTTATATTAACATTTACTGTATTTAAATCTGGATATTGACTAAAAAACAATAGTCCTCCATTATCAGTTGAAAACAATATTGTCTTCTCCTTATTATCAACATAAATATTTGAAGACTTAAATCCTTCTTTTACAGTACGAGCATTCTTATAATTACTTAAATTAAAATTATATTTATAATTAAATCTATACCCATTTCCTAAATCAACTTCTGACCTTTTATAATAAGATATTCCTTTAGTTTCTTCGTCTGGCATTGTATCAATAATAGTATCTTTTGCAAATGCAGGAATATACTTTCTAAAAGCTTTATTAAGTCTTTCTTTTGTATAATGTTCATTAGGATAAGCATAAATATAAACATCTTCTTTAACATTAGAACCAGTTAATTCAATATTAACATCTGCACTACAACCGCATAACATAAACACTAAACCTATCAATAATATTATCTTTTTTTTCATTTTATTGACTCCTTACCTTTGTTTCATAGAATCCTGTCATATCTACACCCCAATAACCTGAGCTATTAAAAGGTCTTCTTGTAAATAATACACCTGATGAATTACCACTTGCCTCTGCACATATGTAATTACCAGTTGATTCTTCTATACCTATAACTAGTACTATATGTCCTGTTGATTCTAATAAATCTCCTGGTTCAAGTACTGGACTATTTGATAATGAAACTTTTCTTACTCCAGGAAGATTTACAAAGTCTCCAGCCAATCTTTGTGACATATCAAAGCCACCATTTTTTATTGCCCAAGGAACAAATCCTGAACAATCAAAGCCACAATAATCATAAGATTGATTATTTGCATAAGTATGACATTGTGTACTTCCCCAATATCCTAGGGCTCCTATAACAACACCATCATAGTGTCCACCACCCCAATAATAAGGGATTTTAACATCATAATTATTTCCTAATTCGGCAATCAAAGTTACAGCCGCAGCAACTACTCCTGCTCTTGTACCATATCCTGCTTTATCAACATTTTCAGCAATTAAAGAACTAAATTCTTCTAAACTTGTACCTTTGCTACTTAAGAAAGAATCCAAAGGCTGATGCAATATTTCATCTCCATCTGAAGATAACACATAATCACCATAATCTATATTTCCATATGATGTACATTCCCCAGAACTAAATCCATCACTATCTGTATATACAGTAGCTAATATTTGTTCATAAGTTTTTCCTTGATTTGCTAATTCTATAAATTGATTAGAAGTAGAAGCCACATAATTAGTTGAAACAACTCTTTTAGTAGAATCAACTAATACTTTACCTTTTACTTCATTTGCTAAAGCCAATACGTGTTCTTTTCTACTTTCATTTAAAGTTGTTTTCCATAATGTTCCACTAGTAATTTCTGGAGAATAAATAGAAATTGATCCTCTTTCTTGTCTATAAATATCTTTTTCATAATCCCAATATACTTGATCAGCTTCACAAGCTCTCATCCTTATTTTTCCAGTAGATACATTATATCCATAAAAACATCCATCTGGATTTCCAGGACACATACCACTATTTCTTGTTAATGCAAAACCACGTGCAGCAATTATCTGTGACTTAATTGCTTCATCTGGAGATTCAGCTCCAATTTCAGCTAGCGCAACTCCTAATACATACTTTTCAAAATCAACTGTTTCTAAAACCGTATAATTACTTGCTGTACCATCGCAATTTATTAATTCAACCTGTAAACCCTCAAGTTTAACTTCTCCTGAGGTACTAACTCCAGATAAATTATATGTACAATGAGCTCCCTTTTTTCCACCTGCATTCTCAAGATTATCACATATTAATATTATTAATATTAATGCAACTATTCCAATTACAATAGCTGCAAAAGGATGCTTAATTATAAATTCAATAGCTTTTTTTGCAAACCTTGAAAAAGAGCCATCTCTGTTTTCATTTCCAGCATTTTTACTTTTAGGAGTTATTTTATCTTTTCCCTTACCAAGATTGCTTAAACCATTTCTTATTCTAGAACCTAAAGATCCCAATCCTGAACCTTGCTTACCACCTAAAGCTCCCAAGCCCTGACTTCTATTAGAAGTTTTTTGAGTATTATTTTTCTTCTGATCAGATTTTTCTTCATTTCTACCCTGACGCATTTGATTATTATGTTCAAGATTTCTTCGTGCTCTTGATGTACTATCTTGTTGATTGGCAGCTGGCTTATTCTTTAAAGCACCATAACCGTTATCAGATGGTGCAGAAGAATCTTCTTTAGTCTTATCTTGAGGATCTACTTTACCATCATCTTTTTTATCTTTACTCAAACCACTACCATCATTTTGATCTAAACCATCTTTTTTATCCAAACCTCTATGTTGTACATCTGGTACTTGATTTGAAACAGGATTATCTACAGGATTTTTCCTTTCTGGTACTTCTTCAGAAGGAACAGCTCCACCTCTATTTTGTTCTGCTGGAGTATCTCCATAACCAGGCGCTCCCATTCCTTTTCCATAATCTTTTCCTAAATCTGGCGCACTTTCATTTTTATTAACTGGCGGAACAGAAGGAGCACCAGCTCCTGGCTGTTTATTCTGAGCACCACTATTTTGAGAAGGAAGAGATGATGGAGCATCACTAACTGGTTTAGGCATCTCAATTTCATCATTTTGAGGCAACTTAAAATTAGGATTGTATCCACTTCCACTACCAATTGATGAAGGTATATCATCAATTTTTGAAGCATCAAAATTAGGCATCTTATCTTTAATTCTTGATAAATCTAAATCTTGACTAACTGGTTCTTCAACTGGTTCCCTAGCAGTTTCTGTTTCTAACTTTATTTTTATTTCATTTTCTTTATCATTTTGTGACATAATACCACCGCCTACATCAATAAAAGTATATCATAATCTTCCAAAAGAAAAAAGCTGTTAAACAGCTTCTTATAATCCTCCACCTACACCAAAAGAATCTAATTCTTCTTGTGTACATAGAATATGTACTCTCATACGTCTACTACCACAAACAAACAAAGCTTCTCCTTGATTATAGTATTTAATACTATCTATTTCACTTTCATTTAAATCAATTAACATAGCTAAATCTTCAACTGCTTGCTTCTTTAATCCCATTACAAGATAATATGAAGCATTATCAAAAATTGCTTTACCATGCATTATCAAATTAGGAGCAGCAAAATCTGTTGGTTGTTGTGTAATTATAATAGTACCAGTATTATATTTACGTGCACGTCTTTGCATTTGAGCTAAGAATTCAGCACCCAATTCATTTCTAGTAGATAATAATACGTGAGCTTCATCAACACATAATACTGTAGTTTGGTTCTTATCTAAACTTAATCCCCAAGCATACTTTAATATGTTAAAGAATAAAGCATTCCTAATATTTTCATCACTATTCATCAATTCTTTTATATTAAAGACTATTATATTGCTTTCAATATTTAAAGTTGTATGTCCACAGAAATAATATCTTAGTTCTCTCGTTAATGGTCTTACCTTTAACTCAAGTCTTTCCATAACATCTCTTTCTCTAGTCTTTTCTGGCATTGAAAGTAAACGTCCCTTTATAGTAGCATATACATCATCAAATGTTGGAAAATCATCAGATGTTAATGTACTAAAATCAGTATCAAAATCTATTTTATAACGTTTATATGTATCTTGTACAACTTCACTAAACATCGCTAAAACATCTTCCTCAATACTAGGAGTTAAATATTTCATAAATGCTTTTAATGATTGTAAAGCTCTTGTTAAAACAGTATATCCTAAACCTTGCTCTAATTCTTCTTGATCAGCATCAGGAACAACTTCAAGTGGATTAATCATTCCAAATTCTCCACCTTTACCTAAATCTAAGTAACTACCATTTACATTACGGCACATATCTTCTAGTTCACCTTCAGGATCAACACATATAACTTTATATCCATTTCTAATGTGACTTCTAATTAATAATTTAGCAGCAGTAGATTTACCACTACCAGAAGTACCTAAAATAATCATATTAGCATTATTTCTATTATGTTCTTTCTTTATTTTAAATAAAAACTGATTAAATAAAATTACTCCACCTGAGAAGTCTACTCCAAATAATGTAGAATCTCCAGGATCTTTTATACTATCAAATACAAAAGGATACATAGCTGAAATTGTAATTGAAGGTATTGGTGTACCAATTCTATTTTCAATATCTTGTTTAGGAAATATTGGAATAATAGATTTTAATACTTTTTCTTGTTCAAACATTAATGGTATAGCTCTCATACCTAGAGCATCTATATAACTGCGAACTTGCATTTTTTTCATTTCAAGTTCTTCTGGATTATTTGCAGTAATCATTATATGTAATTGAAAATCGAATATTCTAGCTTGTGTTGATGCAAGCATTGTAATAAAGTTTTCTAATGATTCATAATCTTGTCTTATTCTTTCTTGAATTGTTTGATCATGCTCAGATTGATATCTCATTTTCAAGTCAGCTATTTCTTTATTTAACATACTTTGTAATGTAGAAAATTCAATAGGAATATGTTTAGCAACTATTTTTACTCCAGATATATTTGTTAAATTAGCCAAAAAACCTGGATTGATAAATTTAGGATAACTTATAACAGTTAAGATAGTTGCATTCTTACCACTGATAACAAATTCCATAGGTTTAAATTGTAAGCCCTTAGGAGCGATTTCACTTTTAAAATTCATGCTACTCTCACCGTCCCAAATGTTGTAGTCATACCTCCATTTAAGAAATTATCTAAAATCATTCTTAAATCCGAATTTGATACTTGAGTAGAATTTATTGAAGCATTAGCAAGTCCAGCAATTAAATTATGAATTCTCTTTTGAACTATTTCTAACTTTTTCTCTTTAAATAATATAAAGTACTCTGTATCAACTACATTATATTCTGCACCCATAAATGCATTTGCTTTATTAATATCTTGAATAATCAATTTTCTAATAGCCCCATCAGTACATCTTTGATATAAAAGTTGTAATTGTGATAAATAAAGATTTATATCAACAGGTCTATCTGCAACTACCAACCAAAACTCATAATCAATCATATTATAAAAGTTTTGTAGATTAAATAAGATATTTTCTCTCTCGCCATTATCTAAAATGAAAATATTTTTTGGTGAAACTTTAATTCCACTAACATATTGCCCATTATCAAGTTGAATCATACCATTCATTATATTTTTTATAGGCACCCAATCTTCTGTATACCTACTTTGAGTTTCTACTGAAACATTAGGTGAATTACTTACTACGTTCGCCATTTCTAGCACACCAACCTCTCCAATAATACTTTTTTCTTCCTGAATAAAATCTATAAATATTTCCAATCAATGTTCTTACATTATGATAATTTGGCACAGGTGCAACCATAAAGGCAGCTATTATTGCAGGGGAAGCCAAACCAAGCATAATTGTTATATTATTTGATTTAATAAACATAAGTAACATAACAGAAATACCTACTCCAGTCAGAAAAATAGCTAAATCTGCTGGAGTAAAGAAACCCAAAATAAGTTGGGATTTCTTTGAGTTCGCAGGAATCAAATAGTTATTATCCATATATCACACATTCTTTCATTATATTATTTTCTACCACCCTTATTTTCTTGAGCTTGACGTTGAATAAGCTTCTTATCAGCAAGTTCATGAGTCTTAGTATATGTAGAAGATTGTTTTCCTGCATCAGCAGCTTGAGAAATTGCTGACTTAGAAGATGCTCCTTTTAACTTTTCAGAAGCAACACCACGTCTAATTTCTTCAAAGATTGTTTTCTCATCAAATACTTCATAAGCTGGATCAGTAATTCTATTTCCATCTTTATCATATGGAACATAAGAACTTCCTTCTTTTTTATATTTAACTTTACCAATTTTTGGATCACTATACTCAATTTCAAAGTCTGTTTGAGATGAGAATTTAGATTTTTCTGCTGCATCAGCAAATTCAAATTTACCATGTGTAACAGCTCTTTCACCAAATCCTTGTTTAATAACT
The DNA here is from genome assembly GCA_910577505.1 of uncultured Bacilli bacterium. Lineage (GTDB taxonomy): Bacteria > Bacillota_I > Bacilli_A > RF39 > UBA660 > Coprovivens. The sequence goes on from CAJTLN010000004.1 coordinate 50,893, forward strand.
TCAGAAACTGTTTTTCTAACTGGTCTATCACCATCATAACCAACTACAATAGTATCATTTTGATGATCATTAATATATGAAGCATTTTCTGAAATGAATAATTGAATATCTCTATTAGTATTTGAACCAACTTTAGTAGCTTGCTCATGTACCCAAGCATCTGCAGCAGCTTCCATAGCCACTCTCAATGCTTCTACTTCTCTAGCACGTTCTGCTGTTGCAGTTGCAACATCAACTTTAATATCACTCATATCAAGAACAACATTATCATCTTTTAATACTGCCAAACCATTTGTACTAAGTTTATTCTCTAAAGCTGTTCTAGCAGAATCTAATGACTGTTTACTTAAATCTAATTGAGCCTTAGCAGCATCATATTGAGCATTTCCTACTGTTAAACCTTGATCTTCCAATTGTTGTAATGCCATTTTATTAGCAGCAAATTGAGATTTTAAAGCATTAAATGAACTTATATCACTTTGCAATGAAGCATCTCCCATAAAGGCAGATTGACGCCTTCTATATTCTGCATTATAAGATTGTTCATCCCATCCTTCAACATACTCTCTAATTGGTTGACTCTTAAGTCTTTCATACTCTTGCTTTAACATACTTGCACCATAAGTATCTTTCTTGTATGCTTCTTCACGCAATTTTCCTTTTAAAGAATCTAAGCTATCACCAAATTTAACAGCTGCTTCTTCTTTAGCAGTACTTACTGTACCAGTAGTCCAAGCCTTTGTTCTCTTTTGTAATTCATCTTGTAATGCTCCAACAGCAGTTGTAGCATATGCTGCAGCATTAGCAGCCTCATATGTAGCTTTTGCAGCTTCCATTGCTGCTCTCTTAGCAGCTTCCTCTGGAGTTCCTTTCGCAGCTTCATATTCATCATAAGCTGTCTTATACTTATCCCAAGCATCTTTACGAGCAGCTAGTGCAGCTTCATGTTTATCCATACGCTCCCATCTCTTATCATGTGCATCGTTTGCACCTTGAGCAGCGTTTTCTGTTATATCGCTTGATTGTTTCCATGTTTCTGCAGGTTTATGACCAGGTCCAAAATTCATCATTGTTGCTCGAGCAGCACCAGAACCTATTCCACCTAAAACTGAAAGAGCTCTTTTAGCAAAACCAGCATTTTTATCTCTAGTTGCAGTCCAGTTACGAACTCCAGCTTTCATTCCACCACCAGCAATACTCTTAGCAGCATAGAAACCACCATCAGCAAGTTTTTTACCTATACCTAAATGCATATTTCCTTTAGGTAAATGTAACGTTTCAGTTATAATTTCAGGTGCTTTTCTACAGAAAGCAATTAATCCTAAAATTAAGAATGCTAATGCAAATAATTGTTCAGCAAAATTTAAACCATTTGTTTGTGACCAATTTGACACAGACGAAAATAAATCTGTCAAATGGCATATTATATATACTACGACATACACAACCGATATTCTTACAAAAACTTCTATAAACGTTGATGTAACAGATTTTATATATGAATTAAAATTCTCTTTAAACTTAGGCAATACCTGCATAACAAGTGGAACAGGTGCTATTATCTGTAAATATGCTAACTTAGCAGCACGAACACCCATATCTATACTAAATGAAACAAATGCAAATAATGCAAATGCACCAGCAATAGTAGAGATACCAAATAAATAAGTTATTTCTCCATCTTCAACATAATTACTTAAGAAAACAGTAAATATACCAAATCCTTCTCCAGCCGATGCCATCGCATATGCTTGTTGTAAAGTAACTTTACCATCAGATATTTGTGAAGCTTCAACACCAGTTGCAATTTGATTAGCGGCAGAAGCACAAGTAGCAACTGCAGCACCTATTGCTAACCATCTTATTCCTGGAATAAATGCTAAAGCTATACTTCCAGCACATAACAAACCACTAACTGCTCCAGATACAAAATACTTAGATGGATCTGCAACAATTTCATCTGCAGTTTTTCCACTATCTTCAGCTGGATAAAAGAAAGCCTGCCATAAGCTAGTTGCTGTAACAGCTCCTCCAATTGACTTAACATATTCATCAGGATTTACTTGTGAATCAAAACTAACCGAATCAGTTCCATTAGATACGCTCCCACCAGTATCAACCTTTTCAGTATTTTCTATTCTAAAAAACAATTTGCCTAATACATCTTGTTCCAAAATTAACCCTTGAGCCTGATACATAAAATTAAATAAAACAGGCGCTATTGCTAAACCTACTACAGCAATAACAACATTTTTTATCATCTTAGGGCCAAACTCACCCTTCGTTGTCTGTTCAGGATCCACTATAGCCTTCAAAATAGCATAAGATAATACAAACAACATCAAAACTCCGACAATAACATATATCTTATTAGCTATATCAAAATAAGCATCAGAAGATAACAATCTAGCCCCTGCTATAGCCATAAAAACTTTAAAAGAAGATGAAATCAATCCATAAATAAGAGAATCTAATGTAAGAATAATTCCAATAAAACCTTCTTTAAGAACATCACCAAAGCCAAACAAAGTATATAACATACACAATCACCACCTATTGTATTCCACAAGTACCATACCAACCAAGCAAAGGGAATAAGAAATTAATTAAAGTTGGTAAGAAAAACAAAATAATTGCTAATATAATTCTCTTTACAGTATTCTTGGTAGCTTTCATTAATGCATCTTTATCCTGACTAGCAGTTGCTTTAACAAACTCAAAAATAGACAATACTAAACACAAAAGAGGAGCAACATATCCCATAATAGTAAAAATCTGTTGCAAAAAATTAGCAAAAGTTCCATCTTTTTTAGGATCTCCCAACAAAGAATTACAATCTTGTTCTTCAAATAAACTATAAATTACATCAGAACTATATGCCTCAACTCTTTCAATACCTATCAAAAAATACATGCCAAAAACTATTAAAAACATAAATAATATTTTTTTGTACATAAAAAACACCTCATATATCAAAAATTATAACATAAAAAAAGAGATATTTAAATAAATATCACCTTTTTATATCAATTTAATTATTAGCAAGCACCTTTTGTAATACAAGTTTGGCAAACTGTAAAATCGCCATCTTCGTTGAATCCATCAGCTAAACTAAATGCAAATCCAACAATAGTTGGGATAAAGAATATTACAACACCTGCAATACATCTCATCATTAAAGATTTTGCTGCTTTTTTAATTTCATCATCTTTACTAGCAACTACAGCTTTTCCTAAATCAATCATACCAAATATAATAACTAAAATAGGAATAACTATTTTAAATACTGCTAAAATTTTTCCTACTAAAATCCAAACACTTTTAGTTTGAGTACAGAAATTAATTGCGCCTAATAACATAATAATACACATCTCCTTCATTTCATAATATAATTGTATTTAAATTTATTAAATCTGTCAAGTTTTTCTTTATTCTTTTACAATACCAAATAATCTAGCAGCTCTAGGTTCACCACCAGTTGGTCTATTCTTATCAAAACCTAACTTATTCAATAACTCATCAAGTACCCTATGTTTATCCTTTTTATCATCTAACGGAGGTATATTATGGAAAACGCTACATCTAGCTTCTCCCTCAAAGTCTCTTACATCAGGTGCATCAAGCAAACTCTTATTTAAGATAACTTTCATTCCTCTTATTTTATCTAAAATATTTCTATCTCTTCTTATTAATTTATTCAACATCAAAGTTGAAGGTTCTATCAAATATAGCATTTCAGTACAATTTGCTTCCTCTGCACTATTGTTTATATCTATCAATATTACATTATAATTATTAACTGGATTATTAATAATTGAAGCTAACTCCCTACTACTTACACTTTTCAAATCAGGATCATTAAAGAACAAGAAATCATTTTTATCTAATTCTAATCCCAAAACAGAATAATGTTCTGATAATTGCTTTTTCAACATATAAACTAATGTTGTAGCTCCAGCATGATCTGTTAAATTTTTAATTCCTATTACTCTAGTTCCTCCCATTGAAGGCACCATAGCACTTGGATTAATATACGATCTTTCATTTCCTGTAGATTGATTAAATCCAAACATTCCTTTGTTTCCATTGGAATTCTGTTGATAACCCCCACCCTGTCCTCCCATTGGAGAAGCACTTGAACCAAGCAAATGAAACTGTGCAACATCTTTATATGTATTAGGATTATCAATTAAATAAGCTATTGCATCAATATTCCTTGTAAAATTATATATTCCCATCGATACTAGTTCAGACAAGTATTGAGGTGAATTTACAATTTGTGAATCATCTAACAATAATATTATTTTTGACATATCCATTCCAAATGATAATCTTTGAATTTGTGAAATATCTTGATATCCAGAAATAGCAGTAATATCAAGAATCATTTTATTAAAGAAGAAATTGTCAAATTGAGCAATTAAATCATCTACTTGAAACTCTCCATCAATAGTTTTTATTAAATCTATTTTTGTACTCAAACTAGACAACATTGCTGAATATTTATTCGAAACTATAACATTCATTTTTTAATTTCCCCTTTCTTTAAATTATGGAGCTATAAAGAAATCACCATTAGAAACTGAAACCAAATCCTTTTCAGGATTATAAATTTCATCAGTCATCCCATCTACTCTAATCGACAAAAATTCAGTTAATACTGGAAATTCAAACTTATAAAATAACCTTACTTTATAATAAATACTAGAATACTTACTTCCAGCTGCAGCATTTTTTACTCTTCCAGTATCATACTTTGCAAAACAATAGTGATATTTTTCACCAACTCTTGCAACTTCGTAATCTGTTCCACTAGTTGCTTTATTCCCATAATTATCTAATGTTATTACACCATACCAAGTATCTCCATCTATTGGACATTGCCCCTTAGCTGTATATGCACTACCTCTTAAGTATAAATTAATTGTTTGAAATGCTCCACCCTTAGCACATACACTACCAGATTTACCAGTTAAATTTGATTGTACACCACAATTTGGTGCATTATCTGTCATACCCTTATGTCTTTCTATAATACTTAGCATTTCATTTTTTAATTTAAATGAAGCCGTATAATTAATTGTAATTGTTATATAGCATGCAAAAATAAGAATGAATACAATTATCAAACCTAATAACCAGATATCAGCAATACTATCCTTCATCTAAATCACCTACACTTATTTTCTGAAACTTCAGTAAATTCATTTCTTGGCATATATATAATAGCTGTTTCACCTGAAATCTTTATATTAAATATTTGCCTAAATACAGGCCAATCAATTTTAAAAAATACAACTACTTTATAATAAGCACTTTCAAAATGTCCTATTGGTCCATTTACCATACCAGAGCTATTCTTAGTTCTAACATCAGTTTTTGCAATACAATAATTTGTATCAGATCCATAACCGACAGGTCCATCATCTCTATTTTTTGAAAATCTGAACCAACAGCTTCCATCTTCTTGTGGACATTGTCCAGTAGCTGAATATCCAATACCTTTTAAATATCCATTTATTTTACTTATAGAACTTTTATTTACTCCATGGTAATGTTCAATTGATGTTATAACTTCATCTTTAATTCGGTAACATCTTGAATAATTAGTAGTTACACTAACGAAGCACGTAAAAACCCCTATAAAAAGCAAAACAATTAAATAAATCCAAGTACCACCTATTGCCTCTTTCATTAGTACACCTACCCTCTATATGGACATTCAAAAGTAGTTTTATTAGTTGCATTAGGATTATAGCAATCTACCATACCACTTCCAGGGTTATACCCAACATCACATACAGCATCGGCACACCTAGCATCATCCTTTAATCCTTGTCTAACCATTGGCCATACAACCATAAAGAAAACAGCCGATAGCAATGCAACGGCTGCAAGGACTATTACAGATCCATTTAAATCTCCCATAGCTTGTTTCATTATGTATCACCTGTTTTCTATTATTTTTTAACTATTTACAAGACTTTGAAAATTGTCTGCCATTGTAATATGCAGTACAATTGAAACCTGAACATGAAACATAACCATCATCACTTGCACCAGTAATACTAGCATCAGTAGTCTTATAATTACCATTATTATCAACATTTGAACATGCAGTATTAATTGCTAAATTTGATTGGATATTTGGCCAAACAAACATTGTAAACAATAAACCAACTGCTGCAATTGCAACAACAGTAATAACTGTCATGTTTAATTCTCCTGTAGCTTCTTTCATATATTCATCATTCCTCTTTCTATATTATTTTTTATACTATAATTATACTATTACAAATTTAATAATGCAATAGAAAAAACTAATTTACTTTTCCTCATGATACTCTTTTTCAGTATTAACTTTCCATATTAATGATTTATCTTTCCTATCATTTTCAATTATATCTACGGCTTCAAAAGCACACATCATTGAATGATCCATATTGTTATATCTATGCTGTCCATTTCTTCCTATACAATAAAGATTTTCGAAACTATTCAAATATTTTATTACTTTATCTATTTCATCATAAGTATCAAAATAAGCTGGATAAGCTTTCTTAACTTTTTCACGATGATAATCTAAAACATCCGTTTCATCAATAATGCCCATACTAATTAGTTCCTTAATAGCATATTGTGCACATTCATCATCATTCATATTCCAAAATTCATCATTTTCATTACAAAAATACTCTAAACCAATCCAAATAGTATTATATGGATCCTTTACCATATAAGGACTCCAATTATTAAATACTTGAATTCTTCCAAGCTTTACTTCATTTTCTTGGACATAAATCCAACAATCTGGAATATTATCGTTATAAACTTTTATATTAGTTTCATTTTTTAAATTCAACTTTTTCACTAATAAACCAACAGTTACAAAATCTCGATAAGGCAATCCATTAGCAATTTTTTCTACTTTTTTAGGTACATCTTTATCAATTCCATTAATTAAATCTTTTATAGGCATTGAAGAAATAAAAATATCTCCTTTTATTTCTTCATTTTTACCATCTACTTCACAAACAACAGACTTTATCTTTTTATCTTTGATTTTAATATTTAAAACTTTATGATTATATAATATCCTTCCACCATTTTTATCTATTTCACTAGCAACCTTTTCCCATAATTGACCAGGTCCATATTTAGGATAATAATATTGTTCTATTAATGAAGTTTCAACTTTTTTTGAATTGATATGAAAAATCTTTTTAAAAGCATCAGATATTACAGCCATTATAGAAATTCCTTTAACTCTTTGAGCTCCCCAATCAGCAGATATTTTACTAGGATGTCTTCCCCATAGTTTCTCTGTATATCCTTCGAAAAACATACTATATAACTTTTTTCCAAATCTATTTATATAAAAATTTTCTAAAGAATCTTCTTCTTTTTTTATAATTAAACTTTTCATATAACTAAAACCACTTTGAATAGTTCTAGTAACCCCCATATTTTTTAAAGTTTCCAACTTCAAGCTAACAGGATAATCAAAAAATTTCTTTAAATAATATATTCTAGAAACTCTATTTCTAATTAACATTACATTATCATCTTTTTCTGGATTCGGCCCATCTTTACTTAATTCTTTTTTATATCCTGTTTTTTTATCATCAAAAGAATCTTTACCTTGTAAAGGCATTAATTCATTCCAAAAATCATTAACTTTTTTACTTTTAGAAAAAAACCTATGACCTCCTAAATCCATCCTATTACCTTTATAATTAATAGTTTTAGAAATTCCACCTACTTGATTTAATTCCTCTAATACAACTACATCGTATTTCTTTTTATTCTTTAACAATTCATAAGCTGCAGTAAGACCAGCAGGTCCCGCACCAATTATAACTACTTTCTTTTTCATCTTAATCATTTAATTCCTTTAACACATAAAGTTTCAAAAATACTTTATCCTTATTTTTCTCAAAATTTTCTTTATATACTACTTCATAATCATCCCTAGTTGCCATATACTCATCTATATTTTTTTGATGATAAAAAACAATTAAATGTGTAAATTTATATTTATCAACAAATTCTCCAATATCAAAATCTTCATCTGATGATAATTCAATATACTCTTCAAAAATATTCTCTTTTTCATTCAAACTTTTAAAAAATACCTCAGCTCTCGGATCTATATATGATTTAAGTCCCATATATTCAGTATAACCACCATTATCAAAATCTATAAACAGTCTAATTTTATTGATATCATAATTCTCTTTAATATAATCAACAGTCTCCTCTATATTATCTGGATGAAAATAAAAATGTTTTATAGAACTATAACCTGTTATAAAAATTGTTACTAATAACATAATTGAACATCCTACTATAACACCATTAACAATAGATACAACATATTTGTTTTCATAAATATTCTTTAATATTTTAACTTTATTTATAACTTTTTTTATTTTAAAATCTTTATAAAAATAAGAAAGACAATAAAAAGCCATAATTACAAAGTAAGGATAACATTTTAAATGCACATAAGCTAAAATAATTGTTCCACAAAAGAAACAAGTATGCCTTATATCAAGTCTATATTTTCTAAAAAAATTTATAGATAATATAACAATTATATTTAATACTAATACTGTTTTCCCATAAACATTAAAAGGTAATGGTTTCATTTCACCTACTACATTATTAATTAAATCTATACCATATGACTTAAATAAGAAAGTTAAAGCCTCATATCCATATGGATTAATAAATGATACTATTACCATCAAAATAATAGTAATTAAGATAGGTTTCAACTCATAAGTTTGAATAGTAAAATTTTTTATCTTAAAAGAATTAACTATAAAAGGTAATAAAAAAATAAACTGAAAATACCACATAGAAGCATGTAAATTAATTAATACTACTGAAAGTATAGGTAACGGCCATAAACATTTCTTATTATTAGTATTTACATATTTTTCTACAAAAAACATTTCCATAATTAAAATAAAATAAGTAAATATTTGTGGTCTAAGTACAATAAACTTTCTAATTAAAATAGTTGCCATTACCGAAAATAATACAGATAATAATTTATTATTACTTGTTCTATAATATAATTTATAAAGTACAAACGATAATAAAAAACACATAATATAAACAATAAAAAGTAATCCATATTTACCAAAATAATCAAAAACCACCCAAAATATTGATGCCGATAGCCATTGTTGCATAATATATGATAATCCTTCATGTATAGTAAAAGGATCAATTGTAGGTAAACCAAAATTAGTAGCATATCTTCCTAATGTTAACAAAAACCATATATCATTATCTGGTCTTTTATTAGAAAAGCAAACAAAAATAAAAGGTATTATAAACAAAACAAAAAACCAATTATTTTTAAAGAATTTATTTATTTTTTTTACTAGTTTCATAAACAATACCTCTTTTCTTACAATAAGTTATATTTATTATTAAACCTACAAAAGTAAATATTGATATAACGATAGAGATCACAAATCTGTTTTTATATTTGAAACTTATCTTATGAGTTCCAGCTTCACATTCGATTCCCAATAACGCATCTTCTAATATTATAGGTTCTACTTTTTTACCATCTATTTGAATTTCCCATGATATATCATATGGGATAGAAGTAAATATAAGTTCATTATCTTCTACATTAATTGTTCCTTCAATATAATTTTCTTTATATATATCGTATTTAATAGCGTTTCGAGATAAAATACTATAAAGTTTTTTTTCCAATTCTTCATCTATATAATATATATCTAAAGGGCTTTCAAATTCATCCTTAAAAACAATTTCGATTTGATCTCCTTCTTTTAATTTTTCTTCTATTAAGCGTTTTCTAAGCAAATCGCCATTTATATTTAAGGAATTATATTCTTTTGGTAAGTCTTCTAAATTATGAATATATATTTTATTATTGATTCTTATATATTTCATTAGGGGACTTACTTTTATTATATATTCTTTATTTTCTGGAATAACATATGTGTATATATTTTCTTTAGATTCTATATTTTCACTTTTTATAATATTATCTATATTAGATATTCCTAATACAAGGTTGTTTTGATTTTTTATAATATCCTCTGTTTCAATATTATAGAGAAATATGTCTCTATTTACAGAAAATATTTTAGGTAAATTGTACTCGCCTTGAACATTGAAAATCATATCAAAAATAGATGTATTTTCACATGTATAAATAGTTGCTTTTCCATCTGTTGCACACCCTAATTCATCTAAAAAAAACAGAATATTATTATATTGCATTGATGAAAAGTTTTCAATTACACTTGTGTTAGTATATAGATTTTTGTTAATCACTTCTCTAAATAAAGCATCATTTAACCTTTGGCGATAGTCTATTTGGGAGAAATATGATTGATTAATCAACTCCAGTTCATACTTTTTACTATTATTTAATGTTATTGTGTAGTTTACAATTAACTCGAATATAACTATAACTAAAAACAAAAACTTTTGATACTTATTTTTATTATAAAATAGTAATATAATTGTATAACTGAAAATAAAAACTAGATTAAATATAAAAGAGTTAAAATCTATATTTTTTAGTACAAATTCTACAATTATTAAAATTAAAATAATAAAAATAGATAAATAAACCTTTAAATCAATTTTTTCATTAAATGTTTTATAATTCCTAATAAAGATTATTAATATATAAAAAGTTATAATGAATGAATATCTATAAGAGTATCCTGTTGGTGTATGAAAACAGTTAATGAAAAAATTAATTTTATTAGAGAACAAAACGAACGATACTAAAAATATGGATATTAAAGTTGTTATTTTTTCTCTACTTTTTATGTTATTGTTTATAAAATAGTAAAATAAACTTATTAAAAATATTAAGCTTAATCCAATATTTGGAATATTCGTTGTAAAATGATTTATATTGGATGATGATCCACCTATTAATAGAGATTTTATAAAATTAGAAATGCTTAATTTTGCAATCAAATCTGAATTATCACTAATATTTATTCCCATCTTTAAGAAACTAGAATATGTAGCATAAATAGTAAATGCAGCCAATAAGCAAGTAACTATAGTACTTATCATTATTAATTGAAAGTTTTTAATTTTATTAATATATTTATCTTTTTTTATTATAATGTTATACATATAATAAATAAAAATATAGATACAAATCATAAATGCCATATAGAAGTTAGTTAACATTACATATGCTAAAGAAAAAATATAAATATTATATCTGTTATTATTCATTAGTTCTTCTAATCCATATTGTAATATTGGAAATGTCATAAATGCATCTAACCACATTATATGAATATGATAAGACAAATACCAACTGCTAAATGTATATGATAAAGAACAAATAATAGATATAAAAGAGTTATTTGTTCTTTTTTTGAAGTAAAATAAAGCAATTAAAGAAGTTATAATTGTTTTTACGAATATAACAGAAAAATACATTGCAGTTGGAGAATTAAATAGAAGTGCTACCAGATTTAATGGACTTGCTAGGTAATATAAATAATTAAAAATTGTAGGATTACCCAATCCACTTAGAAAACTAAAAGATGATAATGTACCTTTTTTTATATTCATTATAAAATTATATAACATTGGCTTATATTGATAATATGCATCATATTTTGCAATGTCGTACTTGCCAAACGGATAAAAATCATTTATTTTTAATGTAATTAAAAATATTCCCATAACTATTAATATTGTTATTAAATATGGAAGTATTTTTTTATATTGTCTTTTCATTTAATATCACCTTTTTCATCAAAATCAAAATGTTATCAAGTATCTAATTTTTTCAAATAATATTGGAACTATTTACGAGATTGATAAATCAATATTCATAAAAATAAAAGTTAGTAAAAATGGATAAAGTCGCAAATATAATTATATCTTTCTTAAAACTTTTTTCACATAGCACTAAAATAATTAGCATTGTTACTGGTAAAAAAATCAACTAAAGTCTGCATAATATATCATTAATGTGTCCACCTTATAATAATTAAAAGCAATACTTATATTAAGTATGTTACACTTAAAAATATTTTTTGTGTCAACCCTATAGTCCCCGATTGGACTATAAAAAAATCTTTAAATTAAAGTAATTATGCAAAGCTTATACAATGTAACAAAAAATGGTAAATAATAATTATTATTATAGTAATTACAAATAAAATTTATAAAAAAGAAATAATGTTATTAAATTTTTTCCATGATTCTCAATTATTAAATATTTTGTCATAAAAAGAAGTCGTTATTAAGAAAAATATTAAAGTTATAGCTAGTATCTTCATATTCTTTTATTAAAAACTACTTAACCGCACCTCCCTAAGACTATCTATATTTAGTATATCATGAAATATCTTCAACTCAAAAGAAAAAGCAGATAATTTTCTTAATTATCCACCTAACATGTTCATGATTTGAATTACTAAAAGAATCATAACGCCAATACCTGTAGATACCAGCATACTCATTGTTTTACTTTCCATTTTATCAAGACGTTCCTTATAACGATTATCTCTTGCTTTTTGTTGTAGATTAGATATTGTCTTTGAGAAAGTTATCAATTGTTCTTGCTTTCTTTCTTGACGTCCTAAACTCAAACGATAAAGAAGCCTCATCATACGCATTGAATCTCTAACGGGATAAGTTTGTGCAAATTCCATATATGGTGTAACAGTAGAATCACCAGCATTAATCTTATTAATCATATCAATTAATCCATCTCTAAATATTTCAGGAGCATCAGGTATTGACTTACCTATTGCAACTGGAACAGTATAGTGCTGAATCAAAATTTCCAATCCCTTTAAATAATAAGGCAACATTGAATCAATTAATAATAAGTTTCTCTTATAATATTTTTTCAAACTATTATAATCCATTTTAAATGCAACATAACCAGCTGCAAAAGCTAATACTATTTTAACAGCTGATAAACTTGATAACATTATAAATATTAATAAAACTATAATAATTAATGCATTTTTTATTCTTTTTTGATAAAGAACATCAGCATCAAGACCATCACCATATTTAGCTCTAACAAGGAAATCATAATCTTCTTCCTTAAGCTTCATAAACAAATCTTGGTTATCTTGAATAAATTTATTAGGTTTAATATAACCATTAACAGTAAGTACAACAAATGCTACTATACCAATTGTAAGGATCTCAAAATACATATCTATTCAACCCCCACATCTTCATTATAATACTTTTCACCAGATACTAAGAAATAACATAATATTATAATTATTGCATGTAGAATAATTTTTACATAAAATTTTTCTAACATCTGTAGATACTCTGTTCTACCAAATAACAACTGCATAACTAATACCAGTAAGAAACATGCACAACCGAATGTTAAGAACTTCTTATGGAAGACTTGTCTATCCATTCTATCTCTATATACACCTTCTACTAAGGCATCTATATCAAGTGACATAAGTTCCAAAGCCTCACCAGAATCCCTAGCACCTTCTTTAGTTATCTGTAAAAATAACTGATGCATATTCTTAACCATATAATATGGATAAGCTGAATTAAAAAATTCAATAGATTCATCAATCGTACCATTTTCATAAGACATTTGTATCATTCTTTTTACATCTCTTAATACTGGATCTTGTAATATACCAGAATCTCTAACACCTTCTAATGATTTAACGAAACTCTGTGTAGTATTAAATTCCATAATAACGTTTGTTGTATAAACTTGTATTTGTTCAAATATATATTCACTATATAATCTTTGTGTTCTTAAATAACTTAAATAAGGAACAAAACATATAGCTATAGCAGTATAAATACAAGTTACTAAAACACTATAGAAATAAAGAAAACTAATACCTGCAGCAGCTCCACCTATAAGTAGAACTTGAGTCAAGTATTGTCTAGGAGTATATTCATATCCTAACTCTTTAGTTTTCTCTTTAACCTCTCTATAACTATAAGGTGCATATGTATTATATACTCCTGAAACAGTATCTGCAAAAAATTTGTAGACATTGTCTCCAGTATTATAACGATAAGCTAATACGAATATAGCAATTGCTAACCAAATAATTAACTCCATAAAATCACCTTCTTATTATAATACATCATTTGTAACAACAACTTGTTGTGGTTGAACTGGTTGTTGTGTAACACCACCAGAATTAGGTACACCAACAGTCGGAAATGGACTAGGAGCAGCTTGTACAGCTGGACGGCTAACAGGAGCTACTGGTTGTTGCACTTGAGATACAACAGGTGTAACTGATTGCTGCACTGGTGTTGATTGCTGAACAACCTGCTGTACAGGCTGTTGTACTTGTACAGGCTGCGGAGCAGCTTGAACTGGTGCTTGTTGAACTGCAGAAGTTGCAGTTTGCTGAGGAGTCGCTTGAGCTTGTACAGAATCTTTTTTAGCTTCTGTTGTTTCACTTAAAGAATCCTTATTCATAGCAGCATTTAAAGCTTCAGAATTAGTTTCCTTTAATGCAAAATTATCTTCAGCTGATCCATGTCTATAATTTGACAAATCTTCTTTTGTATCAGCATCACCAATTCCAAAAATATCATCATTTTCAAAATAAACATTACCAATTGCCAAATAATCAATTAATTTCTTAGTTGGATTCTTCAAAGTAACTTTACCATCTAAAGTCTTTGAATACAAAGTATTTGATAAAGGTCTATTTGTTTCATCATCAACATAAAATTCACAAATTTCCATAATTTCACGTTGAAATCTTCCAAGTGCCTTTGAATAATAACCTTTAACATAAATACCAATTTGAATATATCTATGTATTGAAGACAAATACTGTTCAATATCTTGACTACCTTCTAGTAAGGCATACATACGCATTGGTATACTTGACGCTTTATCAGCGTGGATTGTAGATATAACGTGGTGACCAGAAGAAATAGAGTTACGAACTGCCATAACAGCTTCTGCTGAACGAACCTCGGCAAGTAATATCCAAATAGGGTTCTGTCTCATGCAGGCTACCAACGCTTCAGTATATGAAGCAATATTATTAGTTTTCATAGCAACTATATCTCTATGTGGGAAAATCTTATCTAAGTGAAGCTCTAATGTATCCTCAATAGAAATGATTTTTTCATCCTCTTTAGCATTACTAGCTAAATATTTAACAAGTTCTGTTTTACCAGAACCAGTTTCTCCAGCTACCATTATATTACAATGTCCCCAAACACATTTAATTAAGAAATCATGCATTTGATCAGTAATATATTGTTCATTTAATAATTTATCTTTATTTAATCTTATTTTTGCTGGTGTTTTACGTATCAAGCACGCGATTCCATTAGTAGCAATGGAATCGTGTACAAAGTTCATACGTAATTCAGCACTTTCGGAGTCAAGAAATGGATGAGCCATATTGAATGTTCTACCCATTACGTTTGCACATTGAAAGGCTAACTTCTCCATAAAAGGATTATTTATATCAGGTCTTTCAACCTGATATACACCTTTAGACAATGTTTTTAACCAAACCTGACCACCATTACTATAAGAAATATCGGTTACATCATCATCTTCTAAGAATTCTGACAATGGGCCAAAGTCCATTTGGGAGAATATATTCTTCTCATCCATAACAACACCCTCTTTTTTATTCTAAAATACTATTAACCACAAACAGTTAAATCAGTACACTCATTTTGTAGAATGTGAGTTTGATTAATAATCATAGCTTGTAGTTCATCACTTGTTAATTCAGTTGCTTGTGCATTTGTTGAATAAGAATTATTTCTTGGAATAGGCTCCAATATTATTCCTAATTTCTCTGCTTTTTTTAATAAAAGGAATAAGTTTTCAGGAACTGCGAACAATAAGTGAGCAGTTTCAGTAGGATTATCCTTATCAGCAAAAACATTTTTACCACTACCATCTTTAACAGCTAAAACTTGTATACTCTTTATAAAACGTCCATAAACAAGTTTACCTTCATCTTCTTCAGCATTAGTTGACATATAAATATCTATACTATCGCCTGGAAATATTGAATTACCATAAGCACTTGATAAAGTAACTTGCATGTCATAAATAGTATAACCATCTTGAATACCAGAGAAAATAGAATCTGGCATTTCCTCTTCTGTCATTAAATTTGAATCATAGAAGAAACTATTTTGAGGTATTTTACCATCATAAGCAACTAACATTCCAACAATTTGACTAGTATTTGTTAAAAGATTAGTCATATTTGAAATCATATCTTTTGGAACACTAGCATATTTTATATCATTTTCAGTAATCTTAGTACCAGACATTAATTGATTAGCTGCATACGGAATTTTTACTGGTTGAACAGATTTAGTAACACGCCAGTTATATCCTAAGTATAAAACTACAATACCAATTAATACACCTAATATAGTAATAGTATTCTTATTACTTAAAAACTTTTTAAACGGTACAAGTAAATTTCCCATTTTTATTCCTTCCTTCTATTATTGATAATACTCACAAGCTGTAACTAAACTTGGATCATCGGTACAAGTATATTCATCACTACATGTTCTACCGCTTCCGTTGAATTCTAACAATAAATCAATAGAATTAACAACATCTAGATTTGTAATTCCATCATTTGTTCCTTCAGTATTAGCTGCATCTCTACCAACTACAAAACCTGCAGTTGTTGTAGAAATTTTTATACTAACTTTAGGAGGAGACTCATATAAATCAAAAAATTGTACATTATATGTATCAGTTATTCCAACTGTTTCAGCGAATCTTCTTAGGAAGTTTTCAACGAAAACTTCCTTTAAGATTCTAACTTGTCTTGTTTGAGAATAGTACGCATAATCAATTGAATCATACATTGCACTATTAGCAACTTCTTTTAATTGATAGTAATCTTGTGTATTAGTAGTAGTTGCATCATTAGCAAGTAACATAACAACTACAACAAATATACCAAGTAATACTAACCAATAACCCCAATAGGACTCTTTCATATAATTTCACTCCTTCCTATTTAAATGCTAATCTAAAGTATTCACCATTAGATTCAGAAATATAATCAATCCAACGACAACCACTCTTAACTTTATTAGTAATTTCATTTGATATTGTTTTACCATCAGTTCCTGATGTAACATAAATCTCACATACTTGATCGTTTCCATTCTTTGCAAGAGTACCATCATAAACAGCATTCAAGTCATACATAAATTCCTCTAAGAATTCACTACCATAGTGACGGAAATTAACAATTCCATTATTCATTCTATAATCACTTGCAGTTGTTCCCCAATCACAACTAGTTGGACTTGAACAAGAAGTAAGAGGTGCTATAGCAAATCTTCCATAAACTTTTAGCTTATTAAAGTCAACATCATAACCATTACTTGCATTATAATCTCTAATTGCAGATAGTGATGCAGGAGTTAAGTAATATGAATATTCAGGAGTCTCAGAATAAGCATTCTCTCCCTTGGCTTCAATTGCATCTAAAGCAACATCACCTTTATTTGTCATATGTGTTACTCCACCATAGAAGAATGGTGAACTATCACTCCAGTTAACAGGAGTTTCTCTACTAGAACTACCATATTTACTTGCAACATCATTTAGACTAAATGTTGATGAAGCAATATTTAAAATTCCATCTTTATTATTAACATCATCAGGATTATCTATTTGGTGGTAAGGACCTGTTGGTTCAGTATATGGATAATCTTTTGTAACGTCATCAGAACCTTCAACATAAGTTCTTACTTCAGATCCACAACATAAACAAACTTCTTCAAATACTTCATAGAAACAAGCTCTTGTATTTAAGCGAATAATTGAATTTGTATCACCCATTATTCTACCAAGCTTACCATCACTATAAGAACCAATATCTTTAAAACTATATCTATATTGATATAAATTTCTAGGAGTGTCTAAACTAATTGGGAAGACATTCTTTTCTCCCATTATAGACCATAAATAAGAACCTTCTTCTTGAGAAACATTATAATTATTACCTGGACGAGCATTAGCATTTCCTATAGCTCCTCTTAAATCATCACCATGTTCTTTAATATCATTTCCTCTTTGATACCAGTTTCCT
The DNA here is from genome assembly GCA_910577505.1 of uncultured Bacilli bacterium. Taxonomy (GTDB): domain Bacteria; phylum Bacillota_I; class Bacilli_A; order RF39; family UBA660; genus Coprovivens. The sequence continues at coordinate 69,006 of CAJTLN010000004.1, forward strand.
TTATTTCTGTAGAAACTACTATTAGAAATTTCTGATTTAATATAATGAGTATTAACATATCTAACATTTACTTGATAGCATGATCCTCCAACCCATGTTACATCATCACTTGTTACAGGTTGAACAGGAGTTGTTAATTCATAACCATTATTATTATTTGTTCCGCCAGGAGTCATACCACTCTTTCCACCTAAATTAGAAGCTTCTAATCCACTATGTTCACCAATAGTACATAATGTTATTACCTTAGTACGCTCTAAATCTTCAATAGAATCAGTAGCCTTTTTTTCAACTTCAGTTGAATCTTCATAATTTTTCCATGCATCTAAAGTTGCTGACTCAGTCCAAGCACTATCAGGATTGTAATATTTTGTATTAATATAATTTCTAGATAATTTTACATCAGGATATTCATAAAGATTACCATATTTGTCATAAGCTTTAATTTGAGCTTCTTCTTGTTTATCTGTAGCACCAACAAAGCTTTCACCTAAAACTTCGTCATTCTTTATCATATCTTCAACTAAAATATTATCGTCTTTTAAAATTGTCATAAATGCTTCTTCATCATAATTATATGATCCAACAGGCTTAAACGCCGTATTAATTTTTACATAACTACGATTTTCACCTAAAATTGTTCTATTAGCAGGAACTTTTGTAGTTGCATAATTAAGCGTAGTCTTATTTCCATCTGCATCGATAGAATCATATGTTCTACCATCATCAGAAGTATTATACAATGAGAAATGTTGACAATCATACATATTTGCTGAAAGTTCATAAACAGTATTTACAGCGTTAGTTAATCCAGATTGATATTCTACAGCTCTATCTTCAGCGTGATCAAGAACTTTTAAAGATAAGTGTTCAAAAACATCATCTTCATTAGTAAGAGCACTTGCACCTAAATCACAAGTAGAACTGCTTGCGTCTGTACTATTACATTTACAGAAAGTTTCAGAATCACCATCGTCATTAGTAACAGTATTAACTTTATCATTACAGAATAATTTCATATCATCCTCAGATGCAGCCAAATCACCAGATATTCCAGAATCAGAAACAGGGAAAGTACCATTTGTTACATATTTACATGTTAATGTTGCAATACCATCCGGTTCTTTATTTTCTGCAATTGTACATTCAATATAATCACTTCTTCTATAATTATTAAAAGAATTAGCTTTTGAAGTGGTTTGAGTCATATAAGAACCAGAACCAAACTTTTTATTTTCAGAATCACCATGAGTCCATTCATAAAGATAATCATCGTCATTAAATTCAGAACCAAATACATCATTATTAGTAGATAAAGTGTGTTTCATAGTTTGACCATATGTATCACAATCTAAATCAAAATATTCTCTACATTGATTTTCATCTTCATCCCATGTACCATGTTCACAAGTTGGAGTACCAGAACCACCTGATCCTGATGAACCAGCTTCAGATACAGCATAACATTGTTTAGAATCATCGGCATCATCAAAGAAAATATCATCATCTGATGCATAATCAGGTTTCCCTGCCGAATTTTCACATTTCTTATATTTAACACATTTAGTACCAGTAGATGCAATGGCATCTGCTAAATTCTTATTAGAATCACCATCTGCTTGTCTTTTAATATCAGTATATTGCCTTGAATAGTAATTATAATTATTATAATTTTTAATCGCTGTTTCAGATTGTTTTGTCAAATCATTCATATACTTATCATAATCAATAAATGAAGTAAAGCATGTACGAGATCCACCGATGAATATATCATCTTCAATAGCAAACCATGTTCCAGCCGCATGAGCTCTATTTCCAACATAATTTCCAAAACTATCCATTGTAATAATCCAGTCTTCTTTACATGTTACAGCACAATAAGTATTACCATTATAATGGGCTACATTAATGTTATTTCCATTATCATCGGTTCTACTAAACGAAGCAGAAGAATTTGCATAATTATCAGAAACGTTAACAATACAAGAACCAATATTATTAGAATAACTGCCTCCACTATAAACAGTTCCTTCTTTTATTTGATATAACTCAGCTCTATCTTCGTGATTAGGATCAATATCATATTTACAAACGCTTTCAAATGAAGACGTAGTACAATTACCAATACATACTGTTTGCATCAAATAACCATAAGTAACTTCATCATTTAAATCTGCACAACATCCAGAATCTTTAAATAATTGTTTATTAATATTACAATTATCTTCATCAAGACATCTATTTGGATCTAATGAAGGTATTTCTAAACAAGTTTCAGGAACAACTGGGAAATAAATATATGTATCACCAGAATTATGACTATAATCAAATACAATCATACGTTGTAAGTAAGCGCCATTATCTGGTTGAGCAAAGAAAACTCCTTTAACAGTACTAGCACCAGTATAAGCCAACTTGAATGCCATTTTTTTCTTTTCGTCATTGGTTTTAGGGGGAACAACTTTGCTGGCATCTGACACTCTTATAGTAACATCATAATTGTATACTTCTTTACCTTGAGAATTAGATTCCTCATCATTTCTTGTAAGAGAACCATTTACAACGCATTGAACTCCAGTAGTTCCAGTATTTGAATTACAATCAGCTGTATCAAAAGTTGGAACTGAAGTAGCTCCAGTTGGTAAAGATATTGTCCCTTTATATTTAATTTCATAACCATCAGAACCATAAACTTGAGATTCTCTATCTTCTATCTTTCTTGAAATATCTGTTCCCATTTGAACAGTATCATGCTGCTTATATTCAGTAAGCATTTTAGCAATTTTATCTAAAAGGTCATTATCAGTTATTCCCAATTTAGTTTGAACAATATTTTTTATCGTTGCTGCATCTTTACCTTCTATAGGTCTTAAAGCATTAGCACCAGCTTGATAAGTGTTATAGTGAGTTGTTAAAGTTCCACCACCAGAACCACTCATAACTCCATCAACAGCAGCGACAATACGAACTGCTATCTGTGATGCTATACGCCAATTGTTATTTCTTTCACTAAAAGAATCCTGACCAGCGGTTGGTATTATCACATCACCAATATAAGCGGCAAATTTTTTTAAATCTTCAACACCTATTTCTTCTCTATGATATTTTGATCCAGCACTACCAGGTCCGACTCTTCCAGGATCAATACACAAAGAATTATGTGGTGTATCTACACCGTTTTCAGGCCACCACGCTTCATAAATAGAAGCACCACCAATTGAATTGTTAATAAAATGATGTTCTCCCTTTAATTTTATTGTAAAACTTGTTGGTATGCTAGTGATAATTCCATCTGTTTCATCAGTAACAACAGCAGCATCCATATTTTCATTTACAGTAGTATCTATAATAAAATCTTCATCACCATTTTGAGAACTACCAGATAAAGATATTACTCTATATTTAAATGTAACAGTTCTTCCATTAACTTGTACAGGAACATCTACAGTACTATCATCAGGAGTAGCAGAAATACCTGTAACCTTACATGTACCATCTTCTTCTCCAAAAGATATAAAACTATCAGAATAACTTGGACAAGATTCCATTCCACTAACACTAAAAGTAGTTGTTTGTTTTACATATATTCTTTTATTATAATCCCTTTCGGTAACACTACTACTATCAATTATTGCAGTACACTTACCACCATCTAAAGCAACAGAATCTCCAGGTTGTTTATCTGATTCGTTACCATCTTTATCAACACACTTCCAAGTGTTTAATTCTTTATCTACATCAAATCCAACAAATACAGCATTTGGAAGTGTTACTGTAGTAGTTGAATCACCAACATAATAATAACCTCTACCATCAGAATATTTCCAATCGCCAGGATTTTCAATATTTCCTTCTGCTATTGCAAGTTGAAGTGTAGGTTTTTGCTCATAACAAGCAGCATAGTTACCACTGCTTACAGAAGTACCTGCTGGAACAACACTAGTACATCCACCAATTGCTTTTGGTCTTGAATCGTTAGTTAAACCACTTGACCAACCTTTAAATTCAATTTCTACAACAGGATTTGTTGGAGTACAATCAGGAAGTTTAGCATTTGGTGCACCTTCATAATAAGCCATATTATTCGAACCAGAACTTAAAGAATAAGTTCGATAAATCCACTCATCACTAGAGAATCCACAAGTACCAACTCCACCAGGATACGCTTTAGCTCCATAGAACTTATCTACATTAACATTAAAATCTTTTGTATACTCATGTCCATTAATTGTATATTTAACTGTAACTGTAGTATCTATTCTTCTTCCAGTCTCAGCTAAATCAAAAACATCAGGATTAAGTCTTATTGGGCAACTAGTAGAAGTACAATTATCTCTATCAATAATTACATACTCGTTTGAAGAACTTATATCAATAATTTCACCTTGACCAATAAATGTTAAAATATCAGTTTCAGGATTATCTGCAGTTAAACCAAAATTACCTGTACCAGTAGCTGTTGACACTATATCAAAAGGTAAACTCTTTTCACTACCATCATTTGCACTATAAGAGCAATCGATTTTTCCTTCAACACCAGGTAAAGTTCCTTCAGGATTTGTAACTTTGTATCCAGATGAAGTTTCTGTTAAAACAAAAGGATTATCATCTCCGACAGCAACACAAGTTAATCCCGGATATGAAGTTTTAGGAATAAACATACTATCGCCAGAAGACAACGTATTACCAGCAGCTGATGTTACTCCTAAGAATGACATAAATGAAAACAATACAAAAAGTATATATTTATTTAACTCAACTTTTTTCATTATAAATCACTCTTCTTTCTTTTTATTATATAAATTGTTGCAATAACACCGGCCAATACTATAACTCCAGCAATAATATATTTATTTTTGGAAACAGTTGAAACAGCCTTACTTATTATTCCAGTGTTATCATCTAAATCAACACCATTTTTCTTTTCCTCTTGTGCCAACAATTTAGCTTTATAATCATCAACTTTAGTATAGAAAGTTGAACCATCAACTTTATAAGTTGTATATTCTTGACATAAATAATAGTCAGGAATATCTTGGCAAATATCTAATTGAGAATAAAAATTAAATCTAGGTAAAGTTAATCTTATAGTTCTTAAAGTTTTTGTTGAACAACCATAAGCATCTGAAAAAACTTTAAATGTATATGTTACAGTTTCTGTAACTGCTTGTTGTCGTATCGTTACTGCACCATCTGGACCAATATTTCTATATGTAAGAACATTTTTCTCAGAGCCAATTTTATCTCCACTTGTTTCAAACCTAACATACAACCTATCTGTTAAATTATAAAGTTTAACATCTAAATGTCTCATAGGTAAAGTGTCGACTCCTATTGGACCGCCTTCATTATACTCCTCAACATTTGATCCAGGAACATAAGAAACCTTTATATTTGCTGCAGCTGTTCTTAGTTCATTTAAACTAACTGCATTGCATGTTCTATCTTCCTCAGCTTTAACATTTCCTATAAATAGGAAAACACCTAACATAATTGTTAGTAATAAAATACTTCTTTTTTTCATAAAAGCACCAACCTTATTTTCTAAATATAATTCTATCATTAAGATTTGAAAATGACAATATCAAATTGCTAATATTTTTTTATTGTGGTATATTATGTATGGTGATTTTATATGAAAAAAAAGATATTAATTTTTGTCATAGTTGCAATCGTCATAGCAGCTTGTGTTGGACTAATTTATGCAGGTACAATCCTTCACGGAAAAGAAACTAATGAAGATAAACACTTAGTTGAAATTACATTTAATGAATTACAAGAAAAAGCAAACAATAAAGAAACATTCATTTTATTAGTTTCTCAAACAAACTGTTCACACTGCTTAGAATTTAAACCAACATTCAAAAAAGTATTGGCCAAATACGACATAACTGCTTATAACATTGAACTAGATAAACTAAATACAGAAGAAAAAACAAAATTAAAAGACATTGCTAATGTTACATCTACTCCAACAACAGTATTTATTGATAACGGAGAAGAAAAAAGCACATCACAACGTCTTGTAGGTACAGTTACTGAAGATAGAGTAATTAAAAGATTAAAAGCCCTAGGATACATAAAAGAATAAAAAGGTGATTGTTTTGAAAAAAAACTTTATTAATACAACAGAACTAATAAAAGGTATTCTAATTATATTTCTATATTTTTTTATAGCAAGTATAATCTCTATACCTTTTTCTTTTTTATTAGAAAAAAACATAATCTCTTATAGTACTGCAAATCTATTACTTTATTTATTCATTTCTATCTTCTTTTCATTAATATATATTAAAGATTTAATTAAAGACTTTAAATCATTTAAAAAGGATTATAAAAACATTCTAAAGATAACATTAAGTTTTTGGATAAAAGGTTTATTCATAATGTTATTTTCATCATTACTTATAAACCTTTTCTCTATTGATATTAATGCAAATCAAGCAGCTAATATTAATCAATTAAAAGAAATGCCATTTGTTGAAATAATATGTGCTGTAATATTTGCCCCTATTATAGAAGAACTAGTATTTAGAAGAGGATTAAAAAATTTTACCTCTAATAAACATCTATATGCGTTAAGTTCAGGTATAATTTTTGGTTTTCTTCATGTAATATCTTCCCTTTCAGGAATTAATAGTCTTATAATGTTAGTATACTTAATACCATATAGTGCTTTAGGTATCGCTTTTGCATATGCCTATAAAAAAACTGATAATATTTATGGTGTTATATTAATTCATGGATTGCATAATGCTATTTCATTATTAGAAATAATTATCCTAGGAGGTTTATTATGACAGAAAAAGTAACACGTTCTAATAAATATAATAAAGAAATAAAAACAAAAAAAGAAGAAATAATTGAAGAAGATAATGAAGAAAAAAAAGATCATCCCCTTTTAAAAAGAATATTAATTTATGTCATCATCTTTTTTATTATATTAATTAGTTATTGCTGTTTTATTGAAACATCATTATTAAACATAAAAGAATATAAAGTTGAATCAACTATTATCCCCGATTCTTTTCATGGTTTAAAAATAGTCCACTTCTCAGATATCCATTATGGTACTACTATAAATAAAAAACAATTAGAACGAATTATAAATGATATTAACGATTTAAACCCTGATGTAATATTTTTCACTGGCGATTTAATTGACAAAAATATAACTACTACTCCAGAAATAGAAGAAGAATTAAAAACATCTCTATCCAAATTAGAGTGTACATTATATAAATATGCCATTTATGGAAATGAAGATTATAATAACGAAAAATATAAAGAAATAATTACTTCATCTAATTTTATATTATTAGATAATGAATCTAAACTTTTATACTATAAAGATAAAACCCCAATAGAAATTACTGGATTTAATTCTATAGATACTCAACCTAACTACACTATTTTAACTAATATGATTGATGAAATAGATACAACTAACTATTATAAAATAGTTTTGACACATGAACCTGATAGTATAGATAACTTTATTATTTATAAACCAAATCTAATATTAAGCGGACATTCATTAGGTGGACTAATTAAGATTCCTTTTTTAAAACCAATATTTCTTCAAGATAATGCAAAGATTTATTATGAAGATTATTATAATTTAAATAATACAGATTTATATATATCTAATGGTCTTGGTACTTCTGGAATTAATGCCAGATTCAATAATCGTCCATCAATAAACTTTTATCGTATATATAAAACATCTGAAGATATAAACTAACAAAGAGCTCAAATTAAATTATTTGAGCTCTTTATTTTTATCAATATCTTTTCTTACATATACATAAAATGATTGTGGAAAAAAATTCCTACCTTCAAAAAATATATATCCACCATCAAAATCATATTTATTATAATCAATCAACTTTTCACTTTCTATTGTTTCTTCAAATTCAAAGTTTAAAACGTAGATATCAATGCTATTATCCATTACATAATCAGTATTATAAAAGTCACTCAAAAGTTCATTTGACTTTTCAAGATATACAAACCCATTGTTTTCTTGAAAATTATAAAATATATTATTTTCAAAATATGCATTAACTGACACTGCATAAAAATTACTATTCACAATTTTTAAATTTTCATAATCATATTTTTTAATAAAATCAGCAACTTCATTTGTAGTAGAATAAGAATATTTATAATCATCTAAAGAAGATTTAACTGACCAAGGAATCTGTACAATACATACACAAATTAAAAACAGTTTTACAAATAAATTAGTTTCTTTTTCCTCAATCCAAATATAAAATATAAATATTATTGTTATTATACCTAAATGCCATTCTTTAAAATATATTAAATTTAAAAATAAAAATATCGGTAATATCAAAATAACTAATTTAAAAATCTCTTTTTTATTTTTTAGTATAAATATTGCCATATATAGAACAATTAATAAAGAAATGATAAACTTTAAAACTTTATTAGCACTATAACTAGTAAAAAAAGAATCAGAAAGAACATAAGATCTTATTTGATGAGGAATATGCGTTGACCCAGTTGGAAAGACATATAACAAAGTCAGAAAGAAAGAAATAAATAATAATATAAAACAAATATATACTTTTTTATCTTTTTTTATTCCTTTTCTAAAATCTATAAAACTTTCTAATAAACAATAAAAATATATAGATCCTGCAAATAAATATGTATGTGTTTCACAATTAATTAATAATATTAAAATTAAAGTAAAAAGACCAATTTTTTTATATCTATCTTTCCATAGTGTTGCTAAAATAGAAACTAAAGGAAATATTAAACAATAACTTCTTGCTACAATAGTATACTGATAAAATATAAAAAAAGTAAAAGGAAATAAACATTTTATATACCAAGGAAAATTTGATTTAAAAACAAATACATATACACCTATCGAAGAGAAAATTATAGGGACAATATAAAGATACTTAAACTTCAAACCAAATAATTGTAATATCTTCAATAATACATACCATAAAGCAGGATGTCCCTCTGAATGTAAATATTTAAAAAATAAAGAATGCATTGTTGTATCTCTCGCAATTAACCATGCCTGTGCTTCATCTGCCCATGGCTCATGTTTAATACCTATAATAATAGATAATATAACAAAAGTAACTAATACAATAAATTTATAATACTTTTTTAAAAACTCAATAATTCTATTTTTTTTCATAATCCATATACACCCTAAATTTTATAAGTATATTTTATCATACTAAAAAAAAGAATCCAATATAATGAATTCCTTTAACACAAAAAAAGAGAAAATAACTTCTCTTCTAAACACATTCTACATATGTATCAGTTAGACATCTAAGAGCACAAACACATCCTAAATCCATAGTAAATACTGAATTAGTAGTAACATATGGATATAAACTAGTTGTATCAGGATTATCTTGTAAAACTCTAAAAGTACAACAAGTACCTTCTATCTTTTCTACTCTAAAAACTGTTGAACAAGTAGTGCTATTGCCTTGACAAGTAGCAGTTGAATCTTTCGTTACAGGCATACTCCAAGGAATACTACCATTACCACAAGTATAAATCATTACAGGTCTTGTATTACAAACTAAACAAGTTGGTCCTCCACCTAACATTGGTCTATCACATGAATCTAAGCAAGAATCAACACATGCATTTTGTTGTAATACTAATATAACACTTAATATTTCAGCTAAAGAATTAGTATTATTATCATTACACATATTTTTCACCCTTTCCTATATATCTCACTATTAATTTATGTATAATAAAAAAAATAGTGCTTATTTGTTATACTTTTATTTTTTATAAACTTATAGTATAATTTCAAATAGGTGATAAAGAAATGGAATGGATACAATACATAATAATTGCATTAATATTAATATTAATAGTCTTAGTAATAATAAAATTAAATAAAAAAGACTTTTCTTCGGAAGTAAATAAACTAATAAAATATCTTGGAGGAAAAGATAACATAATAAATGCAGAATGCAATATGTCTCGTTTTAAAGTAATCTTAAAAGATGTATCTAAAGTTGATAAAGCATCTATCCAAAAATTAGGAGCTAAAGGTATAGTAGAAATTGATAATCAATTAAAAATTATATTTGGTAAAGATGCTAAACAACTTAAAGATTGCATTAAAGGAATATTAAAATAAACATTTCCAAGAAATGTTTATTTTTTTATCTCATAATTTACTATATCATCAAAATAAATCTTTTCATTATTTAAATTAATAAAACCATCATTCTTTAATAATACTAACTTTTCATCTTTCTTAATACCATCTTTCATTGTAAATACTACCCTAAGTCTGTTAACATAGCCTTTATTATCAAATTCCTTTTTTAAATCTCTTAAATCTTTAACCTTGACATTATTTCTATCACCATGAAAATAATCAGTATTATTTTTTATACTTTTTTCTATCTTATTCGCATAAACACTTGGTAATTTCATAACATTCCTCCTATATAACTATATGTATAATAATTATTATTCTGAACATTATAATAATATGAAAAAATTATTTAAAAACAAATATTTTATTTTAATACCTATACTAATCTTAAATATAATAAGTTTATTATATTTATATAATACATCCTATTTTAATAAACAATTACTATATATAGGATTAAGTTATATAATTCTTTTTATACTAAGTAAAATAAATTTAAAATATATATTTAAATATATAAAATATTTATATTTATTTTCTATTTTTTTACTACTATTAGTTTTATTAATAGGTAGAGAAGTTCATGGAGCTAAAGCATGGTTACACTTATATGGTTTCTCTATTCAACCAAGTGAAATAACTAAATTAATCTTAACTATATATCTAGCCTATCTAACTTATAAAAACAAAAATATATTTATTCTATTTTTATTAACATTAATACCTAGTATTTTAACCTTTTTAGAGCCCGATACAGGAGCAATTATATTTTTCATAATAATATTCATATCTACACTAAAATACTCTAATATCAAGAAAAAATACCTAATAGCAAGCATACTAATTATATTTTTATTTATCACATTAAACATTTCATTATACTTTATAAACAAAGACATACTTATAAATATATATGGAACTAAACTATTCTACCGTATAGATCGACTAATATCATTCAAAGAACAAAACAATATTCAAACAATAAATTCTCTAATATCTATTGGTTCACATAAATTAATATACATTCCAGAAAACCATAACGACTTTATATATGCCGCTATAATAAGCAAATATAACTCCATAGCATTCATAATTACAATAATATCATTCTCTTTAATAATACTTTATTATATAAACTTAATAAATAAGAAAAAAAACATATCTAATATATATAACTTTATATTGTTAAATATGTTATTATTTCAAATATTTTATAATATTCTAATGAACTTATCTTTATTACCAATAATTGGTATTCCACTACCATTTCTAAGCTATGGTGGATCATACCTGTTAACTTTATATGCCCTAATTGGATTATCTATAAATTTAAGTAAACATTCTAGTAATAAGGATAAGGTCTAGGTCCATAATATGGTGGATATGGTTGATAAGGTTGATATGGATTAACATAAACAGGTCTTGGTCTAGATACAGCAACTGCTGCCCCACCAGTTAATCCTCCTAATAAAAACGGTACAAAAAATCCTCCAAATCTATCTTCACCAACAGGTTGATAAGAATTTCTATAATACATAAAAAATACTCCTTTCATAATATTTTATGAAGGAGTATTTTTTTAGTGTTTATTTATGTATTAATCTTTTAACATAATAACCAGGTCCTACAGGATATACATCCATTCTATATTCTTCGGCTAATCTAAACAAATCGTCTTCTAAATATTCCCCTTCTCCTGTAGAAGAAAGAACTTTTTCTACTTTTCTTATTATTCTCTCATCATGAAAATCCATTATTTCAAAAAAATCTTTTACTGTAATTATACTTCCATCACGAGGATCTCTTTGACCTATCATTTTCAAATCTACATTAAAAGCATCTAAAAAGTATAATATCATTAAACTAGTCTTATCAAGTTCCTCAGTATATAAATGTCCATGTTTGTATTTAGGAATTTCATATTTACTATCATGACCCAAATTTGTAGAATAAGAAACAGTTATATTATCTCCAACCTGTAAACCATCATAGTCTATCAAACTTACATTATTTTCACTATCAATATAAATATTATCACATGTTGCAATATCTGGAAAAATTATTTTTTTACTTTGTTTATGTCCTTTTTTTACAATGTTTTCTAATTGTGAATGTATTATCGCATATCTATAAAGATCTGCTCTTTCTCTTATTGACAAAAATTCATCATGTTTATTATAATCTATCCCTTTATTTTCTAACATTGTATAACCAGTAAATACTCCATTTGAATATAAAGCACTAGTAGGTTTATATAGTTCATCCATTCCAACAATACTATCAGCATCCATTATTTTTCTTTCTAGACTTGCTCCCACTCCCATATATAACATAAATACAAATGGTGATATTATTTTAGCTAATCGTCCATCATCTAATCTTAATATTTGAGAATAATCACATTTTTTTACTTCACCAACCACTTTAATATCACGAATATTTTCTTTTAACATATAAAGTCCCCCTAATTAATAATTAAATATTCTAAAGTTAAAAAAACAAATTGTCAAATTTGTTTTTTTAACTTCCTTTTTATTATCATATAAATAATAATTAAAAATAATATAGATAATGATATACATATAGGTTTCTTATAATCTATTTCATATTTTAGTTTAATTTTATGCTTACCAGTACTGCATTCTATACCTATTAATGAATCATCTAATAATAGTTTTGCATCAACTTTTACATCATCTACATATATATTCCAAGCTTCATCATAAGGAATAGATGTAAATATAATTTGGTTTTCATCAACCTCTATTTCTCCTTCAATTAATGAATCACTATAATAAGTATAATTAATTTGATTTTTACTTAATTTATTATAAACTTTATTTAATTGTTTTTCATTTAAAGTATAAATATTAACTTTTTCTACTCCTGTGCTTTTATCTAAAGAAAAATCTTTAGATTCTTGATTAAAGTTAAATAAAACTCCATCATCTGATACAAAATCAATTAAATAATAATCTTTATCAGTATAAAAATGAATATTATCATCTTTCTCTTTACCTTCCAATATTTCAATATCAAATATATTTTCAATACCAGTCATACCCTTTATAAGATTTTCTTGTGACATTCTAACATTATTTTCATCCAGCTCAACATTTAAAATATCTTTATCAACACTATATATTTTTTCTAAATAATAATCATTCTTAACATTAAATATCATATTTATTAATTTATCTTTTTCATTACAACTCATAACATTAGGTCCACTATTACAACCTAAAGATGGAACCATATTTAATACCTTATTATAAGACATTGAAGTATATAAATATAAAACATTCTCATTATAATACATATTTTGATTTAAATAATCATTTTCTGAAACAGATAAAATTCTATAATTATGACTTTCTTGTTGAAAACTTTCTTTGATTCCTTCAGTATTCTTATCAACATCAAAAGAAAAGTTATATGTTCCAACAAAAATAGATTGTCCAATAATTACCAATAATATTATAATTCTATATAAAATATTATTATTAAATGTAAATACTAAAATACCTATGATTAATAATGATATTAAGTTAAATATGAAAATATTAAATTCAATATATTTATAACATAATAACAATACTACTAAAAAAATACCAAGTATTATATATGTTGTTTTTTTATTTAAATTAAACTCTTTTGCGTTTTTTATAAAAAGAACAATTATTAAAAAAGACATAATATAAGAATATCTAAATGTTAATCCAATAACATTATGAAACATATGCATTACATAATCAAATTCTTTAAAAAAGACACATCCAACTAATAGATTTAAACCAATAAGAGCAAATATTTTTTCTTTAATTGATATTTTTTTATTAAAGAAGAAACTAATAGCTCCTATTAATACTATTATATTTACACACAAATTAGGAAATGTATGACCAGTTCTATCAGTTGTTACTTTGACAACTCCATAAAATAATGATTTAATAAAATCCATACTAGATATAATATATCCAGCTTCATCTAGATTTGAAAAACCAAGTCCCATTTGTCTTTTTACTAAAACCAAAGTATAAATATATACGTAAATTAATGCAAAGCTTAATACTGTACTTCCTATAAATAACAATAAACTTTTTAATTTATTAAATAATTTATCTTTTTTATAAAATAAATTATAAATTAAGAAATATACAATTCCATAAATTAATACTGAAAATGCTTGATAAAAATTAGTAACGTATATAAATGCAAATACAAATATATATAAAATATATTTATTTTCTTTTAATATTTTTTCTAAAGCGTATTGAAATAATGGAAATAAAGCAAATGTATCTAACCACATTATGTTATACCAATAAGCAAAAAACCATCCTGAGAATACATAAGATATAACTGAAATAGTAGTAACAAAATTACTTGCTCCTTTTTTATTAGCATAGAAAGTCATGGTAACAGAAGCTAAAACCATTTTAATTAATATCATACTCAAAAACATCATATCAGCATTATTAAATAATAATGCTATAAAATTAAATGGACTTATTAAATAATATACATAATTAAACATAAAGGAATTTCCTAATGCATTATTAAATGAATAAAGTTCTAATGTTCCACTTTTTATTTTCATTATAAAATTATATAACATTGGTTTATATTGTGCTATGGCATCACTTTTTCCTAAAACATTATCTCCAAAAGGAGATGTCTTAGTTATTATTAAAGCTATAATAAAAATTAAGATTACTAAAATAGCATTAAATATATACCTCATAAATTGACTTCTTAAAATCTTATTAATCTTTTCTTTCATTTTATACCTCCTATATCTAATAATAACAAAAAAATTATAAACTTAAAAGTTTATAATTTTTATTCAAATATTCCTAAGAATTGTTTTTTCTTTCCTTTACGTATTACTATTACTTTATCATCTATTGCAATAGAACTATTTATAATAGCATTTTCATCTGTCATTTTTTCATTATTAATTGAAATAGCACCAGCTGTTAACATTTCTCTTGCTTCTCTTTTTGAAGAGCATATTTGATTTTCAACAAGTAAATCAATTAATTTTACTTCTTCATTTAATTTAATTGAAGGAAGCATTTTCATTCCTAGCATTATATCATTAGCACTTAAACCAGTTAAATTTCCACTAAATAAAGCTTCACTAATTTGAACAGCTTTATTAAATTCCTCTTCACCATGTAAATCAGTAATAATGCATCTTGCAAGTTCTTTTTGAGCAATTCTTTTTTCTGGAGATTCCAAATGTTTCTTCTCTATTTCCATAATTTCATCTGGAGTTAAGAATGTAAGCATTTTTAAATATGAAATAATCATTGAATCTTCTAGATTTATTAAATATTGATATAATTCATAACTTGATGTTTTATTTTTATCAAGCCATAAAGCATTTCCTTCAGTTTTACCAAATTTCTTACCAGTTGAATCAGTAACTAAAGGCATAACCATACCATAAGCTTCTTTATCAAGTTTCTTTCTAATCAATTCTATTCCTGAAGTAATATTTCCCCATTGATCACTACCTGCTACTTGCAATTCACAATTATGATGTTCATATAAATATAAGAAATCTAAAGCTTGTAATATCATATAACTAAATTCTGCATATGTAATACCAGTCTCTAATCTACTTTTAACTTTATCTTTAGCTAACATATAATTAATGTTGAAAAATTTACCATAATCTCTTAAGAAATCTAACACGTTAATATCTTTAGTCCAATCATAATTATTAACTACATCAAACCCAAATATATCTTCAGCTTGTTTCTTCAACCCTTTGATGTTATGTTCAACCTCTTCTTTAGTAATCATTGGTCTTTCTGCATTTGGTTTAGGATCTCCAATCAACCCAGTTGCTCCACCTACTAATAATATAGGATGATGACCATACTTAGCTAATCTCTTACTTATCAAAAATGATGAGTAATGTCCAATATGCATTGAATCAGCAGTTGGATCAGTACCTATATAGAAAGTTAATCCTCCTTTATTTAATTTTTCAATTAATTCAGGACTACTAATATCTTGAACTAATCCACGCCATTTTAATTCTTCGTATAATGTCATTTTTTCCATTTATATCTTCCTTTCTTAATAAAATAAAAAAGATTCATAACTCTAAGGACGCCATAGCGCGGTACCACCTTAGTTTATGAATCTCTATCATACACTTTATCTCTTAACGCGAGTAACGTTTTAGCTCCAGAGTCGTAAATTCCTTCATCGCTAATTAAAACTAATTATATCATCTTAATATTATTTGTCAAACATATTATTGAATTTCTCTCCTAAACCTCTAAAGAATGCTCCAAATACTGAGAAATTGAAATATATTCTATATCCTAATAATCTTAAAACAAGATAGATTAATATTAATATTATAATTATTACCAATATTACAATTATAACTATATTAGTTCCTTTTTCTACACCATCTATAGTTATATTATATTCAACTATATCTTCTCCATTTTCAGCAGTACATCTTATAGTTATTATACTTCCATATTGAAGATTCTCATTTCCTATTTCCTCACAAGAAGTTTTTTCTTCTACCTTGGTATAACTAAAACTTAGTTTATCTTCATTTTTATGTAAAACTAGTTTATAGTTTTCTACATTAGGTTCATACTTAAATTCATCATGACCTTCTATAGTTAAAGTTTTAAGTTCTGGTTTATCTCCAAGTGTAATCTCTGGTTGTCTTTCAACTTTTATAGTATAAACATTAGAGTAATTAGGACAATTTTTACTCGTTACAGTAATAGTAATAGTTCTATTTTCTCCAACTTCTAACTCTTCTGTTCCTTCTACTGTAAATGTATCTCCATCTGTTTGTACATATGGCTTTACATTAATACTAGTAACTTGAAAAGGTAGTTTTATAACTTCATCATATGAATAAATTTTAGGATCAAAATCTTCTATTTGATCAATTTCTAAATTTGGTATATCAACTTCTAAGTCTAACTGTTTAAGTAAAGCAAGTTCCTCAGTATTAGTTGTACATTCACTTGGTGTAGTTTCTCTATTTACAGTAATATTATATACGTTTACATCACCTTTTTGACTTGCAACTTTAATATATATTTTATTTGGTCCAAGTTCTAACGAATATGAACTAGGTCCAAATCCAGCAACAAATGAAGAATTACTATCAGTTAATGTAGCATCTAAAGTTAAAACTGTAGTACTATTTGGAACATCTATTGTATAATTTGTCTCTCCACTTGAAAAGGCAGGAGATAACGTTCCTTCACTCGCCTTTAAATTAGACAAGGTATTAACTGAACTTCTTCCATCTGGTCTATTTACATTAATTGTATAAGTAGTTTGTTTACCAGCTGAATTTTTAACTTTTACTTTTATGGCATTATTCCCATAATTTAAATTAACTGTTCTAGGTCCAGAACCACTTACAAATGATGAACCACCAGCTACTCCAGCATTAATTTGGATAGAAGAGACATTTGAATCAACTATTACATTATATTTGAATGTTGAACTATTGAATGCAGGAGATAGTGAACCAACATTTACTGATAAAGAGGATAATCTTGCATCAGGTACAGGTGTTGTTCCACCTCCACCTCCGCCACCAGATGAATCCTGTTTTACACAATTAACATTATAAATAACTTTACAATATCTTCTTTTTATTCCGTTTTCTAAACTCTTACTGTCACAGTCAGAACGATCCATACTAGTCTGTTTTAAAGTATAACCATCTGCACAAACACGTAAACTTTCTTGTACATTAGGAGTTAATCCAGAAGCTGTTTTTATAAAACATCTTTGTAAACTAACAGCACCTGTTTGATTAGTTTTCCTCTCATCAGTACAAGAGTTCTTAATATATATAGGTCCTTTAGCAATTTTAGCTAAATTATTTACATTATAAGTATATATATAATATGTTCCATTAGGTAAACTAACATAGCCATTGGCTCCAGACTTAACACCACCAATAGTAGTAATATTCTTAGCACCATTATAGTTATTTACAGTATTAAAAGTAAAAGATCCAGCATAACCATAATTCATTGAAATCATATCGCCTTTTATAGTCATAGTTAAATCTGTAGCAGAAGCTATCTGTAAATCAGATATATCTGTTCTAATATCAAAATTATTTTCTATAATTTTATTATTTACTTTATATTCATCTATAGCACTAAGTGATTCTTTCGAATACAAATAACCAACTATCGCTATATTCATAATCAATAATAACAAAATACATAATATTATTTTTGTATGTCTATCTCTCATATAAATCTATCCTTACCTATTATTTATAATACCATTTACTAGAACTTTTATCAATATCAAACATCTTTATTCCATAAAAAAATCCATTTATAATGGATTATTTTTCTTCTTTGTTTTTTTTCTTACTTGAAGCTTTTTCACTATTTTTTTCTTTTGGCTCTTCAAGTTTTTTTACAGTATCTTTAAGTACTGCAATTGTTTTTGTTCTTAAATCTTCAACTGTCTTTTGAATTACAGGAGTAGCTTTCTCTTTAGCTTCTTTAACTAATTCATCTAATTTAACTTTAATAGCTTCTGCTCTTTCTTTAGCAATGCTAACTACTTTTTCTTTATCTAAATCAGATAATTCTTGTTTAATTTCTTCAATTTTATTTAGAAAAGATTCTCTCACTTCGTCAATATCTATTTCTTTGATTTTTTTAACCATTTCGTCAATTTTTTGTTTTAATTCTTTTCTAGTTTCTGCTCCTGACTTAGGTGCAAATAATACTCCTAATCCTACACCTAATGCTGCACCAGCCAAAAATTTTCCAAAACCATTATTCTTTTCTTTTGCCATTTTTATTCCTCCTCATCATTTTTTGTACGTCTACGTTTAAAGACATGTCCAATAAGACCACTTATTCCTTCTACAACTTTATCAGTTACAGATACAATTTTATCAGTTGTAAAATCAATAATATTAAAGAATCCATTTAATGATTGAACTTTATCATTAACATCTTCTACAACCTTATCTACTTTATTTAGAGTTTGAATTGATCTTATACCTAATATTATTCCAATTATCAATAAAATTATTAATAAAAAGTATATTACAATTGGTAAGAATGTTTGTAAAAAACTAATCATTTTCTTCCTCCTCTCCTTCTTCATACATAGAATCAATTAAATTAAATAAATCATTTTCTAATGTATCATTATTCTCTAATCTATTCTTCATATCATCATCTTCATCAATACTTTTAGAAGCTGTAATAGGTTTTATAGAATTTAACTCTTTTTCAATATCGTCAAGAATTTGTAATGTACTTGTTTTTTCAAGTTCATTTAACATTCTTGATTTCTTTTGTTGACTATCATCAACATTTTTATTTTCTATAACTTTTTCAACTACATCATCCAAATCTGTTTCTTCTTTAAGATCTTCTGCTCTAATTGAACTTACATCAAAGTTATCATCTAATTGTTCTTCTATGCTAAGTTCTTCTTGAACTTTATCATCTTCTATATCAGTTATTGGAACATCTAATACTTTAATATCTTCCTCTACTGATTCATCATCATTAATAGTTTTTAATATTGGTGTTTCTATCTTAGACAAATTTTTCTCATAATCTTCTAATTCACCATAAGCTTTTTTCCTAACTTTGTCTATATCAACTTCAAAAACATCATTATTAGTAACAGGAAGTTCAACTTCTTTAGAAGGTATTGGTTTAATAACCTTTTCTCTCTTCATTCCACCCTGTTTATCAACAATATCATCTTTTTTATAATTTTTATCTAAAATACCATATACAGGAGATATTACTGGAGATGGTGTAAAAGGTTTCTTCCCACTAATAGTATTACTCGTATTCAATTTATATCTATCTGTATTTTCTATTCTAGTATCTCTAGTTGTAGATGTCGCAGAAAAATTATTATTAGCTTTTCTAGCAGTTGTTGCAGGCAATCCTACACTTTTTACTTCTTTTTTTACTCTACTTTCATTTCTATTTATTCTTGAATTAAGTCTTTCAAACTCATCTTCATCAAAAGACAAGAAAGGTGACTTTTTCTCTTCTTTTTTAGTTTCTACAGGAACATCAGTATATGAATCTTCATTCTTTTTAGAATTCATTACTTCTCCTGCTCCAGGAATTTCTCCTAAAACATCACTTTCATCAAAACTTAAATCAATATCTCTTTTTACATTTCTAAAACGTGAAGAGGGAGAAGTTTTAATTGGTTCTTCTACAATAGGTTCTGGTTTATCATCTACATCTATCTTTTTAGGCGTCTCTTTAACCTCATCCTTTGTATAGACTGGCATTTCTTCTACTTCATCATCTTCTTCGAATAAAATATTCTTAATTTTACCAAACAATCCCATCTATAACACCACCTTAATTAATTAAGTCAGAATCGTGAACTTCATCTTCTTTATAATTATAGTCCTCTACAGCTTGCAAGAATCCACTATCTGTAGTAGACGTTGTTTCAAATATATTGAAATCAAACTCTTTAAATTGTGAAGTTTCTTCATCTAGTAAAGTCTTTAATACATTATCATTAAATTCAATAGAAGCTAAAACACTAAGTGAATTAGAGACTATTACATTAATATCCTTCTGCTTTACTATTACCTCTATTTTAGCATAATTATACATAATTTCAATAAAATACTTATCATTATTTATATGACTTATTTCTAAATAGCCATATTTATCTTCATAGCTAATTTGTTTTGAAACATATGACTTATCACTAATTTCATATTTTTCAATTATTTTATTATAATAACTTACAGCATCAACATATAGATAATATTTATAATCCTTACTATAAATTACTTCATTATACTCTGTATTATCAACAACTTCTAATCCTTTAGGCAAATTATATTTATATCCCTTACGATATTTATTATATACGATTACATTCCTATCCGTTCCAACATTTATTACTTCATCTAAAGACATATCCTGTACCTTAGTACAACCTGTCAATAATATACATGCCAAAATAAGTATTAATATAAATTTCTTCTTCATAATACCTCCTGCATCTTCCAAGAATTATTATATCATTTATGCATTTAAATTTAAATTACTTTTTTGTAGCTTTCAAATAATTTATCTTAATTCCCTCACTCATAAATTTTGCTTCATATTCTGTTAAGGAATTCTCCCATCCTGTACTAGCAAGGTCTAAAGAAATTTCCTCTATTGTATATCCATAAGTACTTAAACTAACAATTGAACTCTCAAACAAACCAACATTATCAGTTTTTTGAATCATTACTTTTTGAGATTCAAAGATTTGATCATATACAGGTAAGAATACATGTGAAGTTAATCTTCTCTTAGCATGTCTCTTTTTAGGCCATGGATCACTAAAATTAAGATAAATTACTGCTACCTCTTTATCAAAAACTTTATCTAAACATAAAGCATCTATACATATAATACGCACATTAGGAATATTTTGTTTTTCTAATTTTTCCAATGCCCTACAAAGAACACTTTCATATCTTTCTACACCTATAAAATTGATATTAGGATTCTTCAATGCTTTATCAATAATAAAATTTCCTTTTCCCATTCCTATTTCTAAATGAATAGGATTATCATTTTTAAATATTTCACTTTTGTATTTTCCCCTATATTCTTCTGGATTACTAATAACATAAGGACTATTATTAACAATCTCTTTTGCATTTTTTACATTTCTAAGACGCATTTCATTCAACCTTTCTACTTTCAAACATATACTTTTAATAAGGAGGACTTATATGAAAAAAGATCGCAATACTTTCTTTTCTAATTACAACGCCCAAACACAATCGTATATTCCAGACTTTCAAAATACTATGATGCCTAATCAACCTATGCAGACTATGCAACCTATGCCTAATGGTCCTTACAATCAAGCTTCTATGAACTCAAGCTATTATTCAGGACCAGATATTCAAAACTATAATGACATCGATAATCGTTTATCTAAAATAGAAAGACAAATTAACAGATTAGATAATCGTCTTTCTAAATTAGAAAATCAACCAGTAACTGAAAATAATGAAAACAATTTTTCTAACAACATGTATATGCTTTAAATACTTATCTTACCAAAGGTAAGTTTTTTTAATATTTTATTTAACATTGTCTTACCAAAGACTTTTTCTATTATATGCATTTTAAATGACACAAAGAAATAAACAATTGCTCCTACTATACCATTTATTGCTACAAATAATACACAAGATAATTTACTTCCATAATTAACAGGAATTATTTTATATAAAATAAATACAACTAACATCATCAATAATGTTGGAACAAACATCTTTAATACTACATTAAATGTTCCTCTATAAGCTAACTTACATTCTTTTTTCAAAGATATTAAAGCTATAATTATACTTAAACTATAACCAGTAATACTAGCTGTAACAGCTCCTAAAAAAGGTGGTATCCCTATTTTACTATACAATATCATCAATGGAACATCTAACACTGCATTAGTTACAAATCCAGTTATTGTTGATAAGTAAACTGTTTTAAACTTATTAAGCCCTTGTAACGCTGAAGAAGTCGTCATATAAATATTTATAAGTAAGCCAGTAAATACATTAAGAGCTAATATATAAGAACCATAAACATTATACCCATAGAATATTGTCCACACAGATGCACTTAGCATTGCTATCCCTATAGTCATTGGCAAGGATATAAATATTAAAATTTGTAAAGCTTGGTTAAATTTATTATTAACTTCTTTCCAGTTTTTTAATGTATAAGCTGTTACCATCGTAGGTATTAAACTTGTACTCATCCCCATTGCTATACTTGTTATAACCATATTTATTTTCGGCGCCCAAGTCGTAACAGCTGAAGCTGCAAACTCAATATCAGCAGTATTTAATTTTAAATAACTCATTGTTCTAAGTAATAAAGTCATATCTATAAAATTATAACAACTACTAACTATATTAATTATTATAAAAGGTATAGCATAAGAAAATAATTTTTTTGTAATTTCTTTATTAGTTACATCGTCTTTTTTATATTCATTTTTTAAACTAAGTTCCTTATCATTTTTCCTCATCATCCATTTAATAAATATATAAGCAACTAAACCACTTACAAAAGCTCCAAAAACAGAAACACAAACAGCAATAGTTGGTGTACCATTTAAAATATTTATTACCAAATAAGAACCACCAAGTATTATAGCTATTCTAACAACTTGCTCAATTACTTGACTAAAACTAGAAACATTTATAACATTATGGCCTTGTAAATATCCTTTTGTTACACTTAAAAAAGGTACTATAAGTATTGCAAATGAAACACATCTAATTGCTAAAGATACACTCTCTATTGTATTACCACCAGACAAATCTCCCAATAATAACTCAGCAATTTGTGGAGCAAATAACATTAACAATATGAATATTATAGTAGCAAGAAATACCATTATTCTCTTTCCTATATGATAAGCTCTAACTTTAGCATCCATCATACCTAAAGTATTATACTCATTTATTATTTTACTAATAGCAATTGGCAATCCTGCACTAGATATATCTAAAAATATTACATATATGTTATAAGCATAAGCATATAATGCACTTCCTTGTACTCCTACCATCGCATAAAAAGGTATAACATAAAGCATACCTAATATCTTAGTAAATATAATTGCAAAAGTCGCTATAAATGTTCCTTCAACAAAAGAACTTCTTTTCATTCTCATCAACTCATTTTTCATTATATATCACCATAGCAGTAAAACAATATATTTGGTCTTCCCCAGACATTGTAATTGCCACTTGATACTTGATATCAATTATATCATAAATATCGCTTTGAAGAAATTCATTAATAGAACTTTCTAAATCTTTTTCATGACTCTCGTCAAACATTTTAACTTTCATAATTAATCCCTCTTTAAATCATTATAAAAATTTAAAATGTCGATATTTGTCAAATTAAAAAAGATAGACACCTATCTTTTTTGCTTGTCTATCTTTAAATAAATAAATGTAAAGAAAATACTAATTACACTAATTATTACTCCTACATCAAATCCTTTTGGTTTATAATCAATCGTAATTTCATGTTCTCCTTTTTCAATATTAACACCTATAAAAGAATCAAACATTTTATTATAATTAACTTTCTTACCATCTACTTTTATAGTAAATGAATCATTATAAGGAATAGAAATAAATAATATACCATCATCACTATTAATTTTTCCTGATATTACATGCTTATCAGTTGATATATCATAAAGTTGACTATATTTCTTAATTTTATTTATAGCTTCAAGAAATTTATCTTCCCTCATAATTACAGAAGATAAAGATTCATGACTAAAATCAATATCCATCATTTCTAATATTTTCTTCTCTGCTACATAATTTACATCAACTTTATCTCCTTTTTTTAATTTAACTATTTCATCATAATATTCCCTATTACTATAAATAATTACTTCATCATTAACTTTAATATTTATATACCTATAATATAAATATAAATTTTTAGGAAGAAAAACACCTTCATTTTCTGCTACAAAAGAATAACTAGCTTTACTTATAATTTTATCAAATTCGTCTATCTCTTCTTTATATTCATAATCTTTAATGTCTACTTCATCAAATATATCTATATCAGTACCTATTAAAGAAGAATATATCTTATTTACATTATTAAATCCATCATCATCTATTAAATATGGTTCTTTAAAAATATTTGGAATAACAAAACCAACTTCTAATGCTGTATCGTTTTTATAAATGTTTTCATCTATATAAGTATAATAATCACTATTTCCTACTTCATACTTAAAACCTAATAAAGATAAAATAGCAGGATTATATCTAATCATAAAAATCATATTAGAAATATCTAAACTTGTATTTAATTTATTTATTAAGAAATCTCTAAAACTACTATCGTACGAAGATCCAAATAAATCCCCAGTATATACATCAAACATCATAGAATCATCAGGATGTGAGTTAGGTAATATAACTCTATAAAAGTTATCATCTATTTCTTTTAGTCTATTAATGTCATCTTTTCTAGATATAGAAGATTTATAATCTTCTTTTGTTACTTGAGAATTTTCATTTATAATAGAAAAACCATTATATAATAATTCTCCAATTAAACATACAATTACAATATATTTATATGATTTATTATTCCATAGATTAAAATATAACACAAAAATAATTAAGCTTGCTATTACTCCTATAATGTAATATTCTGGAGAAATAAAATTAAAAGATTTAAAAATAAATCCAAATACTATTAAAATAATAATTACACATAATATAATTATTTGGTTTCTTTTACTTATTTCTACATTTTTTATTTTTTCAAAACTCATAAATCCTATCATTATCATAAAGAATACAATTACAAATGCATATCTATGTGCCCACCAAACTGGTTCTTGAAACATATTCCATGAAAAATCTATAACATTTATAAACAAAGATAGAAAAAATAATAACAAAACTATTAAAGTACCAACTTTTTCTCTTTTACTAATTTTTTTATTGAAAAAATATAAAATTATCATCGATAAAACAAAAAGACTACAATATATAAGAGGACATCCATTACTAAAATTATCTACATATAAATAAGATCCACTTGTTAAACTAAATGGTATAGTAAATAAAGAATAAGTACTTATACCCAACAATTTACTAAATTCAAAAGTTTTACCTCTACCAGCTAATAAACTAAAAAACTGAGGAATTATTATAATTGAACACATCAGTCCACATAGCAAACTACTTAATATAAATCTTTTAATATTATCAAAATTAAACTTTTGCTCAATATATGATTTATAAATAAAATAAATCAAACAAAAAATGCATACCATAAATCCTATATAAAAATTTATAAGAATTGTAATAGTTAAAAATAACATATATAATTTACTACTTTTTTCCATTATTAATTTATTTAAGCCTAAGATTATTAAGGGTAATAAAACAAAAGAATCCATCCACATAATTTGTACCGAATACGTAACACCATAACTTGATAACGCATATGCTAAACTAAATAATAATTGTTTCCATGTATACTTTTCTTTCGAAATACTATTTAAAAATATACACATTGTAAGACCAGATAATCCCATCCTAAAAAAAATTAATAATGTATAAAATAAAATTAATTGATCTTCTTTAAAAAATAAAAATAATAAATTTAAAGGACTATTCATATAAAGTGTTTTCATATTGTAAAAATCTGTTCCAAAAGCCGAATGCAAATTATAAAAGAATTGTCCCTCTTTTAAACTTCTTATCATATTAACTAATAATGAAGGATACATTTTATACGAATCTATATAATTAAATAAATATTTACCAAAAGGAACATGATTAGTTAAAATAGCTATAATAAGAAACATTACAATTGGTATAACAAATGCTAATACATAATTTTTTATTTTCTTTTTATTCACTTCTATCACCAATTAAATTATAACATATATAATTAACTAAAAAAGAACAAAATATTTTGTTCTTTAAACTTCATCTTTTTTTAATTTTAAAAGATGTATTACTTCATTACTTGCTACTCTTAATTTATCTTTTCCTCTTCTTTTAACTAAGCAACGATGACATAGTGGAAAATATCCTTCATCTCCAACTTTAACTGCATCACTTTTTTGTCCATCATAATAAGTTAAAGTTGCCTCTCTTCCACAATCATAACAACTTGCCGGTATATTTTCTATTTTATCACTAATTGCTAGTATTTGTGGCATAATCAAAAAAGGTTCTTGTTCAGATGTCATATTAAGACCACCCAAATAAACATCCATATCCTCTACAATTGATAAATAATTAAGTATTGATATGTCTCCCTCCATTAATTGTACTTCATCTAAGAATATAGTCCTTGTTTTATCATCTATATATTCGAGTATTTCTTCAAACCTATCTATTCCTATTGCTGGAACACTAATGTCATAAGTTTTACTTTTCATAAGGCAAAAATCTCTTGTATCAGCAAGTGGCTTAAAAACTTTTATACATTCCTTATTATAAATTCCCAAATAAACATCTAACATATGTTCTGTCTTACCACTATGCATTGGTCCTGTAAATGTCTTTATCATGCTTTCTTTAACTCTTTTCCATTTTTTCTAGCTATACTTTTATTATAATAATCTCTATTCTTACTAACATCTTCCATAACAGTAATATAATCAGGAATACGTACTTTTTCGTTTTCCAAAACATTGATTTCTAAAATTCCAACATCTTCCATATTTTCAAAAACATCTAAGTTAAAGTATGTTCCATTATCACTAAAACAATATCTATTTTTTCTAATAGTTTCATAATTATCATCTTTATATTCCATTAATTGATCATAATCTTTCTTATCAATGCTTTTTTCACTAACAATAACTCTAGTTCCATCCTCCATTATTTTATAAACACTAAAATGATAAGACTCACTATTATTAATCAAAATTCTTCTAATTCTCTTTTCTACATTAGGTTCACTTTTTAAATAAGTTTGTTCAATTTGCATCGCTCTAGAATTTCTTATGATACCATCTAAATCAGTTTTTGATAAATCAACAGAATATTTATCTTGTCTCTTAACTTGTTTCTCTGCTAATACTTCATTAAATATATTTAATACTTCATTAACTTTTTCATCCATTGTATCTTTAGGTAAAACTATTTTTATTTTGCTATGTCCTAACCAACTTTTTAATGTATTTGCTCCTAATTCTAAAGCATAATCTGCATCTTCACTTCTAGCAGCATTATTTTCTAATGTATAGAAGTCTTTTCTGCCAACTAAATCAATTACTGCATCATATTGATTCAATAAATCAGCAAAGCTTTTAACATGATTAAGTCTTGCCATAACATCTTCAAATTGTTCTTGAGAGATATATGCACAGTTATCAACAGCTCCTCTATCATAAACAATAATTACTTTAGCATCCTCACCCATCATTTCAGCTGCTCTATCAAAAATCTCTTCTTTAGCAAGTTGCATTCTCATTACTAATTCTTGAAAATCTACCAAATCTATTGCATTCTCTCCAAATGGCTTTATACCTTTTAAAATAAAATATGTAGCTGTTTCATCAATAATTATTACTCTATAACCTTGAGGTTCATAAACTGTTTTTAATTTATCTAATACTGTTGTTTTTCCAGTACCAGGACCACCTGTTAATACTATTCTTTTTACCATTACACTCTACCTTACTTTCCTAATTGTTTTATTTTTTTGATCAAGTTCATGAATTGAAGCTGTCTCAACTCCAAATTGTTTTTTATCCATGTCCAGTTCTTTATTATTAAGTAAAAAATATATCATATTGATTACTCCTCTATGTGTAATCAATAAAGTATCATCTTGCATTTTTAATAATTCTTCAAGATATTCTCTTATTCGTTCATACAAATTTCTAAGTGATTCTCCTTCGGGAAATACTGTATCTACAGTTATTTCTTTGTCTGTATAACCTGGATAATTATTATAAGCATCATCTTTAGGAATTCCGTTTAATAATCCTTTATTTTGTTCTCTTAACTTTTCTTCTAATTGATAAGGAACATTAATAACTTCACTAACTATCTTAGCCGATTGTACTGCACGTACTACATCGCTAACCAAGATTCTTTTTATATCAAGATTATCTTTAATCCATGAAGCAGATTCTTTTACTTCTTCTCGTCCTTCTGGAAGTAAAGAAACATTGCTCCACCCACCGACGTATGTTTCATCATCCTGACCATGTCTCATCAAATAAATCATTACATCACCTCCTTTAAAGTGTAATTTTTACGCTTTTATCAAAGAAAATAAAAATATATTTAAAATATATCTTTATGTTCTATTTTTTTCTTAAACTCATAAACCTTAGCTGGTTTATTACCTTCAAATCTATCACTTTTATTAGTATCTTCAATCAAGTTCAAACTTAAGATCTTTTTTCTAAAATTTCTTCTATCAAATTTCTTCCCTAAAATAGCTTCATATGTTTTTTGTAATTCTGGCATTGTTACTCCATCTGGAAATAAACTCTTTAAAATATTACTTTTTACAATTTGTTTTTGTAATTCTATTAAAGCATCATGTAAAATCTCCTCGTGATCATATCCCAAAGGTGGTATTTTATCAATTGGAAACCAATCTGCATTAGATGTATTCTTAGTTTCACGTAATACATTAACTCTTTTACTATCTATAATGCCAATAAAACCAATAGCAACCATTCTCATAACTGGTGAACGATGAACTTTTCCAAAAGCTTTAAATTGTTTTATTTCTACTCCTGTAATTCCAGTTTTCTCTTTTAACTCTCTTAAAGCTCCATCTTCTAAATCTTCATTATTATATAATGCTCCACCAGTTAAAACCCAATCGCCTTCAAAAGGTTTATTCTTTCTTTTAATTAACAATACTTTAGTCACACCTTGTTCCACAGTAAATAACGCAGTTATAACATGAATTCCTTGCTGTTTATATAATTTATTTTTTACTTCCATATTATCAATCCTTACAACTTAATTATATGTGTAATTATTACACATGTCAATATAAATAATGCAAATTATACAAAATATGATATAATTTAATCATAATAATAAAAGGGTGATAACATGGCACTAATCATAATTTTATTTTTTCTTATTATCTTAGTAATAATACGAATAAGTAATAATAAAGATTTAATTAATTCTCATAGTAAAAATGAAGTAGATATTGCAAATATTGAAAATGCAAAAAAAGTATTCCGTCGTTCTAAAACGTCAAATTACTTTCTACTCATAACTATCGCAATATTTATAATACTTCTAATATGCAACTTTACAGATATCGACTATAAAATTCTAGATTATATATCAGCAGACTTCGTTGAAAATCCTAAATTTAGTTACTATCTATATCTTATTCCAGCATATCTTTTAGTAATTAGAGAAATATTTATTCAAGTCAAAATTGGCGAATTTATATTAAAATTTTTTAAAGTTGAAGAGGAAGAAATAAATATTAAAGATGAAGTAATAAAACCAATTTTAAAAAGTACTTTATACAAAAAGCCATCCAACTCAAATCAAGTAACAAATAATACAAACGAAACAAAAGGAGAAAATAAATAATATTTTCTCCTTTTAATTTATCATAGCCATTTCTAAATTAAATTGTAACTTACTATCAGATGCTTTATTCTCCATATCAACATCTTGACCTTCTAACCACATATATATTCTTAATTTGGTAATACCAGAAGGTATACTAACAAAGCTTTGATCATCACTAAAAGTTTTAGTTGTTGCTATTTTAGGACTTACTGTTGAAAAATATGGGCTTTGATCTGTTTTATCTATTGCAACAGGATCTTTAAATTCTGTATTTACACCTTTATATGGAAGTCTACTAGCTCCTGATAATGATGTAGACAATCCATAGATATTTCTAGCCGCCATAACACCATGCTCAGTATGTACATCATAGTTTGGTTCCCATATTATAGAACTATTACCTCCACGTAAATTTTGCGCTGCTGCAGAAGCTGTAGGACCAACAGCACCTTCTACTATAAATCCAACTCTAGCAGCATTTTGACATCCTTTATCTTCGGCTCCTTCTTGTGGAATAACATTGGAATTTGATGTAATAACTAAGTTAGCAGGATTTGTAACTAACAAAAAAATATCAAATGCTATAAAATGCTTATCAACACACTCCTGATCACCAGAACATTGAATTTCACTTTCTTTAACAGTTGTCAAATTATAATTATTTCTTTCTCCTTCTGATGTAAGACCATAAAACATATCCATTCTTCCTCTAGAGACATTACCAGCAGTTGAAACATTACTTAATGTATCTGGCAACTGATTTTCTGCTGCTCTATATGTCTTGTATGCGTTCATTATTTGTTCTTTCGTAACTATATTATCCCAATTTATTGCATCCACTGAAACTTGAATACCTGTTACCGTTGCAACATTAATGTCTATCGAATCAATTGTTGCATGCTTATTTGAAGAGAACCACGCATATGTTGACATACCTAACATTAAAATTAAAAAAGAAACAAGCAATATCATTATTAAAATTCTTCTTCTTTTTTGATTTTCATTTGATTTATTTTTATTATTAACTTTTCCCAAAGTAAACACCCTCAATCATATTAATATCTATTATAAGTATAAAGCATTTTTTTATTCAAAGCAAATAAAAAAAGAGTAAACTCTTTTCTTATTATTCAGGTATTGAGAATTCTAAATTAAGTTGCATATCTGTACCAGCTGCGTCATTTTGTGTATCAACATCTTGACCTTCAACCCAGAAATAAACTCTTAACTTAGTTACACCAACATTTAGTCTAATAGTAGTTGATTTTTCTTCTCCTGAAGAAGCAGTGTAAATTAATCTAGATGGAGTTGCAAAATAATCACCATATTCAGCATTATCAGTTTGATATAATGGAACTTCTGATGTAACAGCTTTTACACCTTTATATGTATATCTGTTTGTTCCATCTGGTTCAATACCATATTTAAGGGCATTTGCAGTACCTGCTGCAGTATGCACATTATAATTTGGTTCCCAAATTATCGCATTACCAGCAGTAGTATTCATTTTAGATTTAATTAATTCTGGACCAGTTTTTTCACCATCACCATCAAGATATGTATCTTTATCTACAAATCCTTCTTCAACAAATGCAATACGTGCAGTATTTTGAATACCCATATCTCTCTTACCTATTGATGAAACTCCAGCATTTTGAGTTAATCTTAAATCAACAGCACCAGCAAATTCACCATCTAATTTTAAGTAAACATTAAATGCCATTAAATAAACGTTATCTTTACATTTATCATCATCTGAATCAGCAGGATTTCCAGCAAAATTCTTATCATAACATGCAGAAGTTGTTGAAGCTGGAGAAGTAGTTAATGTATAACAATCATCTCCTTCACATTCTTGAATATCTCCATAGAAAACTTTTAAATGTCCATCATTGCCAAATTCACCAGCAGATGAAACATTAGATAAAATAGAAGGCAATTGATTAAAATTTTCTCCTCTATTAGCTATCAAATCATCCTTATCGATTCTTGTCTTCCAATTTTCTGCATCAGCAGATATTTGTAAACCATTAACAGCTGTTACATTAACTTGTAAATCATCTACAGTTACAACTCTATTTGAAGTAAACCATGCATATGTTACTGTTCCAAGCATCATAACTGAAATAACAAGTAAAAATATTAACAGTAGAAGTCTACGTTTGCTGTCTTTAAATTTTTCTTCATTTTTAGTATTTGCCATAACCTCTTACTCCTTATTGTCTATTTTTTTCTTCGACATGTTCCTCGTGTATATCCATATGCATTTTTATCTCTCCACCCAAAATTGAATTTATACATTCTGGATCATCACCCTCAAGCCAAATGACTACAGTCACTTTATCTCTATCACCAGGATTCATTCCTAAGCGACTTTCTAAAATAACTGTATCATCATCTCTAAACTTTTTTGTCCCTGGTTCTTCTTCACCAGTTATAGGACTTCTTTTAGCAAAAACTGTTTGCTCATCATTAACATAAATCATTACTCTAACTGCATCATCTACATTTTTTATAATGTCATCGATGGTAACAGAATACCAATAATTTATAGTTTCTTCTCCTTTATTTTCTAAATAAAAGGAATAAGCAATATAATTCTCGCCATTATGAGAACCTTCAGCTTCCTCATTAATGTTTTCAGGTAACCAGTTGATTGATATATTATCCATAAATGCAATTTTTGAAGTAGAGAGTTTAATAACAGAGCTCCTATCATTTAAAGACTCATACATGACCAAATTAGACTTTAAATATGTATTTTTATCCATACTTATAGTGAAGCTTCCTTCATTATAAATTACGTTTAAGACAAAATACGCAATAACTAATAGTAATAATAATACTAGTAAAACTAATGTTAATATTTTTTCAGTCTTTTTACGCTTCTTTATCTTTTGCGCAGTTACTACAACTTCTCCTTTAGCCATTCTACAACTCTCCTTTTTTATTTTTGTCACCCTTAACAATGAAATGGAGATAAACGAATATGAACACCTACCATATCGTTATTATCATTATAGCACAAGCTAATATCAAAAACAATCTACAAAATTCGATTATTTAATAAATATTTACTATTCTAAAATAACACCTTATGTTATAATTACATTAATAAATAATAAAGGAATGATTAAATGACAAAAAAAAGAAAAGTTTACTTATTACTAGCATTTATTTCACTTTTTATTTGTATATATACTACATCATCAACATATGCTAAATATTTCAGTAAAACTGATAGTACCCAAGGTTACAACATAAAAAAATGGAATATCAAATTAAACAATGAAGATATAAAAACTAATCATAATTTACAAGAAAAAATAAAAATAAACATTGATGAATCTGAAGATATTGAAAAAGACAAACTTGCTCCTGATGCATCTGGATATTTTATAATAGATTTAGATTATGAAAATGTTGATTTATCATTTGATTATGACATAATTATTGAAGGTAATGAAGACTTAACAGATCTAATAATATATAAAATAGAAATTAATAATAATGAATACACATCTAATAATGAAGAAAAAAATAAAATTTCTCAATCAATTGATATTGAAAACTCAGAAAATCCTAAAAAGCAAGAAATAAAAGTATTCATAAAATGGAATGATAACACAGAAAATGGTGCCAACATGACCAATGAAGAAGACACATATATTCCAATAAATTATGAAAATATTGATTTTCAAATAAATGTTAATATAACACAAAAAAATAGTTTATAATAAACTATTTTTTTATTCATCAATTTGTTTAATATTTACATCAATTTTAATAATTAATGAAGGCTTATCTTCATTACCTTCTGTATTTGAAAAAGTAAATGATTCTTCTCCCAAAAGAGTATCTTCTTCATCACATTTATTAAAACTTTCTATACTACCATCTTCTAAATCTCTAGTTGCAATACACTCTGGTTCATCATTTTCATAATCCCATTTCAAGGTATATTCAAGCAATGCTGAATCATTTGTATTGGCTAATAAAACGTTTTTATTTATTGCAACTTTTAATTCAAACGGAAATCCTTTTACTATAATCTCTCTTCCATCTTCTGATTTCTCTACAATATAATCAGTTCTTATAACTCCAAACAATTCAATAGATTTTATATCTATTGATAAAGTACCACCAATTTCACCATTATTAATTAAATTTCTACTATCTGTTTTAGTATTCATTCCTGGATATAACGCATCAATATTAAATGCAATTTCATCACCATCATTTTGAATTTTAAAATCCCATGACTTAATATGTGCTTGTAAACCTAAATCAACATGTGTATTAAAAATAAACCAACAAGCTGTACTCGATACTAATATCAAAAATAATACTAATAATAAACCTAATTTATGTTTTTTTATAGCAAGGAGTAAAATACTTTTATTTGTTTTATTATTAAAAGTATCATGTGGAATATCATTAACTATTGTATCTTTTTTATTAACTTTTTTCACAACAATCACTCCTTTACTTTATTTAATCTTCCTTAGTTAAATTAACTACACTACTATCATTTAATATTATATCATCTTTTTTATCTTCTGTGTCTACTTTATCTTCTATTTGTTCTTCGTCCAATGAATCATCTTTTTTATATACTAATTTTATAATTTCAATAGCTATCAATATTGCAAGTGGCACAGTAATAAATAATAATAATGTAACCATATTAGTAGTCAATTTCCCAATAATACTTAAAAAGAAAAACTTATGAATAACTTTACCTATTACTTGATCTTCTGAAACAATTGGATCTTCTATATTATTAGCTATACCTTTAGTATGAAAAGAATAAGAACCATTTTCATCAATATCAATTTGTTGAATTTGGTGAGTTATTATCTTTCCATCTATTCCACCACTTTCTCCAATATAAGTAACAGCATCACCAACCTTAAGATTAGTAAAACTCATTTCTTTTATTAGTAAAGTATCTCCAATATCATAAGTTGGAATCATACTTCCTGATGCAACAGTATAAATTCTATATCCAAAAAAACTTCCCTGATTAGAAAACCTTTGAAATGCTGTCAACACAATCAATAAAATCAATAATAAAGTTATTATCCATTCTACAATAATAGATATTTTATTAAATATTTTCTTAAACATTTCTACCTCAATTAAGCTTATTATTACTAATTTTATTTAAATATTTATCAATATGTTTTCTATATATTTTACTTACAGAAGCTAGAGTAGTATTATCTCGATACTTAACTATCGCAAACTGCTCTCCAATCATATTTTTTAATTCTTCTTCAGTCAATCCAGAATTGATATCAATTATTTTTTGTATTACTTGTCTCATAACATTTTCTTTTACATCTTTAGTTGAATATTCTTCTTTATTTAATGTACATAAAGCTAGATAATTAAGTAAGAAAGTATCATCAAAGAATGTTCTCAATTCTCCTGATTCATCATACTTTTTATCTTTTTTATCTCTTTTTACATCATCGCCAAAATGATCTTGTAAATAATTCCATAATACCAAAGCATATTGAAAATTAACATTTTTCAAAATAACATTAGTCTTCTTTATTGGCGGTCTAACAATAGCAGCATGAGCTCTCTTTAAAGCTTTATATACCTCACTATTTTTCAAATCAAGAATTTGTTGTTCAACTTTATCAATTCTTGTTGCTAGACTTTCACCATTTTTCATACCATCATCTTTTTTAGTATGTAAACTAGTCTTTATACTTAAATCAATTGAAACATGCTCAAATCCCACAACAGAAGCTGCTTTATATTGTATTGCTTTATCATCTTTAATATAAGAACCAGATAATAATTGTTTCTTCTTTATATCAATAAAATTCTCCATGTTAATTATTAAAGTATAAATAAATCTATTTTCATATGTTTCAAAAGTTTCTTCTTTATTAATATTTAATATTTTAGAAGGAGTTATTTCTTCTTTTTCATTTATATCTTGTATAAGATTAGTGTGCTTAGCTAAATGTTTTATACTATCTACAGTAACACGTTTAGCTAATTCTACTTTAACTATCTCATCTTCATTAATAATAAAGCGGTTAGGATTTCGTAAAATATTATCTAAATATCTCATTGTATCTTCCATTAAGTCTAACCATTCAAAATTAGCTTCTACTTTATCATAATGTAAGTCAACTACCATATCAGATTTTCTCTTTTTAGCAAATGAATTAATTCTTTTTTTGTCTGCTCTATCATATAAAGATGAAACATTTAATTCACTCATAAATCCAACCTCTTTTCTTTTTGCCTATTACTAAGTTAATTTCTTAAGTCTTAATAAATATTCAGTACATTCCTTCATTCTACCTTTACCAAAAGTAGTATCAAGAAACTTAATAAATCCATCAATTTCATCTCTAATATAAGAGATATTCAATTGTTCAAATTTACGTAATATCTTTTTAGCAATGAAGTAATCTACACCATCTAATTCATTACCACCACATTCAACAAATACTGGAACAAACTTTTTCATATGAGCAACAATACGATTACCAAAAGCAATTCTAAAATGTTGAATTACATAATCATCCATTTTTTCAATCTTATCAAGTGTTTCATCACTAATTTGATTATCATTCATTGCTGATTGATAAAGTTTTTCCAAATATGAATAATTTACATCCATAGCTTGTGTTGGTATTGGCTCAAATGGTGTTCCTTTATCATTAATATCTATTGGCATAGCACGGTCATAAACCTTATCTGTAACCATAAATGTAGAGTCATCGTTATTAATTGTACCAATATACCATACATTAGGAGCAATTTGTAATTTACCACCCTTTAATTTCTTAGGGTCACTACTCCAAGCACTAGGAGTTAATTCTACAATCCATTCATCTTGACTAGGCATTTCTAGAATAGATAACATTTCTGCAAAGTAATATTCAACACGTGAAATATTCATTTCATCCAATATTACTGTATAAATATCATCAGTATAACTAGCCATATATATTTCTGCCAACAAATCTGTTTCATTAAATTTTTTTGTAAATTCATTAAAATATCCAAATAATTCTGTTCTATCTCTCCATGAAGGTTGAACTGATGCAACACATGAATCATGTTTCATAAATTTTCCCCAAGCATAAGCAAGAGATGTTTTACCTGTACCAGAAATACCTTGTAAAATTACAAGTTTTGTACTTGCTAATGCTGCAACAAATAATCTAATTAATTCAATTTGATAATATAATTTTAATTCTGAAGCACAGAAATTTCTAAAGTTGTCACAAAACTCTGATAATGTAAATGAATTATTGTAATTAACGATTTTATAATCTTTAAATCTTTCATCAATTTCAAGTAATTTAGGAAATCTAGCATCTCCAGAATGTCCATCATTAACATCCGCATTTTCAGGTACTTCATCCCCCTCAGTAGTTGGATCTTCATCTGGACTAAGTCCAAGTTGAGAAACCTTCATTGCATATAATTCATCTTTCTCCTTCATCAATGTTCTAACTTGTTTATGTAAATCTGCTAATTCTTCTAACAAAGATTCCTGTTCAACTAAAGTCTTTCTAAATTTCAAATATTTTCTTACTAAAAAATATATACATAATACAACTAGAGCCAATAATATCATAGTAACTATAATTGCTATAACTACCATGAACCATTCTCCACCAGAAAAATCAGCACTATATGATTTTATCAAAGAAGCATAAGCTCTTACATCAAACATTTGTAATATTCCTAAAAACAAATCTTTTATTGCTTTAACAACACCACCAAGTAACTGATCTAAAAATTCATATAAAAATCTAACATATGTATTCATTACTTCACCCCGTCTACACTTATTATTCTATCCTTTATTTTAGCACTATTTTTCATATCTTTGTAATAATATTTACTAGTAACTATAAAAATCTTTTCAAACAACTCTAAAAGTTCTATATTATTACTACTATAATCAAAAGTATCATCTAAATAAATTCCAAACATAAAGCCTTGTCTCATATACTCTGTAACATAAGATTTATATCTATTAAAACATTTATAAGTTATTATTATTCTAAATCTATCTTGTACAAAAGGATTATCTACTATTTTCATTATTCTACTAAGTTTTGTTTTTTTATCAAAAAAACTATCAGGTAAATAAGAATAATAAGTTTTATCAAAATTACAACCTATCAAATCATAAGCTATATTATTACATATATGTAAAAATTTAATAGCTGTTAAATCCTCACCAACAACATCTTTTTGTGCAACTTTATTTATTGCTACTTCACTATAAATTTCAGGAAAGTTTATCTTATTACTCAAACTAGCATAAATTTCATTTTTATCTATTTTTTTATATTCTAAATAAAATGTATTACTACCAAAGCCTTCAAGATAATCTTTTTTGCTTTTTATATCTTCTCTCAATAATGCACTGAAGTCATTTATAAAATTTTCATCATCTATATTTAAATATTTTTTTCTATCTTCATTAATCTTCTCTATTGCTTTCTTTTGTGATTCTAATAAATACAATTGATCTAAATTATAAAAATAACTAGAAAATCTTTTTAAAGTTGTAATATTTTTTTCTTTTTCTTTAGTAAATTCTTTTAATAAACTTACCATTGTATCATCTAATGCTTTACTTATTTTTCTACTTAAAGAAACTGCCTTTGACTCTTCATCTAAATAATTACTATATCTAATATTTAAATAAGCTTCTATATAACGACTAGATAATTTCTTATCATATAAATCACCATAAATTAATTTTAAATATTTATGAAAACATTTTTCCATAAATAAAATATATTCATCCATTATATTAGGCATTTTATTCAACCACCTTTACCTTTTCTACACTATATAAAAGAACATCATCAAGATTATTATTATCGAAGTTATTCTTTTTATAAAATCTTACCATCATACTAGATTTAGGTTCTACTTCAAAAGCGATTTCATTAATATAGTCACCATCTTTTTTTATATCTTTTTCTTCTACTATATTAAATACACTACTACTCATATCAAAAGAAGCTTTTGTAATATCTCTTATCTTTAAAGTTACAATTGCTTTTTCATCAGCTAATGTATTAGTAATAACACTATCAAAATAAATATTACCAGGAACATTTTCTATATTATTATTAATTCCATAATCACCAATAACAAATATAAATGTTGCACTTAAAGTTTCAACATAAGGTTTCTTTGATTTTGCTGTAATAGTTACTGGTATTCGATCTCCATCTTTTAATTCTAAAGTATTCTTTTTTTGAATCTTTACTGGAAAGTTATCTGTTTTAGTATCCACTGAAATAACTCTATCTGTATTATTTATATTATCTATTATACAATCTACTCTTTCATCAGCATCACAAGTAACTTCGTATAAAACATCAGAAGATGTTCCTTTTAAACTATTTAAAAAACTTGTCATCTGAATATCTATAGAATAAGGTTCAACTGCTGACCATGGATATATCTCATATTCTTTTCCGTGTATAGTTAATTTATTACTATTAAAATAAAAATTTTGGGTTCTTAAATAGTAAACTTCAATAATATCTTTTACATAACGACCATAATTAATAGCAAGGAAAAAACTTAAAAAAGTAATTACTGCTACTAAAGAAATCATAATCTTTTTATGATTTTTAAAAAAATCTAAATTAAATTTACTTTTCTCTTTTCTCCTTATCATATAATCACCTACATACATTGTTGTAATTAACTACGTCACCAGGTAAAACTTGTTTAGAAGTTAATTGAATTTTTATTGAATCTACCAAATCTTGATATGAAATATTGTTATATTCACTCGGAAATGTAACTTTCAAAGTATATTCATCATATTTTTCACTACCATATTTAAAACACTTTTCTGAAATAGCGAAAGTTCTAAAATACGTTCCATACTCATCCGTCTCAATAACATCTTCTTCATTTTCGAATTGAATTATATTGCTAGCTTTACTACTAAAAGGACTTTGATTTAAATATAATTCGTAATCTAAATCTATATTTGTTGTTGTACTTATCTTTAATTCATAAGATATATCTGTATCTGCTACGGCTCCATTTATATCAGTATTATAAACTCTAAATTTATAATATTTAACATCGCCAGGAAGTAACCTTCCTAATTCAATACTAGCTGACTCTGTATTATTTATATTAGAGTCAATATTATCAACTATATGCATTCCATCATATCTAAACGCATAAAGTGCAACACGCATTGTCGCACTACCAATAGCTTCTGAATAGTAAGAAGCATTTGAAATTTTAAAAATAGCAAAAATAACTAATAAATCTACTATTAGAAATATTGAAATAGCATTAAGTTTTTTTCTATTTTTAAATTTTCTCATTTTTATGCTCCTTCCTTTTTCCTTTCATTAAAAGCCAAATTGAATAATATTATCGTTATCAATATTGGTCCAAATACAATTGGTTCAGTTATGAATTTCATAAATTTACCATATTTATGTCCAATAAAGATTACTTTTCCTATAACATTATCTTTAGTTATAGGGTCATCATAAGTATTATTAAAATCTCCTTTTGTTATAATTTCTTCATCATTTATACTTGTTATTCTATGTGTAATAACTGTATCTCCACTAGTGTATGAGATAATATCATGTTCTTTGACGTCTTTGGTTATTTTTACAAATACATAATCATCAACATCAATTTCATCTCTCATACTACCAGTCAATATTTCAAAATAAGTATATCCAAAATAATTAGTATAACTATGTTTAAAAACATTTAACATTATAAAGTTATAAATAGCTAATAGTAAAAAAACAAATATTATAAATATCAATATATCAAAAAATAAATTTGCTATCTTTCCTACTATCTTCATTTTTTATCCTTTAAATTGTTCAAATTCTATTAATACTGGAATATCTAAAACTGGTGTAGAATCACTAGTCCCTATTTCTGTATCAACTTTATCGTTTTTTCCATCAGGATCATTCTCCCAATCAACATATATTCTAATTACTTCACTATAATTTTTATTATTTTCTGAATATTTAATA
This sequence comes from uncultured Bacilli bacterium, assembly GCA_910577505.1. Taxonomy (GTDB): domain Bacteria; phylum Bacillota_I; class Bacilli_A; order RF39; family UBA660; genus Coprovivens. The sequence goes on from CAJTLN010000004.1 coordinate 110,377, forward strand.
ACCTCCTCAAATCCTTCTTCTTCCAAAGGAATCTTTTCTTCAGTATTAGGATTACTTCTATATAGTTTTAATGAATCATTTATTACATCCAAATTAATTTTTAATTTATATTTTATAGAAACTCCTGTATCATTTGGCCTTATATTTATATCAAAGTATCCACTTGAACCAGGCCCTATTTTATTATCAACTATATTTGGATTATCATTACTATTATATTTTATATTTGATATATTAAAATTTTTATTTATAGTAACAACTCCACTTTCTTCATCTATTGTAGTATCAAAACAATTTCCAATTTCTTTATCCTTATCTACAATATTACATCCATTTACTGATATATTCCATTTAGCAACTGAAGCGGATGCATTACCACTAACCTCTGACTTATATTTACTATAAGCATAAGAACCTCCAAGAATAAGAATAAATAAGAAAGATAATATTACTATTGTATTAACCTTCTTATTCATATTTAAGCCTCTCTCTTTAATTCGATTACTTCAATAATAATTGCATATATTTCAAATATAATTGCAACCAAAGTAGGTAAAATAATTAACGCTAAAAAGCCAAATTGTGACTCTAATACTTCCAAAACAGTTCCAGCAGCCTTTAATGTATAAGGATTTCTTCCTACATAATAATCGTAATAAACGTTATAATTATTATTTAAAACAAAAGTATAATTCCCATTACTTTCTATAACATTATTAACTTCAGCATAATTAATTACATTGTTTTCTCCAGGATTATAAAAGAAAATATAATCGCCAGCTACAATTTTTGCAGCTTCAGTTTTATCTTTCTTTATAAAAAGTAAATCTCCTTTCTCATATTCAGAAGAAAATTCATCATTAACAATAACAATTGATGTATCTCCTAATTCTGTTATTCTTTGTTTATTTAAGTTAAGCAAACAAACTGTAACAAAAATAGCTACTCCAGCATATAGAACAGCAAAAACGATAAGCAATATTTTTATTATAGCTTTAAGTGTATTTTTCATATACTATCACCATACTAATTTTATCATAATTATGCAATAACATCAACGAAAAATAAGACCATATCATTGGTCTTATTTATACATTTCAATTAACTTTTTACATTCGAATAAAACTAACATAAAGTTTACAGATAATCCTGTACTTTCCAAATAATAGTCATTAATTATTACTTCTAAACTTTTCTTTAATTCTTCAATTCCTGTACGAGTAAGATCATCAATTTTTAAATTTATTTCAAGTAATTTATAATGATCCATTATAATAACAGCAATATCATTATCAATACTAAAGACAATATTTTTTAAAATATTCAAATTAGGATCAGATAAAAATGCTTCAAAATCTTTAACAATATCTTTTACCTTATTTATGTCAACATTTTCTTCATGATTTTTAATACAATTTCTTAAATATCCTTTAAATGAAAATACAAATCTAAATACATCATATATTGAAGAAGTTTCAGTAATATGTTCATTAAGTTTCTCCATTAACAATGCATTATCATATTCTTCATATTTTATATCTAATTCTTTAACTTTCTCATTAATAGAAAGATAATGTTTTTCAATATCAACTTTCTTTTTAAAGAAGAAGAAACCTTTACTTCCACCTTGATTTATCTCTTCTGTTAATTTGCTTAATTCATCAATCAATGAATTTATTTCTTTAGTTATTTTAGCTGTTTCTCCTTGATGATTTCCTCTATCAGCAAATTTAGCTTTCATATCATCTAGAATATAAGAATATTTTAAATAATATTCATATTCACTTAAGTTAAATAATAGATTTTTAAAATCAGCAGCTTTTTCTTTGCCTTTATTTACATCACAATTATCTCCTAAGAATCTAGAATAACATTTACTAATATTTCTTGCATTATAATCATTAAATAATAATTTACCATCCATAAATTTAGCAATTAATACATCTTTTTCATAATTTTCTAAATCATATAATTCTTTAGATAAATTAGTTCTCTTTAGCAAATAATCTTCATAAGTTAAATTATCTACTACTATTTCTCTTTTTCTATCTTCGATATATTTTTCAAATGCTTTTATATTTTTATTAAATAAAATTCTTAAACTAGTTTCAATATGAGAAATAACATCTGGACATTTCCAATGTAACTCCTCAAAAACATCTTTCATTCTATCCAAATTATCATTTACTAATAATTCTTTTATGTACTTTCTAGCATAGTTACTATAAATAAAATCATTTTCTGTTAAAGTAATACCTACTAACTCAAATTTACTTAAAGCTTCTTTAATATCTTCATTTACAGAAGCTAAATCATTTTTATAATAATGTGTCAAACTATATAGTAATGTATCAAATCCCATTTTTTCAAAAGGAGTATTTATTGGGTTAAAAAGCCCTAATTCTTTATAACCCAATAATTCATTCTTAATCATTTCCACTCTTTCAGAAGGTATAAAAGATAAATACTGACTAGAGCGATTTTTCATCTCGCGATATAATTCATCTCTATAAGCACTATACTCATCTTTATACTCTTTTACTTTATTTTTATATAAAGTTAAATTCTTAATATTATTAATAGGCATGCTTGAAAGAACTTCTTTAGCAACTTCAACATCATGATTAAAGTCTTCTAATCTTTTTAATCCCATTATTTTTTCCTCTTCTCTACTTCAGTATTTTCTTCTGTTTCTAAAAATTCGACAAATTCTTGCATCGCTTTAAACAAATCAACCAATTCGTCAAAGCTAAGATCTTCAACTTTCACTTCCATAATATTTAATTTGCACTCCTTTCAATTTCTTCATTAACACCCAAACTTCTAATAATTAAATATTCATAAACACTTCCAACCTGTGTATCTCCATCAAATATCGTAAATACTACTTTATATGTTCCAGATTTCCATGACGAAGATGCAGGATTCAATTTTTCTTCTTCGGTAGGTCCATTCTTCAATTTTAGAATTAAAGTATAATTTGAAGTTTCCATTTCTGTACTTATACTTCCTAAATCATAATATGAACATACATCACCATTCACTCTATTGAAACAACTATTTAGAGCATTTTCTTCTTTATTGTTAAATCTAACTTCAGTAGCAATATCACTCAAATCAATATCTGTATATGACATATCATAATAATCATTATAGTCTCTTCTTTGTAAAGAAATCTTTATATTAGGATTTGCTAATCCATTCTTTGTCTTAATATTATAAGAGATCTCTTGATTACCATTTTTATCTAAACCAGTATTTACATCATGAATAGTTTGAGTAGAATCAACATTGACTTCTATTCCATATTGATTATTCATTAATCGTAATGGGAATTCTTCAATATTAGTATTTATATCAGTATTTCCATAATATCTACCATCATAAGAACCAAATGTTTCAATAACTACAATATAATCACCAGCACTTAACTCTGAATTTGAAAAATCCAATTTAATTGTTGAAACCAAATCAGTGAATTTACCAGCTAACTTAATTCTTATTGAGCCATCTGTTTGTGGATAATAATAATTTCCATTAATTGATACAACTATACCTAAAAGATTATCGCTTAATTGTTCACGAATTTCATTACCATCACTATCTTTAGATACCTTTAAAATAGTCATTTTAGCCCCTAATTTATAATCATCAAACGTTGTATTAGTTACATCTGGCAATAAATTGCCATTTATATCTCTGTGTAACAATGAAGTTGTTAAACGTAAATTAGCTGTTCCATCAACATAAATTGATGTATCTTTACTTAATGAACCATTAGAACCAACATACCATCCTTCAGTTTTAAAGTCAGAATTAACATCAGGATATAACTTATAGAATTTATCTCTTGTCGGATCTCCTGTTGGAGAAATTATAACATTATCTACTCCATTCTTAGTTTTATTAATCGTCATATATAATACAGGGCTTAATACTTCAGTCGTATAAAGTGAAGGGTCAACTCCAGAAAAATCTACTGTAAAAATAAATTCTTCAACAGCAAGGTTTTTACCATTTACTGAATGCCTATATACGCTACTATCTTCTCCACACATATCTTCATCAAATGTATCATTTTTATTTTCACTACCCATTTTAATAAATTTATTTAATCTATAAGTTGAATTTCCAGAATATTGATTTTTTACATCCTCTTCATCTACTGTATAATAATATTGTTGCTTAGTTACTAAATCTAACATTGTTATTCTTGTTCCAACAGGGAACATATAACTAGAATTTAAAACTCTATATGAATCAATTCCATAGACCTCATCAACACTCCAATATTCATTATCATTTTTCAACTTCTTAGAATCTAAATCTAAATATAAAGATTGATATATACTAAATGAACCATTAGTAGGTATTGAAGTTGAACTATCTTGGAAAACTTCATATTTTTTACCAGGAGCTATAGCATATCCATATGAATCACTATCTCCTTCTACCATATATATACGAACTACTATATTAACTTTTCTTGTTCTTGTCGCATCAGTTGGATCAGCATGAGGATTAAAGAATTCTGTATTAATTGTAACAGAACCAAGAGATACAGATAATTTATCATCACCTTTTTTCTCTGCTACACTAAAATCTAGATTTTTAGAATAATATAACCAGAAAGATAAATCTCTTGTATTAGCTGATGAATCATAGAAATAATAACTATCTCCAACACAATCACCACCAGAGCCAACTGAACAGAAATTATCAGTTCCTTCTAAACTCTCACCTTTATTATAGAAATTAGTCTTATAATTATCTAACCAACCAGATGATGAAGTTCCCATTGATAAAGCAAAATATTGATTTGCGTCAACTATGCCATCATCTCCTACATTAAAGTTATAAGAATTTATTTTACTTTTATCAATTAAATATGTATTATACTCTTTCTTAACTTCTGGTTTATAAGCTCCAAATTCAGATGTATCAATATCCAAAATGTTTACTCTTGCATCACGCCAACTTTGCTTTTGCTCATTTTCCAAAGTTTCTTTTAATTCATCCAAATTAATTGTTGCATTCTTTGCACCATAAACAGAATATCTATCAGCAATCAAATCAACTTCCATTACTGAAGGTTTATCTCCAATCTCCCATTTATAGAAAGTATAACCATTCTTTGGTGTAACATCAACATAATCTAAATAAGCCCTATATCCAGAAATATTGCTATCATATCTAGTAAAATTAGTATAAAAACCATTATTTGTTACTTGAACTTCTGGTTCTGCATCTTTTTTACCATATACATATGTATAAGCAGATAAACTTATTTCATTATAAACTTCTTCCGTTATAGGTTGATTATTTTCAATATTTTCACTATAGATTCCTGTAATAAAAGGTCCATTAGTTGGATGAGTATACATTCCTAGGAATGTCATTCCTCTAATAGATCCAGCAGAGTTAGCGTTATTACTTTCATCAGGTTCGGCTGCATTAGACACAGATAATAATCTATTTGTATACATATAAATCTTATTATTAGAATTTTCTAATACAAACTCGCCATTTTCATCTTTAGAAGCTTTCTGAGCTAAATAATTACTAGGTTTATTAATTCCATCCATTGTACCACTATACAAATTTCTTAAGAAAGTAGATCCACTTCTTAAATACATTTCAGTTCCATTTAATTTACCAGTTTCTTTGCTTCCTAAAATATATAAATTATCAATTTGAATTAAAGAATACTTCGTAATCTGTTCATTAGTTCTATCTCTATCTCCATTTAATTCAATAAATGAATCAGTAACATAAGCATATTTAAATCTTTGAAGAGATGTAAATGTCACTGGACTTCCTTTAACTCCAAAATTAGATAAATATAAATTAGTATCTCCTGATACAGCTGAGTTATTTCCTGAACCATATACAGAACCTTCTATATTTAAAGATGAACTACTATCATTTCTATAAGTTAAACCATCTATATTAATTGTTGAATTACCTTCAACGCCATTATATTTATAATCATATTGCTTATCTTCAGATGAGTTTGTTTCACTTCCACCAAAAATACTTCCTTTAATTATTAAATCATTACTTACAACATAATCGTTATTTATATTTTCATTATTTAAAGCAGAATTAGCAATATTTACATTAGTATTTCCATATACAAATGATGCATTACCAGATCCATATACATTTTTATTTATTGTACCTGAAACAACATTAACTTCTGTACTACCAGGTTTTACTCCCTCTAAGAATTTACCTTCAAAATCAATTCTAGCCTGACCAACATACGATAAATTTCCACCTCCATAAAGGCTTCTAACAGAACCACCATACATATTAACTTTTGTACTATTATTAACACTTGCTTGATTTCCACCACCGAAAACATCACCATTAATTTGACCACTTAAAATATCAATATTTGTTTTAACAGTAACGCCTCCAGCATTATTTCCACCAAAAACATTCTCCAATATTAAACTCTTACCAGTTTCTTCTTTTATATTAATAAACGATTCAGTCATTGAACCACCCAAGTTATTTCCACCAAAAATAGCTTGAGCTGTTCCAGATTTAATATTAAGTATTGATTTCAAGTTATCGCCAGAATGATTAGAACCCCCATAAATACTTATTGCAGAGCTTCCATCTAAAACAACATTAGAATCCAAATTAACATCAGCATTATTTCCACCACCAAATGCTTTACCACAAGCAGAAGAATAAATTGTTTCTCCATCTTTTAAAGAATAAGTGAATTTTGTTCCATTTAAATTTACATAGGTTCTATCAACATCGGCTTCATTTCCACCACCATACAAATTACATACAATTTCTCCACCATTTGCATTTATAGTAGTAGTTCGTAATTTACCACTATGATTAGATCCACCGTAAACATTATAAACACTAGCACCATCAAGTAAATTAATTACGGAATTATTAACAATAGCTGAATAGCCTCCACCATATATAGATGCTCCTTCTTTAAAACGGCCTCCACTAATTTCTATATTAGAATTTCCATTAGTTAACGCTTCATTTCCACCGCCATATAAAGCTTCATTTACTATTCCACCAGTCATTTTTATATTAGTTTTAATAGCAGAGGCATTTACACCATTACTTCCACCATAAACGTTATTTATAGTTCCGCCACTAATTAAAACATCCATGTTTTTATTTAGCTCAGGAACAGAACCAGAAATATTATTTCCACCAAAAACTTCATTTACTATTCCATTTTTTATTTCAACTCTTATATTTCCATATGTTTTAGGACTAACAACAGAACCCTCACCAGCACCATAAACTGATCCAATAATAGTTCCACCATTTATAGTAACATTAGTATCATAATTACCATCTTTAACGTTAACCTGTCCATTAGAACTTCCACCATAGATATTATTAACATTTAAATTTGAATTATTTGATGTATTAGTTTGCACATTTACATTTCCAATAACTTGAGTATTTTCACCATATCCGCCACCAAAAACATTACTCTTAACTATTCCACCTACTAAATTAATATTTACTGTTCCATAAATATTTCCAATATCATTAGAACCACCAAATATTGAATTAACAGTTCCACCATACATATTAATATTTATTGAACTAGAATCCTTAAATGGTTCTTTTGCGAATCCATTTTTATTAGATCCACCATAAATATTTCCTTCTATATTACCATCATGTATATCTATATTAGTAGAAATTGCTCCATCTGTTTTAGTACCAGTAGAACCATAGTTTCCACCACCATAAACATCGCCTTCAACTGTTCCACCATTTATAATTATATTAGAATTATTAACAGTCATCTTATTATCAGCAAGTCTAGCGTTACTTAAACTTGCACCAAAGATACTTCCCGGTTTAACGGCAAATAACATACCAGAAATATTACCATTAGATTCTTCAGGACTTTTATCTATAATTGAAGGGATTCCGCCTATATGTGCATTACCTCCAACATAAATCAATGTATCTCCATCTAAATTACTCTCATCAGCACTAGCCTTATTATCCGCTATATAACCATTACTACCACCAGCTATTGCATTATTAACTTTTCCACCTGTTACAGAAATAATTCTATTTCCCTTAGTATCAGATGCTGCTGAACCACCAACAATATTATCAATAATACCACCCGTTACAGATATTTTTATTGCATTTCCATTTTTGCCAGCAAATCCACCATACACACTAAAAATTTTTCCGCCTTCAACCTTCAAAGTATTTAAAGCAGTTGTTCCATTATTACGTGTTCCAGCTGATACACCATATTCTTGATAAGAAATCCATCTATCAGTATATCCGCCTGTATTTTCAAAAATATAATTACCATAAGTTCCACTCTTAATTATAATTTCTGAAGCTGGAACTACTGTATCACTTAATTGTACAGCTCTATCTCCACTGATAAAAGCAGCAGACACACGATAATCAACAACTAATTTTTGATTATTTCCACTAACACGATCATAATCACTACCATATTGCATTATCATATGTCCATCAGTGATAGTATAACTGCTATTATAAGTATTTAAGTTATAATACTTACCGCTTTCAACTATGACTTTTCCAACTTTATTCGTAGCGTCACCAGTATTTGAACCACCTATAACAGCGGTTAATGTATATTTTCTATCATCTGCTGCAACAACATTTCTTCCTATCTTTACATTATAATAGTTTGCATATAAAGATTGAACTGTTGAAGAAGAATCACTCTTATCCTCATACGTTGTAATTTTCATGTTTTCAATAACTACATCAGATTTTGCAATTAACCTACCATTATTACCACTATTAGCTGTAATTTTTATCGTTCCACCATTACTAGGATTATAAGCTCTATCATCATATGCCCCTGTTATTGTAACTGGAATATTAATACTACTAAAAGTAGCTAAAGTAACACTACTTAATACTAAAATATTAGTATCCCTCGTTACCATATAATAATAATTACTATTAGAACTTGTATAATTCCATAATCTAATATCTTCTGCATCATTACTTTGTATTAATTTATAAGCTGTATTACCACAAGTTGTAACAGCACAACTTATCCCACTTTGATTATAATAAAGTTCTGGATTTTCACCAGTATAACTAGTCAAATAGTAATATCCAGTCATATTATCTTCATTATTAAATGCACTTTCTATCTTACGCATTCCTTTGGCATATAGCTTACTATTAATAGTACTGGCACTATTAATGTTTTCAGCAATATTTGCTTGTGTCCAACTAGCTTTTAAATTAATTACCAAATTCTCAGTTACTTCTGGAACATCAACAGTAATATACCTCAAATAATAATCATCATCATAACTAAAAGTTAAGTCTTCACAAGGTACACCATCAGTACTAGTAGTATCGCAAACCCAGCCATTAAATCCATAGCCTGTAGGTCTTGCAGAATATGGATTATCAATTAATTCAATTTTAATTTTTCCATTTTCCACATAATAATATTTATAATAAACAAACTTATATTGTCTTTCACTATGTGATACACGTCCTACTAAATCGTTATTATTTATATCATGACCATCATACGTAATTTGAACAGCTATTAAATTATTATCATTATATTTATTTGTGTTTTCTCCTGGCAATACATGTCTATTATTTATTTCTGTAAAATTAAGGCCTTCATAATAATTTCTATCAGCAATCAAATCATTAACAAATACAGTATCATCAGTAATATTACTTAAATAACTTGATGAAAAAGTGGTACTTGCAGCATAAAACTTCACTATAGAACCTATAGACACAACAAACAATAAAACTAAAGTAGACCAAATTATTATTTTTCTTTTCGGGGCTCTTCTTAATTTATATTTAAGCATATACTTCACTTCCTAGACTGATTACTATTCTTCATTGTTAATCATACCATAAAACAAAGAAAAAAGGAACAACTTTGCAGTTCCTTTCTTATTTATTATTATCTTAAAAACTTAAGTTTTTTATAATTAATTAACATAATTCCAAACACTAATGCCGTAATTAAAACAACACTTATAATTGCCATATCTTTAGTTTCAGGATTTCTAGGTAAAAATACCACTTCTATTAAAACATCACTAGCTGGCATTGTAAACTTATTAGAATTATATTCTATAACATTTCCATCTTTATCAGTTATCTTAATGCTTTCTAATACGTACCCGATTTTAGGATTAACTTCATATGTTATTTCTTCTCCACTATGTGCAACATCTACAACGTTAATATTTCCTTCGCCACTTATTTTTGTAGTTATATTTCTTGGTAAATAATAAGCGACTGCTTTGATTTCACATAATTCTTGAGTCAAACTTTCTCTATTTAATTGATTAGGCATCGTCATACAGCTAATATCATTTTCATTAACTACAAAGCCACTTTGTGATTTTGCGATATTAAAATATCCTTTATTTCTTTTATATATTTCTTGAACTATTTTGCCATTCATATCTAAAATGATAACATCGCTTTCTATTCTACCATAATCACCAACATTTAATCCAATCGCTACAATATAATCATCTATTAATTTAGTGTCGATAATCATAATATAATCTTCAAATTCTTTCTCTAAAACTATGTTATCATCTTTGTCTAAAAGATAAAGAAGTCCTTTAGGATCACAAGCAGATTTTGCAAGATAACACCTATTATCAGATCCAACAACCTTTTTATCTCCTTGAACATCATAAGAAAAATAATTACTATCTACAATTGAAGCTATATCATAAATATCAGAAAAATATTTTTTTAGTAACATTTCATCATTGTCAGATGTAACTTCCTCATATTCTAAATTATTCAATTCTTTATCAAAATGTAATATACCATCCGAAGCTAATAAATGTATTTCATCATCTACAGAAAAAATATCAACACCTAGCATTTTCATTTTTAAATAATTATAAGATGAAACACCTTCACTTAATTCTATCTCTTTTATATTGTTTAATTTTTCATCATATTTAACTATCTTATCTACATCATTTTCATAATCGTAATTTAAAGTATAAATATAATTATCTACAACAAACATATAATAAAATATTGAATTTCTAAATTTCTTATGCACTAATTCTTCCCCTTTTTGATTATAATAAGTTACTTCTGTAATAGGGTAATTATATCCTGTAACATTATAGACAATATAACCATTTTTATAAGCAACATTTTGACTTAATCTCGAACTTCCAATCTCGATACTTTCACTTTCCCAATCATACTTAAACACTTCATCTTTAGCATTTACATAAGCTATAGTAGCAAAAAATAAAATAAACGCTAAAAATATTTTTTCAAATTTCTTCATTCACTTCATCCTACTTTCTCACTATTATAATTAAATTATACTCAACTAAAACTTTAAATTCAATACGATTTATGAAAATTAACATACAAAAAACTGTTGTCAAATCTATTTTGTCAACAGTCTTTTATATTTTATTTTAAAAATTTTAATTTCTTATAATTTACTATAAATGTTATAAATCCAACTACTAGCAAGATACTTACAGTAAAAAATGCTATATCCCTAGTTTCAGGATTTCTAGGTAAAAATACTACTTCAACTAAAACATCACTAGCTGGCATTGTAAACTTATTAGAATTATATTCTATAACATTTCCATCTTTATCAGTTATTTTAATAGAATCTAATACATAACCATTATCTGGATGAGCTTCAAATGTTATTTCATCACCATAACGTGCTTCAAGAACGATATCAATCTTACCTTTTCCTTCTATTTTAGTTGTAATTTTTCTCGGAAGATAATATTCTTCTAAAAGCATTTCACAATCATAATTCATCGACATTTTTGGAAGAATTGGATTTAAATTAATATCTCTACATGTACCAGTTGTTCTATTAATTGTAAAACCATCTTTTGAAGGTTCTATTAATAAATAGCGTGAATCTTCTCCTTCAACCTTTTGCACTAAGTTACCTTCCATATCAAATATTAAAATATCTGATTCAAATTCAGGCAATGCATCTCTTGCTAGTGGTGTTTTAACCAAAGAATACCCTATAGCAACAATATAATTATCGACAAATCTTGCATTAACAATAATATTATATTCTTCAAAATCTTTTGACCAAACTTTTCCACCATTATTATTGGCCAAAAGTAATGTACCAATAGTATCACATGGCGCTGTTCTAGAGTTATCTTCAAACAATGAATTTATATTTATTAAACAATCACTTTTTACTCCTCCAGTAATTAATTTACTTTCTTTAAAATCAATAGATATATATTGAGTATAATCATCCATTAAATCATTAAATAAAATTTCACCATAATAAACAGAAGGATAATATTTCTTAATTAAATTTTCAGTTAAGTCTTTTGTTGTTGTCTTTGTAAAATCTTTATCAACTATATATATTTTACTTTCATCTGGATTAACAAAAGCAAGTTCATCATTATATGTAGAAATATAATTAATTCCAAAAGTTTTTAAACTTTTAGTCATCATAAGAATATTATTCTTAATATCATTTGGTAATTCGATCTCATCTACTTTATTAAGCTTATCATCAAACTTAAATAACGAAAATAAATCATCTTCCATATCATATACAATTGCATAAATATTATTATCTATACTAGCCATTGCATAAACAACACTATTTTTTAATATAGTTGATGCTAATGATTCACCTTTAAAATTATAATACTGAATCTTAGTAGCTGGATAATCATAAAAATAAACGTCAGAATCAACATATCCTTTATCAAAGGCTATAGTCGTATTATATGGAATACCTTCATAAGATAATTCACTTTTTTGTTCTTTACTCCAACCATATTTGAAGACTTCATCTTTAGCATTTACCGATAAAATAACTGCAAAAAATAAAATTAATACAAAAAGCATACTTTTTATATTTTTCATAACTTCACCTCTATTATAAATAGTAAAACAATAGCAAAAAACATTACAAACATTTCTAGTTATTGGTTTACACTTTTCACTTTATTAATTATGATATCCAAATATTAATAAAATAAATATCCAATATATACCAGAAAAAAAGAGACATCTAAATATCTCTTATAAAAAATTGTTTATCACTATTAAAATCAACTAAAATTTCAGAATTATCAATTTGTTTGCCTTCAATTAATCTAATTGCAACTAATGTCTCTACATTATCAGACACATATCTTTTTATTGGTCGTGCTCCAAATGATTCATCGTAAGAATTATTAATAATCGCCTCTTTAGCTTCATCACTTAAACTAATAGTAATTCCTCTATTTTTTAATCTATTATTTATTTCTAAAATTATTTTATCTAATATCTTATAAACAACATCTTTACCTAAACTATTAAACATCAAAGTCTCATCTATTCTATTTAAAAACTCTGGTTTAAATGTTCTTCTAAGTTCTTTGTTTATCATCTCTTCTTTATTATCAAGATTTTCTAAAATAAATTCACTACCTAAATTACTAGTCATAATTATAATAGTATTCTTAAAATCTACAGTTCTACCTTGACTATCAGTGATTCTACCATCATCAAGAATTTGAAGTAATATATTAAATACATCTGGGTGAGCCTTTTCAATCTCATCAAATAAAACTATTGAATAAGGGTTTCTTCTAACTGCTTCTGTTAATTGTCCTCCTTCTTCATAACCAACATATCCTGGTGCAGCACCAATAAGTCTTGATACATTATACGATTCCATATATTCACTCATATCTATACGTATCATATGACGTTCATCATCAAACAATTCATAAGCTAGAGTCTTAGCAACTTCTGTCTTACCTACCCCAGTAGGACCTAAGAACAAGAATGAACCAATTGGTCTATTTGGATCTTTTATACCAGCTCTACTACGTATAATAGCATTACTTACTTTCTTTAAAACATCATCTTGACCAATAACTCTTTGTTTCATAGTTTCTTCTAGTTTAAGTAATTTTTCTTTTTCACCTTCAACTAACTTAGACAAAGGGACATTAGTCCACTTAGATACAACTGTTGCAATATCTTCTTCATTAACAGTATCACTAATTAAAACATTTTTATTATTCTTGCGCAAATCCTCTAATTCTTGTTCTAATCTTGGAATATCCCCATGGCGTAATCTTGCCGCAGTATCTAAATCATAATTACTTTCTGCTTCTTTTAACTTATACTTACTTGTCTCTAAAGCTTTCTTCTTATCTAAAATAGCTTGATTAACTTCTTTCTCTTTATTAAAGTCATCTTTTAACTTAGATTCTTTTAATTTAAGATTATATAATTCATCATCTAATTCTTGTAATCTCTTTTTACTTTGTTCATCTTTTTCTTTCTTTAAAGATTGTCTTTCTATTTCAAGTAACATAATCTTTCTTGTTAACTTATCTAGACTAACTGGAACACTATCCATTTCAACTTTAATAGTAGCACAAGCTTCATCAATTAAATCTATTGCTTTATCTGGTAAGAATCTATCAGTAATATATCTATCTGATAAAGTTGCTGCTGCAATAATTGCTCTATCTTTAATATTAACTCCATGGTGAACTTCAAATCTTTCTTTTAAACCACGTAATATTGCTATTGTATCTTCTACACTTGGTGCTTTAACAATAATTTTTTGAAATCTTCTCTCTAAAGCCCCATCTTTCTCTATATATTTACGATATTCATTTAGTGTAGTAGCACCAATACATTTTATCTCTCCACGAGCAAGCATTGGTTTAAGCATATTACCAACATTCATTGTTCCTTCTTCACCACTACCAACTATCATATGAATTTCATCAATAAATAAGATTATTTTACCATCTGACTCTTTAATTTCCTTTAAAACAGCTTTTAATCTTTCCTCAAATTCACCACGATACTTAGCACCAGCTACTAAGGCAGCCAAATCAAGTTCCCAAATCGTTTTATTCTTTAAACTTTCAGGAACATCACCACTGATAATACGTAATGCCAATCCCTCAACTATTGCTGTTTTACCAACACCTGGTTCACCAATTAATACAGGATTATTCTTAGTCTTTCTTGAAAGTATTCTAGTAATGCTTCTTATTTCATCATCACGTCCTATTACAGGATCTACTTTATTTTGCTTAGCACTTTCTGTAATATCACGACCATATTTTTTTAATACATCTTCCTCTTCTTGTTGTGGCATATTATATCCATAATTCATAATTATCCCTCCATATCACTTATCATTATACTCGCAAATTAGCACTTGTCAACACAGAGTGCTAATTTATATTATATAAAAAATACAAAGTTATATCCCTTTGTATTATTCAACAGTTTTCTTGTATATTTTATCATCTTGTGCTTTTTTAGATAAATCATCACTAAATTTAACAGCAACATTATATTCATCTACTGCAACATAATAATTTTCTCTTATATAAGGATATTCTTCCATAACCTCCATAATATCTTCTACAATTGGTGAAGGATATACTATAAACTTACCATCCTCATCTTTTTTCACATTATAAGCTTGATAAATATAATGCACTTCTTTTTCTTTTCCAGTTAAGTCTTCATGTTCAGGATCATTTGTCCAATAATAACTTGTCGAACTTCCAACTCTTGAATTTGTATTATAAGAATATTCATAAATCATAAAACTTCTATTTTGTTCTTGCTGTGCTAAAATCAAATCAATATTATCATCTATTCTAAACATATCTTTCGAAATCAAAATATTATAAAATTGACTTTCTTCTTCCGTTAAATCAATATAATTATAGCTTCTATTATAATCGTCAAATTCTATTTTTTCACTTTCTATATATCTGACATATCCATCATCATTAACATACATATGAGCATGTCTATTTGGTATCTCACAATCTGCTTTCTTGCCACAACCAGTCAAACTACTTACTGCCAAAGTACCAACAATTAATAAAGCTGTTCCACGTCTTTTAATAAAAGAAGCAATATTTATATTTAAATTTTTCATTATAATCACCCTAAACTTTAAAAGTTATTATATTACAGATTGTTTTAAAATACCATAATAGTAATAAAAAAATTAGAATTTCTTCTAATTTTCATAAGTATATGCTAGTTTTAAACCTTCACAAACATTAATACCATATTCATCAATATAGTGTTCAAAATCACAACTTAACTCATGAATATAACAAGCTAAGTCACCATACACTTCAAACACATTATCATATTCACCTACAGTAGTAAGTAAATTTTTAAATAGTTCATTCCATACATCTTCATCAATACACATAGGAACTTGAGATAATTCATAAATACTATTTAATTCTACTAAAGCGTCATTAAAACTAACTCCAGCATTAATAATTTTATTATACTGATTTATTACCTTCTCATCTCCACTAACCATAATCATATCTATTAGATAATCATTACAAGGAAGATTACTAAACGCCTTTTCATTCATTTCTTCTAATGTTGCACACGTTAATCTACTCTCATCAAATTCATGACCTACATGTGCTAAACTACATTCATTCTTATGAACAAATGAAGCTAAAGGATAATAATAATCCATTACATTCTCATACTCGCTTATAGTACTTACTAGATTGCCAAATAAACTTAACCAAGTAGCTTCATCCATATCAGTAAAAGTTAAACTATATGATAATATATTATCTAATTCTTTTTTTATTATATCATCACTTAATCCAGCATTTTTCAACTTACTATACAAAGCACTAGCATAAATTTCACTAGTTCTCTCTTCATTTTCTAATATTTCATTAATATCTCTATTAGAATTCAAATATATTTGTTGTAACTTTTCAAATACATTTTTTTCTTCTGTAGTTTTAACTACCTCTTGTTCAACACTTTTTCCTTCACCTGATAATGGTAAACTTCGAAAATCTTGTTTATCAATCATTTCTACAGTTGAACTTTTTTTATCATTATCAACTTTAGTAACATTACTTCCTTTAATAATTCTACTTCCAACATAAATATTTATTGCTAAAAATGGAACTAAAGCTAAAGCAGCTACTCTTTTGCCATTCTTTTTTATAAAAATGCACACTCCTTCTAAAAGTTACAGCTTTAATATATATTTATTAACTAATTTTGTCAACTTTTAGTCAAAAAAAGAAACGATTTCTCGTCTCTTTTTTATTTAACTACTATATTAACAATTTTATTAGGTACAACTATCACTTTTACAATTTCTTTACCTTCTAAATGTTTCGCTACTTTTTCATCAGAAACAGCCATTTCTTTTACTTTATCTTGATCTTCATCCATAGCTACTTTAATAGTATTTCTTAGTTTACCATTAACTGAAACAGCAATATTTACTTCTGTATCTACCATCTTAGATTCATCATATGTAGGCCATGCTTCATAAGCAATAGTATTATCATGTCCATAAATTGACCAAATTTCTTCACCCATATGAGGAGTTATACAACTTATCATTTTAATAAATCCTTCTGCATATTCTTTAGGACATTTACCTACTTTATAACATTCATTAACAAATATCATAAACTGACTTATTGCTGTATTAAATCCTAAAGCTTCAAAGTCATCAGTTACTTTTTTAACCATAGTATTATAAGCTTTATCTAAAGAACCATCATTACTTTCAGTAATATTATCCATATTAGTAAAGAATCTCCATACTCTCTCAACAAACTTACGAGCTCCATCTACACCACTAGCACTCCATGGCTTAGAAGCTTCAATAGGTCCCATAAACATTTCATAAAGTCTCAATGTATCCGCTCCATAATCTCTTGCTATATCTTTAGGATCAATTGCATATTCTGGATATCTCTTACCCATCTTAATACCATTTTCACCTAATATCATACCTTGATGTACTAGCTTTTTAAACGGTTCCTTAACAGGAGATAATCCTTTATCATATAAGTAATTATTCCAAATTCTAGAATACATTAAATGACCAACAGCATGCTCTGGACCACCCATATATAAATCAACTGGTAACCAATGCTCTGCTAAACGTTTATCGCAGAATTCTTTATCATTTTCTGGATCAATATATCTTAAGAAATACCAACTAGATCCAGCACTACCAGGCATTGTTGAAGTTTCTCTAATACCTTTTTTACCATCTTTAGTAACATAATGTTTCCAATCTTCAGCATTTTCAAGTGGAGCTTTTCCATTATGTCCTTTGTAATCTTCTAGTTCTGGTAATACAAGTGGTAATTCAGAATCATCAAGTACCATATCAGTACCATCTTCTAAGTGAACTATTGGAACTGGTTCTCCCCAATATCTCTGACGAGCAAAAATCCACTCTCTAAATTTATAATTAACTTTTCTTGTACCAACTTTTCTTTCTTCAAGCCATGCAATCATTTTATCAATAGATTCCTGTTTATTCATACCATCTAAAATTTCAGAATTAATATGAACGCCATCTTCAGTCATAGCTCCTTCACCATTTATAGCACGTTCAGCATCATATTTATGAGCATTACTAGTTAATTTATCAATTAGCTCACTCTTATCTATCCACAATACATCAGCTAGATTGCTTTCTTCTTCTGATACATTAATTTGTTCTAAACTATTTAATTTACCTATTACTGTATAACAAGTAATATGTCTATTAACATCTTTATGAGCAGCATAGAAATTATCATAATAAATAAATTCCATCTCTTTTAAATCTACTAAATCAGTATATCCAGTTTCTTCATTAACTTCACGTATAGCAGCTTCTATAGGAGTTTCATCTCCTTCAATACCACCCATTACAAAGTTAACCCAATTAAACTTCTTATTATGTACACATAAATATTTATCTTCTGTTGGATGCTTTATAACTGCATTAACAACACGTCTTTCTGTCATCTTCTTATCTGGACGAATTTCAGAATCACCAGTACCAACAAAATTCTTAGCTATAACTTGAATAATAGGAATATTAAATTTCTTAGCAAATTCATAGTCTCTATCATCATGAGCAGGTACTGCCATAATAGCACCAGTTCCATAACTAGCTAATACATAATCACTTATATAAATAGGAATCTTAACTCCATTAACAGGATTAATTGCATAAGCACCAATAAATACACCTGTCTTATCTTTATTAAGTTCAGTTCTCTCTAAATCACTCTTAGATGCACAAGCCTTCTTATAAGCTTCTACTTCTTCACGCTTTTCTGGACTAGTAATTTCATCTACAAATTCATGTTCTGGAGCCAAAACACAATATGTTGCTCCATATAAAGTATCACAACGTGTCGTAAATACAGTAAATTCCTTATCAAATCCATCTACTTTAAAGTTAACATGAGCACCAATTGATTTACCTATCCAATTTCTTTGCATTTCCTTAGTAGATTGTGGCCAATCAATATTATTTAATCCTTCTAATAATCTTTCTGCAAACGCTGGTTGATCAATACATAATTGTTTCATATTCTTACGAACAACAGGAAATCCTCCACGCTCAGATTTACCATCAATAACTTCATCATTAGATAATACTGTACCTAATTCTTCACACCAGTTAACTGGCATATCAATATACTTAGCATATCCATCATTATATAATTGCTTAAATATCCATTGAGTCCACTTATAATAATTAGGATCACTTGTAGAAATCATCTTAGACCAATCATAATCAAATCCTAAAGTATTTAATTGTTCACTAAAGTAATTAATATTCTTCTCAGTAAATCCACTAGGATGATTACCAGTTTGTACAGCATATTGCTCTGCTGGTAATCCAAATGAATCATAACCCATTGGATGAAGTACATTAAATCCTTGCATACGCTTCATTCTTGAAACTATATCAGTTGCAGTATATCCTTCAACATGTCCTGCATGTAATCCTACACCACTTGGATAAGGAAACATATCAAGCACATAATATTTAGGTTTACTAAAATCCCAAACATCTGTCTTAAAAGTATTATTTTCTTTCCAATATTTTTGCCATTTCTTTTCAATTTCACTAAAATTATATTCCATCTTACTTTCCCCATTTCTTATTTAAATATTTGCCATAAGCAAAATACAAACTAAATATTAATATTAAAATAATTACAAAAGCCACCGCTAATTTAAACATTATATCTATCGGTAATAATTCTACTAAAGTAGCACTAAAAGCTATTATAAATGCATTTATTATTGCAATTCCATTAAGAAGCTTTCTATAATTCATTTTTTTCTTATCAAGATTAAACTTCTTCGTTAATATTACTAACTCTGATATCTTTGTATATCTTTCTTTTTTGAGCATATCATCAAATATAAAATAATATGCAAAATATACTACTATAAATAATATAGTAAAAAACATTATATCAAACATAAAAATCTTCCTTTCCAAAATAAAAGACATATTCATCATAAGGACGAATATGTCGTGGTACCACCTTAATTTCTAATATAATAATCTACTATATTAGCTTAAAATTGATAAAGGAATTACCCTAAAAACTCAAGAATCAAGTTCATATACTTCCATAACTAGTTCACACCAACCACTAGTTCTCTTTATATTTCCATATATTACTACTATTCCATCAACGCTTATAACGTATTATAAATTATTTTAATCTTTAAATCAAGACTATCTTGATCTACCTCTTTCTGGCGAAGGATTAACATCATTTATATATCTCATACCAATTGAAGAAGCAAATTCTTCCATTGCAGAATTATATTCATAAATATCATAGTATCCTGTCTTAAGTAGATATCTATTATACTTTTTAGCTGCATCCATTTTTCTTTTATTACATTGTATTTTTGTAATGCGATTTTCTGCTAACTGTTTATCATAAGTTGCTAATCTGCCAGCAAATGCTTCATATCTTAAAGAGCCTGAAGTTAATTTACGTATTCCTAAAAATGTTCCAGCTATTATTCCTCTTCTCTTTATTGCATGTCTAAAAGTTAATTTTGCATTTACATAATAACTAGATAAAACTTCTGAAGTAGTATCACCAGTAACAGCAACATGTCCACCAGCTGGTGGTCTTGTTGGCTTAAAATGATATCTCATATCTGGATGGAACATTCCACCTCTAGGTCCTCCCATTGGTCTTCTTCCTGGTGGCGGTCCAAATCCTGGTCCTGGCATATAATCATCCCCTAACTAATTGCTATTATACATTTAATGTACTATTTTTGCAAACTTTTCTATATCTGCGCTACATATTCAAGTAGCTTCATAAACATATTAATAAATTGTCTATCAAGACCTTTTTTACTAAGTTGTCTAATCTCCGTTCTTTTTCTTTCAATACTATTTTTAGAGAATACTATTTTTCCAATTTCCTCTTTTAAATTTGTCTTTATCTGTAAATCAGAAATAATTGAATCTATATCTTCATTAATTAATCTAACAGCATCTATTTCAATATCTTTACCCTTACAATTTATTGTTAATTGTTTAGTTGTTGGAACATCATTAACTTCAACAATAAAATCAGTATCTTCAACATAAGAATCAACTTCTATCTTTTGATTATCAATATAAACAATTACATCATTAGCTTCCCTAGTATTTCTAAATCTTATACGATAATTTCTCTTAGCAGGAACAATTCCAGTTTTACCCTCTACTGGTCTAATAATTAATGTATAGTTATTTGTCATATAGTTATAATCAACTCTTGTAAGCAAATAATAACCTTCATTATATAAATTACTAAATCCATCATCTTCATATAAATTATATTGATTACTTTTACCAGGAAAAACATGTATTTCCATCGTCTTAGGAGAATTAGTAACATTCATATTTTTCTCTAAATCAGCCATACAAATAATAGAACCATCTCTAGCAAAGACTGGATAATCTTCATCTTTATAGAATAATATATATCTTTTATTACCTAAATATTTCTTACCTGTTTTAAAATCATACCAAGTTCCTTTAGGTAAAAATATTCTTTCAACCGCTCTGTTCATAACTTTATCTTTAGGACTAGTAATCGGAGCCACAAATAACTCTGTCCCAAAATAATATTCATTTCTATAGTCTATTTCATCATAAATATCAGGATATTGATAATAAAGAGGTTGAATAAGTGGTAGCCCAACTTTATGATATTTATAAGCTTCACTATATAAATAAGGTATCAATCTATGTCTCATTTGACAATATTCACGAACTATACTAAGAGTCTTAACATCCCATTTCCAAGGTTCTCTCTTATAATAACTACCATATTTAGCACTAAATCTAAATATAGGACTAAATGTTCCATATTGAACATACCTTACATATAACTCTGCATCTTCAACTCCATCTTTATATCCACCTATATCATGACTCCACCAAGACAATCCTAAATTGGATGAAGTACTATTAAAATATGGTAAAACTTTTAAAGTGTTCCAACTAACTAATGTTTCTCCACTATAATGAACAGGATATCTATGAGCTGCATATTTACTAGCTCGACTTAGAATCATTGGTCTTAATCCTTCCATCTTTCCATAATCAGTAAAATGATAATAGTTAAGAATATCATTACTTACCTTATCTTTTAAATTACGATAATTAATCCAAAAGAAGTCTATTCCCACTTTATATAAAGGATCAATTAAATATTTCAAATAAGAACACATTAAATCTTTATCAAATACATTAAATGGAATTATTTGTTTTCCAGAATTACCAACCGTCTTTGCAATTTCATCAAACTTTGGCTCATGTGGGTGAATTCCTTCACTAGGATCTAAACTTACTCCAACTCTTACTCCTCTATCATGCATGTACTGAACAAATTCAGATGGTTTATAAAATAATTCTCTATTAAATGTAAATCCTGAATTAAATCTAGTTAAATTATTCTTATCTTTTAAATGCCAATTATCACCAAGTAATAAAACACTCAATGGTATTTTATTCCTATTAAAATCAGTTAATAGTTTTTGAATATCATCAAAATAATAAAAATCATTTTTATTCCACCAAATTCCTAATGCATATCTAGGTATTAATGGTGGCATTCCAGTTAACATATAATAATTTTGTAAACAATTACCAAAATCTCTATTATACATAAATACATATACGTCTATTCTTTTTCTATCATTATATATTACTGTTCCATCTTCTCCTATAAAATTAGATTTACTATCATCAATAGAAGCAAATCCATCTACTGAATATAATCCTTTCTTTTTAACATCTATATAAGTTTCTACTTTTCTTTTTAAATGTTTAAAATCTTTAACTTCAGCATTTTCTATAAAAGGATCTACTGTTCTATCAACATTAGCTATAATTCCATTATAGTTTCTTGCTTCAGGATGTCCAAAATACCATTCTTTATTAGAAGCATCTAAAAGTTTTATTCTAAGGATACTATCTGGAGAATATTTATTTCCATAAAAAGACTTTTCTTTTTCATATCTCAAATTAAAATATTTTGTTGTTATATCTAAGTGCCTATCATTTTGATCAACTTTCATTTGCGGAATTGGAAAATTTCTAAACTTTACTAATTCTGTTGGACGATCTTCAAAATATCCTTCTTCACTAAATTCAAGTCTAACAAGTAAGTCACTTAATACTGTAATTCTATAAAATTGACCCTTGAAGACAGCTTGCGGCTTACTTACCAAATTTGAATAATCTACTTTAAAGTGTTTTTCTAATTCTGCCATTTTTATTCCTCCATTTTAGTAAGTGTATACTAACACCCTATTCTGTATAAAATTATATCATAATTGTATTTAAAATTCATTAATAAAAAGTTATCTGTTATAA
Source organism: uncultured Bacilli bacterium (assembly GCA_910577505.1). Classification (GTDB taxonomy): domain Bacteria; phylum Bacillota_I; class Bacilli_A; order RF39; family UBA660; genus Coprovivens. The sequence goes on from CAJTLN010000004.1 coordinate 134,123, forward strand.
TAAGTTTCGGTGATTAATATGTTTAAGTATTCTTTAGATAATAAAAGATATAATACATTAAATTATTATTTCAAAAGTAAATATGGTAAAAAGACTTTTAAAGTTTCTCTAAATGGGAATTTTTCTTGTCCAAATAAAATTAATGGCAAAGGTTGTATATTTTGTTCACGTCTAGGATCTGGAGATTTCGCTGGTAACAAAGAAAATGATTTAATAACTCAATTTAATGAAGTAAAAGAAATAATGGAAAAAAAATGGCCAGATAGCTATTACATTGGCTATTTTCAAGCTAATACTAATACCTATGCTCCTTTAGAAGAACTTAAAGAAAAATATGAAACTATTTTAAATTTACCAAATGTTGTTGGCTTAAATATTGCTACACGTAGTGATGCTATTTCTAAAGAATGCTATGATTACTTAGATGAGTTAAATAAAAAAACAAACTTAATAGTAGAACTTGGTCTTCAATCTATTCACGAAAAAACTTTAAAATTTATTAATCGTGGCCACGATTTAAAAAATTTCGAAAATGCAGTTAAAGAATTACAAAAAAGAAATATTGAAGTAGTTGTTCATATCATAAATGGATTACCTGATGAAACAAAAGAAGACATGCTAGAAACAGTAAAATACTTAAATAATTTAAAAATAGATGGTATAAAAATTCATATGCTCCATATCATCAAAGATACTGATTTAGCTGACTACTATAAAGAACATCCATTTCATGTTTTAACTAAAGAAGAATATATTGATATAGTTATAAGTCAATTAGAATTATTAGATCCCAAAATAATAATTCATCGTATAACAGGTGATCCTAAAAAAGAAGACTTAATCGAACCAACTTGGCTATTAAAAAAGTTTTGTGTTCTAAATGATATAGATAAAGAAATGGTTCGTCGTAATACTTATCAAGGTCAAAAAATAAAGGAGTGACTAATTCACTTCTTTATTTTCTATTTGCCTATAATTCACAACATCATTAATATCTACATTATAATCAACAACATAATTCTTAGAATCAGCATTAACTATCATATATATTTTACCATTTGCATAATATGATGGAATTGGATAAGATCTAGACACATTACCTATTTTTAAGTTTGCATAAACTTTATCAAAAATAATACTATTTTTTGCTGTATCTATTTTCATATATTCAGAAGACCTATTTGTATAACTAGTACTAGGTCTTGCATATCCAATATAATTTGAAATCAAATAAAATAAAACTTTATCATCATACCATTTAGTTTCGTTACGCTTACTTTCATATAAATCAATCATCATATCTGCAACTTCAAAACGTTCTTTTTCACTATAAGGCCTATAAAATGAATTAAGATAATTATTCGGAGCTACTAACTCAATAAATCTTTTATATTTATCATAATCCCAACCACTATTAACTAATTCACTAAATAGCTTATAATCTCCATTTGAAGAAAAATATATTTCATTCATCTTATCTGTACCTAAAATATAAGATAACATACTATAAATTTTTACTTGATCAAAATATGTTGTTACAAGATTATCGCTTAAATAAATAGCTTGATTTATTTCTGCTCCGCCCTCAGTTAAGAAATTAGCAATAGATGTTCCTTTATAAACAGCCTTCTTTTTTGAAAAGGCATCAAGATTTTTATATTCATATTCATCTATATATTTTCCATCATACTCATATATATTACCGCTTTTTCTATTTCCTAGCCTAAAATCAATAAAATGTGTTAATTCATGATATACAACTTTTTCTTCATCACAATAAATATCTATTCCTACTGTCCCATCAGAATATAAACCACATAAATTAGGATTTGGCCTATCTTTAACAAATTTAATATTTAATCTTTTTAACCCTAATAAGAAATAATCTTCATTCATATATTCTTTATTTAATGCCACAGTTTTAAAAGTCTTCATAACATACCTTTTATATTTTCCTAATTTACTATTATTTTCAACTAAATAAGCAAATTTTTTAAATAATTGTTCATTTTCATTAATTATTTTTATATCATCATCTAAACCATATTTTTTTACCAAACTGTCTATATTAACATCATTATATTCAATAAAATCTTCATATAATTTAGAAGAATCTAATTCTTCTCCTTCACCTAAAATATAAAAATCAATTCTATAAGCATCACTTGCAACAATAACATTGTTATCACTAATCATTGTATTATATTTATTATCAATTAAAACTTCATCATTATGAAGAAGTCCATACATATTATTCTTAATAACAGCATAATATCCATTATCATAAGATATTATATTTTCATATTCTTGACCAACTTTTTCCAAAGAGCTATTCATAAAATAATTATTTATAGTATCCCCACAAATATAATAATTGCCATCATAATTAAAAGAAAAAGGACATTTATTTTCTATTACATTAAAACTTTTATCATATAAAATAATTTCACTACTATCATCTTCATCTTTATATTCAATATAATAATCTCCAACAGGACTATATTTAACAATTTTATTATCTATTAAATAACTAACATTCAACATATCTAAGTTATCTATATTTTCATAAAGCTCTATTTCATTATTAGTTCCTATCCCAAACTTATCAAAACAATTATCTGAAATTATATTATTATCTTTATCAAATACTTTAAATCCATTCTCACATAATGAATAATCAAATTGATAATTATCATACTTAATTCTTTCATCATACTGAATTAATTTAGAATCATTAATTAAAATTACCTTATCTTCTTGGTTATTAAATAAAACAAGTCCATAATTCTTTTGTTCATAACTTGCATAATCAGCTTTTTCACCATTAATCTTATTCACCAAAGAAACTTTTTTTCCATCTTTAAAAAAAGCAACAATATAATTGTCGTAATTATAATATTTATCTAAAGCTATTTTATTATTATCAATCATATTAATCATAATATTTTGCATCTCTGAATTTACAAAAATATAATCATTAATTACTATAAAGTTATCTATATTAACTAAATCTTTATCCTTATAAATTTCATCTTTATCCATACTATACAAAGTATTATTTATTATAAAATAAGGTTCATCACTACTTATTACAATCTTTATTTCATCGTTAGATGAAGTAACAAGTTCTCCATTCTTTTTATATAAATAATAAATATCATTTATTTTAAATACATTAAAAATTTTATTACCAATATAAGTATCTAATAATATATCACTTTTATCTTCTATATCATCAAACTTTGCAATTTCTACTCCTCTATCATTTATAACATATACCCTTTTATCTTTATACAAATAGAAAAAACCATTATAACTTTTTATTAAATCATATCCAACAAAAGTCTTTTTATCAATAATACTCAATTTTTTCTCTTCTACTACATGGTCGTTATTTTTAAGAGTTAACAACTTATTGCCATAAATAAAAAACAAAATAACACCTAGTATTATTAAAAATATTAAAATAAAACATACTATTTTTTTCTTATTACTTTCCTTCATAAAACAACCTCTTATTCTAAAACAATTATACAACAAAAAAGCAATAATAAATCACTTTATTATTGCTAAAATAAATTTCTATTTACCTTAATTATTATCATTTATTTTTTCTAACTTCTTATAAGGTTTCTTATATCTATAAGTAATTGTATTTTCTGTACACTCAATTGGTTTAAATCCTAAAGATTCTAAATCACGAACAGCACATGAATTTCCTTTTCTAACAGTAACAAAAACTTCATCCATTACTGACATATTAATAAATGCTTCTAACGCTTCCAATGTATAACCATTACCTAAGAAATTCTCATAAATTTTATATTCAATAAAATTATTAAATTTTACAGATATATATCCTATTTCAGTTCCATCTCTTAAGTATATTGCATATCCAATTGATGCAAAATCTGGCGTTTTTTCTCTTTTTAAAAACAATCTATCTGTTTTTAAATCTTTATAACATTCAGTATCAAAATTCTCTAATTTCTCCATTGTTGAATCTTTTAAATTAAAGCCAATTTTAAATGTATCACCTAAAACTGATGAATAATCATCATGCTTAGTTAATTCCACTAAAGCTAAACAATAACTACGTAACTTTTTTAAATGATCATTATCAAAATGAAATCTTAAATCTTGTTGTGTATCAATATATTCAATTAAATTAGTATTATACTGTCTACTTCTTGCATGGCAATCACAAGCCATTTCTAATAAATCTAATTCTGACATATCGTTTGGATTATCATAATATTCTGGATGATGTGAATTTCCTTTCCAATGCAAACTTATCGCATTTGCTTGTTTATCACTTAAAATATGCTCAACATCATGCATTGCGTCAATTTCATCTACGATACTTGCTAATGACATAAACTCTTCTGTATTTTGGATTTTTGAAATATCATGTACAGAACATCTACCCAACAATCTAATAGCGTCCACACTTCTATTTTTGTATATCAAATAACGTGCAAGATACATTCCACTTCGCATAACACACGCTCTATGAATTAATGTATCATTCATCTCCTTTGATAACTTTTCTGTATTTATTTCAACCATTTCTCGGTCTCCTTCACTACACATTAATAAAAAAATGTGTTAATCGTATTATACAGAAATTAAAAAAAGAGTCAACTTGACTTTTTATAAATTTTTGTTCTCTCCCTAAATTGCAAGAGAAAAAGACTCTTATGAGTCTTTTATACTAATACTTTTTTTAATTCACGTTCACTTAAAACTTTACCTTGGCTAATTAAATTATTATTAATAACTATACCTGGAAAATTCTTAACATTATATTTTTTCTTAGATGTTTCATCATCTAATAATATTAAATTAATATCTATATCACTATTTTCTATAGTTCTTTCAATTACTTTTTTCATTTTTAAGCCATTTTTTGAATTAGCCCCAACTAATTTAATATCTACTATAATAATCTCTCCTTTCATAATTAAACTATAAACTATCAATGTGATACTTTTTTGTCTAATTTATGAAAAAAAAGTGTTATTTATGTGAAATTATCTTATAAATATATAAACACAATAAGCTATATAAAATAATAACATGCATATTCCTTCTTTTTTCTTCAATTTAAGATCATCAAATCCAAATATCAATAATATAATACTCGCCACAACAAGAATCATTAAATCAATAACACTTTCTATATTAATAAGCATTGGATTTATTAAACTAGTAGCTCCTAAGATAAATAGAATATTAAATATATTACTTCCAATAACATTACCAACTGCAATATCATTTTCACCCTTTAACAATGCTACTAATGAAGTACATAATTCAGGTAATGAAGTTCCAATAGCTACAATAGTTAAACCAATAAATCTCTCACTCATACCAAAAGTTCTTGCTATTTCTGTAGCAGCATTAACTGTTAAGTTACCACCTAAAATTACACAAGCTAATCCTACTATTATAAAAATAATATCCTTAATTGATAATTTTCTTTCTTCAACAACTTTCTTAGATGAGTCAACGTTCTTAACTAAATTAACTAAATAATAAATAAGTACAATCAATAAAATTGCTCCACCAATTCTATTCAACATCAAGCTTCCTTTAATAAAATAGTTGGCAAAAATCAAAACTAACAATATTATTGAACTAAATAATGCTAACATATAATCTTTTTTTATTACTTCTTTTTCCGTAACAACATCTTTAAATAATGAAGTAATACCAAGTACTACAAACAAATTAAAAATATTTGATCCTATAATATTAGATACTGATAAATCTGCAGATTTATTCAAAGATGCTGTAATACTAACAGCCGCTTCTGGTGCTGATGTACCAAAAGCTACTAATGTAAGACCAATAATAATAGTTGGAATCTTAAAAAATTTAGCAATATTTGAACTACCTTCAACAAATATATCAGCTCCTTTAATAAGTAATATAAAACCAACAAATAATAATAAATAATTCATTTCTCTTCCTCCAAAAAAAAGACTTTTATACATTTCAAAAACATATAAAAGTCTTGTTGTTTAAATTATATGCGGATATAAAATCGTACTGACGCACATAATCCCAATATGGGTAACTACTCCCTTTTCATAAAAGACATATTACCACAGATTACACTTTTTTTCAAGTTTAGATATCTATTTTATCTAAATCCCCATGTAATTCTAAAACTCCCCATCCTTCTAATTCATCCAAATATGGTTCATAAAAACTATTAAGAACAAAAGTTTTTTTATTATGATAAAACGCAAATGCAATCTCCGCAAAACTATTTGGTCCTATATAATTTTCTATACCATTTTTAGTTGCATTAACAATTAAAATATATTCATTATTTGGATTAACTATTCTATCAAAATGAGCTCGTGATGCAATAACCTTAGGTTTCCCTTCCATACATTCAACAGGAAGTAATACATTATATCCTTTTTCTTCTAGTAACTTTTGAATTCTAACGATTTCATCCTTTACCTTCATACTTCCACATAATACTATATTTTTCATATAATCAATCTACTTTCTTAATAAATATTTATATATAGAACCATCTATACTACTCTTATGCGTTATATCAAAATGTTCTAACATATCTTCTAATATTATACTTCCATCTATTACTTTTTGTATATAACTTAATACTTCTTTTTTAATATTCGTATTACCATAATAATAAATTTGAAACAATTTAATTGCTTTTAAAATAGAACTAGCATATTTACTAGATTTTAATGCTTCATACTCCGTTATAGAACCATCATTTTCATAATAAAACTTAAATATATTATTAAACTCAAATAAAAAATAATTTATTTTATTTCTTTCAGTTTTCCTCAATAAAATTTCTGAACTATCTTTCTCTAACAAATAAATGAATTCCATTAACATACACAATACTTCAGCATTATTATAATCTTTAATTTTTCCTTTAGGTTCTATTAATTGTGTATGCATAATCTCATGTAAATAGCATGAAGTTGTCAAATCATTTGCTTCTTCAAATAATTCAATACGTGTAATAGAAAGTAACATATTCATATAAAATTCTAAACTATCATAAATTCCTTCATGAAAGACAACTAAACCAAAAAATTGACCATCATTAGTATATTTAATTGGAATATTGAAAGGATTAACATACTTACTAACACTGTTATAAACTTGAGCTAATTCAACTACACTACTTACTTCCATTCCACCTAACTTATAATACATTTTATCAGTACTGTGTCTAACTTTACGCAAATTTAGTTTACTACCTAAATAAGTTTGTGCATCTCTTTTCATCTTCCATTTTGAAATTCTTTTTATTTTTAACTCAAGTTGAGGCAAATCAACTTTTGAAAGTAAATAAGCAAATTCAGAAAATTCTGTATCTATTTTTAATGGTTTTGACTCCAAATCAAATCCATGTAACATCATATTCGCTTTCTTTATATCTTCTATCGATTCCATAACATTCACCAAATTCTAAAAACATTTAACATTTATTATATACAAAATATATTTTAAAATTCAATAGTTAGTGTTAAAATATATTATGTAATTTAATTATTACCCCATCGCCAAGTGGTAAGGCATCAGGCTCTGACCCTGACATTCCGTAGGTTCGAATCCTACTGGGGTAACCAATAAAAATAAAAGTCCAATTAAGGACTTTTTTTAATACAACTCATACTCATTACCAATATATTTAATAAATTTAATCAAATCTTCATAAGTAATCGCTATTGTTTTAGTATTAACATTCGGATGGACAAGTATCACTTCTCCGACTAACACTTTATCTATAACAACTCTAACTTTTTTATCTTTATCATTAATTATTCCAAGTGGTGTAACACTTCCCTTTGTTAATCCTAATAAATTATTTAAATCATCATCATTTCCAAAAGTTAATCTTTTAACATTTAAAAAATTACTCAATTCCTTTAAATCTGCTTTTTTATCATCTCTTAACAAATATAAAAAATAATTGTTTTTCTTATCAGTTAAAAAAAGATTTTTGCATCCTGTCCCCTTAATTCTATCTTTCAAGCTATTGGCTTCTTCAACAGTATAAACAGCCTTGTGTTCTATTTCTTCATAGTTAATATTTAATTCATTTAGTATATGATAAATATTCATAAATAATCACCTACATAAATATATTTTATCATGAATATTTTATATCGAAATTAAAATTTTATAGTATAATATAGCCAGGAGGTATATATGACAATTTTATGGTTATCAATTATAGTTGGCCTAACAATCATTGAAGTAATAACAATTAATCTTGTTACAATATGGTTTGTAGCTTCAGGAATAGCAGCATTAATTGCATCATACTTTACTGATTCATTTTTAATTCAACTAGGTATATTTGTTATTTTAGGTATTTTACTCTTATTAACAACTAAAAAACCACTTGAAAAATTACTTAATAAAACAAAGCATAAAACTAATCTTGATCGTATTATTGGTATGGATGGTATTGTTACCGAAAATATTACCAAAAATAAATCTGGAGAAGTTAAAGTTGATGGAAAAATATGGACAGCTATAGCAGACAAAGCAATCAAAAAAGATAGTACTGTAAAAATATTAAAAATTGAAGGTGTAAAATTAGTTGTTGAGGAGGTTAAATAACAATGGAATACTTTATCCCTATTTTAATTATTGTATTTATTGGTATCATTTTATGTATTAAAGTAGTACCACAAGCTGAAGCTTATGTAATTGAAAGAGTTGGTTCTTATTTAGAAACATGGCAAAATGGTCTTCATTTTATGATTCCATTCATTGATCGTATTTCTAATAAATTAACTTTAAAAGAAATTGTAAAAGATTTTAAACCACAACCAGTTATTACAAAAGATAATGTAACAATGCAAATTGATACTGTTGTTTATTATCAAATTACTGATCCAAAATTATATACTTATGGAGTAGAAAATCCTATAACTGCTATCGAAAATTTAACAGCTACAACATTACGTAATATTATTGGTGAACTTGAACTTGATCAAACTCTAACTTCAAGAGACATTATTAATGCCAAGATGCGTTCTATTCTTGATGAAGCTACTGATCCTTGGGGAATAAAAATCAACAGAGTTGAAGTTAAAAATATTATTCCACCAAGAGATATTCAAGAAGCAATGGAAAAACAAATGCGTGCTGAACGTGAAAGACGTGAAAAAATTCTTCAAGCTGAAGGTGAAAAGAAATCTAGTATCTTAATTGCTGAAGGTGAAAAAGAAAGTGCAATCCTAAGAGCTGAAGCCAATAAAGAAGCTGCTATTAAAGTTGCTGAAGGACAAGCAGAAGCAATCTTAAAAATGAATCAAGCAGAAGCAGAAAGTATTAAAATATTACGTGAAGCCAAAGCTGATGAATCAGTTATTGCTCTTAAGAGTTTAGAAGCTGTTGCTAAAATGGCCGATGGACAAGCTACAAAAATCATTGTTCCATCAAATTTACAAGACGTTGCTTCAATAACAACTACAGTTAGTGAAATGCTAAAATCTGATAAAAAATAATACAATAATCAAAAACACATAGCTAAATTATGTGTTTTTTTATTAAATATTGACAAAAAAATAAGTTTATAGTAGATTATGGTCAGAGCTCAAAAGAACAATGAAAGGAAGTTTAATTATGAATTATCTATTAAACATTAGACGCAGACGCCGAAGTAACACCTATATCTAGTAGTCAAAATGATTGCAGATACAGGTGTATTTAAGCATGTCTGTATCTGCAAATGTATAAGATAATTCTTTAAATATTTATACCTATGTAGATACGACATAGGTATTTTTTGTTGTTTAAGAAAGGAAAAAATTATGAAAAATGAAATTATAAATTTACTAAAAGAATTATTAAAATTTAAGACAATTAAAGGAGAAAAACAAGAATTTAAAAATATTTTCAAATTCATTAAAAATTATTTAAATAATGAATTATTCTACACAGAATACAATTTCAATGGTAATACATCATGTGTTATTTCTAATACAAAAGACCATAACTTAGATATTATCTTTTCTTCCCACATAGATATAGTTCCGGCAAACAACTATGATTTTTATGAAGATAATACAAATATATATGGACGCGGAACTATTGACATGAAAGGTAGCGTTGCTGTTTTACTAAAACTAATTAACAGCGTAAAAACAAATAAAAAAATTGCCATATTTATAACATCAGATGAAGAACAAGATGGCAACTGTACATATGAACTATTAAAAATATATAAAACTAAATTAGCCATAGTTCCAGATGGTGGTACTAATTTTAATCTAATAAAAGAAGAAAAAGGGCTATATAGATTAAAATTGAGTATCAAAACTAAATCAGCTCATTCATCTCAACCATTTAATGGTGAAAATGCCATAACTAAAATTATGAACATATATAATAAAATAATTACTAAATACCCTCTTCCCAAAAATGAAAATGAATATATTACATCTGTTAATCTTTCTAGATTAATAGGCGGAACAGCTGATAATCAAGTTCCTGATTACGCAGAAATGATTCTAGATATAAGACATACTTCATCCAACTCTAAAAAGGAAATACTAAACTTCATTTCTGCTTTGGACAAAGACTTAAATATTGAAATATTACTAGAAGGTGCTGTATTTTATACTGATTTAAATAATAAAGATATTAAAAATTATATTGAGATATGTAAAAATATTTTGAAAAAAGAAATAAAGATTATTGGTTGTGAATCGACTTCTGATGCAATTTATTTTTCAGAATTAAACATTCCAACTATTATAATGAATCCCAATGGATATTATGCTCATTGTCCTAATGAATATGTAAATAAAAATAGTCTTTATACTCTTTACAAAATTTATAAAAAATTTATAGAAGGTGATGAAAATGAATAAAAAAGAATTTTATAAAAAAATATTTGAAAATAATAGCGAATTAGAAATATGGAAAAAACTAGAAAATGGATGTTATATTGGAACTTTAGGATATTCAGAAAATAATATTTATATCTTAATGGCTCTACTAAAATCATTTGAAGAACAATATTCTGAAACAATTGACTACGAAGCTGCAAAATCAGAACTATATTTATATGCAAAACAAGGAAAATTATTTATTTATTTTAATAAAGATGGCATACCTATTTCAATGAATGGCTGCGTCTATAATTATGAAAATGACACTGTTGATTTTACTAAAGATGATAATAGTACTCCTACCTCTATCTACTTTTATGGTTTATCTACATTAAAAGAATACAGAGGTCAAGGAGCCTGTAAAGAATTAATAAAATTTGCCATAGAATATGCCAAATATAATGAATTTGATTTAGTATATGCTAGAACGGATTTAACTAATTCAAACTCTGAATGGATAATGGCTAATGCAGGATTAGAAATTTGTACAGAAAATAATCAGATTATTGCTGAATGGGTTGATGTTTCAGAAACTATTGGAGACTACAGACTTCATATGTGGTTACCTCTTAAAGAAGGATTACATCTAAAAGCTAAAGATAAAGCTCAATTCGCCTACAATGACGATTCAAGAAAAATAATACCTATAACAAATATATCTAATAAGTTAAAAAAAGATATTGCATAATTTTTTTAAAAATTATGCTCTTCTATGACAAATGCCGTTTGCAATTTTTTTATTCTCCATATGCTATAGTAGAAAGGAGATAAAAAATGCAAGAAAAAGTCGAAGATATATATTTTAATCAGGAAGAAAATTGTAACTGCAGAACAATAAGATTCTGTTGCAAAAAAGGTCCTACGGGTCCAACAGGTCCTCAAGGTATAACTGGTCCTTCAGGTCCACAAGGTATTACTGGCCCTACTGGTCCTCAAGGTGTCACTGGTCCTACTGGCCCTCAAGGTATTACTGGTCCAACAGGTCCAACTGGTCCTCAAGGTGTCACTGGTCCAACTGGCCCTCAAGGTATTACTGGTCCAACAGGTCCAACAGGGCCTCAAGGTATTACTGGTCCAACAGGTCCAACAGGGCCTCAAGGATTAAGTGTTATTGGTCCAACTGGACCTCAAGGTGCTACTGGTCCACAAGGTGCTACTGGTCCTACTGGTCCAGAAGGTCCTTCCTTAAATGAAGCAGCTATGGTTCACGACGAATCTGAATTAGAAATTCCAAGCAACAATGTAATAAGATTTAATAATACTAATTTAAGTAATGGTATTACATACAATGCAGCAACAGGTGAATTTACTCTTCCTAGTGATGGACAATATGCGATTACTTGGTGGGTTAACGTTAGAAATAATAATACATTAACTAGAACTTGTGCTCCACTTAGTATAGAGTTCCATAAATACTGGCCAAATGATGTATTTATAGCTCACTCTTCAACTCATAACAGATTATTCTACAATGAAACAGGAACAATTGTAGGAAATACAGTTTTCGATAATGAAGCAGGATCTACATATAGATTTATAAATTCTTCACCAGTTGGAATTATGCTTGTTCCTAATGATTTATACTCTGCTTCTATAAGCATATATAGAATCAACTAAAAACGTAAATATATACAAATAAAAAGTCATTTCCCTAAAGAAATGACTTTATTCTATTTGTAATCAATTAAATTTACATTATACCCTAAGTTTGCTAATTCATTAGCCAAACCATTTTCTCCTACAATATGAGCAGCTCCTACGACAACAAAGACATTTTTACCTTCTTTAAAATAATTATCAACAACATCTGTCATATCAGTATTTCTATTATTAATCATAGCATCGTTAAAAGTATTCAATAATTCCAATGTTTTATCAAATTCTATTTTTTCTTCTTCTGTCAGCCCTTCTTTTATTTTATCAATATCTAAATCATCATTATTATCTATAAAATCATCAACATTTCCTTTTAACCAACTCTCATATAAATCAACTAATTCCTCTACTTCTTGATTTTCTTGAGAAATATAAGAAAGAATAATAAATTCATATAATTCATCAGGTATACTAACTAAGAGATTATACTGCATTTGAGCAGATTCTATTTCTAAAATTTGCTTTTTATCATTTTTAGCTTCACTTAAAAAGTACATATCAATACCTTTACTAACATCCAATTTACTCTTTTCTACAGTTACATTACTTATTAAAGAATAAATCAAACCTGGTCTATACATTTCATAACTTTCATTATAAATATCATTATCTTTCATATATTTAATAATTGTTTCATATCCATCTGGACTTAGATAATCTTTAAGCTTTTTACCATTTTCACACAAAAAACTCATAACTAATTCAAACTGCATATTTAAATCCTTTTGTAATGCAATCAAATCTAATTCAACTGCTAAATACTCACTACTATTATAAGCTTCCATTATCTTATCTTGCATAGGATAAGCTCTATCATCAGCTGCATGAATACTCCCAAATAAATATAACTTAGTATCTTCATCATTTTTTGTAACTTCATAAAGTAAAGGTGTAGCAGTTGCTTCTTTCTTCTTTTCTACTTCTTGATTATTATTACTTAAAATTTTATCTTTAAATACATAAAATAATCCACCTGCAATTGCTAATAAAAAAATAAATCCTATTATCAATATCTTTTTATTATTTTTTTTATTTTCCATATAATCACCTATTCTATAAAAAAATCATATCAAAAATATAAGTTATTAACAAGAAAAACACATAACTTTAGTTATGTGTTTAATTTATCTTATTTAACAATTATATCTCCACTAGTTGTTTTTATTTTTAATGTATTTCCTGAATTTCTATTACTACTTCCGATATTTGAATCACCACTAGTAGATTTAGTTTCAACATATACATCGTTAACTTTACTTACTAATACTTCACCACTAGTTGTACCTATAAATGATTCACCATCTACATTTAAATCATCTATTGTAACATCACCTGAAATAGTGGAAATATTAACGTTACCAGTTTTACCAACTTTTACTTCTCCACTCGTTGTTTTTACCTCAACATTTAAAGCATCATTTATATCAATATCTCCGCTAGTAGTTTTAACGACTATATCATTTGCATCTTGTACTTTAATTTCACCACTTACTGTATGAATATCCATCTTGCTATCATAGCTATCCATAATATTTACATCACTAGAAGTACCTTTAATATTAATATTATTATTAAAGCTTTTAGGTAAATAAACTATCACTTCATCACTATAAAAACAAAATCCAAAACAAAAACTACTATAAGCTTTTTCGTCTATTTTTAAATTTTTATTATCATTACTAATACTATATTTATCTTTACGATCTTCCTTACCATTAATAATAACTCTAATATTTTCATCTTCACTATTTCTAATAGTAATATCTGTTGATACCATATTAACATTTAATTCAAGAACATCTTCTAAACTATAAATTTCATTATATAATTCGACCTTTTCATAATCGCCAAAATTAAAAGTAAATTCTCTATTAAATAAACCAAGCATCATAATACCTAAAAGAATTATAATTAAAACTACATATAAAAATATTTTTATTATTGTACTACCATTCATTATTTATTCCCCTCCTTAGCATCTAATACTAAATGAACTATCCTTATAACTAATGAATAAACTAACCACAATATCCAAGTAATATACCATCCACCCGTTACAAAACTTACATACAAAAATATTATTGTAAATAATAAAGCTAATATATCATCAATTTCTTTATATTTTCTAGAATCTTTATCTTCTATTAATTCAATATTTTTATTATATTTAGCTTGCTCTTTTAAATATCTCTTCTTATTTCCAACAGACATATAATAATAAGTTAATATACATGTAGGTATAGCAGCTATTACTAAAAATATACTTATCATCATTTCATCACTAATAACATCTAAACTTTCAATCATAATAATCCAAACAACAGATATAAAATATAAAAATATACTTATAGATACTACTAATGGTTCAAATCTTTTTATTGGCTTATAACTAATAATTTCTTTTTTAGGTTCTTCAATATTTTCTTCTTTTAATTCACTATTTTCTTTCTCTATATTTTTTTCTACATTAGAATTACTTTCTCCTCTAATAAGTTCGTCTGTACTAATATTATATAAATCACATAATGGAACTATTTTATCAAAGTCAGGATTTGATTCACCTGTTTCCCATTTAGAAATAGTTTGTCTAGAAACTCCAATTATATTAGCAACTTCTTCTTGAGATAAACCTTTTTCTTTTCTTAATTTTAATATTCTTTCCCCTATATTCATTTTCTCTCACCTCAAAAAAATTTTATAAAAATTATTCGTTGCAATCCACCAACTCTACTTGGAAATTTGTCAACTAAACTTAACATTAATTTATTTAATACAAATTAAGCTTAAATTTCTTCCAGACAACTTTCCATCTGATCTATATGAATGATATAACTCACTATGGCACTTAGTACATATATCACTACTTACAATATTTTCACTATTTAATCCTAATTCAACCATAACTTTTTTATTTAATTCTACTGTATCTATAAAATATTTTTGTTTTCCTTCTTTAACTTCACCTAAAGTTACAAATTCATCAATGTTTCCAAATTGTTCTACAAAACTATCCACAACATCTTTATCTACTTCAAAACAACACTTCATTATACTAGGACAAATAAAAGCCAAAATATTTTGTGATTCACACCCATATTCACTAATCATTAAATTGATTGCATTAACTACAATTTTGTTTAAAGTACCTTTCCATCCACTATGAATATTGCCAATAACTTTTCTTTTTGGATCATATAACAAAATACTTTGACAATCAGCTGTACGTATCCCAAGTGCTACACTTTTTAAATTAGTAATAATTCCATCAGTATCACTAAATTCTTCATTCAAATTATCTTCTGTCAAAATTCTAACATTATTAGAATGCGTTTGCACTGGCGTTTTTATCATTCTAAATTCATAACCTATATCTTGCTCTATTTCTTTAAACCCACTTTTTATTCCTTCAATACCAACAATTGGAGTTGCAAAATTCATCCCCTTCTTAGTACTAAGATGTATTATTTCATCATATTCATTTAATTTTTTAAATGTAAAATATTTTTCTCTCATAGTTAATCACCTGTTCATAATATATAAATATTATATCATTATATGCCTTATTTTATTAATTATTGTAATAAATACTTTTTTTAGATATAATTAATTCAGAGAGCAAACATCATATAAAAAGATACATTGATGTTTAAAATAGCTTTCTAAAGTTTTGTGTGTTTCTGATTATCACTAATCAGAAACTTTTTTTATTTTACTATTTGTAAAATAAGAAAAAACACAATACCTAGAAGTATAAGTATTATGATGTTTTTGAAGAAACCTTCTAAACTACTCATTAATACCACCTCCTATTCATTTTTTAGTTACATAAACCAAAATCCCCTGAATAGAAAGCCACTTACATCAAATGTATCGCCAACTACTCTAACAAGAAGAATTATAAATGTAAACATCAAAAAAACGCAATTTTTCTAAAATATTTTTTTGCGTTATTTTTTTATTCTAAATTCAATTTTTACATGCTATTTTGGCTACTTAGTTAACATATAATTATACCTATATAAACATTCAATATATCATTAGTTAAACTAAAATATCTTTCAACATTTCAAACTCTTGCCAATGATTAATAATTTGTTTCTTTTCTATCAAGTCTAAAAATTCCTGCTTTTTAAACCAGCGAGCTTCACTTACTTCTTCTTTTTGCAATGTAATATTTTTCACATCAACATCTGCTTCAATTAAATAAACATAAACGAACTCTTTACTATTAACACCATTGTTAATAAATTCTTCTTTAATTTTATTTAAAAACTTAAATTCATAATTTTTAGAATCTAAGCCTAGTTCTTCTTCTAATTCTCTATGTGCTGAAACTAAAGGTTCTTCTCCTGCACTTATATGTCCTCCAACAGTTATATCCCATCTATTTGGATACAACTTTTTATCCGCACATCTTTTTTGTAGCAATATTTTATTTTTTTCTTTATTAACTAAAAGTATATGAATTGAACTATGCCAAACTCCTTTACTATGAGCTTCATTTTTACTAATGACTTCACCAGTTTTTTCACCAGTTAAAGAATCATATACATCTACCATTTCTTCCATTTTTTATTTCTCCTTATTCTCATTATACATACACAACACTGAAGGACGATGTCCTCCTGTTTGAATCATCTTATCAGTTAGAATAACTTTATCAGCTATTGTTCTTCTAAATGCTGAATTAATTAGCTTTTTATTTAAAATTAATTCATAAACTTGTTTTAATTCTCCAATTGTAAATTCTTGGGGCATTAAATTAAATACTATATCAGTTTTATTAACTTTATCACGAAGTGCCATAATACCTTCAATAATTAATTTCTCATGATCAAATGCTAAATCACCTTTCTTTATTACATCATAACTATATTCTTCACTTTTTAAATCTATTGCAACCCTTTTAACTTCAAAATTAATATTATCTTCACCATTAGTTAAACTAATTTGATACATATCTTTATCTTCACTAACTTCTATATCAAACCAACTTGCTTCTTCGCTTAAATCACTTGAAAGTAAAGTTCTATCAATCAATGCCATATATGATACAGACACTACTCTCCCTCTAGGGTCTCTATCTACACTATCATTAACCCTAAGTTGTTGCATATATACATTCTCTAAACCTGTTTCTTTCTTTAAAACTCTACTACTGGCATCTATAGAAGCTTCATATATACTAATAAATCCTCCTGGTAAACACCATTTATTCATAAATGGTTCTTTATTTCTCTTAACCAACAAAATACTAAAAAACTTTTTAGGCAAAGAACGCGTATTAGCGTTCTTCCTACTATCAATACCAAATATAAGTAAATCTGTTGTATAAGCAACATTAAATTTTACATCCGTCATAAGTACACTCTCCCTTTTTTATTTACCTTTATTTTTTTATCACTTGGACTTACTTTCTCCAAAGCTTTTCTTTTTACATAAATAGGTAACTCTTCTTCATTAATCTCTGATTCTATATTACAACATGGACATTTAAATGTATAGCAATAATCTCGTTTTGTATACAAAATATCAGGTGTTTCTGCATCTATTAATTTAATTACTGCTTTAATATCATCTGCTTCTATTTTAAGCTCTGCACCACATCCACCACCATTAATTCCTATTCCTGTACACAAACTATTAATGCTCCACTTCTTTCCTTCTTTTAAAATTTCCATTCAAAAATCCCCCTATTACAATTTATCTTCTACGATTTATTTTTTTAAATACTTTTTATAACTTGCTTGATTTCTCTCCGAATTAAATGCTGAAAGTCTAACATTAACTGGAATTTCTTCATCTTTCAACATACTTTCTTTTCCACAACAAGGCCATTTAAAGAAATATAAATTATGAACATAACTATAAAAATCCATATCTCCTTGACTATAACAAGATTTTTCTTCATAATCTACACATATGTCATCACTACTTACTTCTAATATCGCTCCACATCCACCATCATAATTTTTATCAGCTACACACTCTTTTTCTATTTTCCACTCTACTGGTTCTTTAACGACTCTCACTTTAATCACCTATAACCTAATTTTCTTAAATTCATTATTTTTTGGCCATTTGCTTGTTCAATATTTAATATTGCTCTTCTAACACCAAGAGGAATCTCATTCTCTGGTATTATAGTCTCCCTATTACAGCAAGGACATCTAAAAGTATACAAGTAATCGTTTTTATCTTTATCATGTTGATAACTTAAATAGATATCCACAGCTTCAACTTCCAAAACTGCTTCACAACCTCTACCATTTGTTTTATTAGCAATACATTCTTTTTCTATCTTCCAGACTTGTTGACTTTCTAATACTTGCATACCTTTACTCCTTTAATAATTAAATTTTATTTTTTTAATTCCATTCTTTTCTCTTTTTCTTTCTTTTCAATTACTTTTTTTATCCTATCAGGAATATCATTATAACTTATTTGATTTTCTGCTCCACAACATGGACACTTAAATGCATATATTATAAATGTTTCTGTATGGCCATCACCCCAATCACCAGTTGATACAAATCTTTGCTGAGCTTTTTCATAAATATCTGTATAATCAACTTCTAATACTGCTTCGCAACCAATTTCTTCTCTATTTATACCAGCTTTACAAGTCTTTTCTATACTCCAACTAATTGGAACTGGATCTTTTATAACTTTCATTTCTACCACCCTTACTATTAAGATCTTTTATTTATCTTTTTACCTTTTTTTAATTTTTTTTCTTTTTCAAAATTTAATATTATTATTCGAATCTTTTCTGGAATCTCTTTATCATCAATAGAATTTTCCTTTCCACAACATGGACACTTAAACCAAAATGAATGAGCCATATAATGAACAAATTCTTGATCACTGCTACTCCAGTATCCTTTTTCATACTCTTTTGTATAAATATCAGTATAATCTACTTCTAGTTTTGCTCCACAACCAATCACACCATAAATGTCATCTGCATCACAAGTTTTTTCAATATTCCAACTAACTGGAATCGGATCACTTAATACTTTCACAATAATCCTTCTTTCTACTATCTTCTCCTACCTCTTGCAATATTTCTAACTCCTGAAGGAACTAACTTGTCAGGTATATCTGTTTCAACTCCACAGCAAGGACATCTAAAAGTCCAAAAATAATCAGTATCTCCAGTATAATCTGTTCTTGATGTTTGGTAGATATCTTCTTTTTCTACAGAAAGTAATGCTCCACATCCTCCACCACCATTTCCTTTACCTGTACATGTTTGTTCAATTGACCACCCTGGTCCTTCTTTTAGCACTTTCATTCTATCATCTCCCTCACATAGTTACATTTTAATACAAAGTATATTTATTTGTCAATACACTTTGTTACATTTTTGTACAAAGTTAATAAATTTTATAAAAAAACTCCCATTTTTAGGGAATCTTTTATTTTACAAATTCAAATAAAACTATCTTATGTTCTATAAATTCACTCTTAATCTTATCAGCAACACCATTTCCATATATCTCTAAAAAACACTTTCTTGCTTCAATTAGGTTATTAAATATGAATTTTGTATCAAACTTTTCACTAACTTTAAATTCATTATCTAAAATCCAATTATTATAATTACGTGTTCTTAAATCTTTATCTCTATTTCTTAAATGTTCAAACTCACTGCCTTCATCATTTTCAATTAGTATAATCTTCCCGCCTGGTTTCAAGACCCTTTTTAATTCACTTAAACATTCTAATCTTTCATTCACATCTAAAACAGTTCCAAGTACCCAAGGAGATACAATTAAATCAACAGAATTATCTGCAAGCATTATATCTTTTAAATTAGCATTAATAAAATTAGTACTATCTTTCTTTTTCTTACCTTGAGCTTTAATCAATTGATCAAAAGATAAATCAACACCAATATATTTACTAGATACATTTTCTAAAACCTCTAAGAATTTTCCAGTCCCACAACCTGCATCTAATACTACTTTATCCTTAGCTTCATTTTTCAAATAATTTGCAACCTTTTCTTCTCCATCTTCTGCCTTACTAAATATTTCATAATAATCATTATTTTCATAATAAGCACTAGAATCTTGTAAGAGATTTTTTTCTTTCATATTCACCACTTCTTTCTAATATTTCTTTTGTTTCTGGATAAATTAAATCTACCATATATTTTGCTATATTCTGCGATTTACCTATCGCTGGTCTAAAATGCATATGTACACCAGGTACTGTATTAATTTCTATAATTCTATAACTATCATCAGTTTGTTCATTACTAATTGTATTTGTCATAAAGTCTATTCCAACATATGGCATACCAGGAAAAGATTCTAAAACTCTCATCCCTATATCTATAACACTAGGATGAACTCTATCTGTATAATCTTCACATATTCCACCCATTGCTACATTAGAATTTGGTCTTAAGTAAACTTTTTCATTCATCGCAGGAACATCACTCATACTGAGCCCATTCTTACGCATATATTTCATCATTTCATCATCCACTAATATTTCACATAAAGCATTAGTTCTTGGATGCATTCTCGTATAATTTTCTAAATCTATTAATTCTCTTATCGTCCTAACCCCATCTCCATATATATGTGCTGGATCTCTAAGTAAAACTGCGTAATCACGACTTTTTGTAACAAAAACTCTATACTCTTGAGCTTTAAAATACTCTTCAATTACTACTTTAGCTTTTTCACCTTTTGCTTTTACGATTTTCGCCAGTGCCTCAATTACTTCATCTCTTGTCCTCAAATCAGTATAAACATCATAACCATGTGAACCAAAAACTGGTTTTAAAACTACTGGTCCATCAAGAACTTCAAATGCTTTTAAAATATCAGATTTATAGTTAGCACTAAATACTGCTCCTGTCGGAACACTAATTCCATTTCTATTTAATATTTCCTTTGTAATACCTTTATCACCTGCTAATACTGAAACACTATAAGGAGTAATTGAAGAATCACGGTCATATATAAGCTCATCATGTCCTTTATAAGACGCTTTAATAAGTTCTAATTTCTCATCTAATACTTCAACACTTATTCCACGACGCAACATTTCATAAATTAATATTTTCTGATTAGAATGCAAATTTTTATAAATATTTTGCATATCACCATCTACTTTCTCCTGAATCTCGACTTTCTGAAGCCCAACCGCCCCAACTTGAACCATTACTAGTACTTCTTTTTGATGGATATTGTTTTTTAACTGGCTTCTTCGTAAGTTTCATAACAATATCTATTTTCTTATCAAACTCATCGCTTTCTTCTTCAATTTCACTAATAATTCTATCTTCTTTAATTTGTTTTAATCTTTCTAATTGTTGTTGTCTTCTTATTAACGCCTGACTATATTTCTCACCTCTATTTTGCATTCCCTCTAATACAGGTATAGTTATTTCTAATTGCTCAATCAAAGTATCAATATCGTCAAATGAGTTGTATTTACTCGTTTGTGTTTGTGTTGTAATTCCTCTACTAGGTATACTCATATAACTAGGTCTAGATTCACTCGTCTCTTCAATCCTTGACTCCCCATAGCTTCCATAGGACTCTACTCGACTCTCTCCATAGTCTCTGCTTTCACTTGATTCACTAGAATAACTACAATAACTTGGATAACTAAATCCTCTACTTTCACTAGATTCTCTACTTTCGTACATATAAATCATCTCCTTAAAATTATTACGCCATCACTTTTTTCTTCTTCTGGTTCTAGCGCACTTCTAAACTTTTCTATTCCATAATTTTTAAATAACTCATTTACTTTATCTAAATCATCAATTTCACTTCTTGGTGTCTCATTCCCAACATCATACAAATAAGCCATGTATATTACCTTTACTTTACTCAAAAACTTATTCATTAAATCGCGATATTTTACTAATCCATCCTTACCATACATCATTCCAATATAATCCGATATATTAGATAAAAACATGTAATCAAAATCTTCTTTAATTTCTAAATTTTCTAAACTACTATTCAAAAACTTAATTCTTACATTACTAAGTCTTTGTTTAACTAACCTATATCCATCTTCATTTAAATATAAATTCTGCCATACTTTACTATCTGGATTAAAATAATTTCTATTAAAATATTTTGAATGCATTAATCTTCTACCATCATTATTAAACTCTATTAATCTCTCTAACCAAAACTCTCGACTAAAATCACTCATATCTAAACTAGATATAATCGATTTATCTAAATTTATCTTTGAATCATATAATAAAAAATTAACAAAATCTTTAAAATCTAAACTTCTAAACGCTGATAACTTCAAATCCATATATAACTCTGTAAGTGGATTAACATCAAATGTCGTTATTTCACATCCACCTCGAGCCACTATATTTAAAATATGATCAGCAGAACCAGTAACAGTAATAACTTTCTTATCAATAAAATCTAAATTACACATATATCCAGCAATATTTTCCGTTGTAAATGGATAAATACTATCAAATCTGCCCATAGCATCTGCCACTTCCTTTAGCACATAAGAACTTAGTTAATCTCTTATCTTTTAAAACATCATCTAATGAATTGTCTCTTAAAGAAATACTAGATATACAACTCTTATCTACTTCATGAACCCAAGGGCAAGGGCTCACCTTTCCAAAATTATTTATATATAAAAACTTATCTCCCGCTGGACATCTATGAACAGTAACTGGTTGCTTACCAAAATTATAATTAACAATAATTCTTCCTTTATATTTATCACTTAACTCATCAAGTTCACTTATTAAACCTATATTATCCCTTTTCTTATATAAAGTTTTATCTTGTCCTTCAACTGGTTCCATTATAGAAAATATTATTTCATCTGCTAAAACTCTACTTGAATCTTTTATTAAACTTTCTAAATTATTTTCATTGTTAGCATGTATTACTGCTCCAATTCTAACCTTATTAGTAGAATTTCTTAATAACTCAAGACCTCTAATAGTTTTTAAATAAGTATCTTCACCTCTAACTGATTCATGTTCTAATCTATTTCCATCTAAACTTACATGTATCATCTTTAACTTAAGTTCATTAAGCAATCTTACCTTTTCTTCTGTAATAAGTGATGCATTAGTTGATATATCTGTTATCAATCTTGTACTTGCATACCTTAAAATATCTATAATATCTTTTCTTATAAAAGGTTCTCCACCAGTAATCTTTAAATGTCTAAAACCATGTTTATAAAGTTCATCAATAATATGAAAACATTCTTCTGTAGTTAATTCACCTGTAATCTTACTATTCTTATGACAAGAAAATATACAATAAGAACATCCATAATTGCATTTATGAGTTATCTCCCATATTGCTTTGCCTTTCCCATCACTAGGTAACGTAAACTTACAATCCATTCCATTGATGAAACTTCTTAATTTATCCATATCAACTTGGCTTTCATTATTTAAAACTAATACCTTAAGAGAATTTAATCTTTCTCTATCAAATTCTTGTAATTTAAATCTTTGTATTATTTCATCTTTCGTTAAGTCACTATTACCAAGTCTTTCTAATCTTTTACTAACACTTGCATCAACATAAATAATTTGATCAAATAAATCTTCTAAATTATCATTAAATATTAAAGCCCACTCAACAAGTATTGTCTTATTACTAAAACTTTCTATATACTTCATTAAATATCTATAAAGTACTCCCTTATATCTAGTCATATATTCATCATTATTATATATAAATTTATTTAATATTCTAGAATCTATTATTTCATACAAACTTAACTCTGGAATTACACTTTTTAAATCTTTTACATAACTTTCATTATTAAATAAGCTTCTTCTAAATTCATCTACATCTATATAGATAAAATCCTTATTTTCATTAATTATTCTTTTTGCTATCGTTGTCTTACCAGCAGACATTCCACCAGTAATACCTATTAATCTATTATTCATACCAACACATCCCATACTTTATTGGAACAAATGCTGCTACTTTAGTATCTTTACCTTGATTATTATATTTCATCCAATCAACATTCTCTGTAATAATCTCATATTCCATCTTTTTTAAATCCTTAAGTAACAACTCTACTTCATGTTCCAAATCTTTATTTTCTATATTAGGTTTATTTCCATGTATATACTGTGTCTTATTAACTACACCAGTATTTTCATCATATACAGGAGTTCCATACCTATAAGCTAAGTAATGTAAACGAAGTTCATGAGGTCTTATTTCTTTAAGTAACTTTCTTGTCTTTTTTAAATCATTTACTGTTGTTCCAGGATAATCTAAAATAAAACTAGTTCTTACTCTATATCCCATATCTTTAACTTCATTTATTATTTCCTTAACTCTTTCTACATCCATTTCTTTATTCATACTTTTTAAAATCTTTGAACTACCAGATTCTAATCCAAAATGAACCCATCTAAATCCAACACTATACATCTCTTTTAATAATTCTGCATCATAACATTTAATACTACATAAAGCTCCAAATAAACATTTTATTTTTTTCTTTCTTATCAATTTACAAATCATCATCATACGTTTTTTATCTACAGTTGCATTATCATCTAAGAATATAATTTGTTTCGCATTATACTTATTAACAAGTATTTCTATTTCTTTAACTACAATACTTGCTGACTTTCCACACCACTTTCTAAAAAAGTAAGGAGTAGTACAAAATTTACATCTTCCAACACAGCCTCTAGAAGTAATTATTGTTCTTGTCTCCATATACTTTGATATATCTACAAAACTTCTATCTATCATAGGTAAATTATTATAATTATTTGGCATAAATACTTGTTTATTAATAATTACTTTATTTTTATCTTTATAAACAATATTAGGAATTTCATTTAATTTATCTTTACTATCTAATCCATTTATAACTTCTAAAATTAATTCCTCTGCAATTCCTTTAATGATTAAATCCACTCCATTTTCTAAAAAAGTACTATATGTATAAGTAGATGTTTTGCCAATCATAATAACTTTACATTCTCTATTTAAATTCTTAATTATTTCAAATATATTATTTATAGTATCTGATGTATGTAGCGGCAACTGATAATCATATACAAATATAACGATATTCTTATCACTCAAATATTCATTTATATTATTTTCCATTCTATTAACATCCATATCTATAACTTTGACCTGTTTATATTTTTGTTTAATTACTGTTGCAATTTGTAACACATCTAATGGTTCAGCTAATAAAGTTTTATTAGTAAAAGGTTTATTAGGCGGATTAACTACTAAAATATTCATACTTATCTCTTCTTTCTTATTCGCAAAACATTAATAACAAATTTATAAAAAATATTTTTTCTTTGTTAATACTATTTTATTAATATCAAACAAATAAGTAAAATGCATATTTATCATATGGTAAATAACTAGCAGTTATATTTAAATGCTAAAAAAAACAAAATATTTTGTTCAATATCTTGTTTAAAATAAACCCCATTCTGCTAACTTTTCAAAGCCACCTATACTATCAATATACTCTTTTGCTTCACTAACTATCTCACTATATAGTTTTCCATCTACAAACTCATCCCCAATAGCACAACTTAAATTAACAACTTTTCCTAAAGACTGCGCTTTTTTAAAAGCGTAAATATTTATCGAAACATCTGCTTTAGAGAGATCCTTACCATGTATTCCACCACCAGTAACTGAATCAGCCATATCAGAACCTAATTTACGATTTACAGCACCTGTATCAACATTAGTTCCTCCACTCCATTCACCAAGTGGATTAATAATTGCTGATTGATACATATTTTGTAAAATTTCTGTTTTTGCATTACTTTGACAAATAATTAATTTATCACCATCTAAAATATACTTACCATCACTTGAATATTTTGAATAAATATCTCTGGCAATTTTAGAGATTTCTTTCTGTTCTTTTGTTAATGGTACTCCTCTAAAAATACCATTATCACCACATCTAATTTTATCCTTTTGGTTATTCGCTAATTGTATATCTTGCTTTACAACATTTAAATCTAATTTCATAGAACCAGCTATACGATTAACTATTTTTTCAACTTCTTCATAATTAAATTGTTCACTTGTCTCTGCAATAATATGACAATTTCCATGTCCAATTAAAACCTCAACGGCTATTTTACAGTTTTCATTTTTAGAATATGCTAAATCAACTAAAGCACCTGCAATTCTATCTGCCACCTTATCTGGATGACTTGGATTTACTTTCTCAATCATTTTAATTCCTCCTTTTACATCAAATAAAAACACCCAAGATAACTTCCTTGAGTGTAAAAGTTATCTTATCGTCCTAGCATTACCACCTAATTTAATAGGTTGGTGCGACTTCAAAGGGCTAGTCCCTCCATCGCTCTTTATAAGATGTTAAATTAATTATACTATTAATATAAAACTTTTTCAATAAACTTAATTTTTAACCTTCTTTTCTTCATCAAACATAGTTGCAAATTCTTTTGAACTACTATCAACAACAAGAATACCTAAATCACTTGCAACACTCTCTACCTTATTAATTAATTCTAAAAATTCATCTGCTGTTAAAGAACAAAATTTAGATAATATAATATATCCATCTTCTATCTTGAGATTATAAGGTATACCAATAGCTACAATATTTTCAAAAGATATATAATCTTTCACCTGATATTCATCAATAATATCACTAAATCTCTTATCAGGATTATTTTGTCTTAAATTAAACAATTCTAAAACTCCCATTTTACTAGCATTAGGTACATATACAGGCTTCTCAGCTTTTATTGAATCACTAATTACAAAACAAAAATTATTCTTTATATATTTATTAAATGCATTATTAACTCCAGTACCATATACTTCTTCACCCATATTAGAACATATACTTATAAAATCATTTTCATTAAAACCTATTCTTTTAGTATATCCTAATCTTGATGCTGAACTTATTTCACGCTTTTTTAAAATATCTAAGACTTTTTTATCTACTAAACCATTTACTACACCATGATAATACATTTTATCACTCCTATATATTATGTTTTTTTATATAATTTCTAGATTTTCTTCCTACTGTAAAATTTATTATAACAATATCTAATAAAATACATACGACAAATCCTATTAATGAATACATCATTATATTCTCTCCTAATATTACTGCCTTGTCATTTTCTTCTTTCGTCATAGAACTAACAAATTGATCAGTATCTTTGTCAACAAACACATAAAAAATTCCACCATCATAATCTTTTCTATCCATACCAACATCATTTAAGCTCATTCCTTTTAAGCTCTCATGTGAAGTATGAAATTTACCATCACTATCTGAATAGCATTTTATTGGTTCTGTATTATCAGGAATATATTTTTCATAATAAGATATTCCATAACTAAATGAGAAACCAAACAATACCATAATAATTATTAAAGTAACCGTAACTATCATCATCATATTTTTATATGATTTAAAAGCTTCTTTCCCTTCTAAAGAATCGTCTTTACTTAACTTATTATAAACATAACTAATTCGATTAACATTTTTAACATTTCTATTAACATCAGTAACTCTCATAAACTCACCTATTCTTATTTAAATTATAAATTACAATAAATACATCGTCAAATAAAAAATCTCAGTAAGATTGCTCATCTTGACCAAGATTTTTCTTTAATACTTTCATTGAATCTTCTTCTTTATATTTCTTTTGAGTATCAATTCTATAATTAGATACTAAAGTACTGAATCCTTCTGGATACCTTTTTCTTAATTTATCAATATTTAAATATAATATTTCACTTAATTTTCTTCCAAACAATCCATTTAAAATTCTAGCTATCTCTTTTAATATTTCAGCTACCACTTTAATAACTTCTTCTCTTGATTCCGCCGTATCAAGCTTATTCAAAGTTATTTTAAAATTCATCATTTCTCTAAATATATTATTTTTATCAAAATCATTATTTATATATTCATATATAATATCTATATCATAACCACTATCATCTTTATCTATTCCACCAGTAATTTGATCATATATGTCATCCATAGAATAATCAAAATAAGTTGCCAGTGATGTAGCTAAATACCAAACTACATCTCCCAATTCTTTAGGAGCTAAATTACAAACTTCTTCTTGCTTTTCTGAATTCAAATTATGTGTATAAAGTTTCTTTACATAATCAAAAAACTCTCCATATTCTCCTATAATTCCTATATAAGCGTTTAACTTTAATTTATCTCTTGTACCAAAATCATTTAAAGTTCTTAAAGCATTGCTTTGGTACCATTGCGTAGTTATTTCTTCATCATTTATTACTGTCTTATTTTTACTCATATTATCACTTTGTTTCTTCATAATATTTCTAACTTTTTTAGTTAAATTATTATCGCCAAAATAAGGTTCAAATCCATTATTTAAATAAAATTTTATCGCTCCTGGTAAAGAACAAACATTTACTCTTTGAAGATAATCTATATCTCCAATTAAATCCTGAATTGATTCATCAAGCAAAATACTTCCATAACCACAATCACGATATTTACTATCTATTTCTATTTTATCTAAACTAAATATAGCTTTACCAAATTCTATAGTATACAAAGTTTCTCCTATTTGTACACCATCTAAATATATTCCATAATACCTATAAAATCCAGTCTTTTGCATATTAGGAATATTTTTTTCATCAACAATCCCTAACATTCTATCTTTTAAATCCTCTGGAATAAAACTATGCACTAAAATATTTTTTTCCATAAAATCACTTCTTTATATTAAGTTTACTAAATATTAAAATTTCCATTCTTAAATATAAGTTTCTTACCATTTTTAGTATCTGCTTCTATCTCTAAATCACTAGTTCCTATCATAAAGTCAACATGAACTATCGAATCATTATATCCTTGTCTTAGTCTATCTTCATCAGTTTTAACTAAGTCTTTTCTATAACAATTTGCATATCCTCTTCCTAAAGCCAAATGACATGAGGCATTTTCATCAAATAAAGTTGCATTAAAGACAAGACCTGTATTTGATATAGGTGAATCATAAGGTACTAAAGCTACTTCCCCCAAACGATCAGCATTTTCATTTTCAAAAATTAATTGTTTTAATACTTCTAATCCTTTTTTGGCATGACATGCAACTACTCTACCATTCCTGAATTCCAGACTAAAATCATCAATTCTACATTCATTATAAATAAGAGGTCTACTAGAATAAACTATTCCACTAGCAGTTCTACAATCTGGTGTTGTAAATATTTCATAAGATGGCATGTTAGATATCATAATACCACCTTTAGCATCTGTTTTATCTAAATTAGTCCATTGACAAGCTTCTGGTAAACCAATTGTAAAATCTGTACCAAGTGAATTTGTATAATGTAAAGATCTTATCCCCATACTATTTAACATATTTTTATAATAATTATTTTTCTTAATATATTCTTCCCAAGCTTGAACTGGATATACTTGATCTATCATACACATTTTCATAATATTCATATAAAGCTTATCATAAGCATCTTCTACATCACCATATATACTCTTTGCCCATCTTTCATTAGGTAATGCAATTATACACCAAGGAAAAGTATATTTACTTACATTAGCTCTATAATATTTTGTAGATTTTTCTCTTTCATCAATCCACTTTTTCATTTTTTCAGAAGATATGTCATCCATCAATCCTGGAACAACTGTATTAAAAAATAATAAAGGAGCTCCTTTTTTTGAATATATATCCCAATCGCTTCTGTCTATTAAAGGATTCAAAACTATATCTTCAGAATTATTTTCTTGTAAATATTTATGAATGTCATCTAAATCTGTAACATGAATACAAACATCCATAATTCCCATTTTATTAGCTTCGGCCTTAACTAATTCAGCAAATCTTACATGTTCTTTTAAATCACAATGTATCATCAAAGATTTATTTTGATCAAAATTTAAACATCTATTTAGAATTAATTTAATATATTTTCTTTCTAACTCTTCTATCATAAACCCTCCTAAAATTAAAAATTATTATAACATAAAATTTTTAAAATAATTATTGATTTTCTCTATTAGTTCAACTTTATTGTTTATAAATTGTTCTTTTCTATGTCCATTAGCTCCTGAAGGATGCGGAAAACCAAACAAACATTGTTCTTCACTAATAACATTATCTTTAATCATAACTCTTAAAACATCTTCTACTGATTTGCCCAATGGAATAATTAAAGGTTTATTCATTTCTTTCAATTCTTCATAAAAATGATTTTTAACATACTTCATTAACATCACCGAATCTACTATCTCCGGTCCATGTCCAGTATAATTCTTATCATTAATAAAAACAGGATAAGGTATTAATGAAGTAGTATGTAAAATAGTACATTCTTCATTAAATAAATATCTTGCAGAAGTAATATCTAAATATTCTGCTAATTTTAACTCATCTAACATATTTATTAGATTATTTCTCATACTTCCAGCAAACCTTGCTGACATCTTACAGTTCCTTAAAATTATATTAGTATCTAAATTTTTATTTAAATCATTCTTTACACTTTTAAACGCAATTTCTGTCTGTGTCCACCCCGGACAAATGCCAACTATTAAAATTTTTGCTTCTTTATTTATATATTCATTATGAGGAGCATAATAAATCTTCAATTTATTCTCTTTTTCCAAAAAGAAATCAACATTCAAAATATCCTCTTTATTTAATTTGCTATCAGGTAGTTTATTTATCTTATCTACATAATTAGTTAAACATGATTTCATTTTTATTCATTCCTTTAATAAATTATTTTACCATATAAAAATCTACACATGTTTATTTTGTGTAGATTTTTTTAACAATTTATAAATAATTAATCATTAATATATTTTAAATGAATAGTTCCATCTAATCTAGCCAATCTAAATTCACGATATTTATCCACAATAATATTAATACTTTCTTCAAATTGTGAATCTATTTTTTTACCAATTCTTATTCCTTTAGTTATAAAATCTATAATTTCATTTTCCAAATCATAATCAAATTGACTCTCTCTTACCTTGTGAATAAATTCAAGCATTTCTGGATAACTAAAGTCACCATATAAAACTAAACTACTAGGAACCAAATTTATTTTCATTGTATCAATTCCACCAATTGAAAATGCTTTCAAGTCATCAACATATAAGATTGTTAAGTTAGTTGGATCATAAACTAAATAACTATTCTTATAAGAAAATAATATGCATGCATGTTTTCCTTTTGCAAAACCATTATCTTCTTCATGTGCTTCTTTTAAATCTAAATGATAATTAAATATTCGATCACAAAAAGTAAAAGGAAAACCACTAATATCACAAACATCATTTAAAATATATTTAGTATCAAAACCACATAAAGTCAAAACATCTACAAAAAAGTTAGATAAATGTCTACAGCAACCACTGCCAGTTAAAACTTGAGCTCCACTATACCCTATAAATTCAGTATCAATTTCTATACTTTCATCAAAACAAAAATTACACTTATCAAAACTTAATCTACCACTATGTACTACATAAGATAAAAAACCTAGAGCTTCTAAAATATTCATATTATGTTCTTTTATAAAAGAACTAAGAATTTCTAGTACCTTTTTATAATTAAAATATTCATCTTTATAATATTTACTAGATACTTCTTTAGAATTATTAAATATTTCTCTAATATTATATAATTCTAATACCTCTCTTGAAGATTCATCCAGCAATAAAGTGTCAACTACTTTTAATTTATTAATTT
This sequence comes from uncultured Bacilli bacterium, assembly GCA_910577505.1. Classification (GTDB taxonomy): domain Bacteria; phylum Bacillota_I; class Bacilli_A; order RF39; family UBA660; genus Coprovivens. The sequence continues at coordinate 166,472 of CAJTLN010000004.1, forward strand.
CAAAATCCATAAAAATACCCCTTGTATGAGTTATTATATTGCATTCATTAAATATGTCAAATTTATTTATATTAAATATTTTTTATTAATTTTGAAAACTTGATTGACAAAGGTTCTAAAATAATATAGAATTTAATTAGCATGATAGATGTCATGCTGATTGCTTTCATGATTATTATGAAAGTGAATCAACCAAAACCCCCTGAAGAGTCAGCAAAAGCTGACTCATTTTTTGTTCTAATTTTAATAAAATATCGCTTTTTTGCTGTATAATTAATATAGAAATGGAGATATTCTTATGACTATAGATAAAAATTTAAAAAATTATATTGAAGAAAATATTTTTCCTCTGTACAAAAATAATTTTACAGGAGATGGAATTGAGCGAGTTAACTATGTAATTAAACGTAGTGAAAAAATATTACAAGAAAATAATTTAGATATTAATAATAACATTTTATTTACAATAATAAGTTATCATGATTTACGTAAAAATAATGATGAAGCAAATCATGAATTAGTAAGTGCTGAAATAATGTATAATGATGAATTTTTAAAATCTTTCTTTACATCAGAAGAAAGATTATTAATTAAAGAAGCTATTGAAGATCAAAGAGCTAATTCTAAAAATGAACCTCGAAGTATTTATGGGAAAATACTTTCATCAGCTTCACGTAATTCATCAGTAGAACAAAGTTTAGAAAGATCCTATTATTATGGTAAAAAAACAAATCCTAATGCAACAGATGAAGAACTATTTGAAAGAGCTTACATTGCATTATCAAAAAAATTTGGTGAAAATGGTTATGCCAAATTCTATTTTAAAGATTCTACTTATGAACAATTTCTTCACGATATAAGAGAATTATTATCAAACAAAAAGAAATTTATAGATAAACAACGAAAATATATTTTAAAACAAAAATAAGGAGTCAAAAGACTCCTTTTTAAATTATTTTTCTTTAACTTTTCTTTGATTATAAACTTCAGTTTGTACTAAGTATTCTTCTTCTGATAAATCTTTATATTCCATCTTACCAGTACTTTCATTTAAATAATAATATCTATATTTAATAGTGCCATCACTTTCTTGTCTCATAATGTATGGCCATACTGATACCTGTACTTCAGAATCAACACTTGTACAAGTTACTCTATCTCCTTCAATAATGATTAAATCAATAACACTACCAATCTTATTAGCATTAACACCCATATTCAAATAATCTGATTCTAAAAATCTCTTTTCTTCAATACTTCCACCCTGATAACCTCTATATCCATGGATAAAACCTTTAATAAAAGAATCATTTTGTCCTTCAATTTTATTAGTTCCCGTGTAAGCATTATCATCTGCTATAGGAAAACCTAACATTAATGAATTATGGATTCTATCATCCATCGTATCTTGTGTAATACCATCTACAGTTGGATAATGAGAACAAATAGTAGTATCAGTATGAATATTATCAATATATACTTCTACTCCTTCTGGACAACCATCTGTTCTAACTTCCATAGTTAATTCTTTATCTGATGTTACAGTCCATCTTTCTCCATCTTCTAATTCACATTTATATTCAATAACTAAATTAAAAATCTCACCAGGAACTTCTTTAACCTGCGTAATTCCTTTTTCTAAAGCATCATTGTTTGTTGTATCAATAATATCATATTCAGCTCCCGAATTAGTACTTATTTCTCTAGCATCACAACCAGTTAACAATAGTGCTGTCCCTACTAAACCTGCTGCTAATACATATTTTCCTCTTTTTCTTAAATTTTTAAAAGCATTTTCATTAATTTTTAACATTTAAAATTCCTCCTGAATAAATAATATTTTATAAAAACTCTTACTATAAGTCAAATTCTAATCTATAAACTCTAATTCTTTAATAACATTTCTAAATTGTGGATAATTACTAAAGTTATTAACAATATTATCTGCTATAAACTTACTAGCATCTGTCTTGCATTGGGCAAGTATTTTAAAATCTCTTCTAATATCGCCTAACTTAAATACCATATCCCCACTTTGACGTGTTCCAAATAAATCTCCTTCACCACGTAACTCAAAATCTTTCTCACTAATATAAAATCCATCATTACTTTCTTCCATAACTTTAAGTCTTTCACAATCTTGATTACTAATTAAATAACAATAAGACTGCAAACTATTACGCCCAACACGTCCTCTTAACTGATGTAATGTTGCTAAGCCAAATCTCTCTGCATTAAAAATAACCATCATAGTTGAATTCTTAACATCAACACCAACCTCAATAACAGTTGTACTAATTAACACTTTAATATCACCATTTTTAAATTGCTCCATGATTTCATCTTTCTCTTGATTCTTCATTTTGCCATGTAATATCTCTACTCTTACCTTATTATTAAATGCTGTATCAAATTTTTCTTTTAACTTTTTTACATCATTTAAATTAGATTCTCCTTCTTCGTCTTCTATTAAAGGAGCAACTACATAAATTTGATGACCACTCTTAATTTCCTCAACCATCTTAAATAAAACATTTTTTAAATCTTTTTCCTTTAATGCCTTAGTAATAATTTCTTTTCTTCCATTTGGTTTTGTCTTTATTACAGATGTATCCATATCTCCATAAATAGTTAATGCATATGTTCTTGGTATTGGTGTTGCACTTAAATACAATACATCACTCATAATACCTTTATTCTGTAAATTACTTCTTTGATTAACACCAAAACGATGTTGCTCATCAGTTACAACTAAACCTAAATTATTAAACTTAACATTCTCAGATATTAAAGCATGAGTTCCAATTAGAATATCTATCTCCCCATTTTCTAATTTTTCACATACTTTATTTTTTTCGCTTTTCTTTAAACTACCAACTAATAAACCAACTCTTAAACCAACATCTTTGAACATATTAGAAATACTTTCATAATGCTGACGAGCTAATATCTCTGTTGGTGCCATCATCGCTCCCTGATATCCTGATAAATAATTAATATAAAGACCTATTACAGCAACGCAAGTTTTACCACTACCAACATCACCTAATACTAATCTATTCATTCTTTTTGCATCTACTAAATCATTATAAATATCATCAACTGCTGTTAACTGATCATCCGTTAACTTAAACGGTAAACTTTCCACAAATTCATTCAATTTATTTTTATCTATATTCCTAGTTAACCCTTTATTATCTAAATCATATTTATACTTTAAATAATTCATCTTAAACATAAAGACAAAAAACTCTTCATATATAGCCCTTAACTTAGCTTTCTTTAAATTATCAGTACTAGTTGGAAAATGAATATTATAAACAGCTTTAAGCTTATCCATAAATTCATATTGTTCAATCAAATATCTCGGAATATAATCATCAATATCAACATGCATATTAAAACATTCGCTAATTAAATTAGATAATCCCTTATTCTTAACTCCATTAATCAAATGATAAACTGGTTCTATCTTAACTCCGTTAATAATTTCAAATTTAATGTCACTAGCTGTAAAAGTATTATTCTTCCTTTCATACTTCCCTATTAAATTTATTACTCTTCCTAACTTTAAACTATTCTTATAAAATGCTCTATTAAATATAGTTACATTGATAATAAAATTATCCGTTCTTAATTTAAACGCCATTCTATTTAACGCTTTATTAATATAACTAACTCTTGGTTCACTATCAACAACACCCTTAATAGTAACAACTTCTCCATCTCTAGCTTCTATTAAATGTATAACTCTTATAATATTATAACGATATGGATAATACTCTATTACATCATTTATAGTATATAAATTCATCTTCTTTAAATAATCTATAGATTTACTACCTACACCTCTAATTAAACTTATATCCATATCTATCACCATTAAAATTATATCATACATTTGTTTCTATACAACTTTTTTTACTAAAAAAACACCTTTTATAATAATTTTTTTTTATAATAATTTTAAGCCTTATAAATGACATTTTTAGCTAACAAAAAAAGTTGAATTTTTTTCGTTTTTTTTCATTTTTTTCGCTAAAAATCGTTGACAAAAAAGCCTTTAAAAGTTAACATATGAAGTACCAATTCACTTTACGGCGAATTGGTGCTAGTATCACACTAGCCAACCCCTTTTTATTCTTTTTGGAGTTGTTCTCAGGGGGACAACTCCTATTTTTTTTGTCTTAATTATGATAAAATTAATACTGGTGATTCTTATGGAAGAAAAAACTTTATTTCAAAAAATAATAGATTTCTTAAAAAACTTATTTAAAATAATTATCTTATTTATTCTTTCAATTTTTAGAAGTCTATTTGGAAGTAATAAAAAAAATCAAACAAACTATAAATATACAAATAGTAACAATGAAAATAAAATAAATAATAAACAAAGCAATGAATCAAATACATCCACTCTTCCAGAAGAACCTAATACTTTAAATAATCTTCATAATAATGAAAATAATGAAGAATCAACTAATTCATCTGATCTAATCTTAGAATTACCTAAAAATGAGTTAAATAGTCTTAATAATAACTTACAAAATAAAGATACTATTTTATATACTTATGAATTATTACAATTATATATTGAAGAAGAATTAGAACATACTTATAAAGATGATAATTTTAAAGTTAAAGATGCTTCTAAAGAAATAAAAGAAAAAATAAAAGAATTAGAAGAAAAAGTAATACCAAAAATATTAAAAAAAATTGAATATAACAAACTTAATACTGATAAAGAAATAAAAAAAGAAGTTGAAGAAGTAGTAAAAGAAGAAATGAAAGAAAAGCCACTCTTTCCTAAAAAAGAAGAAGTAAAAGTTAAAATTTCTTCCCCAACTAAAGATGAAATATACTTTGTAGCTAAACCAAAACATAAAAAATTAAATATTCCAGAAAAAAAGACTAATAAAGTCAATAAAGAAGAAAAAATAGTTTCTATACCAAATACTAATGAAATAACTGAAAAACTCGAAAATACGCCTGTAATGATGGTAAAAAACATAGATAACATTCCTAAACCTTCCGTAAAAGATAATTTAAAAAATGCTGCCATAGCTACTACTATTATTGCTGCTGATATAACTCGTGAAGTTCTAGGCCATACAAAAGATAAAACTACTAAAGTTAATGAAGAATTAGATATGAACATTAATAGTCCTAAAGTAGAAGTTCCCCAAGAAATAGAACTACCTGCGGTTAAAGAATTAAAAACTGATATTGAAAATGATACAAAATCAATAGAAGAACTAACAGAAATTCAAAACAAACTACAACAAAAAATAAATGAGATAAAAAAAGAAGAAACAAAAAAAGAAGTTTCTGAAAAAAAAGAAGAAATAGTAAAAGATTTAATAAAAGATACCGAAATAGCTGCCATAACTCTTACATCAGATTCCCTAATAGAAGATTCAAAAGAAGAGTTAAAAAAAGAAGAATTTGAAGACAAAGATTATGACCGTATTGAAAGACAAATAGATAAAATGTTAGAAGACATTACTAATACATATTTAAGATATGAAGATAAAATGACTTCCAAACAAAAATCAAAACTAAAAGCTGAAGAAAATAAATTAAGAACAACTAGAGATCAAATTCGATCTCAAAAAAATAAAGATATAATAACAGAACAAAATTACTTAAACGAACCAATTTCTTATTCTGAATTAGATGGACTTCAATCTGAACTAAAAAAAATAGATACTGAAAATAAATCTCAAGTAAGTGAAGATTTATTTAGAAGAATGGAAACTTTAGATGGAATGACTAAAGAGAATGTTGCTAATGTTGATAAAAGAATTATGTTAAAACATTTTAATAAAGCATCAATATTACTTGAAATGACTTCATTACTTGCTTTACCTTTTATAAGAAATAAATTTTTCTTTGCTTTTACTGCAGGTCTTATTATTGATAACCATTTTAACTTCATAAACGCCTTTTTTAAGCGCAAAATAAACAAATATGAACCAGCAGACCTATCAAACATAAAAAAAGGCCAAGACGCTTTAAATGGAGCTCTAGACATAACATACAAAAACTTAGTTGAATTAGATTATTTAGAACAACAAGCACTAGCTAGATATCCAGAACTAGCTAATGATCAAGATTTTATAAGAGAAGTAACAAGACTACGTATAAACCTAAATAATAAATATAATAAACTAATGAAAAAAAATAAAAGCATGGAAAAATATTACATGAAATCAAAATATCAACAAAAAGTCCTAAAAAAAGATTTAAAACCAGAACAAAAATAGTTCTGGTTTTTCCTTTAAATTAATATATATTTTCTCTTACATAAATTCACAACATATTCTACTATACACCACAAAAAAAGAGTTATTCACTCTTCTCTTCACTTAGTTTTTTATAATAGTTATAACGCTTAATAGCATCTTGTTTATTTAATTCCAACATCTCTTTAGCTGCTTCTGGATCTTTCTTAACTAAACTATTATATCTTACTTCATTATTCAATAATGTTTCATATTTTTCGAAATCTGGTTCTCTACTATCTAGATATAACTTATCCTCTTCTGGATTATATCTCATTAAAGTAGTATATCCACATTCAACAACTAATTTTTGTTCTGAAGTAGCATTACTCATACCGCCTTTAATTCCTTGTTCAATACATGGACAATAAGCAATTATAATAGATGGTCCATTATGTTCTTCAGCCTCTTTAAATGCTTTAATTGTTTGCATAAAATTAGAACCAAATGATACATTAGCAACATAACAGTTAGGATATCCCATCGCTATCTTAAATAAGTCTTTCTTAGCAGTCTTTTTACCATTATCAGCAAATTGCGCTACTTGACCTATTCTAGAAGACTTACTAGCTTGTCCACCAGTATTAGAATATACCTCAGTATCAAGAACTAATATATTAACATTTTCCCCACTAGACAGAACATGATCTATTCCACCAAATCCAATATCATAAGCCCATCCATCTCCTCCTAAAGTCCATACACTACGAGATGGTACATAGTTAATTATATCTTTAAGCTCACTAGGTATTTCTTTATCTAATAACTCATTCTTAATTTCACTAGTTATATCAAAGTCTTCTCTATTATCTAACCATTTATTAAATAACTCTCTTACATCATCACTTACAGTATCAATGTTTTCTCTCATTACTTTTTCTACTCTATCACGAGACTTATTATAACTAACAAGCATTCCATATCCAAATTCAGCATTATCTTCAAATAATGAATTAGCCCAAGGAATTGAATAAGGAGTACAAGGGACGCTACCACCATAAATAGATGAACAACCAGTTGCATTAGCAATAACTAATCTATCTCCAAATAATTGTGTTAATAATTTAATATAAGGAGTTTCTCCACATCCAGCACAAGACCCACTAAATTCAAATTTAGGCTTAATAAACTGACTACCTTTAATTGTATATTTAGGGAATAAATTTTCTGGATTTTCATAATTTTCAAAATATCCTTCTGCTCTTGTTTGTAAATTTTGATCATATTTACCAAACTCTAATGCTTTATTACCGGCTTTACCAGGACATGCATTAATACATAATCCACAACTAGTACAATCAGCTTCACTTACTAATATTTCAAAATTATATTCAGGTTTACCCATCATAGGAACACCATTATCCTTATCTTGATGCGCAAATGGTCTTATTACTGCATGAGGGCAAACTATTGCACACTGACCACATTGAATACAATTTTCACTTATCCATTTTGGTACATAAGTACTAACTTTTCTCTTCTCATTTTTAGATAATCCACAAGGAAATGTACCATCTCTATAAGGAACTAAATCACTAACGCTTAGTAAGTCTCCTCTTCTAGCATTAATTTCATCAAAGATATTACGTGTTATATTAACATTTTCTTCTACTATATCTAAGTTATTATCTACAAGGATTAAATTATCCATAGCTTCCAGAATAGCTTTCTTATTAGCATTAATAATTTCTTCACCCTTAGTAGCAAATTGCTTTTCTATAGAATGATTAATCATATTAGTAGCATCAGGGAAATCAATTAAATTCATAATAACCATTTCCATTATCTTACTAATCTTACCTTTAATACCCGCATTAAGTGCTATAGATTCAGCATCAATTATATATAATTTAACATGTCTTTTATTAATTACTTCTTTAACTTTATTAGGTAAGAAACCATTCATTTCATCCTTACTCTTCATCGTATTAATTACTAAAATACCATTATCTTTAATATCATTAATCATATCAAACTTAAATAAATATTCTTCTTTAGTAATAACTACTATATCTGGTTTAGTTACATAATAAGGAGCATTTATCTTATTATCACTAATTCTTAAATTACATATAGTAACTCCACCACTCTTCTTAGAATCATATTGATTATATCCTTGAACAAATTTATCAGTATTAGTACCAACTAATTTCATTATATCCTTACTTGTACTAACCATACCATCAGAACCAAAACCAAATATCTTAATTTCTTTAAATCCTAAATCTATAGTGTAATCATATTCTGGTAAACTTAAATAAGTTACATCATCATTAATTCCTATAGTAAAATTTTCTTTTAATTCACTTTCAAGCATCTTATAAACACTATATATTTGATCAGGAGTTGTATTCTTACTTGAAAGTCCATACCTTCCACCAACTATTTTTATATCAGTATTTTTAAGTACACTACATACATCTAAGTATAATGGCTCCCCAATACTACCAGCTTCTTTAGTTCTATCTAATACTGCTACTCTCTTAGTATTTTGTGGTAATACATTTAATAAATATTTACTACTAAATGGTCTATATAAATGTACTTCTACTAAACCAACTTTCTCCCCCTTATTTACTAAATCATTAACTACCAACTTAGCAGTATCACAAACACTACCCATAGCAACTATTACATTAGTAGCTTCTTTATCTCCATAATAGTTAAATGGTTTATAATCTTTACCAGTTAATTTATTTATTTCATTCATATAACTATTAACTATATCTGGCATCTTATCATATAATTCATTTCTAGCTTCAACTGATTGAAAATAAATATCTTCATTTTCTGCCATACCTTTTTGTATACTAGCACCTACATTAAGCATTCTATTCTTAAATTCCTTTACTTTATCAAATGGAACTAATTTAATTAGATCTTCATCATTAAGTTCTTGTATCTTTGCTACTTCATGACTAGTTCTAAACCCATCAAAGAAATGAACAAAAGGTAAACTTCCCTTTAATGCGCTTAAATGAGCTACTGCAGCTAAATTATTAGCATCTTCTACACTAGTAGAAGCTAACATACAAAATCCTGTCCCACGAGTTGCATATACATCTGAATGATCCCCAAATATTGATAATGCATGAGTAGCTAAAGTTCTTGCTGCCACATGTATTACAGCTGGTAAACATTCTCCAGCTATTTTATACATATTAGGAATCATTAAAAGTAAGCCTTGAGATGCTGTAAATGTTGTAGCTAAACTACCAGCAAGTAACGCTCCATGCATTGTTCCTGCAGCTCCTGCTTCACTTTGCATTTCCACTACTTTAACTTTATCTCTAAAAATATTTTTCTTATCACTATGACTTAAAACATCTACTTCTGAAGCCATAGGACTACTTGGCGTAATTGGATAAATACTTGCTATTTCACTAAATAAATAAGCTACATCAGCACAAGCTTTATTTCCATCTATAATTTTATACATAAAATCATCTCCTTAAATAATTAATATTATAAATTTTTCTACAGAGAAAGTCCATTATTTTGTTCATAATTTCCAAACATTTCTGCTTCATGCATCTTTGCATATCCTAATCCATCTAATACATTTGGTAACCAATGCTGATTGCCATCACTTAATGGGGCATGTATATCTCTTATTCTACCTAAAGTTATTTCATCTATATTATCCGGACTAACACCTATCTTACGATAATATTTAAGAATTTCCATACCAAGTTCAAAAAATCCTTCTTCTTTAGTATCAAAACCCCACCAACTTCCATCTGATTTTTTAATACCAGCTGGATTATTAGAATTTATAAATAAAGGACTATTAAAACTACACTCAGCATTAACAATTGCATATAATAAACATCTATCTACTCCTAAAACATTAGCTACTCTATTTAATTGTTCAAGATAGTTATCTCCAGAAACATAACCATTTCTACAATATAATCCTTCTGAACTTATTCCCATTTGACCAGGCAATTGTTTCATACATCTAATCGCATAAACTAACAATTCTTCTTCACTATTTGCTTGAACAGTTTCACCTTTACAAGTTACTCCAGAAATTCTTCCCTCTAAATATTCGCTATCAGTAAAATTATTAGTTATATTAACTAAGTTTTGATATACATTGCCATAATCAAGTTGATAAATATCACATATATTTTGAATTAATAATGCTCTTTCATCTATTTCTTCTACAACTTGATTATCTTCTTCGTCTATTAACTCATCGCTTTCTTCACTATAATCATGTTGTTCAATTAAAGCACTATAATCAACCGAATTAATAGCTTCTTCTGTTAAATCATTCAAACTCTTTGTATATTCACTATAACTTGATTCATAACTTTCTTCTAAAGCTTGTGCATTTCTTTCTGGACCACCAGCTTCTAAATACTTTCCGCCTATAATAAGACAAACTACAATACCACCAACTATAATCTTTAATCCATGCCCTCTTCTTACTTTTTTCTTTGTATGATGTCTTCCTTTATTATATTTTTGATCTCTAGATACTTTATAATGCCTTTTAACATTTGTTCTTTGTATCTGTGTATTTGTCTTTCTAACTATCACTTTTTCATAAGCTATATTCGGATTATTATGATATTTTCTTAATGCAATTATCTCCTCATCTGTCAAATCAAATAACAATGGTTTATCTAAATCAATATATCTACCATACGGAGTAATTCTTCTAATATCCATTCTAGTTATATCTCTCACAATAATCACCTTATCTTCTAATAAATTATACCATAAAAAAAAGGAAATTACTTTCCTTTCTTAAATACAAATAACTTACTAAATACATAATTTAAAACCATAATAAGTACTTGAATTATAAATGTAACAATAACAATCCATAATTTAGATGTTAACCCAAATAAATTAAAGAACACATACGTTAAAATCATTTCCATCCCTAAAGTAAGTAATCTAGCTCCAACAAATTGTGATATTTCTTTTAATATTTCTTTGTTTTTACTTCTAAATACAAATATTCTATTAGCTACATATGCAAATACAACTGCACAAACCCATGAAACACATACACCTATTTGAGCATCTAACTTATCATTAACATCTAATACAGTAAAATAAAGTCCCCATTTAACAGCAATAGACACAAAAGTAGTTAATCCACCAACAATTAAGTAATTCCATACTTCTTCATTTTTATGGTAGATTCCCCATCCCCATCTCCAAAATCTAACTATTATATTTGGTTTATATTCATAATAGTTATATATATTATTCTTCTTAACCAGATATCCATCTTTTGCTACTTCAATCAAAGGTAAATCATGTATAGAATCAGTATACATTTTACTGATTATTGCATCTGGATATTTCTTTTTAAATAATTTAACTTTCTCAGCACTATGACAATTTTTTCCACTTACTTTACCTGTTTTAGGATTTATATCTGTTGCAAATAAATCCTTTACTTTATATTTATCAGCTATTGGCTTTAACCAAAAATATCCTGAAGCAGATATTATAATATCATTCTTATGAGACTTTTTGTTTATCCAAAATTCTTTTAACTTATGTTCATGACTCTCCCAAAATTCTGAAACAAAACTATCAGTATCAGGAAATTCTTTTAAGAAAGAAAATAATTTGTTTTTCATTTCTTCTTTTGTTCTTAACTTTAAGAAGTAAAGTATTACTATTCCTAAAGATCCAATAAAATGTAATATTAATTTAGGTTTCTTCTTTATTGCAAATAATATTAAATCTACTCCTGAATCTCCATCATATATTGTTCCATCAAAATCATATAAATCTAATTTCATTTTTACCACCTGTCAATAATCATTATAACATAAAAAAGAAAGTAATAATAAATTACCTTCTCTTATTCATCTATTAACTTTTCTATTAACTTAATCATATTATTAGTATTACTCTTGTATTTATTTGGTTTAAACTTCTTAGCCATTTTTAAATACTTACTTAAATTATCTAAATCACTAACACCAATAATATTACCTGCCTCATCAAATTTTTCTATTATTTGTTTTTGATGATCATTAATATGTTCCCCATATTTAGCAAGTCTTGCAACAGCAATAACTTTTTTATCTTTTTTAAGTCCTGTTATAATACTTCCTACACCACCATGAGTAATTAATAAATCACATTCTCCCATTAATTTATCAAATTCTTCTATAGGTATTAAATCAAATATTTCCATATCTTTTGTATCGTACTTTGTACATCCTGCTTGAACAACAACTTTATCTTTAATGTTGCCATTATCAATTTCTTTTTGTATTGCATCAAGTAATCTTGTAAATGGTTTATCTTGGGTTCCTAAAGTAACTAATATCATTAAGCACCTCTCATTACTTGATTTATTTTTGCCTTTGCATTATCTATAGTTGCTTGATTAGGTATCATAACATATGTCATTTGTTTAGGCCAACTAGCTGTATAATTTTGACTATTAGATCCATCTACACTAATGCTTTCAACAACCCAAGGTTTTAATGTATCTATTTGATTTTTAACAAGTTCTTGTACATCCTCTAATTCTAAGTTAGTTGTAAAATAAGGTTGAATAGAACCTAAAATATCATTATATTTTAGTAAATATTGTTTATTTTGTGATACTTTTTTTACAATAGCAGCTATCACATCTTGTTGATTTTTACCTCTATGTCTATCTCCACTACTATAAGCATATCTTTCTCTTGCATAAGCTAACGCCTTTTCCCCATCCATATGATTAATTCCTTTTCTTACATACCATCCTTTTTTATGATATGAATTAAAAGCTGTATCACTATAAACATCTATCCCATCAATTGCATCTACTACATTAGTTAAAGCCTTAAAATTAACTTTAACATAAGTATTAATATTTATATCAAATATATTAGCTACAGTCTTCATTGATGTATTAGTCCCATATAAGCCTGCATGAGTAAGTTTATCTTTCATACCAGGTCTTCCATATACATCAACATAATAATCTCTAGGTATATTTACTAACAAAAGTTTATGTGTTGTTGGATTAACAACAACTAATATATTAACATCACTAAGTCCGCCAGTTGCAACTGAACTAGTATCTCTAGAATCTAAACCACTTAGATAAACTATAAATGAATCATTTACATTTATATCTGACTCTATTTTTTCTTGTTTACCTACAACTTCTACTTCTCCCAATTTTTTTACATTTTTTTCGAAATTTTCATTTTCTTCTATAATAAGATTATATACCGTTGAACTAACTACAATAGCATCTACTTCTTTTAATTCTAAACCAACTATTAAATCTCCAATCGAATGATACTTTTTATATTCTAATTTAGTTTCACTATCAAGCTTCTCCATTAATGATTCAGATTCTTGATCAAGTATGCCTACACTTTTCCCCTCTAGTTGTTTTATATCTGTATATTCTTCTTCATTCAAAGATAAAATATAATAATTAGTTTTCTCTTCGTTAGGAGCTACTAATTCTCTTAAATTATCAAATGTTTTATTAGCATATGTAAATCCAAATATCATTACTGAACCAAATAATATAATTAATATCATACCAATAACATTTACAATTTTATTTTTTGCTAACATTAATAATCCAAATATAATATTAACTACTAATAATACAGCAATCATTATAATCAAATATTTATTTGGTAAAATATTACCTATCATAACAGTTATTCCTAACATACCTGAAGAAATAACACTTAATAATACAAATAATATTTTAATTATTAAATACACTTTATTAGTCTTTTTTACTTCTTTTTCTTTATTTTTCTTTGTCATTATATCACCCCTAATATATCCATCCACCATAAATTGCATCAGGATAATATTCTAGCATACTTTCCCATTGTACTATAAAATGATCAGCAAACTTGTATATTAATCTTCCAGCTTTAGTTGGACTAGAATTATTAGCAAAGGTTTCAATAAATATAACTTTTTTACCAAATATTTTTGCTAAACAGCACATTGGTCCAACGTTATGTGAACCAGTAGTAACAACTACATCTGGTCTTATTTTTATCATCAAATATAATGATATCCAACAATTAGCAAATAGTTTAAAAAGATAAGTAAGTTTTGCTTTAAATGTTGTATAAGTGCCAGATATTATATAATGTACTCTTCCTAGATGTTTATCTTTCAAACTTAAGTTACTCTTAGTCTTTTCAGTTACTATTGTATAATCATATTTTTTAAAACAAGGTGCTAATTGTAATAATTCATTTAAATGTCCACCAGTACTTGCTATAAACATAACTTTCTTCATACATTCACCTTAATTCTTTTTATTTTTTTCTACTATATAAACAATATTAGCAATTAATTTATTAAAGTATTTTAAATATAATCCTTTTTTACTATATCCTAAATATTTATTCTTTTTATATTCAGGAAATTTATTATTAACTGCTTCAACAACAGTATCTACACCCCTATTAAATTCATTTTTATCTTTCATCTTAGCTAATCTCTTTATAAAAGTTGCATATAAGTATCTTACATAAGTATATTCCAGTTCTTCTTTATATTCATCATAAAAATCATTTTCTTTATAATATTCAACAACACCATCTAAATTGTATAAAAAATCATATAACTTACTATTATATACATAAGTAATTGAACCTTCTCTTTGTAAATAATAATAGTAATATTCATTTACTATACCAATACTTTTTACATGTGGCAACAATCTGTACATAAATTCGACATCTTCAAACCAAACACCTTTTTTAAAACGTAAATCTCCTATAACTTCTCTTTTATATATCTTATTACAAGCTGCTGGATAAAAATTATACATTACATCTTTTACTTCTTCTTTAGAATTGCAATCTTTGACTACACCTGAACTAACATTTAATTCATGATCAGGATATAACATTTTAACTCCACAAACTACTAAATCAAAATTATTTTCGTAAGCTTTTTCTAACATAGATGAATACATCTTACTATCAACATAATCATCACTATCTAAGAATGTTATATATTCTCCAGTAGAAACTTCAATTCCAGCATTACGTGCCATTGATAAACCTTGATTCTCTTGATCTACTACCTTAATAATATCTTTATATTTCTTTTTATATTCTTTAATTATTTTTAAAGTATCATCTTTAGAACCATCATTAACTAAAATAATCTCTATATCATTTAATTCATTATCTATAACACTATCTATACACTTACTTAAATATTCTTGCACATTATAACAAGGTATAATAACACTTAATTTTTTCATAATAGACCATCCTTAATAATAAAATTATACTATAAATATAAAAACAATAAAAGATTGCTTTAAATTATTATAAGAACTTTATTATAAACTTAAAATTATTATAGTCTTTTAAATACATAAAAAAATAGTTTTACTATAATGCAAAACTATTTTCTTTTTATAACTTTTTTTAATAATATCCAAAATTTAGAATTAACAAACTTTCTCCAAATCGGCATTTGCCATAATTTATCTCTTAGTAATTCTTTTTTCGAATTAAAAATATTCTTTCCATTTTTATCTATATAATATCTTCCATAAACTTTTTTATGATATTCTCTAACTAAATAAATATCAGTCTCAGTATCATACAAAAATTCCTCTTCTATATTAAGCAGTTGATGCTGAATATCTTCTGACAATTTTAGACCATATTTAATTTTTTCTTTATTTGGATTACTAAACACATTTTTAATTTCCTTGTCCATATTTAATGCCATCTTATCCAAAGTAAACTTTTTAATAATTCTTTCTCTAGAATTATTCTTATAATTTTCAATATTCGCAATTATTTTGTCTATTGCCAAAACATAATTATTTACTTCTTCCTCTGAATAATCATAATCGTTTATATCAGTTTCTTTTTGAAGACAAGGAACTATAACTCCAACTGAGTCATCTATAAGTTCTTTTTGTCCACCAACATCTGCAGAAACAACTGGAACTCCCATCGATAATGATTCATATGATGTCAATGCTAGTCCTTCCTTAATTGAACAATTCAAAGTTAAATCTGAAATTTTATAAACTTCCATAGTATTTTTTACATTTCCTAAGAAAATTACACTATCTGAAATACCTTCATTGTCAACTTTTGATTTCAAAGCAGATAACATTTCACCATCGCCAGCTATAACAAATAAAATATCATTTCTCTTTTTTAAAACTTTACACATTATCTCAAATAATAAAAATGGTCTTTTTTGAGATGAGATTCTACAAATGTAACTAATAATATATTTATTTTTATTGTTAATATTATATTTTTCTAGCAACTCATTCTTATCATACTTTTCTGGATTAAACTTTTCTGGATCAACTCCAATATAAACTGTAGAAATTTCAGACTTCTTTTTGCCCATAATTTCAGAAATAACTTTTTCTGTACCCTTATTACAAACTAAAGTTTTATCAATAACATTTTTATAATTTGAAGACATTCTAGCATAGCCACCATCACGATAATACCATTCTTCCATATGAACATAATCAAATATTGGTATGTCTGGATAACAAGCTTTCAAATAATTTAAACAGGAATAACCAAACATACTATTTGTGCAGAAAATCATATTTATATTGTTTTTTTCTATAATATAATTAACAAATGATAACCAATATTTTCTTTCAATAAATGAAGTTAAATCATAAACAGTTGCATATTTTTCAAATTTTTGTCTTAATGAATTATTATTTGGAACGCTTGATAAAATAGTAATATCATATTCTTCTTTATTCAATCTTTTTAGTAAATCAAGATTAAAGAAATCTGCTCCCCCAGTAACCATCCAAGGAATAAACATAAGTAAATTAATTTTATTATTTTTTTTCTTTTTTGGAACAATAATATTTTCTATTTTTTCCAAAATAGTATTCTTTTCATATGAAAGCATTGGAAATTGAATTGCTTC
Source organism: uncultured Bacilli bacterium (assembly GCA_910577505.1). Classification (GTDB taxonomy): domain Bacteria; phylum Bacillota_I; class Bacilli_A; order RF39; family UBA660; genus Coprovivens. The sequence continues at coordinate 183,661 of CAJTLN010000004.1, forward strand.
TACACCTTTTTTGATTTTTTTAGAAGTATTCCTAATTATCTCTAATGACCTCTTTCTATTTTGAAGAGATTTAGTTAATTCACTGCCTGTATCTTTTCTTCGATACCATTGACCATAAAAACTCATATGAATAGGATAATATCCTTTAGAAATAAGCTTTAACCAAAAATTCCAATCTTCATTAACTGCTTTCTCACGCAATTCATATCCATTAACAGAATAATAAGCTTCTTTTCTAACAAGCGACAACGATAATAATTCATTTACTTTTTTTTCTTTTTTAGTGTCAAACCATTTATTCCATAAATAATTTTTTGTTCCAAATCCAACACTATCACTATATGCCCAGCCTGCATTAGAATTTGTCTCTAACGCCCAATAAGCACATTCTAAATAAGTTTTTTCTATTAAATCGTCTGAATCAATAAACAAAAAATATTTACTAGTATCACATGATTTACTTGCCCCGTAATCTCTTGTAGCAGCAAGACCTTCATTTTTCTTATGAAAAACTTTAATCCTATTATCTAACTTACTAACTTCATCTAATTTATTTAAACTTTTTTTATCTTTAGAACCATCATCTATTATTAATATTTCAAAATAAGGAAAAGTTTGATTCAAAATACATAAAACAGACTGCTCTATATATTTTTCATCATTATAAAATGGAACTATAACAGACACTAAAGGATAGTGCTTTTTATAATCTGCAGCTTCCAACTTTCTCCCAGGCTCTAAACTATAATCAAAATTCATAAAATCAATCCTAACAATTATTTTTTTCTCAATTTATCAATAGAATCTTTTATTCTTCTCTTTAATGTTTCTCTATCATATAAAAGAAAATACAAAATTCTTCTTATTTTATTCTTATTATTCAAATCTACAAAAGGATTATAATATAAATCTCCAACTTTTACTGGTCCACAATCGAAAGTACCAATTATACCAGACATCATATTAGGTAGAGCTATTTGATTTTTACTATCCAAATCTTCCTGCATATCATCAATCATTTTTCTTGATCTAGATGATTTTATATCATCTTCAAATTCAACAGCCTCCAAAACAGCTTTATCTAATCTTCTTGCAGAATTATAATAAGCCAACATTGGCATAGAAATATAACAATCTTGATAATGCAATAAATTAATATCCTCATCAAAAATATTTATCATATCATCGACGAACTCTAAAGCAGCCTTTTGCATCGTTTCTACGACATAATCCACTTGATATTTAAATTTATAATCTTCAAATATTGGTTTTACATTATTATCACTTAAATCATATCCAATACATGATGGAGATAATTTAGAAATTAACAATTCATAAGCATTTCCAGTTGCTGCTGGTTTATAATCGAAGAAAGTCTTTACCTTAAAATCTCCAATATTTGAATAGTTCAAAGCTCTATCGCCATTAATATTTAAAAAATATGTATCTATGCTTTTGTCACACAATTTTGTTAAATAATACTCTGGTCTTCCACTATAACCAACATCAAAAACAGCAGGATTATCACCCAAAATTTTATTAAAATATTCTTTATACTTTTTGCTGATATCTGTATGAGATTTTGCATCAAAATAATTGTCAATTAAAAACTTAATATATTTATTGAATTCTAATAATGATTCAAATTTTCTTTCAAAATCAATACCCTCTTTTTGGCATTTATTTTCTAATTCATCATCTAAATTTAAAACAGATTTTAAATATTTAATCAAAGATTTAGGAGAATGTTTCCTATAATCTACAATTTCAGATAATCTATAAAAATCTAATTCAGATTGAATCATTACAGGAATCAAAGCTTTTCTAGAAACATACATATATTCAGATTTAGGTGCATTTGAATATAATTTATTTAACATATTATATACTTCCATAATCAAATATCCATCTCTTGCCATAAATGAAATCTTATCATTCTTACCATTTACTTCTCTTAATAACCAATTAGAAATACCAAAGACATACATTCCTAGTGCATAATACCCAATTAAATATGGATCAGCATTAAAATCTGTATTTTTATTAAAAGGTCTAAACGGATTATCAAAATACTTATTAGCAATAACAGAAATCATAGTTCTAATACCTATAAATTGGATAGATTCTTTATTATCTTGCCAAAATGGCAAACTAGTATTAAACACTTGTCCTAATCCATTCGTTAAATTTTTATCCAAAAATACATCTGTTGCTTTATAAAAATGTACTGAATTTATTCCTTTCTCAGAAGGAATTTTATAATCTGATAATTTATTATCTCCAATATGAATAATTTCATTTGCATTTACTCCCAAATCTTTAATAACATAATCAAATAAATCGCCAGTTGATTTTGTTTTCTTTATTTCACTAGAAAGATATACTTTATCAATATCATTATATCCATTTTTAGTCAATATTTTCTTTATTATTCCTAAAGGCAAATACATATCAGAAGTACAAATTACTTTTTTACCACATTCTAATGCTAATTGATAAAGATTATAAGCTGTTTTTCTTTGATCACAAAATTTAATTTCTAATTCCCCTTCAAGTTTCTTTAACTTATTTAGAATTTTATTATCAATATAATATACATCATGAATTACATTATAAATATCGTCTAATGTTATTTCTTGGATAGATGAATCTTCTTCATACTGATTATTTCTTGCGATTACTTCACTAACTTCTCTCATTTCGGAAAATTCTACTCCACCAACAACTTCTTTTCTATATTCTTTATCTAAAAATTTAAATAAATCTGCTGGACGTAAAAATGGTCTTACAACTAATGTATCAAATATATCAAAACTAATACATTTAATTTTTTCATCAGTAATCTGCACATGTAATTTTTCTAGACGATCATCCCACTTCGAAACAATACTTGAAAAGAATCCTGAATTTGAAATTTCTTCATCTTTTTCACAATAATTATTCATCAAATCTTCTAATAACTTTTTATCAGTTTTAGAAATTTTCTTGGCATTTCTAATATAACCTCTATGCATTCCTGCATATAGAAGTTTCCAATTGTTGAAATTTTTTTCATACTTATCGTAAACCTTTTTTTCTTTTAAGAAATTTTCAACAAAAGTAAAAGAAGTAATTAAATCATTTATATTATTTGTTTCTTTAGTAACATTAATATCATTAATTGAAGTACTTGTAATCCCATGTTTGCAATAAAACAAACATTCATAATCCACTTTAGTAACTTTATTTGCATAGTAAAATAAGACTGTTGAAAATGCAAAATCTTCAGTCATTAATAATCTTTTTGTAATTTTTTTATAATGAGGTTCTGCCTTTTTCCACAATTTCATAGAATATAATTGATTACATCCTGTATGCCACGAGAAATTTAAGCCTTCCTGTCTAAAGTATTCTCCTAGACACTCCTCGCCATTCAATTCATTAAAATTAGTTTCAAATAAATTAAAATACTCCTCTTTACCATCGTCATACTTTAAAACAATATTTCCTATAACAATATCAGATGAACTTTTTTCTGCTTCATAAACCATACTTCTAAAATAATCATGAGAAACATAATCATCAGCATCTAAAAAAGCTATATAATCTCCAGTAGCATGTTCCGCACCTGTTAAACGAGCATGAAAAAGTCCTTTATTTTTCTCATGTTTTACATATTTTATTCTATCATCGTTATATTTAGCCATAATCGAATCACAATCACCAGGAGAACCATCATTTACAACTATTATTTCTAAATTCTTATAAGACTGTTCTAATAAACAATCTAGCATCGTTTCAATGTACATTTCATTATTATAATTTGCAATAGCAACTGATATTTTTTTATTTATTTTTTTCATATTAAAACTCCCTATCTATATATTAACTTCTAAAGTTCCTCTGCAAATCCCTTTTGAAGTTTAGAAAATACTAAATAACCAATAAAGCAGAAAAATAAACTAATTCCCACTATTATTATTAAAGGTAATAAATCAGGAATAGAATGGAAAATAAAGATTGATCTAAATCCTTCAATAACATAAGCAACTGGATTTAATTTAACCACCCATGAAAACTGAGATGGAACTCTAGAAGATGCATATGCAATTGGTGTTGCATAAAACAATAACTGCAAAACAACTCCAATAAAGTGTTGTAAATCTCTAAAATAAACTGTAATGCTTGATACGAAAAAAGAGATTGCAATTAAGAAAAAATATAAAACCATTAAAAGAATCGGATAAAAAATCCAAGTCCAGTAAAAGCCTAATCCATTTAGTAAAACAAAACAAACTATAATAACAGAAGAAATAACAAAATTAACAGCTTCAGCAGTTACAACAGATATAGGCAATATTTCTCTTGGAAAGAATACTTTCTTTATAATTCCCCCATTTTCAATCATTGTATAAGCACACCTATTTACAGCAGCTGAGAAAAATGTCCAAGGAATCAATCCACAACAAATAAAAACTGCATAATTTGGTTCACCTGCTCCTAATATTTTATCAAAAACAAAAGCATAAACTGCAATTTGCAATAATGGATTTAAGAAAGACCATAAAACTCCCAAAAAAGAATTTTTATACTTACCTCTTACATCCTTTTTAACACTAGTTTTTAATAATTCTCTATATTCATATAAATTTTTAAATATATTCATATTAACACCTACCTAGTTCCCTCAATATATGCTTCTACGACTTCATTTGGCTTGCCATCCATTTTTATCTTACCATCGCATAACCAAATTGCTCTATTACATAATTCTTTAACTTGTCCCATACTATGTGTAACAAAAACCATTGTTTTACCTTCATTACGTAATTCTTTCATTTTATTTAAACATTTCTCTTGGAAATGCTGATCACCTACTGAAAGAATTTCATCAACTAATAATATTTCTGCATCAACATTAATAGCTACCGAGAAAGCAAGTCTCATATACATTCCTGAAGAATAAGTTCTTACTGGATTATCGATATATGAGCCAAGTTCAGAAAATTCTATAATTTGATCTAATCTTTCATCAATTTCTTTTTTTGTTAAACCAAATATAGAAGCATTAAAATAGATATTCTCTCTACCAGAAAAGTCTGGATGGAATCCTGCTCCTAACTCTAACAAGGAAGTTAATTTTCCATTAGTAATTATTTTACCTTTATTAGGATAAATAATTTTAGTCATTAATTTTAATAAAGTAGATTTACCACTACCATTAACACCGATTAGAGCTACACACTCTCCCTTTTTAACATTTAAACTAACACCATCAAGAACAACTCTTTTCTCCCTTTGGTTCCTTTTAAATAAAGATAATAAACTTTCTTTTATTGTATTTGATTTATCTAAAAAAACATTAAATGTTTTATAAACATTATCTACAACTATACTATATTGTTCTTTTTTCATCATCTACATTCCTTTCATTATAGATTATAACATACATACACTCAATCATCCAACACTTGACAGTAAAAAAATTGCCTACAAAAAAAGAAAGACTAATCTTTCTTTTATTCACTATTATTTTTAGCATAATAGTTAGTATTAATAATCATATCATTTAAAAGCATTTTGTCGCTAACTTTCTGCGAAGTAACTTTAAAGTAATCTGTTTTATTATCAATATTTTTATCTAAACTATATATATTTCCATCATACCAGCTTCCATCATAAAACATAATTAAATCTTCATGATTAGAAGAGAATAAATCAGTTCCAACATAATTTTTAGAGTTATAAGAAATCCCAAAAAGATTAAATATAGTTGGAACCATATCTACATCATTAACAAGCGTATCTATTTTTTTAGATTTTATATCTGTAGAATATATTACAAAAGGCAATTGTTTAATATTATAATTTTCATCTATTTTATTAAATTTTTTCAAATCACTATCAGTATAATCATATAAATAAGCTTGATGATCAGTATACATTACGATAACTGTATCATCTAATATTTTATCTTCTTCTAAGCGTTTTAATAATGCAGCTAATAAATCATCGGTTCGCTTAGCTAAATATCTAAAACAACTAATACCACTCTTTTTAGCTGCTTCATTTTCATTACATATATCATTATCTGTATAAGGTCCATGCGCTGCAATAGTTATTATAAAAGTCATAAAAGGATTATCTAAATTTTTTGGAACTATCCAATCATATACCTGATCATTTGTAGCCATCTGAGCATCTACATAATATTCATAGGGATTTAAATCATCGTACAAAAAATAACTATTATTAAATCCCATATTTCTATGCAATTCTCTTCTATTATAGTAAACACCATTATTTTCATGAGCTGATATTGTTGTGTATCCATTCTTAGCAAAAATACTTGGTATAGATTGAGTATAAATATTATTATTTATCCTATAATAAGCATTATTGTACATTAAACCTGTCATAGAAGTAAATTCTGTTGCAATAGTAGACCCACCAGCGCTTAAAGCTGAATACCTATTAGTAAAATCCCATCCATCTTTACGCATTTTATATAATGTTGGCATAGTATTTTTATCAACTACAACATTATCTATACTTTCTAACATTATCATTATTAGATTTTTTCCTTCAAAAATACCTGTATATTTATTACTATCCTCTTCCTCTATTTCAAATGAATTCATTAACTCTTCTACTTCTTCTATAGTATAATTAGTCATATAATTTTCTTTTAAATAAAGGTAAGCATCTCTAACACTATAATGATAAAATCCTATAGTCTCAGCACTTCTTTTAGAATTAACAAAATTATCATAGTAATATCTTGGACTCGTTATATTCTGCCAATCATCTTCTTCCAAATATAAAGAATTAATTGCAATCACATTTCCTACAATCAACAAAACATAAGCTATTGGATACAACAAATAAAACTTTTTAGTATATTTAAATTCAAATCTTCCTCTTAACCAAATCAAGAAAATTAAAATAATTAAAGTAATCATTATAAATATTACAAAAATTATATTAATATGCTCATATATTGCATTTATATATGTTAATCCCTCTGATACATTATTTAAATTATAAAAGTCTAAAGGTATCGATTTAATTTTTAACATCATATAATTTACTATAAAGTAAATTAAATCTATAACATAGAATAAACTCAATGTTATTCTAGAAATTTTTTTAGTTTTTATAAAAAATAAAGGAAAGAAATAACAAATAAAAACTATAGTAAGAAAATTAGGTATTAACCCTTTTCCTGGATAAAATGGATCTATTGTAATAGCTATATATCTTAAATAAATCTCAAATATATAAAATAAGAACATTAATCCTAAGATATATATTGTTTTCATAAAAAAGTCTTTAGAAAATATTTTATCTCGAATTTTTTTCATACTACTTTTACCAACTTTCTTATTTGTTCTCTATCATCTTCATTATCTTTTCATATATTTCTTTATTATATTTTTTATAATCAAATTGTTCTTGTAACTCAAATCCATTATCTAAGTATTTTTTCATATTTTCATATACACTAGCTTCGTCTCTGTCACAGAATAGTCCAAACTTGCCATCAAGATTTTCCCAGTCACTTACTTTAGTAGATAATATTGGCTTACCAATCAACATCGCTTCTAAAAATACAACTGGATAACCTTCATATTCAGAAGATAATATTACAGCATCCGCCATTTTATAATATGGAAATGGATTAGATTTTCTCCCCAAAAATTCAATTACATTATCTAATTTATATTTTTTTACTAAAGCATTGTAGTTAAAGTAATCAGGCCCATCACCAATAAATAATATTTTAAATTTATATCCTCCTTCAACTAACTTTTTAGAAGCTTCAATAATTCTTGTTAATTTTTTTTGATGTTCTTCATGTCTTCCAACATTTACAAAAAGTGGTACATCCTTTTCTTTTTTAAAGTCATCTATTTTCTCTTTTTCTTTTTGTAATATTTCATCCCCATTTATAAAGTTATTGCATACTATTGATTTATCTTTTATTTCTTCATAATGTTCTGTTACATCTCTCATATTTTCTTCTGAAACAAAAACAACTCTTTTAAATTTTCTTATAAATACGGTATCTAAAAATTTTCTCATTTCTTTTTCTTTATAATCATATAATACATAATAATTAGCATGCATCCATAATGTACTATTGCTACTAGCAGCTAAAGAAAGAAGTGCTCCCGGAATAGAATAAGTAGCAAAATTACAAGAAAAATCATATTTGTTTTTTAATTTATTTTTCCATTTAATAAGCTTCAATCTATTCTTTATTTTTCTTAATAAAACAAATTTATTATCACTAATTCTATATTCTAAAACTTCTACTTCTTTAGGAATTTGATCTAAAAATATTCCTTCTTTTTTCTCTAATATTAAAGTTACATCATAGTTTTTATAATCTAATCTCTTTAATAAATTAACTAAAGCAGTTTCAATACCACCTATACCTAAATTATAAGCAGTAAATAATAATTTTTTTTTCTCCATAATCTTATACCATCATTTATTTACCAATGATTTCTTTCATTAATTTTTGTTCTTCTTCAATTTCAATTTCTAAAACTTTACCATATTCACTATGTTCTAAAATAACTTCTGCTAGTTGTAATGAGCAATCAACATCGTGATACCATTCTAGTTTTTTTATTTCTTCTGGAACATAAGTTAAATTAGTAGAATAAAGTCTATCAAACAATCCTTCGTCATAAGCTTTTTGAATTTTTTCAACTCCGCTTGAAAATAACGAGAATGTACAAACTAAAATAATTTTTTTAGCTCCTCTACTTTTTAATTCTTTTGCAACATCTAACATTGATCCACCAGATGCTAACATATCATCTACCACTATAACAGTTGAATCTTGAGGATCTTTACCTAAATAAATATGTTCAACAATAGGATTCTTTCCATTAACTAATTTTGTTAAATCTCTTCTTTTATAAAACAATCCAACATCACATCTTAATATTTCTGCATAATATCTAGCTCTCTCCATCGCCCCCATATCTGGACTGATTGTTAACAATTTATCTTTTTCTATTTCTTCATTTTTAAATATCTCTTTTATAATTGTTTCTGTAGCAAAAATATTTTCGAATGGCAAATTAGGAATTGCATTAGAAACATTCGGATCATGACAATCAAAAGTAATAATATTATTAACTCCAAGTGATTCTAATTCTTGTAAAGCTAAAGCACAATCAAGAGACTCTCTTTCTTTCCTTCTATGTTGTCTTGATTCATATAAAAGAGGCATTATAACAGTAACTTTTTCAGACCTACCATTAGTTGCAGAAATTACTCTTTTTATATCTTGATAATGTTCATCTGGAGCCATATGATGAGAAAATCCATGAAAATCATATGTAACGCTATAATTTCCTACATCAGACAAAATATAAATATCTTTATTTCTAACAGATTCACTTAAATATAACTTACCTTCACCATTATTAAAACGACTAGCTTCTACTGTAAGTAAACTACTATTTCTTTTTTTAGTTAACTTCTGAATATGTTTATCAACTTTTGCTCCTAATTCTTTGCAATTTTCAAATGCAATAATCTTAATTTTATCCATAATAACTCCTAAAATTTACTAGATTTAATATATCCAGGTATTACAAGCAATAATACCATTAACTTATTAAATCCTTTAACTTCTTTTATACATTCTAACATACTCTTCTTTGTTAAATAACTAAATAAAATATAGTGCTTAATAAAATATAATCTCTTTTTAAACAACGTCTCTTTATTTACATAGCTTAAACATTCTTTAAAATATTCTAAATATCCATAAGGATATTTCTTAAACATTTTACTTATATTTTTAGAATATCCATCTTCTAAATATTCGCCAATAACTATTTCTTTATCTTTAAATAATAACCCATCATAATCTTGGTCTATTTTATAATAAGTTCTAGCTTCTGTAACAAATTTTTCATTATGTTCTAATATATATTTATATTTTTTTCTTATATTAGCTTTAAATGTTAAATTCATATCAAAATCAAATCCATACTTATTATGTATATCAAATAATTTTATAACACTATTATTCATGCTACTATCTACTGTAGTATCTTTTTTCCCTAAACTTCTTTTATAAATTATTCCATATACTTTATCATTATCTAATTTCTCATAGTCTTCATTTATTATTTTTAATGCATCATCTACTAAATAATCATCACTATCTATTTCCATAACTATATCACCAGTAACATATTTCAGTGCATTATTTATAGCTGCCATCTTACCTTGATTTTTTTGATAATGATAATCTATCTTAAAATCAACTTCTTCTATCCATTTACTTACATTCTTACCTGTATTGTCTTCTGAACCATCATCCATTATAATCCATTCAAAATCTTTGAAAGTTTTATAATTCTTTTTTAAACTTTTATATAATGCAGGTAATAATTTTTCTCTATTATAAGTTGCTGTAACTACTGATATTTTCATACTTCACCATCTATTAAACTAATGACTTCATTTAATATTTCCTTATTCATATCTTTATTCTTTTTCAATGCTTTAGGTTTATTTTTTACTATATCTTTGATTCCTTCATAAATACCTTTTTCATTATTTTTTACAATCTTACTATCGTTATAACCAATTAATGTTTCACGAGCAGCAGAATCAGTTATAAGTATATATTTATTTAGAGCTTTACCTTCAAGTAATACCATTGGATACCCTTCATAATAAGACATCAACATAAAATAATCTGCAGCTTTTATATATGGATATGGGTTTTCTTTTTTACCTAATAAAATAAATGAATCTTCTACACCATATTCTTTTATTTTACTTTCAAGTTCTCCCCTTAAAGGTCCATCTCCAACAATGTAAATATTGTGTTCAAAGCCATCACTTATTAACTTTTTATGTACATCAAGCAAACGTAAAACTGCTTTTTGATCAACCAAGCGTGATACTTGGACAAAAGATACTTTCTTTTTATTTATTATATCGTCAACTTTAAATTCTTTTGCTTTTTCTTTAACACTATCAGTATTTAAATAATTATAAATTACTTGCATATCCGCTTTTACATCAGGAAAATATTTTTTAAATTTCTTCATATTATCTTTAGAAACAAAAACTAAATTATCATATTTTGTATAACATTTCTTATTCATTTTTTGTTTTACTGAAGAACCTTTATCTTTACCAAACACATCTTCTATATCATTATGTACCCAAACTATTTTTTTAGCTTTACTATCCTCAGACATAATCCAAGTAATTGGTCCTTCTAAAAAAGCTATTTCTACATCAAATTTATCTTTAATATATTTGTCATAAATTTTTTTCCTCAAGTTAGAACAAATCATTTGTAAAGAAATCCATTTTCTTTTCATAAAACTAATTTCATTAAAACTTTCTTTATAAACAGAAACAAATTTTACTTTTTTATCTAATTGTTTTTCAAATTCACCATTGCCATACAATGCAAATATAGTTATTTCATACTTATCACATATTTCATTGACAATATCAACTAGTACTCTTTCAGCTCCTCCTAAACCTAAACTAGTAATACCAAATACTATTTTTTTCATGTTTCTACCTCCTTAATTAACAAAACTAAAATACATATAATCATTAATACACAAGATACAGAAAAGAATACATATCCTGCCATAAATGATAAAACAAAAGCTAAGCAAATACTAAATATCATCATCATATTATCCATATTATATTTTTTATTTTTCATAATTTTAAAACTAAAATAAATTAATAATGCCAAAAAAGGAATAAAATATAAAATAAATCCTACTAATCCAAAATTAAATAATATAGCCAGTATTTCCATTTCTAAAGTCATCTCACCATAATTAGCTAAATAACCATTACCAAATAAAATATTAAAAATATTTTTTTGATTCTTTATCAAATTAACATGATAAATAAGTTGTTGTTGTCTTGTATCTGTAGCGAGTATCTCATATTTATTAGCATACTCATACATATCTAAATAAGCTTGTCTTTGTGCATAGCTCATATATCCTTCTGGTGTAGTATTATTTTTTATTTGGTTAACAATAACACTAGTATCTCCAGTAGTGTGACCAATTTCCATTGTATTAACATCTATAATACCAGCACTTTCATTTTTTAAATGTTTTCTTCTTTCCAAAGACTCTGTTCCAACATTTAAAACAACTATAACAAGTACTGCCAAAATTCCTAATATAATCATCACTTTTTTTAATTCTATTTTTTTATCTTTAAATATTTTTAAAAACAACCAAACGCCAAAATAACCACCTATACATAAGAAAAATCCAAATAAACCAGTTCTAGTTCCTAATAAAAATACTAAATATATACCTGCTAATAACAAAATAATATATTTTATAATCTTCTTACTTTTAATTAAATCATTAAACAATGCTATTAAAAGAATAATTAATATTGTCCCAACAGAATTACCAGATAAAAACCATCCTCTATATCCCATACCTTCTAAATAAGTTGTATACGATGTACCTGTTAATATCGCAACATATATTAAAACTATATAGCAAGTTAAAGACATAAATAAAGATTTTTTTAAATAAGGTAAACCATTTTTCTTATAAAAATATAAATATAAAAACAATACAAATACCATATACGTATAATTAATAATATATTGCGCTTCATTAATAACACTACCATAAGATATTCCTGTAACTAACCCTTTATATAAATATAAATGTATTCCCCCATATATTACATAAATAAATCCCATAATTAGTAATAACTTTCTTACATCTTTATCTTTTAAAAATACATATATTAACAATATTAAAGGTATTAAAGGTCTTAATATTGTAGACGGAGATATTGATACCTCAGGAAACCATTCTCTAAACAGAAAACTTAATACATCTAAAAAAGGTGAAATAATAACAAATATATATAATAAATATTCTATTTTAAATTTATTTTTCATATAATCCCTACTTTACAAATAATTTTATATATAAATAAGGATTCATTTTATATATTGTCTTTTTTATTTTTCTAGGTAATGTATCACTAATTAAATTATCTCCTACTTTTTTTACTTTTAATTCATTTACATAATCTTTTTTGATTTGTTTATCTTCAATACTTTTAATTCTTGTAATCAAAGCATTTGCAATATAACTCTCATATAGTACTTTTCCAGTTTCAGAAACGTTTTTATCTTTATTAATAAATTCCATTAATCTATCAAAATGAAATAAACAATCTTCATTCTTTTTAATAACCTTCTCTTTATTATTAACAGTCATAATACTATTTTCCCTTACAAAATAATTATATCCTACATAATCTATTGCTGTTACTAACTTAGCTTTCATATAAACATATGGTGTAAGACCAAAATCTTCGTGAATTTTTCCCTTAGCATAATTAAATTTATTTTTTATCCAAAATTCTCTTCTATATAAAGCCGACCAAGCCGTAACAAACCAACTATTTTTTAATAATTTAGAAAAAGCCTCTTCTCCACTATTTTTAGTAAATATTTCTGACTTTTCAACTGTCTTTTGACCATTTTCAATTTTAACTACTTGATATCTAACTATATCTACTTTGTCGTCTAGTACCTCATTAATTTTTTCTAATAATTCACAATTAATAGAATCATCACTATCAACAAAAACTAAATAATCTCCTTTAGCTTTACTTACACCATAATTTCTTGCATCAGAAAGTCCACCATTTTTTTTCTTAAATGATTTTACCCTTTTATCTTTCTTTGCATACCTATCAATAATATCTTGTGAATTATCTGGACTTCCATCATTAACAACAATAACTTCATAATTATCATATGTTTGATTTAAAATACTATCTAAACAATCTTCCAAATACTTTTCTACATTATAAACAGGAACTATAATACTAAATTTTACCATATAACCACCTACTTTGATTGTAACATAAATAATCTATTAAAAAAAGTAAGAAGTCCTCAAACTACTTCTTACTTTTATCATGCATAAATAAAATATCTGTTTTCATTACTAAAAATAATAAAAGTATCATTAAAGCAACATATATTGCCATAGCTATTTTTTTATCACCTAGTACAAAGAATATCGATACACTTGCAAATAATATATTAATAGCATAAATAATTAAAACTGTTGATTTAACACTAAATTTCATTTTTAACAATTGATGATGAAAATGATCCTTATCTGGAGTTCCAATACTTTCTCCTTTAAGTAATCTTCTAAATATTGCAAGCACTGTATCAAAAATCGGTATAGCAAGTATTACTATTGGAATAATTAATGATGTCAAAGTAGTTGCTTTAAATCCTAATAATGCAATAACACTTATTGTAAACCCTAAAAATAAACTTCCCGTATCACCCATAAATATTTTAGCCGGATAAAAATTATGAAGTAAAAATCCTAGTGTAGCTCCTAGCATTATTAAAGATAAAATCGTATCTAATCCTTGCATTTGATTTAAAATAAATGCAATTATTGCAATAGTTGCAAAGTAAATTGAAGAAACACCTGCCGCTAAACCATCAAGACCATCTATCAAATTTATAGCATTAGTAATAGATAAAATAAAAAATATTGTTACTATATAATTTAAAGGTGTAGGAAAATCAAAATTTAACCCTAACATATCAATATGATTTAATACAATATTTCCGTAAAATACTACAACACAAGCCGCTACAGTTTGAACTAAAAACTTAATTTTAGCAGATACTGGCTTAATATCATCAAAAATCCCCACTAATATAATGATAAATCCACCTATTAATATAGACAGCATTTGAATAGAAGTTCTAGCAAAAAACATATATCCAACTAAAAAAGAAAGAAATATTGCTAATCCACCCATCCTTGGCATTGGTTTAGTATGCACTTTTCTGGCATTTGGTATATCCATAGCTCCAACGTGATTTGCCATTTTCTTTATAAAAGGAACTAATAATGCACTTACTAAAAAAGTAACTAATATAATAAGAAACACGTTATGTCCATTAACTAATAATTCCATATTAACACCTCTATATACATCTAATTATTATTATAAACTATTATGTAGTAAATTACAAAACACGAATGTAAACAAAAAGGAAAGTATTAATACTTTCCTTTATTTTATTTTTTCTTCTTTTTCTTCTTCTTTTTACTTTTCTTTCCAGAGTTTTCTTCTACTTCTTCACTCATGTTTTCTTTTACTTCTTCTAATATATCTGTATCAGAAAAAATTGTATTTTCACGAGTTTCTAAAAAGTCAGCTTGCATAGCTTTTAATTCATCTTCTTCTTGTTTTTTTCGTTCTTTTTCCAATTTTCGTAGTTCTCTTTTAGACAATTCACTTTCATCAATAGTATTTTCGTGAGAATCTAATTCTGTAATTTTATCTTTTCTTTCTTCAACAGCATTTTGATCAATAAAATCTAAGAATTGATTATTTAGTTTTTCCATTTTTTCTGTATCAGAAAGATTAGTTTCTTCTTTTACTTCTTGTATTTCGTTTCTTCTATCTGAACTAGGCATTTTACTTTCTACTAATTCAATTAATTTCTTATTCTTCTTGTCTTTACTAGAATTCATAGCTAATAAAATAATTATAATTAATATAGAAAGTCCAAGGCCACTTGCAAATGCTATTGTTAAATAAAAGTATTCTTCACTCTGTTTTATTTCTTCTTTAACATATCTTTGAAAAGTTCCTTCTTTTGTATCATATTTATACCAGTTTTTATCTCCACTACTAGCATTCATACCATAAACTAAAACAATATCTTTTTCTTCTTCACTATTTGAATAAGCTTCAATTTCTATATCATTTATTTTAATACTTCTTTTATTTTCATATCCAGATATTAACTCATCATATTTTAAAGGAATAAAAACAAAACTATCTTTAGCTATTTGATTATATAAAGTATACTCTCCATTTTCATATCTATATAACTTTATATTTCCTTCTTCATCTTTTAATCCTACTAATGTAAAACCTGTTATTTCACTTTCAAAAGCTGGTATATCTTCATCTTCTATCTTTATAGTAGTAGATGAATAGTAAGTTGGAACTTCTAAATTTTCAACTTTTCTCACAACATTATATTCTTTTCCATCAACTTTAACAGTTATTGGATTTAATTCTTTTCTGTTTATATTTAAAATATAAGTCTTCTTATTACCTTTTTGAGCAGTAACAACTACTTCTATTTTATTCATTCCTTCACTAAGAACAATTTCTCCAGCTCCCTTAACAGATGATCTACTATCATCTTTAGTTGCTATAATATTTACTTTTTCAACATCATTTTCAACTTCTAAATTATATTCTAATTCATTTTTAGAAAAAGATGGATTTATTTCATATCCTTCAACTACTAAATCTTTTAAATCTGCGTTAGTACTATAACTTGCTTCAATTTCTGCTTGTGTTTTAGCTAGTAATGTAACACTTCCTTTAGATGAAGAAATTTCATTTCCATCGTCTCCATACATTACAGCACTTCTTAAAGACACTGTTGAAGTACCACTCTTATTAGCTTTAAATGTAAATGTAACAGAACTATATCCAGTTAATGTACTACCAGTTCTTACACAAGCACCTCCTGTATCAGAAGTAGCTTTAGTCAATGTGAACATTGAAGAATCATAAGCAACACAATATTCCCATCCAGCAGCCCCCGATGCATTAACAGTTACTGTTACTGTACTTCCAACCGTAACAATTTTCTTATTGGCACTTACTCCAAGTGAAGCTGCATAACTTACACCTATTCCAGCAACAAATAACATCATTGTATAAACTATATATTTTATTTTTTTCATTTTTACCTCTCCTTACTAAAGACTTCCTTTTCCAAGGATATGACTCTGAATTAATATTAAATCATTAATCTTTACATTACCATCATAATTTACATCAGCTGCATAAAATTTATCATCTGTAACGGTTCTAGTCCCTAATATATGACTTTGGACTAAAATTAAATCATTTATTTTAACAACACCATCTCCATTAACATCGCCTCTAACAGATATTGTATATGTTATTTCTTCATTAGTACCTTTAATTTTAATCTTATAACCAGTCATTAGTATACCAGTAGTTATTGCATTTCCATTAGCATTAGTTACTTCTGCAACCCCACCATTCTTTTGAACTGTAGAAGTTAATTCACTTACTAGAGTACCAGGACTTATACCATACATATTTTGATTACTTATTCTTACTGCCATCTTAGAAACTATATCATTTATTGACACACTATGTTCTGGTAATACTTGTTTAACTAATATTGTATATTCTCTCTTACTTTCATCTTCTGCTGTTACAACAAGTTTTATTGAAACCTCTCCATTAACAAATGTATATTCACCAAGACCTTCTACTTTAGAAGTAGCAGCTTCTGTTGTAGCTCCAACTTTAAGAGTTTGTGCTTCAGTAACAGCATTATATTGATATTCAACTACATCTCTATCAAATCCAGTTATTAATTTATCATTAATTGTAATAGAACTTAATTTATTATTTGAATTCTTATTTATAGGTTGATAATTACTATCCATATCATTATATACTGGAATAGTAAATATAAATGGTAATTCAAGTTCTCCACTATTTTTATACGTATTCATCATTGTTTTTCCTTCTGCTTCTGGAGCAAATATATTTGACATATAATAATGTGCAAACTTAGTTCCTGTAGCATAAGATGCTACATTAATTGATTGATAATAGTTAGTATCTTGTCCTCTTCTAATATACGAATTAGCTATAAAGTCAGCACCACCATGAATAGCTTTTTCTGGTGTATCCCATGGTCTTCCAAATGATGTACCATCTAAATAACCAGCCGCGTAGGCAAGACCTCTAGGTTGAGGAGAAAGTCCATTAGCATTATAAGCTCCAATATTATAAAAATTATAAAAACCATCTAAAGTCATACCATTATATGTCGTTCCATAAGTTGTCGTATAAGTTCCAGAAGAAGGCCCATATCCAACTTTATTATTACCTTCTTGATTACTTCTAGCAACTAATTGCACAACATTTATTCCCTGCTGAGAAGCAGCTGCTTTAAATACTTCTAAATACTGTTTTAAATTTCCTTCACCTACTATATAGTTCAATGTTTTATCACTTGATAAATCTTTAGTATCATCTAAATCTAAAAATTGAAATATTCTTCCTTCAAATAAACTATTTCTTGGATCTACAAAAGATGCTATAGTCGAAGCCTTAATATGATAATACCCACCAGCTTCATAAGGATAATCTTCTATCCAATAATTACTATTATTTGTTTGTAAACCAAGCTTTCCTTCCATATTTTTAGAAGCTTCATCAATAGTATATCCAGTTATATCTGCTTTAAAAATCCAATTAGGATGTTTAGCATGTATATAATAAAGATAAGGATGATAACTATCTGGAAAACCTTTTTCTCTTAAAATATTACTATATTCAACATATGTTTCAACTCCAGGTAAATCAGTAGTAGAAGTAATAGAGCTAATATTGATAACATAACCATTACAAACATATCCTATATTGCCATCATAAGATATTTTCTGCATAACAGAGCATCCTTTACTATTTGCATTTTTTTCAGTACCTAATACATTAACTTTAGTTCCATAAGCTAGCTCTGTTGATTTCACTGTGCTATTATTAGTCCCATACACAACTAACGAATCTGCATCTATCATTCCACTAAAAGGATAAACTTCTGCCGCATAAATATCTTTAACATTTATATTAAGACTACACAAGAATAAAAAAATAGTAAATAATGAAAATAACATAAAACAAAAAAACTTTTTCATATTTCCACTTCCTTTACTACCTTTTATACCATTTTTATTATAACATACTTTACATTCATATAGGTAGAGTCAAAAAGTGTCAATGTCTAACAATGTAAACTTACATCAACAAAAGTAAGTGAATTGTTTCAAAGACATATTTATGATATAATCTATGATAGTAAAAATTGTATAATAGTAATTTTTTTAAAAGGTGATTATATGAAAGTATTAAAAAAGAAATTAAAAAAAGTACATGGAGTAAAAAAATTCTTTTATTTTATATCTATAATATTATATATTGCAACATTCTCATACTTTATATATGGAATATTAAAATTAAAAGGAATAGAAACATTAATAAGAGGAATTATAATAGGATTCTTCAGTATTTGGTTAATAATTTATATTCTATGTGGTTTATTAACCATGCTATCTAAAAAAACTAAAACGTTTATTTTTATTAGCACAATAACTTTATTATTCTGTCCTATCTTTGGAGTATCATCATATTATATTAATAAAGTATATGGTTCAATAAAGAATATTAATAATGAAAATTTAACTTATACAACTAATCTTATAGCTCTTAAAGAAACTAATTTTAACAATACATTGTCAATAGGTATGATAGAGTCAGAAAATGATATAGAAGGAAATATTTTAGCTAAAAAACTAATTGAAAAATATTCTCTATCTAATAAGATAGAAACTTATGAAGATTATCATTCAATGATTAGTGATTTATATAAAGGAAAAATCGGTGGATGCTTTGTTTCAAGTAACTACGCTATCAATCTATCAGGAGAAGAATATGAAGATACACTAAGTGATGGAACTAAAGTTCAACTAGCAGATCGAGTAAAAGTTTTACAAGAATATAGTGAAGTTAGAAAAAATGAAGATGTAACAACATTAAGCACTAGTAAAAATAAAAAGTTAACTGAACCATTTACAGCTTTAATAATGGGAGTTGACTCAACTATAAATGGTTTAACTGCTAACCAAGCATTCAATGGTGATACATTAATAATGGTAACATTTAATCCAAATACTCTAACAACTACTATGTTTAGTATTCCAAGAGATATGTATGTTCCTATTGCATGTAATCACAATAGATATGCTAAAATTAACTCATCAGCTGCTTATGGCTCTAGTTGTGTTATAAATACTATTCAACAATTAACAGGAATAGACATTGATTATTATGTAAAAATTAATTTTACTGGTGTTGTTGATTTAGTCGATGTTTTAGGAGGAATTACAGTTGAAGTTGAAGAACCAGACTTCCCTACAAATAATGGTATTTCTTGTGGAGCAAAGCGTCTTTGTGAACAAAATTCACTGAGACAATTTGGTAAAAACTTAATTTATATTGACTCAGGTATTCAAACACTAAATGGTGAACAAGCACTTGCTTATGCCAGAAATCGTCATCAATATATGACATCAGATATAGCACGTAATCAACATCAACAACAAATTATTGAAGCTGTTGCATTAAAACTAAAAGATTTAAGATCTTTAAATGATTTTGAAAATGTATTAAATACAGTATCAAATAATGTTGAAACTAATATGACCCCTGAACAAATTTTATCATTCTATAATGTTGGTAAAGATATGTTATTAAACTCTTCTTCATCAACATTATCAATAAAGAAAACTCATCTTTCATACTATAATTTACCTGTTTATTTACCTAGTTCAGGTATGACAACTAGTGCTTTAGGATATTATCCTGAATCATTAAATGCCATTACAAAATTAATGAAAGTTAATTTAGAATTAGAAAAAGAATCACCAACAAAAACTTTCAGCATATCCTATAATGAAGAATATACAACACCAATTGTTGGAAAAGGTTTAACAGGAGGAACTAGACTTGAAACAATGCCATCGTTTATTGGTGATAATGAATATGAAGCCAATACATGGTGTCAATTAAAAGGAATAAGTTGTAGTTTTGAATCGGTAACTAGTAGTGAAGAATATGGAATAATCGTTAATCAGAGTGCCTTCCAAGGCGAACTATTAAATAGTATAAAAAATATAAAATTCCAAACAAGTAATGGTCTTGGAAAAAATGATGAAAATGGCAATGATGACGATGATGATGACAACAAAGATGATGATGACGATAATCAAAATGAAAAACCAACAGATCCTGAAAAACCCAAAGATGATGAAGAAAAACCAACGAATCCAGACGTACCTCCTGTACCTGGAGGTCCAGAAGAAGAAGAAAATGAAGAATAAAATGGAAGTACCTATTAAAGGTACTTTTGTTTTCAGAAAGGAAATTTAAATGCATAACGAAATATTTTATACTTCTAAAGAAATAGCTGATTTTAAAATAGCTCTTATAAGTGATATTCACTTTTATCCTCAATATAATCAAAAAACTTTTGATAGAATAATAAAACAAATAAAAGAAAATAAACCAGATTATATAGCAATAGCTGGTGACATTTTAGACAGCTCAGATACCAAAGATTTAACTAGACTAAAAGAGTTTTTAACAACAATAGCCAATATAACTACAACTATAGTTATTACTGGAAATCATGACGAAAAAAAAGGCTCAATGAAAAACTGGTCATCTAACAAAAATAATGCTTTCATTGAAATGTTAAATAATATTCATAATTTATATTATTTAAATGATACTACTTTTACAATAAAGAATATTACCTTCTATGGTTTTAATCTTTCATATAACTATTATGAAATTGATGAAGAAAAATATGAAACATTTTCTAAAGAAGTTAACCAACTAAAATGTTCATTAAATGACAAAAATTACAATATAACCCTATGCCATAGTCCTATAAATATTTATAAATTCATTAAAGAAAACCCTCAACATAATTTAAATAAAAGTAATTTAATATTATCTGGTCATATGCACAATGGATGTTTACCTTTCATATTATCTCACCCATTAAACAAATTATTTAAAACATCAAGAGGTATAGTATCCCCAGCTAGAACACTATTTCCAAAATATGCTCAAGGTCGAATTTACGAAAGAGATGGATATGTATACGAAGGAATTACAAAATTAAGTCATTCAACTAAACTATTTCATAAATTTGATTTTATCTTCCAAAAAAATGTCGAATTTATAACTATTAAACATCAAACAAAAACAAGTTCTAAATAAGAACTTGTTTATTTTTATTTAGGACTCAATGTCGGCTGAAAATCAACAACACTCCATCTTATTCCTTCTTCTTTACAAACAACAATGGATGCTTCTGTATCATATTTTAAATCTTTTACATAAGTCATCTTTAGTTTTACAAGATAACCATTGACTTCCTTATCACCAATTTTATATGTTGTATCTTCAACAGAAACAGTTTCAACTTCTTTTACTTCTGGTAACTCTTGTTTTCTGCCACCATAAGTATCATCTTGTATTGTAGAATATAAAGTATCCATTACTTTTTGTTCATACATCTGTTTCTTATCTAAATAATAATACTCTGCCCCACCAACATCATACATATTTACTTTTGTTTCAAGTGTATATAAATCTATAGTAAATAATCTTGCCACTTGTGTTGCATATTCTTTTTCATCTATACTGTCATTTTTTAATATTTCCTTTAATTTTTCATATTCTTTTTTAAAGTATTCAGAATCTTTTTCACTTAAAGAATAACCATATTCTTTTTGATTATCCAGTATTTTAATAGGTTGTGCTGTTTTAGTTTCTGTTTTATTAAAAACAAACTTCCATAATCCAAAACCTACTAACAAAGCTAATATTATAACTACTAAAGAAATTATTATAATCTTTTTTGTTCTCTTCTTTTTATCTTGTTCAGTTCTTACTTTTCTAGCCATTACTCTTCCTCACTATTCTTAATTATTGGAATATTATTTCCTTCTTTTGCAATTAAATCATGAACTAATATATCATTAGATACACTTAATATAGTTTCAGTATATTGTTTTAAATTACTAATATAATCTTCATTAATTACAGGCATAACTACTGGATTTGGTCCTTTTTTAGTTTCACTGTTATTATTTAAAACCATATAATTTCCTGAAGCATTATTATAATATACTTTATTAGTAACAAAGTTACCATTAGGGAATACTACAACATTATCTTCTTTTATACTATATATATCATGACCTAAAGCATATTTACTATCAAAATTCATCATATTTCCTAATGTAGGTAATATATCATACATCCCCATTACATTATCGTTAACTGTTTTAATTTTCCTTGCAACTTCCTTATTCTTAGTCCATATTACTAAAGGAGTTCTTTTATTAGTTTCATTAACGAAATTATCATAATTAAAATATTCAGGATCCCCTTCTTCATATAATTCATTAGTCTTAGTATTATAATTATAATAATATTGATATTCTGATTTATCTAATCTAGCATCATGATCTCCATAGAATACAAATACTGTATTATTATAGTAATCACTTTTTTCCACATAATCAATAAAAGTACCTAAAGACATATCTGCATAATGGACACTTATTAAATAATTACCTAATCTTGTATCTTTTAAATAATTAACTGTCTCTGTCTTTTCTTTTCCTGTTTCTGGATCTATCGCTGTATATGTATTAGTTAAATCAAGTTTTCCAAAGTAATTGTATAATTCTGGATTATTATCTGTAGCAGCATATGGTGAATGATTAGATAACTGAATTAATGTTCCCATATAATGCTCATGTTCATCTTCTATTTTTTCCAATTTAGATTGTAATTGTAAGAAATAATCATAATCTCCTAAACCTAAACCAACCCACCTAGGATCAGACTTATCAGTTCCTTCAAATTTTTCTTTAAAAATCATTTCTTGATATCCTAAATTAGGATGCATAATTTTTCTATTCCACATAGCAGAATTATTTGCATGACTACTAAAAGTATAATAACCTTTTTCAGTTAATAATTTAGGAATACTTACATAATTTCTATCAGAATATTGAACAAATGCCGTTCCACTATTAGCAGGCATCAATGAAGTATTTAATGTGAATTCTGTATCACTACTTGTACCTATACTTATTTGTGGATAGAAATTACTAAAATACATTCCTTCTTTACTTAATTTATTTAAAGTTGGAGTTATCTCTGCATTATTTACTTTCATACCTACTAAGTAATTTTGAATACTTTCCATATGAACAAATACAACATTCATTCCTTCTAAAACTCCCGTATATTTATTCTTTTTAGGTTCTTCTTCACTAAACTTTTTACTATAATAATCTTTAAAATTCTTAGCTGCTTCATCATATCCAAATAAAGAATTAATCTTAGGAGTCAAACTTTGTACTAAATCATTACCTTGATATAGAATAATACCAAACCTTTGAACTACTAATTCTCTATTCCATTGCTTTACTAATCTACTAACATCAGTACCAGTTACATTAACTAGTGTAAAAGCAAGTACTATAACTCCCGCAAGTATTGTTGATGTAAACATTTTTTTACTATTTTCTACTTTACTTACAAAAGTATAATAACTACCTTTTTTTAACTTAGTATGTATCAATAAATAAAGAGTAGGAAATATTATATAAATAAAATCTATTATTCTAAATTTTTCAACTAAAGAATCTCCAACTTCTCCAACAAGCCCCAACTCAGCAAGTAAACTAAATGATGCAAAAGATGTATAAAATACATAATATATTGAATTTATAACACACATTGCTGTAACTATAATCATCCATACAAAATAGTAATTAAATTGTTTTTTAGGCTTAATGAAATAACCAAATGCTCCAATTATAATAAGCAATGCTAAATCACAAATAAATGGATCCATTGGATTATACGAATCATTAGCTCTTAAAGAGAAAGTAAAATTTCTTAATAATATAGTTTCAATAAGTGCAAAAACTACAAATGTTAAGAATAATCTATTTGTCGATAAATATTTCGATATTTTTTTTCTTGTTTTTTTAAGAATATTAATTATTTTCTTTTTCAAATTAATCCCTTCTTACGCATATCATTATACCATATTTAATATACAAGGTTCAACAAACTTAAAATTACAATTTTTTTTAATTTACACTTGAATTTTAATAAAAATAATGATATTATCAATTTACATGCAAAACATGTATGCAGGTGTAGTACAACGGTTAGTATGCGACCTTGCCAAGGTTGAGATGGCGGTTCGATTCCGCTCACTTGCTCCAAATGTAATTTAGTCGAATCTTCTCAGATCGACTTTTTTTATATCTAAAAAGATGATTCCCCAAAATCATCTTCTTTATATTTCTGTATAATTTCTAATAGCTTCTGCTGTATAAGTATCACTTTTTATAATATCTTCCAAATAACCTTCATAAACTATTTTACCACCATTTTTACCTGCATCTGGCCCCATATCTATTATATAATCTGCATCAACTATAAAATCCAAATTATGCTCTATTACAACAATAGTATTACCTGCATCAATCATTCTTCTCATAACTTTTTTCAATATTTCAATATCTCTTAAATGAAGTCCTTGTGTTGGTTCATCAAAAATATAAATATTCCCCTTTTTAACTAAATACTTAGACATATTTACTCTTTGTACTTCACCACCAGATAAAGTATCTAAAGTCTGACCTAATTTTAAATATTCTAAACCTACATTTTTTAATATTTCAAGTCTACTCTTTATATCTATATTATCAAAGAATTCTAAAGCTTCTAATACAGTCATTTCCAAAACATCATTTATGTTCTTCCCTTTATATAAATAATTTAAAACTTTATCTTTATATCTTTTACCATGACAAACATCACAAACTTGCTTAACATCTCCTAAAAAATGCATATCCATTTTTATAATACCTGCTCCATTACAATTAGGACAAGCCCCACTCGAATTAAAACTGAATTCTCCAGAACTAACATGATTTTCTTTAGCAAAAAGCTCTCTAATAATGTCAAAAATTTTTGTATAAGTTGCGACATTACTTCTACTATTTAAACCAATATTATCTTTACCAATCTTAATAAGACTATCATCATGTTTTACCATATATCTTACTAAAGATGACTTTCCACTTCCAGAAACTCCCGTTATACAAGTAAGTAAATTTAAAGGAATCCTTACATCCAACCCTTTTATATTATTAATATTTACTCCATTTATTTCATAATAGCTTTTTATTTCCTTTTTATTAGTAAAAATACTTTTTTTATTTCTTAAATATTTTCCTGTTAAAGAATTTTCATCATTATAAATACCTAATAAATTACCATTATAAAGTACATTACCACCATTAACCCCTGACTTAGGACCTATATCAATAATATTATCTGCACTATTAATAATTTCCCTATTATGTTCCACTACTATAGCAGTATTATTATTACCAACAATATCTTTAATAGACTTAATTATCTTATTAACATCTCTACTATGAAATCCTAAACTAGGTTCATCCATTATATAAATAAGTTCATTTAAAGTATTATTCATACTTTTAGCTAACTTAATTTTCTGAGCCTCTCCTCCAGATAAAGTTCCAACACTCCTATTTAAAGTTAAATAACCTATTCCTAAATCTATCAAACTTTTTAAATCTTTTTTCATTTTAAATACAATTTCTTCTGCTTCAATATCATCAATTGTTAAAATAAAATCATATAAATCTCCTATTTCTAAGTTTAATAAATCTTTTAAACTTTTACCATGAACTTTTACTTCTAATGCTTGACTATTTAATCTTGATCCTGCACATGAAGAACAAATATCTTCTTTAAAAAATTCTTTATCATAATCATTTATTTGTAAACCTCTTGAATCAACTTGTCTCTTTAATAATCTACTAACTATTCCTTCATAAGACCAATTCTGAACAAAGCCTTCATTCTGATTCATAAATGTTGTAGGTTCTTTATAAAGAAGCAAATCCAATTCTTCTTTACTATAATCTTTAATTTTTTTATCCATATCAAAATATCCAGTCGATTTTTGGATATTAAAATATCTTGAATCAACTTTCCATGTTCTATGCTTAATAGCGCCTTCATTTAAAGACAAATTAAAATTAATTAACTTATCTAAATCAACGACTAATTCAACACCTAATCCACCACACTTAGTACATGCTCCCTTAGATGTATTAAAAGAAAAATAACTACTATCATAAATAGGATAACCTATTCTAGAATATAAAAGACGCAAATATGTATATATTTCTGTATAAGTACCAACAGTACTTCTGGGATTCGTACCAAGTTTTCTTTGTTCTACTAATACACAAGGAGATAAATTACTAATACTATCTACATTAGGTTTATTTATTTTAGGAAGATTTTTTACAACATAAGTTGATAAAGTATCATAAAAAGAAGTTTGTGCCATCGCATAAATACAATCAAAGACTAAAGAAGACTTCCCACTACCTGATACTCCTGTTACAACATTAAACTTATGCTTTTCAATTTCTAAAGAAACATTTTTTAGATTATTTTCTCTTGCTCCCTTAACAATTATTTTATTAAATTCATCCATACATACCACCATAAAACATATATATTCAATATTATATCAAAGTTAATAATTTTTTATCAAAAAAAGACTTTACAGTCTTTATTTTTTTAACCCAACATTTTGATATTTTTCTATTATTTCCATAAATTAATCCTCTTTAATATCAAAATAATATTTAATAAATTTATTATACCACACTTAATATAATTATTTTAGAAAGACATAATATATCTGTATAATTATAATGTTGCAAATAGTATAAAAAGTAGTATTACTAAAATTATCACAATAGCTTTTTTATACTTAGTATATTTTTTAAACTTTCTAGTATAAGCTGAAATTGGTGGGCAAGCCATTATAGCAAAAATCAAAGTAAATAAAGTATAAATTATAAATTCTTTATCTTCAAATGCAATTAAAAACTCAAAAAACGAAATGAATAACATAAATATTGTTATTATCCAACATATTATTTTACTTAAAAGACTTTGCTTCTTTATCTCAGTATCTTCAACCTTTTTAACACTAGAAGATTCTTTTTCTTTATTAATATCAACTGGCTTTACATATTTGGATTCGTCAAATGCTATTAATGGAATCATAAAACTAGGTAATAGTACTGTAAATAATTGTGAACCAAAACCTTTTCCAAATACTTTAGCTATATTATAAAATAAAATTAAAATAAATATTATATTTACATAGGGTATCAACAATAACCAAGCATACTTTTTCTTTCCTATAGTAGCTTCACTTAAACAAGCAATATTATAAATCGGAATAAGACTCTTCCATCCAGGAAATCCCATTTTAACAAATAGTTTCCAGAAACCAACAAATATTAAAATGAAAATAATTCCTAAGCCTAAACTGAAATAAATAACAAATGACCAATTTATTTTAAAATTAGCATCAATATTTTCTTTAAATTTTTTAACTACATTCTTATCACTTTTACCCACTTCAAAATATAAAACTATTTTATCATTTATATTAGCAACAGAATCTTTATATATATCTCCAACATACAAAACATATTCATTATATTTAGAAAGAGCAATATGATTATAAGATAGTTTATTTGAATGATATGCATAAAAATTTTGACCATCAAATTGCTTAATTTCACTATTTAAAGAAGCGTAATAATTACTCATAACATTTATATCATCAAATCTTGTATATGACATTAAATAAGAACAACTATTCTTATCAGTAACATAGTATGAAAGAACATTATCATAAGAAGTAGTTTCTAAAACATTTATAACTTTACAACCAATATTTTCACTTTCTTTTATAAAATCTTCTTCACTAATTATAGAAGGAGTATAATTAATTAATATATTATATAAACTATTAAACCCCATATAAAACATCACAAAAGACAAAAAAGAAATAGAAACAACTATAATAAAAGCTTTAACATCTTTATTATTTGATACTTTATTACCACAATCTGCACAAAACTCTTCATTACCACTTAATTCTTTACCACAAAATTTACATTTCATTATCAACACCTCAAAGAAATAATATATCATAAATATATTTTACCATAACGATAAGAAATATATAATTCTAATTATTCTTTTTTCAAGTCAATATATTTCATAATTTTTGGATAATCAGGACAACTATTTTCATTTTTAACCTCTTAAATTTATTTTAAATATTCATCTATATTATCAAGCAATTTTTGAATTTCAATAAATGTCTTAGACAAAGGATAACCATCAACAAATATATGACTAACTGTTATATTTAAATTCATCTTATACCTTCCATTTTCTTCATAGTACTTGCCCCAACAGATTCTAGGAATACATTGTGAACTTTTATCATCTGGAATTGGATGTGTTAACTGTGTAAACTCAACCCAAGGTAATGAAGTTATATAATACTCATTATAACAATTCTCTGGATTATAATCTTCACTCTCGATTTTTTCTTGATTTTTAGCTTTTTCTATTTTCTCATGTGCTATTTTATAAAATTCATTATATTCATTACTATTTTTAAATCTTACATTATCAAAAGTACCCGCTTTAGTCATAACAGTAATAGCTGGATTAATTTCATCAAAAATAACAGGTTTATCATCCACCAAACGCATTCTCATTTCATCTATACTATTTAATCCTCTAACTACAATATATAACAAAGTTATAAAAAAAGCTTTATCATTTTTCTTAACATAATCAATTAAATTAGTTAAATCCATAACTACATTACAACTATATGTACTATTAGAAAATCCTTTAAACCAATTATAAGTATTTTCTCTATCTGTCTTTTTAATATCTATTTCTTTCATATATATCAATCACTTTCATAAAACTAATTATACCATAATTGTAACCTAATATTTATTTACAAAATAAAATATCTACCTTATAATAAATATCACCATTGGAGGTTTTATGAAATGCAAGAAATAAAAATAAATGAAGTAAATTATTTAAGATCTAACGTAAAAAGTGTGACTTATGACCCCGAAAGTATAACTTTTATAAATGGAATTGGTGTTGCAAAAGCTACTATAGTTTTTAACAATAAAGAAAAATATGAATGTTATGGTCTTGTTAATGAACAAGGAGAAGAAGTATTTAGTGACAAAGAGTCATACGCTGAAAGAAGTTTAATGTTCCTACCTTATGTTCAAAATATAACTCGTGTAAGCGATAATGACTTTATCTGTCAAATTCTTTGTGGGGATGACGGCTATACAAGAACCGAACTACGCCATATTAGATTAGAAGAAAATACTGCTAAAAGAATAGATGTAAGAATAAATAGTTTTGAATTAACAGATATACCTGATTTAATGATTGTAAATAATACTCTATATAAAATAAGTGAAGCTAAGTTTACAAGTAATCCTTACTTAAGATTACATTACATTGGTAATGGTGAATTTGCTGTTCAAGATATCATTACATCATTAGAATACGATGGATGGAAACAAAAAAATAAAGATACTGCTGAATATGACTATTTTCATTTTCGTATTAATCAAAATGACGAAAGAACTACTGATATTTTTTCTAAACTTATGTGTGATCTCTATCCAGTAGATCAAACTACACCATATAAAGAAATAAAAGAAAAAAGAACTGAAGAATTAAAAGCAAGAGAAGCTAAAATAATAGCTGAAACTGCAAAACTTAGAAAAACAAATAATTAAAAAGAACTCACATTATTGTGAGTTTTTAATTTCTATAATTTTTTTTGCTATTTCTAAATCCATTTTATCAATTGCTTGTTTAGTAAGCCCTGCAATATGTGGCGTAACAATTACATTAGTTTTAAAAAAAGAAAACATAAATTCATACTCATCACAATCTATATCTAATCCGACATAGAATTTTTTGTTTTTGTCAACTTTTTCAAATAAGCCACGCATATCAACAACATCGGCTCTTGAAGTATTAATAAATATTGCATTCTCTTTCATCAAATTTAATTTCTCTTTAGATATTATTTTTGTTGTCTCTTCAGTTAAAGGAATACTAACATTAACAATATCACTTTCACTTAATACATCATCAAGACTTTTAAATTCAACTACATAATCTAATAAATCACTATGTTTATCTGGATGCTTAGTATAACAAATCATTTTCATATCAAAAACACTTGCAATCTTTATAACTTCTTTTGTAATATTCCCTGCTCCAATTAATCCTAAAGTCTTACCATATATATCTTCTGGTTTATCACGAATATATTTCCTATCTCCATCACCATTTATTACTAAATCATTCCCTACATATACTCTCTTACTAAGAGCAAGTATTAGTGAAAATATATGTTCTGCAACAGAATGAGCTATAGACTCTTTAACATTTATGACTTTTACCACATCAGAATTAATAACTTCACTATCTATATGATCTAAACCAATTGATAAAGTTGCAATAACTTTTGGCTCCTTAACATAATCTAAAATATCTTTTGATATCTTAGTTCTAACTCCAATAATTAAACAATCATAATCTTGTAATAACTTTACTATTTCATCAGTACTATATTCTTTATTTGTATCATTAACATTTACTTCAATACTATTACGTTTTAGTATTTCTATTGCTTCTTTACTATAATCACTAATAACTGAATAAACTCTCATTAACATCATTCCTTAATTTTATTTTATTAAACCACCATGACATTGTAATTTAAATATTAATTTATCATCTTTATAAATCTCTTCAATACCACTAAAATTCTCTAGTGTCCCTTCACATTTAAACATATAAATATATCCTTCATTTTCAAATCTTCTTGGTCCTCGTAAAGGAAGTACACTAGTATCTTCTCCCACTCTCATAAGAGCAGGTCTTAATGCCTTATCCATTGCTTCTTCACTTAAACTTGAATCAACTGTTACACCATAATAATTCATTCCCCAAACAGGAACTTTACTATCTATATAAACAACTTCTTCTCCTACAAACTTAACTCCACCAAAGAAAGTATCATGATACTTCATTCCATCTTTCTCATAATGATAATCATTTGATCCTTCTCTACTTGAACTTACTTTTTCAATATAACCATTAGCATAGGTTTGTTTCTTCGCTTCTATTAAGAATTCTTCTAATCTTTCCATTACTTTTCATCCTTCAAATATTTTTTTATAACATCAATTACTTCATCATGAACAATACCATTACTTAAAACGCAACCATTTATTGATTCGTCATATCGCTGTTCATTACCAAATAAATCAGTTACTTTTCCGCCAGCTTCTTCAATAATTACTTTCGCAGCAGCTACATCACAATTCTTATGCTTAGTACCAGGAAATATCGCTAAATTAAATTCTCCACTAGCAACACAAGTACAAGATCTAACAATACTACCAATACTTACAAAATAAGTTTTCTTACCCAACTCTTTAATAACATCATAAATATTATATTTAGATTCTGGCCACATATCAAATTGTGATACACTTTTCATATCGTCTAACTCTACATCACTAACATGAAGATCTTCACCATTCATCTTAGTACCTTCACCCTTTATAGCTGAATAAAGTCTATCTGTAAATACATCATATATAACTCCAACAATAGAAACACCATCTACTACTAAAGCTAAAGAAAAAGTTGCTGTTGGAATATGTCTTGCAAACATTGCTGTTCCATCTATTGGATCACATACCCACACATAATTACTTTTACCAAATTGTTCTTCTTCTCCATCTACACTATGCGTTGGATATTCACTCTTTACTCTCTTAATTAAATATTCATTTATTTCTATGTCAGCTTTTGTAACTATAGTATTATCATTTTTATAACTAGCTCCATTATCTGAATTAAAATATTTCATCATAATTTTACCCGCTTCATAAGCAATACTTTTTGCAAATTCTAAATATTCTTGATTCATTATTCCATCTCCTATATAACTAATAAAATTATATCATAGCTAAATCCTTTTATCTTTAATTATTGCAACATATAAATCTATAAGATATAATAAAATAGAAGGAAACAAAAAGTGATACATTTGATGTATTGGCTTGATGCTTCCCTTTATGGTTTGGCATCTGCACTTAGTTTTACTAAGTCAGATGTTTTTTATTTTGTTAATAGAACTACTAACAAAACTATTATAATTCCAAGTTGGAAAAATACTATTGTAAATAGTCGACTCACAATCTTGTTCATACAACACCCCTTTTCTTAAACAACCAAAACTCCCCGTTCTGCCATATCTAAAAAAGGGTAAACACCTGCATCAAATGTATCGCTAATTAATTTAACACAATTATAAATATATGTAAAACTGAGAAATTTTAACAAAAATCATCACTTTAAAAAACTTAATTATTTAAAAAACTTAATCTCTCCTTTTACCTAACATTTACCCAATAAAATACAACTATCTAACCAAGACTCATACTATAAACAATTTTCTTTAAATAAATTCACCTCAAAAAAAGATTAGAAAATTCAAAAATTCTAATCTTTTTTATCTTTATTAACCAACTTTAAAGAATGAACTCCTTTACCTATCCTATTTCTTATTACTGAAACGTTAGTAGGACTTACGCTCAAATAATCTACTCCTGATTCCAAGAAAAAATCTACATTATCTAAATTATTAGTATGTTCACCACAAACTCCTATAGAAATATCAGGATTTCCTGCCTTTACTCTATAAATAATTTCTTTTATTGCCTCTTTTAATTGATTATTCAAATAATAAAATTCTGTACTTTCACTTTCTCTTGACTTGCCAGTTAAACTCTCTGTTAAATCATTTAAACCAATTGATA
Source organism: uncultured Bacilli bacterium (assembly GCA_910577505.1). Taxonomy (GTDB): domain Bacteria; phylum Bacillota_I; class Bacilli_A; order RF39; family UBA660; genus Coprovivens. The sequence continues at coordinate 217,242 of CAJTLN010000004.1, forward strand.
CAAAATCAACTTTTCTAGCAATTAAATCTGCTCTATCAATTGAAAGAGAATTTTCTATCATCACTCCATATCTATATGGTACACCAAACTTCTCATTCTCTTCTTCAATAACTTCTCTAATACTTACTAAATCCCAATCACTTTCTATATATGGAACTAATATATCCACTGCTCTTCCATATTTTGAAGTCACCTCTAAAATAACACTTACCATAATTTTAAGAAAGTCATCATTCCTACATAAATATCTAGCTCCTCTTAAACTTTTTAATGTTTCATAATCATATGGAGAAAAATAAACTTCGTCTAAATCTTGTTCTGTTATCGTAACTTTACTTAAAATATCTTTAAATCTAAAATCAAATAATCTTACAACCACTCTTTGGCCATTAAAATTCTTAAATACTGTATCTAAAAAATTTCTATACAAGTTTTTAAATTCATCAACTACCTCTTCATCAACATCATAATCAATAAATAAAGGTAATAATTTTTCTAGAACTTCTTTCTCATAAATAAGAGTTTCACTTCTAACTAAACCTACTCCACATTCTCCATTAGCTAATGCCCCTTCAATCATTAATAAATCATCAACATTTGCTAATACTTGTAAGTTCTTCTTTTCTGTACTTTCTTCTACAAAACTAGGTTCTCCAAAATAATCTACTTCAGCCTTGCCATCTTTATCTACCTTAATCTTCTTACCTTCACTATCAGTAGCTAACGTAAAATCCATTGTATCTAATTTAGCAATCGAATATTCAAATCCACATACTTTATGATGCCCAAATACTGTATCGCACGCATCCACTCTACTTAAATCAATTACTTCATCTATTATGGCATTTCTAATATTAGCAAATTTTAAACTCTCTCTATTCTCATTTACATTTATAAGTCTTATCTTACGTACATTATCTTTCAAATTTATACAAATTGTTTTAGCTTTACTACAATCAATAATTACTTCTCCATCAAAAGGAAATGGAAAATCATCAATATCAGAAACATTTCCAAAATGACCATCAATAGCAATATTATCATAAAACTCAAAGTGTCTTCTTCCATAATCAACCCATTGTAAATGTTTTTTCTCTTCTGGTGCCACATTTATAAAAGCTTCTCTAGCCGTCAAATTACCATTCATTACAGCTATTACATCTTCTCTTTTATATCCTAAATAAATCATTGACTTTACAAATAAAATTACTCTTTCTTCATCACTTAACTTATTCCATTCAAAAGTAGAATCTAAACTTGGTTCATAAGTTTTACTATCATTACATTCATATAAAGTAATATTAAGGTTATCATGAAAAGTATCAACACCAAACATAATAGCATAATCAAATATTACTTTGCCATCTTTTATCTCGCCAATAGTTAATCCTAAATTAGTATAAACTTCTCCATTAGAGTGAGTACTATAACCTCGTCTTCCCCACACTATACCATCTTTAATTCTTTTCGTATCATAACTATAATTATTATAAGTATAAAGTCTAGGAAATAAGTCGCAATCAGTTCCAAAATAATCAAGTTCATCCTTATGTAAATCATAACCAAAAGAAACTAACTTTACTAATTCAGGTACTTTTATTCTATAATCATTATCTAACATAATGCTTTCCTCCTAAATTATTCCTTATTCTATCATAATAAAATTTATTTTACTATAAAAAAGAAGACTAAAAGTCTCTTTAATCTACGTATTTATGTTGTTCACTAGTCCATGCTGGTGTACAAGGAACTCCTGCTTCAAAATTACCATCAAAAGCATAACACTCATTTTTATCAATAATAAGTACATCCCCTTGATTAAAATGAATAACTTCTTCACTATCTTTCTTATATAAAGTACCACTACCACTAATTATATAAAGTAGTTCTTTACATTCAGTATTAGTTTGATATCCACTCTTAGGACTTCTACCATTTATATTTATAACTGCAAAATTTATATCTTTGTCTTTACAAGGATAATCCATTCCTGAATATCCGTCTCCACTATAGAATTCTGCTTCACTCTTCTTTATATATTCCATAACTATTCTCCTTTATTTCTTTCCATAGTTAAAGGTGAATTATCTTGTATAGGTATTAATCTTGTCTTTATCGTATTAATAAATGCACATTTATGTTCAATTAAGAACTTCTCTGTATTTGTTGATAACTCATATTTTATATACACATCAGGAATAAATTCATATCTATCACTCTCAAAATTACCGTAAGATGTATCACTTTCAGTATAACTTCCCTTTAACATATTATATAAAAGATTCCATCTATCACAAGAACCAACATCAGTTTCTCTTTTATTATCATTAAACTCTTTAACTATAGGTTCTTCTTGCATATCTAAGAACTTACAAGTAATATTATTTTTCTCGTAAATATCTCTTAATATCTTATCTCCATAGTATTGATCTAATGCTACACTAATACACTTATCTATATCAGTATCTTTATTTAATACAACTAATCTTACTACTTCTTTATTCTTATAAAAGACTATTGCATTATGTTTATTATTTATCTTTATATCAGGATTCTCTACATCTATTATGCAATTACAATTTTTTACTATTTTATATTAATCAAATGGAATATTATCATTATCAAAACCATCTACAAATGCTCCATTAAAACATTCATATTGATTTTCATATTGTTCTGTCCATAAATCTACAGTATTTATTAATTTCATATTAATACCTCTCTTTTAAACTTATCATAAATATTTATGAATTTTCTTTCTTTAATTTATTATCAACTGGTAATGGAAATACTTCATCTCTTTGTAAAATAACATCAGCATAATGCTGGCCCATATCTAAATAATCTTCTAATAAAGCTATATCCATAGAATACATAATTGGAATAAACCTATCTGAAGAAACTCCACCAATTACTAATTCTCTTTCATTGGCTTTCTTATAAGCCATATTAAATTCATCAACAATATCCACAAGTTCTTTATCGTTATGAACTTTCTTATACTCTTCACAAAAACGTTTGCGCAAATTTGGAATACTTCTAAATCCAGGATTTTGTACTCCTAACATCGCAATAGTTGCTAACACTAAATTATAAAAATCTAATTCTTCTTTATTTCCAGTTAAAACATAATCTGTTTCATATTTCTTAGATAATGGCATCTCTCCACAAGACTTATACCATACACTTACTTTATTTTTAGTTACATATAAAACAGAATCTTTACTTGAATATCCAGCTAATCTAATATCTGGAATACTAACATTCAATACATTAGACAACACTTGATTAAGACGATTATGTCCACCTAGCTCTGTATCTAAAGAAAATTCATATCCATTCATTTCTTGTGCTATTTCATCAAAATGACTACATAATTCTACATATATTCTACGCCACTCAATATCACTATAACTATAAAAAATATTCAAAAATTCAATTTCATTACAATCTACACTTTTATTCCTACTTATCTCTTTTATCTTATTTCTCATCATATTAACACACCAATAAGCACTAGCTTGAATAGGTGTTAACTCTATCATACCTTTTTCCATAATAAGCCTCCACAAGTGCTTTTATTCTAACACAAAAAAAGAGAAAACACTATGTTTCTCCTATATAAAAAACTACAAAAATTTTTTTAATTTTTCAACAGCATCTTCTTGCGTATCAACATACTCTTGAATTAATTTATGTACTTCAGGATTAGTATCTTTATTATTTAATAACTTTCTTCCTTCAATAATTCCCATATTAGTGCCTTGCAATAATAATTCAGCAATTTTTGAAGTACTATCATCCATCATTGTCTTCATTTCTACTCCAGACCATGTCATAAATTTATTCATAGCATTCGTTTCATGTGGTTCTCCATAAGAATATTCTGGATATAACTCACAAATCTTATCAGAAATTTCTTTATATTTATCATATTGTTTTGTAAGTTCTTCTTTTAATGCATCATCACTTACCTTTTCTAAAATAAAATGAATTGCATCTTTCCCCATACAAGCCCCTTTATTAAGTTCATCTAACACATTTACTTCTACTGGTTCATTATTCATATATTTATTCCTCCTAAACATATTTTGGTAATAACAAAGATATTTTATTCATAAAAAAACTAAAACATTTCTGCTTTAGTTAATATTACTTAATTTCATAAATCCAACCTGGTTGCCAACTCTTTGTCTTTCTCCAATCTTTGTCAATTGCTTCTTCCCAAGTTCTACCTTCTAATAAAACTTGTAATGCTAATTGTGGAGCTTTATGTGCAACAATAGCTATATGTTTGCCATCATAATTTTCTTTTAAATAATCACAAAATTCTTTTAATCTCTTTTCTACATCTAACATACATTCCCCATTAGGAAATCTTTCCTCAATATGTTCTTCATATTTTGCTAAACTACTATCCATACCATTATAATCACCATAATTGCATTCCCTTAATCTCTTATCTTGAATAATCTCTTTTACTCCTTCAAAAGTATATTTAGCTGAATCTATTGCTCTTTGTAAATCTGAACAAAATACTACATCATATTGTGTTATATCTACTTGATCTTTTAATACTATACTTTGCTCTATCCCTTTTTCAGATAATACTCCTGGTAACCATCCAGTTGATTTATGCTCCAAATTATCAAGTGTTGTACCATGTACAAAATAAGTTATTTTAACTGCCATATCTATCTCCTCTTTCTTAATTTATTTCAATTGTTTCTAAATCATCAGGTACAATTACTCTACCATTAAAATAATCCTGTGCTTCTTTAGTATACAATTCTTTTCTTTTATCCTTATGTGACTCTTCTGTATGATATAAAATTAAATTTTTAATATTAAGTTTGTTCATAACTTCACTTACACTTTTTGTTGTTGAATGATTCTTTTCATAAGCATGAAATATATATTCTTCTGAATCTAAACAAAATGCTTCATGCATTACATAATCATAATCTCTAAATCTATCATATAATAGTGGATTTAATGTTTCATCTCCTAAAAAAGCAAACTTTTTATTATTTAAAATACATTCAAAACCATATTGTTTAGTCCCTTTAGCTTGTATATCAAAAAAAGTATAATCTACTCCATTAATATTATATTTATCACCATCTTGTAATACTTTAAAATCTACAATGCTATAAATAGCTTTCATTACCTTTTCAGGTAATATGTATTTAGAAACTCCTTTAATTGCTTCATAAACAGCATCATTACAATAAAGATTTATTTTCTCCGTTATCTCACCATGAATAACATACCGATTAATTTTTTTAAAATACCAAAACAAACCTAATATATGATCAGTATGGCTATGACTTATAAATATATGTTTTATTCCTTTATAATCAATATTAGATTCATTTAATCTTTTTATTATTTCAATACTTCCACCAGTATCAACTAAAAAATTACCATTTTCATTTTGTACAACAAAACAAGTATTATATAACTCTAATGGTCCACCATTACCTACACCTAACATTATTATTTTATTCATCATATCTTCCTTTCAATATTTTATCTAACTTAGAAGAAATTCTTCCATAATAAGGATTATCATATAATTCATTCATATCTATCCATCTATAATCACCAAGTTCACTTGTATCTACTTTTACATCATATACTTTATCCACAACAAATAAATATCTAAATTCAAAATGATAATGAGCTGGTAAATCTAATCTTTCATTATATGGAATCATATGTGTATCAATATCTATTGGTACTATCTCATCTATATCAATATTTAATAATTTTAAATTCTCTATTCCTGTCTCTTCTAATACTTCTCTTCTAGCAGTTACTAAAGGATTTATATCTTCCTTATCAACATGCCCACCAGGATATAAATAGATTTTTAAATCTTTATGGTATAAAACTAAGAACTTTTTTAACTCTAATGAATATATAAAACCACCTGCTGCTATATGTCCAACAAAATTATTCCAATCAACTATTTCTTCATCACTAAACTTATCTAAGTATTCTATAAACTTATTCAATCTCTCTTGTTCATCTTTATAATAATCTAAATACTTATTAACGGCATTTATTATTATTTTCTTTTCCATTTATATCACCTATTTATTCTTATAATTAATATAATGAGGCACATTCTTATTTTCTTGATAATAATTTTCTATACCATTTTCTTTTATTTTATTACTACCATCCAACCATTTTTTAATAGTTGTATCTTTAAAACCTGATTCTTTTACTTTGTTACAAGGAAATTCGTTACATTCTCCACAATAGTTCACGTTATGTTCCTTCACACATTCAGGAATAATACAACCTTTAATACTGCATCCACTTGCACCACCATTACGACAACCACCACACTTAGGATTAGCAAATTTTTTTAGTCTTTTCATAAATATTCTAAATTCATCTAATCTATCTCTATATTCTGATTTTAAATTTTTATCTAAAAACTCTTCATGTCCATCCAACAACTTCACTAACTCTGTAGCATGTAAACTTACATCACCATATTTACATCCTGTACATGTACTACAAAACATTGAGCAAGGAGCAACCGCATTTAATATTTTATTATCTACTTCCATTTTTGCCTCTAAATAAATTCACTTTCATCTATCAAAGGAATAATATCTATCGCAGGTTCTTCATAAGGATGTACTTCTCTTAATTTAACTAGAACATTCTTCACTTTATCAACATCACAAACTACTTCTAACTTATCTTCATTAGCATATTCTAACTTACCTCTTTCACCCAAATATGGATTAGCTTCATCATTTGGAATAAAAGTTCCAGTACACTTCGTCATCATTGAACAATCAGTATAATTACCAATAACTCCAGCACCTGCTCTACATATAGCTTCTCTTACTTTTTCAGTATCTTCCACTGGTACAGTAACAACTATTTTTACTCTTTTAACATCTATTTTCATAATATCACCTACAAGAATTATATCATAACTTAAGCAACTATATCCCTTACTAAACTCTTCTTCTTAGCAATTCTTTCTTCGTTAATTGCTCCTGTTCCTAAAGATATAATTTCACAAGACGTTTCACTTTCTAACCATCTTAAATATTCTCTAACATATTTATTAAAATAAACATCTTCCATCATTCCTTTATAATGATGAAAATCATAATCTAAATGTTGAAAGAAGTTAAGATACAATCCATAAGGATGATTAACACGACAATTATTCTTTAATTTACTTATATCTAAATCAAATACTCTTCTCTCCATCTTTGTAACAGTTGTTTGTTCAGACAAATCAGGTATATATTGTTCTCCCTTATCTTCATAGAATCTTTCTATTGGTGGTAAATCTAATAACTCTGAAGTATAAGTTTCATCTCCTTTATATACTAATCTTTCTAATTCACAAGCATTAATAAAACTTACCTTTTCAGGATGATCTATATAATAAGAGGCATCTTTACCAAATAACTGCTTCAAATATATTTCATCAACACTTAACATTAATTCCAATATATATTCCTTATTATGAAAAGTATCAGTCGCATAAATTTCTAAATCTCCTTTAAAAGGATAACTACCTAATATAGAAGATACATTTACCTGTGACCAAGTAAGCTCATCTCCTTTACCATAATTACCTGTATAAATAAAATCTCCTGATTTAGTTACATTACTTATTCTAATTGGAAATGGTCTCATAACCATTATTGTTCCAAGTAAAGCCTCACCTGGTATACCACTATCTGCCATTAACTGCATAGTTGATACATTTCTACTAGTTACATAAGGATAATTACCACTAAAATTTAATGATAAATCACAACCTTGTGCTCCTTCTAAAACCACGAATTCTCCACTTTTATCTAAATGACTATGAACTCTATCCAACCATTCATCGTTACTACATTTAACCGCCATTTTATAAGTTTTAAAAAATTCTAAATTAGGATCTCTCATGATTTTTTCTTTACTAACAGCTCCACATCCTTTAAATGTTGAACCACTCTTAATATGTAATCTTTCATATTCTTTATGTCTATCTGTAATTAAAGGTACCATCTCATGAACATATATTTTTCTTTCACCAAGATAAGATTCTGCCATCTTATATTCTTTTTCAAATACATCCATATCTATAGCTGAACCAGGTCCAATAAATATTTCTGTCTTTGGATTAACTATTGAAACAGGTATATTTCTAAATACCAGAGATTTACCATTATGCGATACAAAAGTATGACCAGCATTCGGCATACAATTAGTAATAGCAGCACCTACATTAATAGTAGAATCTGTTGCTAATTCACCAACTACTTTAGCTTTACCACAGCTACCAGCTGCGCCATCAAGTACTGATATTACATTCCTTATCATACTTTCACCTACTTAAGTTTTTGTTTTCTATTATAACAAAAAAGACTACTAATGTAGCTCATAAATTAATATTTTTTTTATTATTTCTCTTCAAATAACAAAAAGCATCTGATTTCACAACTAAGTGATTTCAGATGCTCTATCCACTAAGGGATTGCATTTGATCTAACAGAATCAAATGTATCCTTTTTTATTTTATGCAAGTTTCCTTGGCTTATCCATAATAACATAAAATTGTATTTTTACAATTTAGATTTAAATATTCATTACTTAAACACTACCCTAAAAATCCCTTACGCAACATATCTTCTTCTACTTCTTTTTTTATTCCATCATAATTAATAAATTCTTTATAATAAGCAATTTCTTCTTTTAATCTTTCTCTATAGTAAGGTTGACCTATCTCTGCTACAGCTTCATAAGATGGCATTAATAGAGGTAATCCATATTTATCACTCTCAATATCAGCATTTTTAATATCTTGATACTCGCCAAAACTCATTACAGTCTTTTTATCATAAACTCTATTTACTTTAGGATGTTGCATTTTTTCATATAATCCTTTTTCAATAGCTAAACCAATAGAAGTGTCAAATACCCATACACTTCCGTCTCCACCTTTGCCTTCTAAATAACAATGCTCCGCATATCTTGGATCTGGATTAATTTCATTTTTAGCTATAATTCTTGGATTAAGTATTAATGAATCTATATCAGCTTCTACCATTTGATAATCGTCATCTTCAAAAACTAAAGATAACAATATTGCTCTATCATAACACCATCCATTACATGCAACATTACATAAAAGTACTATTGACGCAGGAAGTCCTCCATAATAGACATTTCTTAAAGCTTTAATCAATGCATCACTATAAAGTCTTATTAGTCCATTATCTACACCATAATTAAATAATTCTCTATACTTTTCTTGATACAAATTCCATCTTTCTTCAACTTTACTAGCTTCCATAACCAATCCCCCTTTTGGTCTAACTAACAAATTTTAGAATCTCTTCACTAATGTCATCTATATTATCATAAAAAATAATATCCACCAAATTTTGACATCCCTTAACTAATCCAGAAATCTTACTACCTTTCTTTGCTATAACTAAAACAGGTATATTTAAATTAGCAGCTTCTTGTAACTCCATTCCTTGACCAGTAGAAACAGTACTCATTTCAGCTATTATTAATTTAGTATCTTGTAACAAATTTATTGCTCTTTTATATCTAGCAACATCATCACCTTGAAACTTCATAGTATCTATTGGACTAGAAACTAAATATTTACTCTTATCAATTAAATTAACTAATTTTTCATATACATCTACTGAAGACTTATCAGCAGCAAGTACTGAACCAGTAATTAAAATTCTTTTCTTTTCATAAACTTCATCATTATTTAATACTTTATACCATACTTGTAAAATACTTTCTTGTTCTCTAATTACCTTATCTAAAACTAACTTTTTTTCAAAAAAATCTCCTAAAAATAAATTAATCCCTTTATTTAAAACATATGGATTGTAGTTAATAATAACTTCATTAACTATTCCTTCTTTCATAAACATTGTATTAGTTCTAGCTCCACCAGAAACAAACACTTTATTTATATTCTTCTCATCACATACTTTATAAAATTGTTCCATCGAATTAACTACAATCACATTATCATAAGGATACTTAATATCACTTCTAGAAAAAACAATTACAGTTACATCTTTCAAATAATTAATATAATGATAACCCCAAGACATAACATTTTTAAATGTTGTATTGCCCCAAACTAAACAATCATAATTTTTTAAAAATTCTAACATTATTTGATAATTTCTTTCTAATAAAAAATCTTCACTACCATTTTCATAAGCTATAATTCCATTTATTGAACTAGCCATTTCTACTGTTACTTGCATATTATCTCTCCTTCATACCTTGTTCTTTTAAACCTAAAGTCTTATTATTCCATAAAGCTATTTTCTCATTATTTAAACTAATAGAAAATATATAAGTCTTTAATCCTTCAGGTTCATATGGATCTTTATCATCTGGATTATCATAAATCTCTTGTATCATACCTTTACTTTTATACAATCTATGAGCATCAAAAAAACTTTCATCTGAATACAATCTTAAATTCTTGTATCCTTTATCTCTTGCCATATCAATTGTCATATCTAAAACTTTATTTCCATATCCCTTACGCCTTAAATTAGGTAAAATGCCAAACCACCCTAACCAAGCATCATCTGGATACTCATGATAAGAATAAACTCCAGTAACTCCAATAGGTAAATCATCATCATAAGCAATATAGTAATCTAATTCTTTTCTATAGGGATTATGTTCTACACATTCAATAAAATTTTCTCTTCCATCTTCATCCGGAAATATTTCATTTTGAATACTTACAGCCAATTCCAAATTATCAGAAATTATTTTTCTAAAATTTATATTTTCTAACATAAAAATCACGCCTTCTTTTTTATATTTTACTATATTAGCTCTAACAATTCATTATGAAAATTGGTATAATACTTTAAAGAACGGAGAATTTATATGGAAACAATTGGAGCAAACAATGGCTTTTTTGAATTTGTAACTAGTGAAGAAGAATTTATAATTGAAGGAAATTCTAAAACAGTAAAAAGAAATTTTGTTAGAAGACCTCCTGGAATAAGAGCTTTAATTATTAATAAAGAGAAAAAAAGCATTTTATTTTCTAAAGAATTCAGATATGAATTAAATGACTGGGATTTAAGACTACCTGGTGGAAAAGTATTTGATTCTCTTGATGCATATAAAGAGTCATTGCGTATTGGTGATGTCTTAGATCATGTTGAACTTACTGTACCAAAAGAAGTTTTAGAAGAAATCGGCCTTATAGTAAAAAATCCTAAATTAATTAAAGTATCAAAAGATGGTGCTGGTGTTGTGTGGGATTTATTCTACTATGAAATAACTGACTATGAAGTAAGTGAAAATGGTCCAAAACTTGAAGAAGATGAAGTAATTAATGGATATGAGTGGAAAACATTTGATGAAGTAATTGAACTATGTGCATCTAATCAAATTCATGAAGATAGAACAGTTGGTGTCCTACTAACTTATATTTTAAATAATAAATAACTCAAACTAAAAAGTTCATAACTTAAACCTTATGAACTTTTTTCTTAACTATTTTATCTATTAATACAAATAAAGTAATTAAAGAACCACTAATTATTACAAATAAATAAAAACTAATTCCTCTTGATATCAACATTGCACTGCTTATTATACTAACTGGAAAAAACATTTTAAACATTATCATAAATCCGCCTTCAGAAACTCCCATTGCTCCAGGTAGTGGTAAAGATGAAACAGAAATATATAATACTGCTTCCATAAATATAAACGTGATATAACTTACTTCATTTAAACCAAATGACAAGTATACAAAATATGGAATACTATGATACAAAATCAATTGTAAAGTAGTTGTAAGTATTATTTTACACAATACAAATTTATTATTTTTTAAATATATCGAACATTTATGATACTCTTCTATTTGATTATTAAATTTTTCTCTAAATTCATCAATTTTCTTATATTTAAAAACTCTTAATAATTTACAAATAATTCCCATAAATTTTAATGCAAATCTCTTAGAAAAAATCATTACTAATAAACATAATAAAATAATTATATTAATTATAAGTCCTAAAAACATTAAATACTTTATATAACCTATATTATTCATTAATAAATCATAATTATAAATAAAGCCAATCACTGCAATTATAATTGATACAAATTGAAAACTAGATAATTCAACTAATAAAGCAAGTGCTGAATGAGCAACAGGTAAATTATCTTTACTCATAAAATAAAGCTGCGCTGGATCTCCTCCACTTGCAGAAGGCGTTACTGAACTAAAGAAAAATCCAACTAATGCATACTTAAAAGATTGTAAAAAAGTTATCTTACATCCACAAGTTTTTAAAACTCTTCTAATATTTATTCCTTCACAAGATATAAATATAAACATTGAAATAATAGCTAGAACAATAAACAGAGGATTTACATTTTTAATATTTTCTATTATATCTCCAATATTATTATCTTTTAATACAATATAAAAAGTTAAAACAGCAAAAGCTATAAAGAAAAAAGCATTAAATATTTTTCTTGTAATACTCTTATTTTTCATAATACTTATCTACCGTTTCAAATTTAAATCCTTTACCTAATAATATAGGTATTACTTTATCTAATGCTTCTATTGTTCTACTAGGAGCTTCATTCTCTCCTCTACCATCATGTAAACAAATTATATCTCCACCTTGAATACGACGAAGTAGCTTAACTTCTATATCAAAAGCAGTCGTATCACCTTCCCAGTCTTCTGCCATTACATTCCATAAAACTAACTTTAAATTATATTTTTTAACATTAAATAAACCAGCTAAATTTAAATCTCCCCAAGGAGGACGATAATAAGTTATATCTTTACCTAACTTATTCATAATTTCTATACTTTTTCTAAAATCTTTATTTGTTTTAAATACATCCATAAGATAAGCGTTATCATGTTTTAAAGAATGTAAACCTATTAAATGCCCTTCCTTATCCATTCTTTTAATTATATTTTCATTCTCTTTAGCAAATTCTGCAACACAGAAAAAACTGGCATGTATTTTGTATTTCTTTAAAACATCAAGTAACTTTCCAGTATATTCGCTACTTGGTCCATCATCAAATGTTAAATAAATTATCTTACCATTCTCTTTTCTTCTTAATTTATACATAATCTTAAAATACAAAGAAGGGACTACAACATATAATAAATAAATTATAACTAATACTATTATAAATACTATAAAATATTTCATAACTCTACCTCTTCTCTTTTAGTAAAAGAAGCATAAGAAGTATTTTCAAAACTCATTTTTATATTTCTCATATTACTAATCATTTTTTCTCTTTGCTCTTTATCTTCAATTAATCTTATAATATCATTTGAGATAGATTTACTTTTATCCCAAACTACTTCACCTATATTATTATCTTCTATATATAAAGCATTACCAAGTTCTTGTTTTAAAAATGGTTTAATTATAAATAATGGAGTTTCAGATACTATTGCTTCAAACATTGTAACTCCACCTGCTTTAGTAACTATCAAATCTGCTTCTTTCATATATTTATAAACTTCATTAGTAAATCCCACTACATTTACATTCTTGTATTTATTAGAAATCTTATCATACATTTTTTGATTATTACCAACTATTACATTAACAGTAAAATTATCATTACTATCTAAGTCACATAAAAATTCATCTATTGAAGGTATAAGTCCTAAACCTCCACCCATTATTAAAATATTCTTTTTTATCTTTATATCTTTTTCACAATTGAAACTATTTTTTACTGGTATTCCAGAAATAACTATTTTATCAGAATCAACACCCTTATCTACCAAATTGGCTTTTGTTTTTTCACTCGCCACAAAATACAAGTTAGTTTCATCACTAATCCATTCTTCATGCACATCAACATCTGTTACACAAGTGTTTAAAATAACTTTTGATTTTCTTGATCTTTTATAAGCTGAAATATATTGTGAACATACAGGAAATACTGAAATACACATATCAATTTCATTATCAATTAATAATCTATCTATCTTTCTAACTATAAAACTCTTTAATGGAGCATTGCTATTTTTAGATCCAATTTTATTTAAAAAATTATATAAAGCACAGCATTTATTAACTAAAAAATTAAATGTTCCATAAATCACTTTACTTATTATAGGAAATAAATATTCAATAAAATCTATTACTTGAACATTATACTCTGGATGTTCTAGTAATAATTTTTCTTTTATCGAATTGGCTGCACTAGTATGACCAAAACCAAATTTACCAGTAAGTATTAAAATATTCATACCCCTCACCTCAACATCAATTTTAAGATATCAACCGGTTGCACTCTACCAATTTTAGCTTGCATTTTGTATACTTTGAGTTGCATTTACTAAAATAAGCCTAAAAATTCCAGTTCTTACTTAAAAGTATATAATCTTAAAGTGACATATAGCTTACAATAATTAAATTCTTTTTAAATAGATAATCAAGTTAGTTAAAATTATTTATATGTAAGTTTTTATTAAACTATTTCTTAATTCTTTTAAACTTCTTTCAATAAAAAAACAGCATCATTTCTGACACTGTCATCAACTATCTTACTGGACTTAATCAAGTAATTTATATAATATTTATTATCATCTAAAATAATAACTTTTCTTTCTTCATCGACATTCCCATAAATTCTACATACATCATCAACATGTGCAAAACTTTGAAATTTCCACAAAGTTGATAATACTTTATATTCTTCATCGTTATATTTTACTATAGCTACTCTCGGTAACATAGCAGTACTTAATCCTTCAGTTACTTTTACTTCGACTTCCCTATCTACTCCACATTTATTTGGAATACTCATATTTTCTAAATCGATAAATCTTGGTGTTGATAATACCCCATTATCTAACTCTATTCCGCTCCAATTACGACTTACAATCTCTTTTAAATCACACTTTTCACTAAATTTAACTTTGTGTTTATTATATTGATACTCTGCATGTTCCTCACTAATAGAACTTACATTCAATTTCTTTTTTATATACTCGATATTATCATAATACTTATAAAGATTATCTTTACCATATATAGAAAAATCAACATCCTTAGTCACATCAAATCCTATCAAGTAAGACCCAAAAATTCCAATATCTTTATCATCAATTCCAATTTCATTTAATACAGAAACATAATCTAACCATACTCCTTCTAAATTAAATTTATTATTAATGTAAAACTCTCTTGGATTAAATAATCTTTTATATTCTTTTGGCACTTCAAAAATTCCTTTATTATCATTATCTTTAATATATCTTTTACCCGTAATATGATTTAATTTACCTTCATCACTTACCCTATAAACAATATACCCTTTAGCTACTCCCCCAGTTATATTATTAACTATCCAAAAATTATCATCATAATCTAAAACATAATCTAATAACTCTATCTCTTTCATTATTTTAATTGCTCCCTATTTAATATCAAATTAGTCATTGAAAAATGCTTTATATTTTGTTTTTTCATAACTTCCAGCAATTCATTTCTTCTTCTAACCTTAACACCTTCAGGTACTTTACCATCCATTAAAGATGCTTTAGTATTAGGTCTTTCATTATACATAAACACCTTAACTCTATCAAACAAACCACTACTTAGTATTTCTTTTGTTTTCATAAAATCTTCTTCTGTCTCACCAGGAAATCCAACTATAACATGTGTATTTATCTTTAACTTCTTATTGTTCTTTTTAACTCTTTTTATTCTTTTAATAACATCATCAATCTTATAAGGTCTTTCCATTAAATCTAAAATTCTTTGTGATCCACTTTGCATTGGAACTGTAATATATAAAAATTTCTTATCTTTTAAACATTCAATTACTATATCACTAAGTCCATTAGGATTAAACTCTGGTATTGAAAAATAAATATCTTTTTTTATCTTAACTACTTCTGTTAATAATTCTTCTAATGAACTATCAATATCTTTACCATAAGCAGAGGCATCATCTGAATTTAATCCAAACAAACTATACCCTCTACTTATTCCATCATTAATTGCTTCTAAAATATCATTAAGAGGTCTACTCTTTAGTTTAGTAGTAAACTTTTCAGAACAATAAGTACATCTTCCTCTACAACCACTTGATATTTGTAAATAACAAACTTTCTCTCTTTTAAGTCGATATTCTATATGTTTACTATGTAAAATAAATCTATTAAATTGATATAACAAATTCTTACTAAAATTTAATTTATCTGATACAGAAGTAGCTCTAGTTACAATATCCTTTTTAAATTTAAAGTGTTTCTTTATCTCATTTAAATCTCTTCCAAATAATAACATCTTATCATTTAGATCTAATAGTTCATCATGTAATATACTAGGCAAACAACCAATTACTACAATACTTTGTTTATCACTTAATCTATTATCAACATCTCTAATAAATCTATAAAAATATTCTTCTTTACTTTTTAAAAAACTACAAGTATTTATTATTACATAATCAGCATTTTCTTCTCTTTCTACTTCCTCATACCCATTAATTAAAAATAAATTATTTACATCCACCCCAAATAATTTAACTCTTGTACAAGTACCATTATTATACATATAAAACTTCTTTGACATAATTCACAATCCTATCTATCGTTTCTTCTAAATTTTCATTTATAATATTAAAGTTATCAACTTTTAAATATTCATTTATTTCTTCAATATTTTTAATATTTTCTATCCAATTACTTTTTCTTAATTTTTCCTTCTTTTTATATCTTTTTAATAATTCATCTGTTGATAAAGTTAAATTTATATACACAATTTCATATTTATCTTTATCTATCTCTCTAACAAATTCTTTATTCAAAGTAGAACCTTCAATTATAATTACATTATCTTTTATATTATTAATAACATTCAAAATAATTTCATTAATAGCTTCACTGTGCTTTAAGAATCCTTCAATAACTGAAATATCTTCTAATTTATAAGCTTCATGTGTAGTCGTAAAGACATACTTACCAAAACTATCTTTATAACTTTTAGTAAAAGCCTTAATCATATCTACGCTTACAACTTTATCTATTCCAAGTTTCAAAGCTAACGCATAAGCTAATGTTGTTTTACCAGTTCCAGGAACTCCTCCAAGTAAAATTAACTTAGTCTTCACATTTTACACCTTTTAATAATTCCTCATGTAATTTTAAAGACTTTTCAATATTACTACCATTATTTATATAGTCATTAAATACCCCAATATAATGATTAGTCATCCTATCTTCTTCACCTTCAAATAACACTTCCCCACTAGTTAAATTAATAACTTTTTGATTCATACTATCAAGTCTTATTACACAACTTTCATAGTACAAATCTATGTACTTTTGACTTGCTTCTTCATTCCATAAAACTTCAACTTCAACTGGTATTTCATTTACTTCAAATAACGATTTAGAATAATAATCATATTTATCACCATCATAATATTTCTTTTCAACATCTTTAAAACTAATATCATAACCAAATAATCTTACAATAGCTGATAATGGGTTAATAACTTCATCTAAATAACTACCACACAATCCTAAAGCCTTATCTATAATATGTTCATCTTTTACATATGAATCACTTATAAATGCTTTTATTTTTTTAGGAGCATTTCTTCTAAATTTCAAAAAATATTCAATTTCTAATCCATAAGCAAAATGTAAGGAATTATAATAATTATCTTTTGTTATAATCTTTCTTAACTCAGATAATTCTTTTAAATTAATAACAATTGGTTTTTCTAAAACCACTTTCTTGCCTTGAACAATTAAATTTTTAACCATTTCTAAATGAACCTTTGGACTAGTCGCCACTATTACATTATCTGCTTCTAACTTTAAGTAATCACTATTACATCCATATTCTAATATTTTATCCTCATCTTTATCACACAATTCTATATTTTCAAATTCAGCTATTTTTTTTAAAGAATTATATTGCTTTTCAAAAGCATGACCAAGTCCAACTATTGCTACATTCATACTTCTATATCCTTTCTTAATAACTTAATTACATAGTATATATTCTAAATTTCTATTACTACCTTTTTTAAAGATTTATCACTTTTTTTCTGCTTTTGCTTTTTTACTTCCTCTGCAAAATCTCTTGCATAAGCCATCATTTCTTCTAACGTTAAAGTATAATTTTCTTTATCTAATTTCATAACTGCTAAATAATTCATAAAATCAACTATGTACATATAATTGGGATCACATATTTTAGAATTAATATTGATAAGAGTAATAGGTAAATTAGCTTCTATTTCATCATTACATATAAATTCAATATTTCCATTCATACTAGATAAAAAATCACTATGACCATTATAAGTACTTATTTGAACATAATTTTTGGCGGGTTTAGTTAATAACTCATAAAACTTAGATAAAGGTTGTGAATCATAAATATCACAGCCCATTGCATGTGCATCATTTATAGCTTGATCTATTTCCTTTTCTGCTGCCAAAATATCACTACATATATATTGCAATTTAATCTTATTTCTAAAAGATTGATGTTCATAAAACTTTTGACTAATATAACACCACCCAAAATCTTCTTTTTCATTACCACTTACATATTCTTTTATTGGTAATTCTTTTTCGTGATAAGTGTACTCTTTTCCTTCCACTAAACTCACCAAATAACAAATAACAAAAATAGCTTCTTCAAATTTAAAACGATGTACCAATGATATCTTAGCTTGATTACTATAATTTGCCTCTATCTTCCTTTTATATGCTTCTTTTATCTTTTCTAATTCTGATTCTAATTTTTGTCTTTCAAATTCTAATTCATTTAACTTATCTTGTTGTTCTTTTAATCTTTTCATTTTTCTCACCTCGCACTTATGTGTATTTCATACGCATAAGTATTTAAAATAAATAATTGTATTTAAACAACTTTTTACAAATTAATAAACTTTTTTTAATTTTTTTCCACTATCTGGTTCTTCATCTTTTGAAATATAATTTTGTACCAACTGACCACAACCTAACTCTGTATTATTTTTAGTTCCAAATAAGTAACAATTAAATCCTCTTGATCTAATTATATTTACAATTTCTAACATCCTTTCATAATTGGGAGAAGCTAAATTATATTCCTGACACTTCTTTGTATGATTTAAAAATGATATTTTTAAAATTACTTCTTCCTTAAATGGTTCTAAAAATGCAAGCATTCTATCAATTTCTTGATAGCTACTATTTAATCCTTCTATAACAACAAAATTAACTTTTACACGACACATTTCATGGCATCTTTTATATTTTATTGCTTCAGATATATTTAAATTTAAATCATACCCTTTTGGTAAATTACGAATAATATATTTCATTTTTTCACTATCACATGAATAATAAGGTAATTGTAATGTTCTTATTGGTAAGTCCATTCCTGCCCAATACTGAAAACAAGTATTATCAAATGCTGTTGTTGCTATATTAACTTCAACATTACTATATTTTTCTTGAATCTTCCTAATGCCTAAAGCAATTTCTTCTTTAACAATAGATGGTTCTCCAATCCCAGTAAAAGCAATATAAAATTTTGGATAATCATAAGGATTCAAACCACTCTCCTCTAAACATGTATCTACTTGTTTCAAATAATCATCAGCACTAAGATAAACATGACTTTCAGGAAGTGAGCCTGATGCACAAAACCTACAACCAACAACACAATTATACATATTGCTAAGTTCAACAGTTAAATCTAATTCTTCATCATCTTTTAAATGAACTATTGTCATGCATTCTATTATTCTCTTATCATCATACTTTAATAAATATCTATCTATACTTTCTTTATTCCATCTATAAGAGTTATAATCTATTGTTTTACTAATTTTTTCTACTACTTCAAATTTTCTCATATCTTTCATCAATTCTTTCTTTTTAAATTTTCAATGTGTATATTTTACACATCTATTTTTAAAATAAATAATTGTCTATGACAATTTTATAGATCTAATAAATTAATAATCGAATCAATCTATTTAAATTAAGTCAATCATTTCTTTTCAAAAATACCTATTATTTAATTTTCACTGCTCAATACCAGTATATGCGTATTTTATACGCTTGTCAATACATAAAAAAATATTTTAGTTTTTTTTTGCTAAAACATTTTTATCCTTTTTATTTTCATTTTCTAACTCACTTAAGAATTTATCTAAGTATTCTCTCCATTCAGGAGCATCTTCTTCCTCAAATAAATGATACAAAACATCTACAACAATGTTATGTCTACTTGACGCTTCTTCTTTACCAGATTCTGTCATCATAATTCCTTTAAGTCTTAATAATTTATCAAAGCAATGGCAAACTGCACTATCATCACATAGCTTGTAATTACCTGTTGTTACTTCACTATCAGGAAATACATTTCTATCAAAAAATGGTCTGCCATGTGCCTTTTGATAATCGTATGTTCTAAGAATTCCATTAACTCCTAGTCCATCACACATATCTGCATCTGATACAATCATTCCTTCCAAACTATCAGGACGTACTCCTCCTAAATATTTTTTATAACCGATTTTTCTAATTGCATCAAGTACTTTCTCTTGAGTTCCAATATCTACGCCAACTTCACTCATAATCATTTTCGCATTTGTAAGATTTCTAGCTGATTCTTCCCCAAACAATTTATAATCATCTACTTCATGAAGCAATGAAATTAATGAAACAACCATCTCATCTGCTTGTTCTTGTTGCGCAAATTTAACACTTAATTTATAAACTCTATTTACATGATCCATTCCATGTCCTGAATTATCCCTACTTAATAACTCATAAACTTTTCTTTTGACTTCTTCAATCATATTTATTCTCCTCTTATAAGATAATATTTCTGTACTACGTCTCCATACTCGGGCCCTAGAACTTAGCACTTCAATTATTTTTTCTTCATCTTTACATTCATTATAAAATAATTCATTACTATTAGAAAAATGTACAGTTTCCTCACTCTTATTCTCTGTAAACAAAGAACCAACTACTACATCTTTTATTTTTCTTTCTTCTATCAATTTAGAATACAAATCAATATCTTTAATAGTTATATCTTGAAGTACTGGTTTCATATATAAAACTACAGGAACTCCATATTTTAATAAATCAAAAGTTTTAAACCTTTCACTCAATTTGAGAGTTCCATGTTCATAATTATCATGATAAGTAATGGTACTAGAACTTACAAATATAACAAATTGACCATTATATTTTATCAAAGATAATATATCTTTGATATCTTCATAAGAAACAAATCTTTTAGTAGCAATCTGTACTTGATTTCCCTTACTCAAAAAATATTTTATTATTTCTATTGTTTCTTTTTTATTTAACTCATCAAAACATTCAGAAAAACAACCAATTGTAATTAAAGTATTACTGTCATATTTATAATCAGAACCATTAAGCATCTCCAGAATATCTTGCCAAGTCTTTCTTTTTATATCCGATATTCCCATTTTAGAAAGATAACAAAACTTACATCCACTAGTGCACCCCAAACTAGTATTTACAAATAATCTCTTTTCATTTACACCATACAAGTAACCATTATCAACCATTAACATTACCTTCTCTGCTTAAATAAACTATACTAAAATAAAATAATAAATTCAACAAAATAATAAATAAATGCGTTTTTTATACACATTTAAAAAAAATAGTGCTATAATTATCTCGGAAGGTGATTATTATGCAAATTTGTATTTGCTTAATTGAGAGAAAACTCAAAATATATTAAATCCTTCTTTTCTTAAACTAAATAAATATTAGAGTAGAAAATAATTAGTCAAGACTCATAAAACGGGAAGTTGTTTATGAGGCAAGAGACATCTCGCTCAATTATTTTCGCATTCCGCTATTGATTAATAAAGATTTATAATCCTTATTTTTCTTGTGCGGAAAAGAAAGGATTTTTTATATGAACAAAACAAAAAAAATATTATTATGTGCTTTATTATTAACATCAACTATCGTCTTAAGTCGTATTCTATCTATTAGAACACCACTTCTTACTATTGGATTTTCATTTGTTCCAATTATGCTATCAGCTATAATATTAGGTTGGAAACATTCAACATTTATTGCTACCATGAGTGATATCGTTGGAGCTTTGCTCTTCCCTACAGGAAGTTATTTCTTTGGTTTTACTATAACATCATTCTTAACTGGTCTTACTTATGGTCTTTTATTACATAGTAAAGATGAATTTAAATTAGACAAGAAATTTATAATAAAATTAATTATAAGTACTATTATTGTAACAGGTCTACTAAATGGTGGGTTAAATACTATCTGGTTACTTATAATAAGTAAAAATGCTACTAAAATTATAGTTCCAATAAGAATAATTAAACAACTTATTATGGCACCTATAAAAATATTTACAATTATAGCATTATGTAAAATATTTAATGAACAATTAAAGAAGATGACTCAAAGTGATTAAATTAGAACATCTAACTTGTAAATATGATAATACAATTTTAGAAGATATTAATTTAAATATATCTCAAAATAAAATAACTTTTATAGTTGGTCAAAATGGTAGTGGAAAATCAACTTTAGGAAATATTTTATCTGGATTAAAAAATGATTTTAAAGGAAACTTATTTATTAATAAAAAAGAAATAACAAAAAAAACTCCATTACTTGAAATAAGAAAATTAATTGGCATGATATTTCAAAATCCTAACAATCAAATTCTATTTACTAGAGTTTATGATGATATAAAATTCACTCTTGAAAATATGAATACTAAAAAAGAAGATATAGATAAAATTATTAAAAAAGCTCTAGAGCAAGTTAATCTTTTAGATAAAATAGATTCAAACCCATATAATTTATCTGGTGGTGAAAAACAACGTCTAGCCATAGCATCCATTCTAGCTTTAAACCCTAAATATATAATATTTGATGAAGCTACTTCTATGCTTGATATAAATAATCGCCAAGACATATATAAACTATATAAGAAATTAAATAACAATAATATTGGTATTATATGCATAACTAATATAATGGACGAACTTATTTATGCTGATGAAATATTAATAATAGATAATAAAAAAATATTTAAATATACTAAAGAAGAATTATTTAATAATCTTAATATTTTAAAAGAACACAATCTTAATATCCCTTTTACTCTAAAAATAATTGATGAACTAAAGAAAAAAGGAATATCTGTAAATACTGAAGATGAAATAATAAAGGAAATTTCTTCACTATGATTAATGCTCTAATAATATTATGTTTTATTCTTTATAGTACTCTACTCTTCTTTGTAAATAACTGGAAAATTATTTTCTTAGTTATAATATTCAATTTAATTCTTCTTGTAATAACTAAAACTAATATCAAAAAATATCTTAATTTCTTAATAAAAAATATTATCTTTATATCATTTATCTTTATTTGTAATATATTTTATGAAAGTATTTTAACTTCACTTTTAATTAGTTTAAAACTTCTACTTGTATTAAACATAACCTTTGTTATTACAAATAAATTAACACCAAGTAATTTAAGTGATGGATTCTATTATCTTCTATATCCTTTAAAAATATTTAAAATAGATATAAAAAAAATATCTTTAATAATTACTATTGCTATATCTTTCATACCAATTTTATCTAATGAAGCTAAAAGCATAAAACGTGCTCTTCTAATTAAAGGATTTAGTTTTGATTTCAAAAACGTTATAACTAAACCTCATATATATTTAATTACATACTTAAATAACATCTTTAGACTTGTTGAAGACTTGGAAAAAACACTAATAATGAAAGCATATGAGTGAAAAATATTTCACTCTTTTATGTTATAATAAATATTGGTGATTAATATGAACGATGAATACCTAAAATTATTTATAGACAATAAATATCCTAAATTCATTGACAAATATTTAAATACAAAAACCTTAAATAGAATTAAATATATTGGTCAATTCTGTGGTTGTGATTATACTAAACTTTACTCACCACTATATTTCTATTCTAGATTTGATCATAGTCTTGTTGTTGCTCATATGACATAGCATTTCACTCACGATAAACTATCAACAATTGCTGCTCTTTTACATGATATTGGTACTCCCTGTTTTGCTCATACCATAGATGTCTTACTAAATGATGCAATAAATCAAGAATCATCTGAAATAGATATAATTGAATTAATAAAAAAAGATAACGAACTTCTAAAATGCTTAAAAGAAGATAATATTTCTTTAGAAGATTTAAATAATCTATCAAAATATCCTATTCTAGAAAATAAATCTCCTAGATTATGTGCAGATCGTTTAGATGGTGTTTTACATACGTGCTATATATGGCTTCATACTCATGCATTAGAAGATATCAAAGAAATATATAATAATATAATTGTTCTAGATAACGAAGAAAATAAAAAAGAACTAGGATTCACAAATCCTAATATTAGTAAAAAATTTGCAAATATGATTTATATCTATTCAATTGAACTACAAAGTAATAGAAATAAATTCCTTATGAAATACATTTCTGATGCTTTAAATTTTGCTTTCAAGAAAAAACTATTCACTATCAATGATTTATACACAAAAAAAGAACAAGATATCGTTACTATTCTAAAAAGCAATATTTCTTCATGGCAAACATTTACTTCTTCAAATAAAGTAACAAGAACAGATAATATACCAAAACAGTATCATATTCATATTGAAACTAAAAAAAGAACAGTAACACCTCTTCTCTTACAAGATAATCAAATAATAAGACTAAATGAAATATCATCATTTAAACCAATTTATAATAAAATTAAAAATTATAATGATAAAAAATATGCATATATTAAAGACATTTATGAAATATAAAAGATTGGAAATTATCCCAATCTTATTTTTTATCTTTAGGTACTTTTTTATATCCAACATCTTTACTTTTACCATCACTAATTCTTTTAAAAGCATATCTATTTCTATCATGTACATTACAATATTCAATAAAACTATCTAAATTCAATATTTCATAAACACCAAGACTAAGATCTTGAGACATTAGAAAATCATATATTAAATTTGAATCATATCCAGATTCTTCAAGCAATTTTCTAAACTCTTCTATTTCAGAACAATAATCTAACATAAATAGTCTCGCTCTACCACGTTGTGTAATAATTATTTCTTCATAATCACTATGAGGAACATCATTATTCCATATAATAGTTAAATAGTTCTCATTCATTGCTTTAGAAATAGCAACAAATTCTTCAAAATTATAACTTTGTACACTATCTTTTTTTACACCACATAATAATTCAACTTTTCTTAAAGCAAGAATTTCAGGATTCAAACATCCAATAAAAGATTTAACTTTATTTCCCTGTACTTCACCAAGTTTTACTTTAGAATCAAATCTTTCTAATTCTGTATCACCATTAACTGAATAAATCCCTTTTTCACAATTAAAATATTGACTAAATACATATCCTTTACTAATATCTATACCATACATTGCATAAAACTCATCAATCAAAATTGTCATATCATTTTCATCAACTTTACCAAATCTAATTAAAGCTCCTGCAAGTAGACTTTCATAACTTACGCTTTCTTTTTCTATTACTTTTGTCATACAAAAACCTCCCTTTTGAGTAATATCTATTTTAACATAATAGCTATAATTAATAAATTATTTTTTTAATTCTTTTCCTTCTTCTAGCTTAGGAGTATCTAAATTAGGAACTGTAGCTATTATTCTTTGAGCCATTCCACTTCCATTTACGTAGTTATAACCAGCCACATAAACCATCCCGTCAACAAATATAATATCCAAACAGCGTCCAAGAACATATCTAAATTTTGTTCCTCCATTACCATTCTTTTCTCCTACTTTATCAAAATAAGCTTCTCCCATTTCTGATGTCCATTTTAGTGGATTATATTGTATAAATCCTTTTCCTAAAGGTACTGCATGATTATATAAAGCTGCTAATACTGCACCTTTACTTTTATTAGAAATATCAATTATATCTGTATCTATTTCTACACATCCATAATTTTCCTCAGATATCTTTTCAATCGTTAAACCTAAAATCTCTCTATTATATTTTTCTCTAAATTCTAAAGCAAATTCTGGATTTTCACACTGATCAACATACATAGGTGCTAAAGCAATAAAGCCTACAGTATTATGACCTCTTCTATCTTCATCACGTAAGGCAATTTTAAAAGCTAATATCAAATTATCAACATCTATTCTTTCTGGAATCATTTCTGCTATTTTATGATAAAATTCACTTTCTGAATTATATCTATTCAAATTACCACAAGCAGCAGCAAAACTTTTCTTAGCATTCTCTAATATTACCATAACTACTCACACCTCTTAAAATCTCTACTCTTTTTAAGTCCATATCCATTATTAATTTCTTGTTTAGGTAACTGAATTCCATATCTTTTAACATACTCATTAAACTCCGCTCTCGCATCATCATTATCCATAACACCAAAATCTGTTGTTCCAAATATATCAATAGTAACATACCAATCTTGTCCAACAAAAATTTTTTTATAATCTTTCATATCAGGTTTGTCCATATTACCATCTATTCTATATCTTATACCATAAATCTTAAGTATAGCTTCATCAAGTAAATCAACATCTATATGATTTGTATCACTTATACATAAAACTTTATCTCTTGGTTCTTTATACTGAATACCGACTTCACCATAACGTGTTTTTTCTGGTACTTCACCCGCTAAAATACTTTGTGATGACGAGTCATAAACATAAACATCTCTTTCTAGTGGACGAGCAACTATTCCTTCTACCTTTTTTAAATCATGGAATCTAAAATCGGACTTACCTACAGTAACTACTTTAATACGTTGAAGTTCATCTTCTTCATTAGCAGATAAACTAATTATCTCGCTTGCAACACTCTTATAAACATCAACCAGCTTTATTTCATCACTATATGCTCCATGAATTGCACTACCTGCTTCTACACTATCAAAACAAACAACATCTCCAT
This sequence comes from uncultured Bacilli bacterium, assembly GCA_910577505.1. Taxonomy (GTDB): domain Bacteria; phylum Bacillota_I; class Bacilli_A; order RF39; family UBA660; genus Coprovivens. The sequence goes on from CAJTLN010000004.1 coordinate 244,330, forward strand.
TACGCCATAACCAACTTTGACATAAAAATTTTCCTTCATGATAGACAACAAAAGTTCTACCATTAACAGAATTCATAGAATGTTTTAATGCGGAATAAGAAATACCATGTACTGTAAAACAACAATGTGATAAATATCCAACTGCTACAGCAAGAGGATTCTTATAATCCAATATTTCATACTTAAAAGTTCCCATGCATCCTTTAATATTTGGTATAGTTGAATACTGTCTTTTCTTTGAATAATTAATTAAATCAATTGCATCTTTTAATACTTGTTCATTAGTAGTATTTAATTCTTTTAAAGCTCTAATATAACCTATTTCATCTGGTTTCAATTCGACTGGCAAAGTTATATTTTCATAATGTCCTATTATTCTTTTAACACTTAAAACATTATTAAGATCTTCCATTAAAGTATAAAAATTATTACACAACTCAACAAAATATTTTTCAAAATCAACTAGTTCTCTTCTAATCATTTTATTTATAATTGAATGTTCTTCTTTTATTGATCCTTTACCAAATAAGAAATTCATTAAAGCCATATTAATGATTGGTTTCCCCATATCATCTATCTCAATCACTTTATAATCAATACCATCAAATAAATTTTCCATTACATTACCAGGTAACCCAGAAATTAATAAATGTTTTCCTCTTTCTTCTCCAAAATAGCATAATAATTGTAAGCCCATTCTTTCAAAGAAAGATACACTTTCTTCTCCTATATCTTCTTTATTTATCTCTTTATTCCATCTTAGTAATGGTGTAATATTTATTTTCTCTACTTGCTTATCAGACAAAAATTTAGTAATAAAATCTGCATTCTTACTTAAATTACCACTTTTAGCTAAGTAAATTAATCCTCTATATGTTTTAATTTTATAAAAAATATCAAAATCCAACTTGCCTTTAACTAATCTATAAAAAATTCCATTTAGATTTATTTCATCTTCTAAAGTCCCATCTTTTTCTACTTTAATCATTGTTTGTTTAATGAATTTATCTCTTAAACTAATAAAATATTCATCTTTATCATTTATTATCCTCTTAGCCATTAATTGCCCACAAGCAATCATAGCTTCTATATAATCATCATGTATTAATTTAGTCTTTTTAGAAACTTCTAAATCATTAACTAAACCATAAAATTCATCAATACTATATTCCTTTTCACAACATGAATTAACAAATTTATTTATTAAATTAGTAATTACTTTATCATTAATAAAAGCTTTTAATTCTTCATCTTCATAAGCGTCAGCTAAAAAATCATAAATAATTGTTTCACAAAAATCATTTCCCCAATAACCAACTTCTGCATTAAATAATTCTAAAGTTCTTTTTAGTCCTAATTTATGAATTTGCTTATTAAATATTTTTAATAAGTCTTTATCCCCATAACTCTCTTCATTATCAATTTCTTCATCTAATGTATCAAAATTATAATAATATGGATTTCTGTCTCTTAAATATTTATATCTAGTAATAAATAACTCAAATCTTTCATTAGATAATTCTTCTGTCTTTTCACCAAGTAAATTTAAAATTCTTATAATAATTTCGTTAGAAGATATATTAATTAGTAATATCTCCATTATTTCATCCATATTTTCTTTCTTAAATAAATCTAGATTTTCTTTAATATAATCATATGCATCATTAGCAGATAAATCTTGTAATTTTAATAAAATATCTTCATCAAATAAATCAGGATAAATAACTCTTATTCTTTTTCGAGCTTCTTCACAAACAGAATAATAAAAGTTATCAAAAGAAGTATCTTCTTCATCAAATATATCTCTATATTTTTCTAAAGTTCTTGCTTGATACTTATCACTCATATTAATTATAAATGTCTCCAAAATCATAGAAGGAAATTCTTTAGCATATCCATTTAAAATATTTATTATTTCTTCATCTGTTAATATTCCTATAGCTTCTATCCATATCGCCATTGGAAATTCTTTCATAGCATCTAATGATATATCACCCAAGAACTTCTTTCCACAAGCCATAATATGTAAATGCATTATTGCTTCTAAAAAAGCCCCATCTTTAAACATTTGATGTGTATTTGCTTTATGTGCTAAAACATCTAAAACCATTTGTTGTTCATAAAAATCTATATTTTTCTTACTTTTATAATATTCATCAAAAAGTTTTGAAGCTTTAGATAAAGGTAACCTAAAAATTCTATTTAATAGAAGCTTAAAATTCATAAAAAGCACCCCTTAAATTGTTTCTTATACTATCAAAAAATTTATCTTTACACAATAAAAAAGTATTAAATAAATTAATACTTTCTAATATATTTTATATATAAATTTCTAATTACTATCTTCTCATATATCTTTCCATCATTGACTTAGTTAATTTTTTATCACTAGAGGATGGAGTTGATTCAGGTTTAATCACTGGTTGAGCAGGGTGTTCTTCTGTTGGAATAACAAAAGGACACTCATCTTCAACTATAGTACTTTGCATACTTAAAATTGATTTTAAAATTGCACTTTCCATATCATCACTTCTAGATGGTTTAGGCGCCACTACAGGACTTGCAATTACTGGAAAAACATTTGATTGAAAACTTGAATCAAGAGCACTTGGCTGACTTGACTGTAATGGTGCAGTTAATTTTTTTGCCTCTTCTAATTCTGAACTTACACTACGACCTAATTGTGATTCTTGAAATTTTATTTCATTAGCAGCAGTTAATTCTTTTAATATAAAGTCTAATCTTTCACTATCAGTTAAATCTGGATATGATAATTTTACAGTTATTAAATTCTTAGCTACATCAATAATTTCTGGAAAAGCACTAAAGTCTGAATTTAATGCAGAATCTTCTAATAAAGTATGAATTCTTGTACCACCCAAGCTTAAACAATCGTCTCTACATATATTTATTACATCATCTAAACAAACTGGTTTATTTAAATCAAACTTTTTATCGATTCTTTCAAAATCATCTGATGAAGCAATAAAATCACAAGTTTTGGCATATTTACTATCTGAAATATCTCTAACGCCACGTTGAACTTCAAAAGTTTTACCTTTTAATAAAGAAAAATACTTAGCTAAAAATACTGATAAATCTCCTCTTGTAAAAGTTGTTGTTTCTTTAAAAATTCTATCATATCTATCATATGTATCAGAAATACGCTCTAATTCTTCTTCCATTCTGGCTCTTTTAGCTTTTAGCTTTGCTTTATCAGCACTAAACAAACCTATTTTAAAATCTTTCAATTCTTTTTCAATTTTTCCATATTTTTTTTCTAAATAAGATACATAACTAATTACATCTTCACAAGTTTTTAAACCTTTTACTTCCATATTATATATCCCCCTTAATTGCAAAAATTATATAACATATTACCATTTTAGTCAAAAATTCCCCTTATTTTTCCTCATTTATTATCAGGATAATTTTTTTCCAATTTATGACCTACTTCATTATCGTCAGAATGACTAACTGCATTAAATTCTAAACAAGTATTATTTAAAATAGTCATTAATCTTTTTTGATCACTCATTTCTGGATGAGATAGTTTTAAAGATACTAATATTTTCGCAGCATTAACTAATTCAGGAAAATCTTCAAAGTCTGAAGACAAATTTTTGCCATCCAATAGTGTTATCTTAAGTGAATCACCTATTAATAAACAGCAATCATCACAGCTATCAAACAGTTCTTTAAAATCTATAATTTTATTTTCATTGTTATTTCCATTTACTTTTTCTAAATCTTTCTCTGAAATAATAAGATCATATGAAATTACAGAATAATACTGCCCTTTATCAGAAACTCCATTTAAACTAACATATTTTTTTCCATAAACAATTGAAAAATAATATACCAAAAAACGCACAATATCTTGCCTTCTAAAAGTAGTTGCATCTCTTAAAAATTTATCATAATATTCATATGTTTTAACATAACTAATCAATCTTTTTTTTATTTCTCTTCTTTGATCTTCTTTTGTTTTTTTACCTTTAAGTTCAAAAACTCCTATAGTTATATCATTTAGTTCTTTACTTTCTTGATTATACATTGTATCAAGTGAATCTAAATACTGAACTATTTCATCATATGTTTTAAAATTTATATTTTCCATACATTCACCACTATCTTTTACTACTAAATACTTCTGAAAGACTCATATCACTTGTTCTTTTACCATTAGGATACTTTTTATTAAATGATTTTGTTTTCCAATTTAAACGACAATTAGACAATGTAGCTCCAAGTACTTTAGATAAACGTTCTTCATCACTCATCATAGGATAAGCAATATACAAATCTACAAGCTTTTTACCAACTTCTAATAACTCAGGAAAATTTTTAAAATCATCAGTCAACCCATCACAACCAAGTAAAGAACAATAATAATCTTCATTTAATCTTATATATCTGTCCTCTAAATTATCATTTATAAATGAATAAGAAACGTACTCATCCAAATTGCCTCCATTAATTTGAAGAATCATTGCATCAGTTGCTGAACAAATAAATCTATATTTTGAATACGTAGACGTCCTACCACACGATTCTACTCTTTCAGCTTTACATGCTAAATATCTAGTATCAGTATTTTTAGACAAATAATCTACTAAAAAACAAGTCAACAATTCTATATCAAAACTTGTCGCTGATTGAATAAATTTATTGTAATATTTAAACTCCTTTTTTAACTCTTTTAATCGATTTCGTAATTCTCTTTTCTCATCATTAAAAAATTGAAAACCAATCTCAGACAATCTTTTTGTAATTTCTTTTTCTCTAACAACACAGAAACATAAATAATTCATTATTTCTTCGTAGCTCTTATATTTCATAAATAACCTCCACACAATTAAGTATCAATACTAAACACCATATTACCTTTTTTTAACACTATATATTTCTGATAAATTCATATATTTTAATTCATCTCCATTAGGATATTCTTTATTAAAAGACTCCCTCATAACACTTTTTTCTTTATTAGATTTAACATTACTTAAACTTCTTAATAATCTTTCCTCGTCACTCATCTCTGGATAAATTAATTTCATATCAATAAGTCTTATTACAACATCTTTCAATTCTGGAAAAGCACTAAACTCATCTAATAAACCTTCTAAATTCATTAAAGTATAAGAATCATAATCATTTAAAGATATAATTCTTGAATCTGTTGAACTTTCTAAATCAGAATAACTTATATCATCATCAATATCATACCCCTTTTGTTTAAAAATAAGGATATCTTTGACTGGATAAATAAAATTATAATAGGAATATAACCATACTTTCCCTGTAAATACTGAAGAAACTCCCTTACAAGTAATATATTTTGTATCAGTATTTTTAGATAAATATTCCGCTAAAAAAGGAAGTAAAATATTTTTATCAAAAGTAGTATATTCAGAAAAAAGTCCATCAAAATACTTAAATATATGTTTTATTTCTTTTAAACGTTTTTTTAATTTGCTTTTTTTCTCTCTTGATTCTGCATTAAATAAACTAATCCCCATAACAGCTAACTGACTATTAATATTTTTTCTCTCACTATTTAAATTATCAAGATAATTCATAATGTCATCATAATTTTGTAATTTTTTCTTTTTCATGTTAATCCCCTATATCAAGAATCTAAAAAAGACTCTTATGTATTTTTCATAAAAGTCTTGCAAGTTTTAAACTTATATAATCCGGATTATAATATCGTCTTGACGAATTTATATATAAAGCTACTCCCTCTTAAGTACCTTAATTATACCATATTTAAGCTCAATTTTCAAGATTCACTATTATAATCATCAAAAGATAATACTCTCTTATCAAACATTGATTTACCATATATCTCATAAACTTGATCAGCTGTACATGAAACAGTATCTTCTAACTTATAACCTAAAATATCCAAAAATTCTACTAAATCTTTTTCGTCTTTACCTTCAACTTCAAAATAAGTTGGAATACCTGGCCATGTATCTATATCAATTTCATGTTCTTTTAATTTATAACTAACTCTTCTTTTTTCTTGATAACTTTTATAAGAAAATCCTAATGCCTCAAGAATACTATTAGCTTGATTAATACTAGAAACTTCTATTTCATTTTCCATCATTTGTTGTAAATTAGTATTATTAGGTGCCAATATATGCTTAACAGCAATCGTAACTTTATTATTAGTCTGTCTTACTCTAATCCACTTTTTATTGTTATTTCTAAATTGTTTCATAAATTCTTTAATTTCAGCTTTATTAATTACTTCTAATAAATTTTCTTTATCAATTAATTCTTCTAACTTAGAATAACCAACTAGTTTTTTAATTTCATCTTCTCTATCGTAAATTAAATTATCTAATTCAAAAAACAATAATCTTAATTTCTCTTTAGCTGTTTCAAATTTAATATCACTTTCTAGTTCATTAAGTTGAACCAATATATCTACAAATCTACCATATATAGTTGGTAAATCATAAGTATATAAATATTGATTAGTTTCCTCAATCAACTCTGCTCCAATACTTTCTATTTTCTTTCTAAAAACTTCTTCTTTTATATCTAATACTTTTACTTCTAATTCCATATTACTCATAATACACACTCCTTATTTATTTAATCCATAAGATTCTATTTCCAAATCAGCAATCTTACTTTCTTTAGCATACTTTACAAGTAAATGTGCTTCATAAGTTGCTAAACTTCTCCCACTATTCCAAGAACTATCAGATAAAAACCAATTATCTCTATCACTAAATCCATCTTTAGAACCAACCAAAGTAACTTCTAAATTAGGACATTTTAAATTTAATATTCCTAAACATCTTTTCAGATGAAATTCACTTGTTACAACTATTATATTATCAAGGCTCTCTAACTCTGAGCCAATAATTTCTAATGCATTATCTACATTTTCAAATGAATTATTAGATTTGTCATCTACTAAAATATCTTCTTCTTTAACACCAAGTTGTAAAGCTAACTTTTTCATCTTTATTGCTTCCGCTTCATTTGAATTATCTTGATTACTAACTCCATTAACTCCACCCATAAAAATCAGTTTCTTAACACGTTCATTATTATATAAATTAACAGCAGTAGTTACTCTTTCTTTAATGAGCATACTATTTCCAAATACTAATCCATACTTAGCACTTCTCAAATCATCTTCTATACCATCATATACAATTTTATCTATATCATTATCACTTAAATTACTATCATCTATTAAAGTTAACTTCATATTTAACACCTCTCTTAAAATTATATCATACAAAAAGAACTAATCATTACTTAGTTCTCTTTAATTTAACTAATTCAGCTAACTTTTCACAATATACTTCATAATATAACTTATCTTCATTACTTAGTTTATCTATTACTTCACTCACTTGTCTATAACTTAATGTATCAGCAGAATTTAATTCCCTAGTAGTTTCAAATACTAAAGCATTTATAAATTCATTAGTATCTCTATTATACATTTTATTTCCAGACATTCGTAAAGCCAATCTAATATCATCTTTACTAACTTCAAATGAAGTAGCAATCAAGTCTTCAAAGCTCTCCCCTACAGATTGAATTCTTTTAGGCAACGTTACTTTACCATCAATCTCTTCAACTAAAATTCTATCATCTTGTACTGACATTAATACACTCTTATCAACTAATCTAGGAAATATGTCTCTAATTCTTTCATCTAATGAATTATTTAAAAATTCTAAATATCCTTGTACTTTAGCTAAAACTAAAGCTTGTTCAGGACTTAATGAATATAAGTAATCAACAAAATTCATATTTCCAACTTCAGGTAATTCAATATCTGGAATTAATTGTTGATGAATAATTGGTACGTCTCCATTCAAATACATTCTACATATTTCAATAAAATCTTTTTCATGTTTTTCTTCATCATTTAAACTATCTAAAAATGATAATGGTTTAAAAAACACTTGTTTAGATTCATAATCTTTTCTTAAAACTCCACTACAATCGCTTAAATATCCAATATGTAAAGCCGTATTATTAACAACCACATCGCCATTAGGATAACTATTTCTTCTAGATAATCCTGATACTTCACAAACATCTATTATTCTTTCTTTATCAAGTAATAAACCAGTTTCTTCATAACATTCACGAATAGCAACATCAGTTAACTCTTCACCAAGTTCTTGACATCCACCACTAAATCCATATTTACCATTATCCATTCTTTGTTGTACTAGTATATTATTATCTTCATCTAAAAGTATTAAAGCAGCACCATCTTGTAATAAAGGAAATCTATGTCTAATCTTCGGCATTAAACTTATTCTTAAAAATACTGGATATCCAATAATACCACTAAGTGCAATTACTTCATCCTTATCTAATTGTAGTAAAATATTAACTAATATTTCATGAATTTCTACTTCTTTATCAAAAGTATTTCCATATTTTTTAAAATAATCTCTTAAAAAGATTTTCTCTTCTTCACTACCATTATGAATTATTCTTTTTATTTCTTCTATATTCATAGCAACCTCTATTATCTAATTTTCTTTTTTGTAAATACATCAACTTCTAAATTTTCATGTCCACAACTCATTGCACATCCACCACCACAAAGACTTAGCATTTCACAACTTTGGCAATCTTCTGGTAAATAACTTTTTGCTCTAAATTTATCTAATATCTCAGAATGATTCCATATGTATTGTGGCTCAGTTTCTAATACATTTCCTAATGTATATTTAGAACTCATTGCACATCTAGATAAGTTACCATCCATATCACATGCAGCTGTTGTAAATCCCCACTCACATCTACCTAAATATTGATGTAATTCTTCTGGTATTAAGCAGAAAGGAAATGCATCTACTATAACAGATTTAACACCTAATTCTTCATTAATTCTAGCAATATTTCTAAAACCTTCAATTACTTGCTCAATTGTAAGTTTATTTTGAAATTCCTTACCACGATAGAAAGGTGCTATTCTTTGAATTAATAAATAATCTATATTTAATCCTCTATCCAATAATCTACATATAGTTTCATAAAATAAATTATAATTATGAGACATTAAGTTCATAACAATTCCTAGTTTTTGATTTTCATTTCTCATTCCATCATAAGTAAGTAAACGTGATAAAACATTCTCATAATCTTCCTGACCACAAAATCTATTATGCATTTCTACAGTTGGACCATGAACAGTCCATTCAAGCGAACTAACATAAGGTGCGATTCTCTCCAAACTACTATTTTTATAATCATGTGTATTAGATAAAACAGGTACATCTAATCCTAGACTATAAGCATATTTAATTATCTCCTCAATTTGTGAATGTTCAGCTGGATTACCACCAACTAAATTCAATTCTCTAACCCCTGCTGCTTGTAATCTTGAAATAATAGTTCTTAAAGTTTGTAAATCTCCTTCTCTAACAACTTGATCTTTACACGTTGCATAACACATCGGACATCTATGACTACAATCATTTGTAACATGTAAAGCAACGGATTCTAATTTATATTCTTCTGCCATAACTAAATCCCCCTAAACATTAAAAGTATTATATTATCATTATAATAATTATTCAACTTTTCATCCACTACTTCATAACTTTCTTTATATCATTAAGTAATCTTAATCTCTCTTTTGTAAATACTGTTGTTGTATCTCCTTTTTCTATCAATTCTATTATGTAATCAACATTAAACCATTTAACTTCAGATAATTCTTCCTCTTGAATAACAAATTCATCCTCTTTTTTATTTGTAACTAAATAATAAAAATAAGCAATATGTGAATTTTTTTCTTTAATATTAATTTCTCTTTCTGTAAATGTATGTAATTCATCTACAGTTACATCTAATCCTATTTCTTCTTTTATTTCTCTAATTGTTGCATTTTCTAAACTTTCTCCACTATCAACATGTCCGGCACACAATCCCCATTTACCTGGATTAAATCTTTTATTCATACTTCTTTTTTGCAACAATATTTCATTATTACTATTAATAACAAAACAAGCTATTTCATTATGTAATAAATTTCTATCATGAGCTATTTCTTTTTCTAAAACTTCACCAGTAAAATTACCATTTTCATCAACTATATTAATAAATTCCATCTTACTCACCCTTTACAACTTTTACTTCAAATAGTCTTTTCTCTTTACTATATTCTTCTTCAGCTCTAATCATCGAAGTTTTTCTATATTCTACTTTTCCAACTATTGAAAAATAATTTTCTATATCTTTTTCATCAAAAAATCTCTTAGTATAATCTCCTTCAAAATAAAAATGATGTTCTACTTCTTCACCTTCACAAGCACCAAAATTATAGTCATCAACTCTAGCAACACGAGCTAATAAAACTCCATCTTGTTTTAAGATTCTTTTAATCTCTTTCATTATATTTTTTGTTACTTTGTCATCAAAATAATGTAAGCATAAATCAGCAATTACAATTGAATACGAACCATCTTGCAAAGGAAAATCGTTTAATAAATTTATATTCATCGTTTTAACATTTCCAATATTATCATTAATATTATTTAAAGCTTCTTCTGAAAAATCAGCGGCTACTACTTTAAAATTTCTTTCTTTTAAATATAATGTATTAGCTCCTAATCCACATCCCAAATCTAAAATAGTACTATCTTTATATTTATCCAAAATATCTTTATAATCATCTAGCCAATTATCATATACTGGAACACTTGCTCTTTTTTTTGACCAATTATTCCACATATCTAAATATCCATTGTTCATAAAATCACCTATAAATAATTATAACAAAAAAGATATTTAGAAAAAACTAAATATCTTCAATTATTATGATAATAATTCATCTATTTCATCTATAGATAAACCTTTTTCTTTTAACTTAGAAATAATATTTTCTCTTTCTTCTTTTTTGCCTTCTTGTAATCCTTCTGCTCTTCCTTCTTCTCGACCTTCCTTAAGGCCTTCTTCTCGGCCTTCTTGAAGTCCCTGTCTTTTACATTCTTCTTTCCATGCTA
>CAJTLN010000005.1 GCA_910577505.1 uncultured Bacilli bacterium
AAAATAGGTAGTTGCCAATTTTTTTTTTTTGCTCTTTTTTTTTGAGGAGGGGACCTTTTTTGAGCCTCTTTTTTTATGTCTGTTTACTAATTAAACAAGATGTTTTATAATAATTGTGTGATTATTATGATTTTATTTAATTTATGTAGTGAATCAGGAACATTAATGGTATTTGTTATTATTAAAATAGTGATTTCAATTGTTTTTACGATAGTACCTCTTATTCTTATTTATAGAAGTATTGTTCCATGTGTTAAATGTGTTATGAGTGGTGAACCATTTACAAAAGAGTTGGGATCTTTAGTTAAATCTTTTATTTCAGGATTTATTGTTTTTTTGTTGCCTACATTGTTTACTTTTGTATTTGATTCTCTAGTTTCTATAGATACAACTGGTCTTTCAAAATGTTTTTCTAATGCAACTCTTGAAAATGTTAATAAACTTAAAGATAATGAAGCAGCTGAACGTAAGGCTTCTTTATCAGGAAATAGACAGAAACTTGATGAAGAGATGAAAAAGCAGCAGGAAGAAGAAGCTAAAAGAAATGAATTAATAAAGAAAAGAAGAGAAGAGTTAGAAAGACAAAGACGTGAACAATATGGTGGTTCAACTGGAACTGGTATTTGGAAAGATAGTACTTTTCCTTTACCTAGTGGTGCTACATCATGTAGATCATCTGTTTTTGGTCCTAGGACACATCCTATTACTGGTGAATATGATAATCATAGTGGTGATGATTATCCTGCGTCATGTGGAACATCTGTTTATGCTGTTATGGATGGTAAGGTTATTGAGGCTGCTAATGATGGTGGTTATCATTATGGAATGGGAAATTATGTAAAAATACAACATAGCGATGGAACATCTTCTGTTTACATGCATTCTTCTAATGTTCTTGTAAGAGTTGGTCAAACAGTTAGTAAAGGTCAAGAAATTATGAAAGTAGGAACAACGGGTTCTTCAACAGGCTGTCATTTACATATAACGATAAAAAATTCTTCTGGAACAAACGTTGCTCCTAGTGACTATATCCCGACATTAGCTTCATGTAGTTAATAAAATCTAAATATGTCAAATTTGTACATATATGTTGAAATTATAAAAACGTTATTGTTATAATTTATTTAGGTGATAAGATATGAATTATAAATATACTTCAAGATGTGAAGAAGATACAATGGAAATTGCTGAAAATATTGAAAGCGAAAAATTTCCTGGAATGGTAATATGCTTAGATGGTGAGTTAGGTAGTGGAAAGACCGTCTTTGTTAAAGGATTTGCCAAAGCTTTAGGACTTAAAGAAACAATTACTAGTCCAACATTTAGTTTAGTTAAGGAATATCCAGATGGTGAAATGCCTTTATATCATATGGATGTTTATAGACTAGATGATTCTAATGAAGAATTTGGGTTAGATGATTATCTAAATCAAGATGCTGTTTGCATTATTGAGTGGCCAGAAATGATAGAAGGTCAATTACCAGAAGAAAGATTAGATATAAAATTTAAAGTTATTGATGATAATACAAGAGTCTTGGTATTTACACCATATGGTCAACAATATGAAGACTTATGTGAAGCTGTTTTATAAAAACTCTAAGGAGTTTTTTCTTTTGCTTTAATGTGGTATAATAAGGCACGAGAGGTGAAATCTATGTATACTTTATTCATTGATACACATGATAAAAATGTTTTAATTATTTTATATAAAGATGGTAAAATCGTAAGGAAAGAAGAAATAGTTTCTGCTAATAAACATAGTGAAGTAACTATGCCTGTGATTGATAAGGTATTAAGTGGATCTAATGTTATGGTTAATAACCTTGATAACATAATTGTTGTTAATGGTCCAGGTTCTTTTACAGGTGAAAGAATTGCTGTAACTATTGGCAAAACTATTGCATATTGCTTAAGTATACCTATTAGGGCAATTGATTCTTTAACAATATCTGCACTTAATATTGAAGCAGAAAAAAAGATTGTTTCTTTAGAAGATAGAAATGGTGCTTATGTTGGAGAGTTTGATAGCGCTAATAAACCACTTAATGATTTTAGATATTTAAGTAAAACTGTTTATGAAGAATATAAACAATCTAATGAAGTTATCAATAATGTAGAAATTGATTATGAATTGGTATATGAATATGCTATGAAATTAAATGTTTTAAATCCACATGAAGTTAAACCATTATATATTAAAGGGATTAGTGCTTTAGATGGTAAGAAAAGTTAATTTAAAAGATATTGATAGATTTTATGAACTTGGAGAACTAGTTAATGATAATTTTAAAGTACTATTTAATTTAGATAATATTTTAAGTTCAGAATACGATTATATACTTGGTTATTATGATGAAAATAATTTATTAGTTGGATTTATTCATTTTTCAAAGATGTATGAAACTGTAGATATTGTTAACATAGTTGTAGATGAAAGTAAGAGAAAATGTGGAATAGGAACAATTCTTCTTAAAGAATTAATAAATTATTTTGATGATGTAACTAATATAATGTTAGAAGTAAATGAAAATAATATTTCTGCTATTAATTTATATAAGAAAAATAGTTTTTATATAATTAATAAGAGAAATAATTATTATGGTAGTGATGCTGCTTTAATTATGAAAAGAGATGTATAAATATGAAAGATGTAAATATATTAGCAATAGAGTCTTCTTGTGATGAAACAAGTATGGCAATAATAAAAAATGGTTGTGAGTGTGTTCAGTTAACAGTATTAACACAAATGGATACCCATGCTGAATTTGGGGGAGTAGTGCCGGAGATTGCATCACGTATGCATACTGAAAATATAACAATGGTTTTAGAAGAAACTTTAACTAAAGCCAATATGACAATGGATCAAATAGATGCTGTTGCAGTTACATATGCTCCTGGATTATTAGGAAGTTTATTAGTAGGTGTAGAGTTTGCTAAAACTTTATCATATATTTATAAAAAACCATTAATTGCAGTTAATCACATTGCTGGTCATATATATGCAAATAATTTAGAGAAAAAAATGGAATATCCTTTACTTGCTTTAGTAGTAAGTGGAGGACACACTGATTTAATTATAATGAAAGATGATTATGTATTTGAACATATTGGAGGAACATTAGATGATGCAGTTGGTGAATGTTATGATAAAGTTGCACGTGTTCTTGGGTTAAAATATCCTGGAGGACCTAATGTAGATAGATTGTCTTTAGAAGGAAAATCAACTTACGATTTGCCTATACCTATGAATGATGATAGTTTTAATATGAGTTTTAGTGGACTTAAGAGTAGTATTATTAACTTAGTACATAATGAAGAACAAAGAGGTCATGAAATAAGACGAGCAGATTTAGCTAGAAGTTTTCAAGATACAGCTGTTGATCAATTGGTAAGAAAATCCGAATTAGCTATAAAAAAATATAATATAAAAAAGATGGTAATTGCAGGTGGAGTTTCTGCTAATAGATTCTTAAGAAATGCTATACAAGAGTTAGCAGATAAATATAATGTTGAATTATCAATACCAAGAATGGCTTATTGTACAGATAATGCAGCAATGATAGGAGCTGCTGCTTATCCACTTTACTTAAAAGGGGAATTTGCAGATTTAACGTTAAATGCTACGAGTAGTGATGAACTTTATTAGTTTTTAGAATAAAATGTGATATTATAAAGATAATAAAAATAATCAAGAAGGTGTAATATATGAAGAAAGTTTTAGTAACTGGGGCAGGTGGAACAGTAGGTTTACAAGTTATAAGATTTTTACTAAGTGAAGGAAAATATGAAGTAACAGCTTTAGAATTAAAAAATAAACATGTTTACAAAAGATTGAAACCATTTAGAAAAAGAATAAATATAGTTTATGGAGATGTAAATGATAGTGCTATTGTTGATGCTTTAATTAAAGATCATGATGTAGTAATTCATTTAGCTGGTGTTTTACCTCCATTAGCTAATGTTAGAGAAGATTTATGTAAAGAGGTAGATTTTAATGGAACTAGACAAATAGTGGATTCTATTAAATCATATAATCCAGATTGCTTATTACTTTATTCCTCAACAGCTTCTATATATGGTAAACAAGAAGATTATGAAAATATTACAATAAAGACTAAACCTAATATAGATGATTATGATTATTATGCTAAATATAAATTAGAAAGTGAAAAATATATTAAAGAAAATATTAAGAATTATTCAATATTAAGACTTGCTTATATATTGGGTGATCCTGGGCCTGAGAACTTAATTTATAATATTACTCCAGATAGTAAGTGTGAATTATTGTCTGCAGAGGATGCAGGATATGCATTTGTATGTGCTATTGATTTTAAGAAAGAAGTTAATAAAAAGATATTTAATGTTTCTGGAGGAGAAAAGTTTAGAACAAAGTATTCTGATTATTTAGTTTATTTATTTAAAACATATGGTTTATCTTTTAGATTTTTATCAGCTTATTTGTTTGCTGAAAAGAATTATTATGGTGGTTATTATAGTGATGGAGATAAATTAGAAGAGATATTACATTTTAGGAGTAAGAATTTAGATGTTTATTATAATACTTTGACTAAGTATAAATATAAAGTTACTAGATTATTACCTAGATTATTTGCTTTACCTTTTGTAGCTTATTATTCTAGAAAGAAAAAAGATAAATAATTTATGAAGGGGTTAGTTTTAGAAGGAGGAGGTGTAAAAGGTTCTTATCAGGTAGGAGCTTTTTACGCTTTTCGTGATAGTAAAGTTAAGTTGGATGGATTTGTTGGTACTTCAATAGGTTCTTTTAATGCAGCGATGCTAGCTAGTAATAAGTCTAGTGAGTTATTAGATTTTTGGTATAATGTTAGTCCTGGGGAGTTATTAGGATTTGATAAAAAGTTTATTGATGCTATAAATAATGGAGATAAGGATATTGAGTCTCTTAAAAGCGCATTTTCAGCCCTAAAGAAGGTTGTTCGTAATTTTGGTATAGATAATACTAATTTGTTAGAAAATATTAAGAATGTGCTTGATTATGATGCTTTAATGAATAGTAAAAAGGATTTTGGTTTAGTTACTGTTCAAATATCGAGAAAAGGTATTAAACCAATTTATGTTTATAAGAGTGATATAAATAGTAAAGATAAATTAATTGAGTTTTTAATGGCTAGTAGTTATTTACCAGTATTTAGAGAAAAAAGAATAATAGATAATCATTTTTATATAGATGGTGGCTTTTATGATAATTCACCTGTTAAGTTATTAGCAGATATAGGATATGATGAAATATATGTAATAAATATAAAGGGGATAGGAATAAATAGAAGACATGATGTATCATCTAAAGTAATAAATATTGCTCCAAGTCGTGATAATGGTAAAATATTAGAATTTAATAGAGATATAATTAGAGATAATATTATGATGGGATATTATGATACTTTAAGAGTCTTAAAGAAGTTAGATGGTTATAGATATTGTTTTAAGAGAAGAAGTAATAAATACTATAAATTTATAACAAGAAAAGTTAATAAGAGATTGTTTAATAGAGTTATGAATTTCTTTGGAACTAATACATATAAATCTACTGTACTTAAGGCGTTAGAATATATTCTTGAAAAAGAACATATTGATTATTATGACGTTTATGATTCTTATAAATTAATTAAGTCTTTTAGAAATAATAAGAATAAATATTTTGTTTATAGATTTATTAGAGAAATAAGATTTTTCTAGTAATATAAGAATAATTTTTGTATAATAAAACAAGTTTTAAAAGAGGTGTAAATATGGGAAGAGCTTATGCAGTTAGAGAAGCTAAAATAAAAAAGACAGGAGCAGCAAAGGGGAAATTATATACAAACTTTGCAAAGGAAATTTACTTGGCAGCTAAAAATGGATCTCCTGAAATAGAAGCTAATAGTGCTTTAAAACATTTAGTAGAAAAAGCTAAGAAAATGCAAGTACCAGCTGATATTATATCTAGAGCTATAGATAAAGCTAAAGGAGCTGGAAAAGATGAATATGAAGAAATAATTTATGAAGGATTTGGTCCTGGTGCTTCAACGTTTATGATTAAAACATTAACAGATAATGTTAATAGAACAGTTGGAGAAGTAAGAGCTGCATTTAATAAAATGAAAAAGAGTTTAGGTGTTAGTAATTCTGTTTCTTATAATTATGATAATTTAACAGTAATGAGTTTTAAATCAGATAAAGAAGAAGAGTTATTAATGGCTTTACTTGACGCTTCTATTGAACCAGTAGAGTTTGAGAATGAAGATGGTTTTATAAATGTTTCTGTTAAATATATGGATAATTATAAAGCTAAAGAAGTTATTGAATCAGTAGTACCAGATGTTGATTTTGAAGTAGATGAATCTGGTTGGTACGCAAAAGATTTAGTTTCATTAGAAGGTGAAGATTTAGAAGTATTTAATAAGTTATATGATTTATTGGATGCTGTTGATGATGTAACTGATATTTATCATAATGTAAAGTTAGATTAAGATGTTAATAAGAGATGCATAAATGCGTCTTTTTTCATTGTATTTTCACATTTTTATTATAAAATATAGGTGTACTAGAGGTGAAGTTTATGAAAATACTAGTTGTAGATGATGAAAAATTAATAAGGGATGTAATAAGAGAATATTTAGTTTTGGAAGGTTATGAAGTAGATGAAGCTGTAGATGGCGAAGATGCAGTTAATAAAGCTAATAATTCAGATTATTCTTTAATTATAATGGATATAATGATGCCAAATAAAGATGGGTATCAAGCTTGTAAAGAGATAAAATCTAAGAACAAAGATATACCTTTTATAATGTTATCTGCTCGTAGTGAAGAATATGATAAATTAATAGGGTTTGATTTAGGAATAGATGATTATGTAACTAAGCCTTTTAGTCCTAAAGAATTAGTAGCAAGAGTTAAAGCTATAATAAAAAGGAGTACACCAGAAGAATCAATATATAAATTTGATGGACTTATTATTGATGATAAAGCTCATGATGTAATAATATATGATGAGAAAGTTTATTTAACTCCTAAAGAATATGATTTATTAAAATATTTTGTAACTAATAAAAATATTGCTCTATCAAGAGAACAATTACTTACTAATGTTTGGGGTTATGATTTTTATGGTGATGATAGAACTATTGATACACATGTAAAAACGTTAAGAAGAAATTTAGGTAACTATGGTGATTTAATTAAAACTGTTAGAGGAATAGGTTATAAATTTGAATACCAAGATAAAAAGAACAACTAGTATTAAAAATAAAACAATGTTTTGTTTAATATTGTTTTCTGTTTTTATAATATTATTGTTATGGGAATCACAAGTTTTGTTTTCTAAGTATCTTTATGAAAAATATCAGATAAATGATATGGAGAATATTGCTGAAGAAATACATAAAAAGGATTCTTTAGAATTACATAGTTATTTAAAAAATGTTGTTTATAATAATTCTGTATGTATTGAATATATAGATGTATATGGAAGAACTAAGTTATATAATGATGCTTCTACGGGGTGTTTACTTGGTAAAGATAATAATGAAATTAATAAATATATGAATGATTTATATAAGAGTGGTGAGGAGATTAAAGCTATAAAACTTGTTAATCCAGATTATGAATCATATGCATTACTTTATGGTATAGAAGTAGATGATGGGTATGTATTTTTATTTACAATGTTAAGTAATGTTAATAAAAATTATACTATTATTAGTAAGCAATTAATATATATTACAATATTTGTTATTATATTTGCTGTAGCTATAAGTTTATTTTTGGCACGTGTTTTGAGTGAACCAATTGTTGATATTACTGAGAAATCTAAGCAATTAGCTAGTGGAAATTATAATGTTAAGTTTAATAAAAATGGTATAAAAGAGATTGATGAACTTGCTGATACGTTAAATTATTTGGAAAGTGAAGTAAGTAAGACTGATCAATATCGAAGGGATTTAATGGCTAATGTATCACATGATTTAAAAACACCACTTACAATGATTAAAGCTTATGCCGAGATGGTAAGAGATATTACTTATAAAGATAAAGAAAAGAGAGAAGAAAATCTCAATGTCATTATAGAAGAAACTGATAGATTAAATGTATTGGTTGGGGATATTCTTACACTTTCTAAATTACAAGCTAATTCTGATACATTAGAAATAGAAACTTTTGATCTTAATGGAGAGATTAAAGATATATTAAAAAGATATACTTATCTTGAAGATGTAGAAGGGTATACAATAGAAGTTAATATGCCAGAAGAGATATTGGTAAGAGCAGATAGAAATAAAATTAATCAGGTTATTTATAATTTAGTTAATAATGCACTTAATTATACAGGTGATGACAAAAAAGTATTTATTAATGTAAAAGAAGAAAAGAAAAATTATCTTGTTGAAATAAGAGATACTGGTAAAGGCATTGATAAAGATAAGATAGAGCATATCTGGGAAAAGTATTATAAGAATGAAAAAAATCATAAGAGAAATGTTGTTGGTACTGGATTGGGACTTTCAATTGTTAAAAATATTTTAGAATGTCATAATTTTGAATATGGTGTTAAGAGTAAAAAAAATCAGGGAACAATATTCTATTTTAAAGTTAGTAAAATACCAAATGTAAAGAAATAAGTCTTAATAAACATTAATAAATATTTCACTTGCTCTTCACATAAATTTCATAAAGGAATAGTATTATTTAATTATGAAAGGAAGAGTGGTAGAAATAGAAAGAAATAAATGTTATTAATTAAAGATGAAATAATAAATAAATTTAATTATATAATATAAACCCTATACAATTAAAATAACATATAAACTCAAACTCACACTTTTTGAAAAAAGACTGTTAAGGTCTTTTTTCTTTTGATTGCAATTTTGATTTAATTGTATTATTCTTATTATATGATAAAGTATGGAGTGAGTTAAAATGAATAAAGAAGATCAAAATATTGAATTGCCAAATATGGTAGTAAAGCCAGAAGAAGAGACTGTACAGCAACCAGTAGCAGAACAATCTGTAAGCGAAGTACAACAATCAGAATCAGTTCAACAACAAGTTGAGCAACCAGTACAACCTGAAGTACCTGTACAACCAGTAGAACAGAATCCAGTTCCACCTGTTGAGCAAGTAGCAGTACAATCAACACCTGTATCAAGTGAATCTACACAACAAAATTTATCAGCAGGACAAGTTTATGTTGCAGCTGGTAATCCAGTTAAACAAACTGCTCCAAATGTGAGTACTGAGCAAACTAAAACTAATGAAATTGTAGATAAGGCTAAACAAGGATTAGGAAATTATGTAGAAAAGTTAAAAACTGATAAAAAAGTTTTAGGAATATCTATTGCAGTTGTTGTAATTTTATTGTTAGTAATATGTAGTTTATATTTGAATGGTGGATCTAAAGGTGTGGTTAAATCTTTTTCACAGGCATTTGTTAAGTCAGATACTAAAAAGATAGTTAAATTGATGCATAAGAATTATTTAGACGCTTATGAAGATATGGGATTTGATATTGAAGATACATTAGATGATACTTTTGATGATTATGATAATGAAGATTTTAAAGTATTAAGTTATGAAATTGTAGATAGTGATAAAGTAGAAAAATCAGATTTAGAAGATTTAGCTGAAGATTTAGAAGATAATTGTGATATTGATGAAAAAAATGTTAAAGCAGCTGTAGTATATACAATCAAATTTAAAGTAAATGATGATGGTGATAAGGATACAATGAAAAAAGATGTAACAGCTGTTAAGATTAAAGGTAAATGGTATATTTTCTTAGGGGACTTATCTTAATAAATAATTATAAGGAATGAATATATAATTCATCCTTTTTTTATGATATAATTTTATTAGGGAGTGTTTATGGTATGGAATATACATTAAGCATATTATTTATTATTTTAATTTTATGGTTGATTTTATATTTTATTTTAGAATTTTCTATTGTTAATAAAAAAATAAAAAGTGTAAATCAGGTATTTCAAGAACTTGATAAAGTATTTATTAAAAGACTTAATGTGTTATATAAAATTTTAGATATTATTAAAGAATATGATAAAATTGAGTTTGATGTACTTAGTAGTAATTTATATGATTATATAAATGAGTATAATGAATATAATTTAGAGAAGAAGATTAGTGTTAATGAAGGTTTGAATTTAGATTTGAAGAAAATTTTTTTGACTTCTAAAGTTTATCCTGAGTTATTAGATAATTTTAAGTATGTTAAGTTAGAGAAGCAGTTAAAAAGGTTTAATAAAGTAATTAGTAAATTATGTAAAAAGTATAACAATTTATTGTTAATTTATATGGATAGAAAAAAAATATTTCCATCAAATTTAATATGTAGTATTTTAGAAAAAGATGAATACAGGTATTTTAGAATAGAAGATTAGTTTTTTAGAAAAGGAAGAGTGTTATGTTCATTAAATATATTATTGTTTTTTTAGTATCTATGGTGCCACTTATAGAGCTTAGGGGAGCGATTCCTATTGCAGTTGGTTTAGGAATGCCAAAGCTTATATCATTTATTATAGCTATTATAGGTAATATGTTACCTGTTCCAATTATTTATTTATTTTCAAGAAAGGTTTTGGAATGGGGGAAGGATAAAAAGTATATAGGTAAATTTTTTACTTGGTGTTTGCTTAAAGGAGAAAAAGGTGGTAAGAAGTTACAAGCTAAAGCTGGAAAAGGTCTGTATTGGGCATTGTTCTTATTTGTAGGTATACCTCTTCCTGGAACTGGTGCATGGACTGGTACTTTAGCAGCTAGTATTTTAGACTTGAATTTTAAGAAAACTGTTTTTGCTGTAATGGTTGGTGTTTTACTTGCTGGTTTAATAATGATGGCAATATCATTTGGGTTGTTTGAGGTGATATTTTAGTGGAAACTGTTGTATATTTAATAAGACATTCAGAAATTACACCTAAGAGTAATATAAAAAATATTAGTATGAATGATGATAAGCAAATTGCTAATGAAAAAGCTTTTTTATCTGTTAGTGGAGAGAAGAAGGCTGAAGCAATGAGTAAGATAGATGAATTACAAAATATTGATGCTGTTTATTCTTCTAATTATGAAAGAGCTTTACAAACTGCTAAGTATATTGCTCAAGAAAATAATACGATTATTAATATTGATGATAGATTAAATGAAAGAAAACTTGGTGATATGGCTGGCATTGATGGAAATGAGTTTCATAGAATGCAAGTTAAAGATTTTGATTATAAGCTACCTGGTGGAGAGTCTTTAAATGAAACTAAGAAACGTATTATTGAATCTATGAAAAATATTTTGATGTTTGAAACAGGGAATAGAGTTGCTGTTGTTTCACATTGTACAGCTTTAACTTGTTTATTATCTGCTTGGTGTGAGGCAGGAAGAAACTATGATGGTGAAATTATCTTATCTTATGATGATGAAACAATTGTAGATGGACATTGGAGTGCACCTGCAGTGTTTAAGGTTACTTTTGATGGAATGAATGTTTTAGATATTAAATATATAAATCTTAATGAATAAGAAAAGAACTATAGCTTGTCTATAGTTCTTTTGTAATCTTCTTCTTTGTATCCTGTTAGAATACCTTTATCTGTTACGAGTAAAGGTCTTTTTATTAACATACCGTTTGTACTTATTAATTTTAATATTTCATCATCTGTCATAGTAGGAAGTTTATCTTTTAAATTTAATTCTTTGTAGATAAGCCCGCTTGTGTTAACGAATTTTTTTACTGGTAGATTACTTTTTTCATAATATGATTTTAACTCTTCGTATGTTGGTGGGTTAAGTTTGATATCTTGTTCTTCATATTGAATATTATGATTATCTAGGAACTGTTTGGCTTTTTTACAAGTTGAACATTTAGGATAATGAATAAATAACATTATTATTTTCCTTTCCTTATTGAGCGATATATTTTTAAAAATGTTGGTAGAACGATATACCAGAATGGTTTATTGATTAGATCAAATTCGCCAATAAATTCGATATATTCACCACCAATTTTACGTTTATATTCATAGATACCTGCTAAGTTTTTATACTTAGTATGAGGGTCTCCAACAACTCCGAATAAGTCAGCATATTCATATCCATCTTCATAAGCATCTTTCATAAATTCATAATATAGACGATTTACTGTACCAGTATATGAGGCAACATCATCATTGCCAATGTAAAGTGACCAAGCTCCAGTAGCAGAGTATGTACATATAAGTGAAGCACATGTATACTCCTCTTTATGTGTTTTAACTATTTCTTTAAAGTAATCAATATCTTTTTGAATTTTTACTTTACGATCTTCTTTTTTTTCACTTTCAAGCTCTTTACTGAATTTGTCAATTAAATGTGTAGGATTGATTTTTACATTGTAAACTTTGACATACCCTTTTTTACTTAATTCTTCGTAAACATTTTTATAGTAATCATAACTATAGGCATTGAAGCCATCGCGTTTTGAAATTAATTGAATTAACTCATGAAATGTTTTAACTTCATCAGATTGATATATTTCTAAGTCATAGTTGTAACTTCTTTTTACTGGACGAGCAAATGACTTAGAGAAAGTTTTTTCGACTTCATCAAAACTATTATATTTTTTATAATAAGTACGGAATGTATAACGAGGCTGGTTACCTTCATAAAGTTTATTAAAACCTTTATGTTTATAACTTAAATTATTAAATAAATTAAATATTTTATAGTTATTTAGTCCTCCTTCAATTTTATTTCCTTCAACGTCTATTTCTTGATACATTAATGGAGGATCTAATTTAAGATATATAGCTTTTTCTTCTTTTAAATAATTTTTTAAATGTTTTGTAAATTCACTTAAAATTTCTTTATTTGAAAAGTCCATTGTGAAGCCACGTGGAGCATAGAAATAACACATGTTAAGGGGAGTTTTCTTTTTTAATAATAATGATGCAGCAACAACATTTCCGTCATCATCTTTTAATCCTACATAACAAGGAATTTGATTTCTATTTTTTTTGCATGCTTGTCCCCATTCGTAACTTTGCATGAAATGATTATTAGGAGTTTTTTCCCAGAATGCTTGATATTCTTTTTCACTTAAATTTTTAATAAATTTCATCTTATCACACCCTATTAAAAGTATATCATATCTTAGAAATATTTATATTTTATTTTGTAAACTATTGTAAAAGAAAAAAAGATTATATCAATAAGGAATGGCGATATAAAAAGTTTTGATAACAAAGTGTAATAAATACACTTTTATTTCAAATAAAGATATGTTATATTGAGAATGTAGAGACAAAATGGTAAAAGGAGAGATTTTAAATGAAAGTAGTAATGCTTGGTAATAATACCAAAAAAGAAATAGAAAAGAGACTACAAATTGTAGCATCGGCTGGTAATCTTTCACGTGCAGATGGTACTGTAACACAAGTTTTAGAGAATCATAAAAGTTATGAAGACAACTTAAAACTTGCTAGAGCTATAGTAGGATATGGACATAAATCGATATCCGAACATGATTATTTAGTATTTGCACTAGAAAATGTTTCAATGTTACTAGAACAAGTAATTATTGGATATAGATTAACATCATTTACAATTAAATCTAGAAGAAATGTTGACTTTAGAAGTGTTGGTACTTATGTTCCAGACTTTAAAGATGTAAATGGGAATGTACTTCCTAATAATAAAAAGTTGCAAAGAATGTATAAGAAAAATACAGAAGTACTATTTACAAAATATGGTGAATTAGTAGATGAGGGAATTCCAGTAGAAGATTGTAGATATATGCTACCATATACAATTAATGGAAATATTATTATGGGTTGTGATGCTAATGAATTACTTAATATGACAGGTGATATGTTATATGGTGAAATTTCTAAAATTAGTGAAGTTCATGAATTAGGTGAAAAATTAGCAGATATGATTAGAAAATATGCACCTTATTTAGCAAGAGCTTTAGATCAAGAAAAAGATAAGAAATATTATGGAGATAAATTATCTTTCTTAGATGAATTAGTTCCAAATATTGATTTTCCACAGCAAGCTCATTTATTAGATAAAGTTGAAATGACTGATTATACTCATAATGCAGATTGGAAAGTATTAGTTAGTACTTTAATGGCAAGATATCAATATACATATGAACAAGCTGAAGAAGTACTGCATGAACTAGGAGATTTACAACCAACTATAAAAAATGATATAATGCAAGCTATTATAAATAGTAAGAATCAAAGAGAACTAGAACAAGCGATATTCTCTTTCCAAATGCCAATATCTTTAGCTGTATTAACTCATATTACTAGACATAGAATGCATTCATTATTAGTTCCTGGATTTACAAGTATAAATTTCGAGAATATAATAGTACCTGATACTATTAAAGAATCTCATGAAGATGAATATAGAGAATTATTTGCAAATAATATGTTACTTATGGAAGAATTTAAAAAAGAAGGCGTTAGACCTGAGGATTTGATTTGTTTCTTACAATGTGGACATGGAGTAAATATTACAACTACGATGAATGCTAGATGTTTAGAATGGATTAGTAGAATGAGATGTTGTAATAAAGCACAACTTGAGCCTAGAAGATTAGCTAATCAAATGGTAGAACTTGCTTCAGGAGTAGCTCCGTTAATTGGTAAGGGACTTGGACCTACATGTAAAGTATTTGGTTATTGTAATGAAGGAAAAGACAGCTGTAAAAATAGAGGCGTTGTAGTAAAAAAGAAAGAAAATAAATAATGTATATAGAAAAAAGAAAGCCTGATAAATAGAAATTAATGCTTTCTTTTTTTGATGGTTAGAAGTAAAATTTATATGAAGATAGTCTTAATAAAAATATAATTTATAACTATTCAATAAATGATTTTTTTGGTAGTATATGTGGCGTAAGTAGGTGATTTTAATGCTTGAATATAAAATAGTTAATGCACAAGATAAAGATATGGATATATTAACTAGTATGAAATTAGTTACGATGATAGATGATGAAATGGATAAAGTTTTATCTTATAATGAAAAAAATAAGATAAGAAAAAGTATTATAAAAAATATAGAAAATACTGTTGAAGACTATAAGATTATTTATGTTGGTAAAAAAATTGCTGGAGCTTATGTTACGATACCTTATGAAGATGGTTATATAATAGATGAAATATATTTATTTAAAGAGTATAGAAATCAAGGAATAGGTACTGAAATAATAAATAAGATAAAAAAAGAAAATAAAGTTTTGTATATATGGGTATATAAAAACAATAAAGATGCGATAAGATTGTTTGAAAAGTTAGGATTTATTACTATTACTAGTGGTAGAACAATGATAATGAAATGCGATTGTGTTTACATAAATATTAAAGACAAGTTATGTGATATTAAATTAGGATATAGGGATAAAGATGGAAATAATTATGCAGGATTTAAATGGAATTTTAAGGATATATTTTATTTACAGAATCCTAAGCAATTAATGGAAAGTAAAATTGGTACTTCTTTTGAACAAGTGGAATTAGAAAGAGAATTAATAACTAAATTAGGAGTAGATTTAAGAACGTATTTTATTAATTATCCAGATGATAAAAGAGATATATCTCATTCATTTTTGATTTACAAAGACACAAAGAAATATTATTGGGTAGAAAATGCGTGGTTAAAGTATAAAGGTTTACATATTTATGATACTAAGGAAGAGTTATTTGATGATGTGTTACATAAATTTGTAGATACTATACCTGATGGAGATTTTAAGAAAGTAAAAATGTATATGTATGAGAAGCCTAGATTTGGGATTAATTATGGTAAATATTTATCACATTGTATAAATGGTAGAAGTATTAAAGTTAAGTAGATTTTAATAATTGCTTACATTTTTAAGTATAGGGACATTAAATTTTAGTTAATGTTTCTTTTTTAATTGGTATAATTATGGTAGGGGAAAATGAGATAAATTAAATTTTTGGATTGATATAGAGCCAATTTTTGGATGGTGTTTTGAAGTTTATAATATTAAAAAAGTATTATAATATAGTTAGGTGGTAGTATGAGTAGTGTTTTAAAAAGGGAAAAAAGAATATTAATTGTTGCTTGGGGATTACTTTTTGTATGTATGCTTATTTTTATATGCTTTTTTATTGGAGGATTTAATAAAAAAGTTGGTACTACTAAAGAAGAATTAATTTTTGAAACATTAAGTAATAAAAAAGAAGTAGGTAAATTAACTACTTTAGAAGATCAAAAAAATAATATATATTATAAGATTAATTATCCAGTTGTTGGTATAAAAAAAATAGATGAATTTATAAAGAATAAGATTGATATACTTAAAGATAATGTAAATAATAGTTATGTAGGAGAAAATAATAAAATAGATATATATTATTTTATAGATTATGAAATATATATGGGAATTGATAAAACTTTAAGTTTGGTTTTAAGAGAGAGAATAGAAAATTATAATTTAAGTGAAGTTGAGAATATTTATACTTATTTATTTGATTTAGATAATGGAGAAGAAATAAGTCTTGATGATATATTTAGTGAAGGATATAAAGATGTACTTACTAGGTATATCTATAGTAATGATGAAAAAAAGTTTAAAGTAGTATTAAAGGGAGATAAGATTTATTTATTATTAAATAATAATTATCAAGAAATAGAAGGTATTGAAGAATATTTAAAAATTGCTAAAGAAATTGATAAAGATTATTCTAGTGATATAAAAGAAGATGAATGGAATTTAGTTAATAGAGAATATGTTGTATTAGGGGATGTAGTTTTATATAAAGAAGCTACTGTTACTAGTGAAGTAGTTGGTAGTGTTAAAAAAGATGAAGTTGTTAAAGTTTATAGACAGAGTGATAAAGGATGGAGTATGTTACTATCTAGTGATGGTGTTCTTTATATAGAGAGTAAGAATATTGAAGAGAAAAAAGAAGTAATTGAAAAACCTGATGTTAGTGTAGATGATGGTATTAGGATGTATACAGCAACAGATCTTAATATGAGAAGTGAAGCTAATTCTAATAGTGAATTATTGGATGTTATTAAGTCTGGAGAAGAAGTTATTAAAATAGGCGAGAGTTCTAGTTGGGCTAAGATTATGTATAACGATAAAGTTGGATATGTTAGTAAAGCTCATTTAACTGAAATAAAAATAGAGAAAAAGGAAGTTAAGTTGAATATTCCTCCACAAGGACATATAGATCCTAGTAAACCGATGGTTGCTTTAACATTTGATGATGGACCAAGTATTAAATCAACAACCAGAATTTTGGATACATTAGAAAAATATAATGTACATGCGACTTTCTTTGATTTGGGAAGTTTGATGTTAAGGTATCCCGATATTGTTAAGAGAGAAGCTAAGATAGGTGAAGTAGGAACTCATACTTATTCGCATAAGAATTTGAATAAGTTGTCAGTAGAAGAATTAACTGAGGAATTAAGGTTGAGTAGAGAAGCTTATAAGCAAGTGTTAGGGTATGAACCGAAACTTTTACGCCCTCCCTACGGTAGTGTAAATGTTAATGTTAGAGCCGGAATTACTGATATGGCGATTATAAATTGGAATGTTGATTCGTTAGATTGGAAGTATCGTAATAAGGATTTAACTTTAAATGAGATAGATAATTTTGGTAATTTAGATGGTAAGATAATACTTATGCATTCTATACATAATGAAACTGCTGATGCAGTAGAAGTATTAGTTCCTGATTTGTTAGATAGAGGTTATCAGATAGTTACAGTGTCTGAGTTAGCTTATTATAAAGGTTATAAGCTGGAGACTGGGACAGTATATTATGGTTTTAAGTAAGAGAACATTTTATGTTTCTCTTTTTATTTACTTAATACGTTAATTAAATGTTGAATATATATAGAATCAGATGTATAATTTAATTAACCAATTACGTTAATCAAAAAGAAAGGAGTACAATATTGGAATTAACGTATAAAAATGAAGAATTAAAAAGGTTATGTGAAGATGCTAGCTATAATAAAAAGTTAGTTAAAGAATATGGCTTCGATGTAGCTAAAAGATTACCCAAAAGAATTAAGGAATTAAAAGCTTTTTCTTCAGTTGGTGATATTCCAGTTTGTCCTCCTTTTAGAAGACACAAATTAGAAGGCAATAGAAAAGAAACATTTGCAGTAGATATAAATAAACAGTATAGAATAATATTTAGAAATAAAGATAATAAAATAATAGTAGAAGATTTAAGAAAAATAGGTAGTATAGAAATTTTGGAGGTGTCTAAACATTATGAGTAAGATTGATGAATTTGTAGAATATGTTATTGCACCAGGGGAAACAATATTGGAATTATTAGAAGTACACGGAATGACACAACTTGATTTAGCTAATAAGACAGGTATAAATAAAAAAACAATAAATGAAATTATAAAAGGCAAAGCACCTATAACAACGACAACAGCTTTAAAATTAGAATATGTTTTTGATATACCTGCAAGTTTTTGGAATAACTTAGAAAGTGAATATAGAGAGAGCATAGAAAGAAAAAAAGATTATGAATCTTTAGCAGATGATGAAGTATATTTAGAGAATATACCTTATGCAGAAATGGCACGACGTAATTGGGTAGAACCTACTAGAGATGCAAAAGAAAAAGTTATGAATTTAAGAAAGTTTTTTTCTGTGGCTTCTTTATCTTTTGACACAGAATTAAAAAATAGATTGGCTTTTAGAAAAAGTAATAATGATAATTTTTCTTTTGAATCATTATTATGTTGGATTCGTTATGGAGAGATACAATCTAGTAAAGATGTTTATCCTAAATATAATGAAGAAAAATTAAGTAATAGCGTTAAGAAAATAAGAGATTTAGTTAGTAAACCATTTTTAAGTGTCTTAGATGAAATTAAAAGTATTTTAACTGATTGCGGTATTTCATTAGTTTATGAACCACATTTGCCTAATACATATGTTAATGGTGTTGCTTATAAAATGACTAGTGATAAAGCAATTATAATGATAAGTGATAGAGGTAAAAAAGATGATATTTTATGGTTTACTTTATTTCATGAAATAGGTCATTTACTAAAACATAGTAAAAAGGAAATTTTTGTTGATCAAGATAAAGATGAAAAAAATGATATAGAGTTGGAGGCGGATGAATATTCAAGAAATGTGTTAATTAATGATAAGATATTTAATGATTTTGTTAAGAGTAAAAGTTATCTCTATGAAAGAGGAATAAAAGCATTTGCTAAAGAAAATAATATTTCAACAGGTATTGTTGTAGGTAGACTTCAAAAAGAAAAATATATTGGGTGGAATGAATATAATAATTTAATAACAAGAATATCTTAGATTTTTAGGCTGTGGATAAGTATAGAAGTTGTAAACAGAGTAATTGATATTTACTCTGTTTTTATTTGGACATGATAAAATTAAATTAAGAATAGAAGAGAAATTATAAATGTTCAAATTCTAGAATAAGATAAATAACTTATATACTTTATATTTTTTGTTAAATTGTAAATAGTATATGTGTTAAGATAAATATTGTTAATGATATAAATGAATTATTTTCTATATTCTAATTATAATAGAGGTGGTATTAATGGAGAATATTAATAGAAAGAATTGTCCAAATTGTGGGGCTCCTATAACAACAGAAATATGTCCTTATTGTAATGTTGCTACTGGATTGGATACACAAAATGCTGATATGGAATATCCTGTAATAGAATGTAAAGAAGCACATATAGGATTTTGGAATGTTGTTTTTCCTATGATATTTGCAGTTAGCTTTGGATTTTTTGGTTTTGTTTTTCCAATACTATTTTTAATGATGGATACTGAAATGTTTGGTTTTACTATTTTAATGTGTTTACCATTTGCTATAATTGGAATAATAGCGTTTATTATTGCGATGAAATCTTTATTAAGATATTTTTCTATTAAAAATAAAGGACAAGAAATAAATGCAATTGTATATGGTTATATGGATGATAATATTTTAATAAATGGAAATCCTGCAAAAATTGTTAAATTACTTGTAGATACAAATGATGGTAAGAAATTTATCTTATATCAATTGGGAGATATTAAGCAACCATTTAAGATTAATAGTCAAATTAAATTAAAGGTATATAAAGATATATTTTTAATAGAAAACAAAAAACAATATTATTTTGAATAAAAAGAAACATATTTAGTGATATGTTTTTTTTATTGAGATATAATTTCTATAACAAGGAGAGATATTTATGAAAGTATTTTTAACTAGTAATTTAAATCATTATGAAAAGATAGATGGAGTTAAAGTAGCTAAAGAGATAGATAACAAGAATGGTTTAGTTGATCAATTAAAAAGTAAGTTGGATGGTACAAGAGGTATTTTATATATACCAGCAGATGCTAGTAATAAGGATAAGATAGAAGAATATTCTAAGATATTATTTGATGCATTAAGATTATCTGGTATTGTGTTTGATAATTATTATGTAGTAGATGATAAAAGTAGTGTAGGAGATGTAAGAGATAAAGTATTAAATAGTGATTTAGTATTTTTATTTGGTGGGGATACATTTACACAAATGCAGTATTTTGAAGAGATTAAATTAAGAGATATATTGAGTAATTATGGAGGTGTTATAGTAGGACAAAGTGCTGGGGCGATTAACTTAGCTGAAGATGTTTATAATAGTCCAGAGTGTGAAGAAGATTTAAGTAGACCTAGTAGTTATAAGGGATTAGGTAAGACGAATATTAATATTGAACCACATTTTGTATTAGATACTTCTAATTTTGATAGTGATGAGATGTTACATAGGAGTGCTATGTTGGAAGAATCTAAGAAAAGGGATTTATATGCTATTTTAGATGGTAGTCATATCTTTGATGATGGTGTAGAATGTACTATTTATGGGGAGTGTTATTTGCTGAGAGATGGAGAAGTTAAGAAGATGTGTGAGAATGGTAGGAATATCACTATAAAGTAAAATAAGAGCAAGGTACTGCATTGCTCTATTTGTATTTTATTGTTCATACATTTGTTTAATAAAACTTTAAAAGTATGATAAACTATTAATGTATCTATAGAGTAGTTATTATAAAGAAAGGAGGATAAATGTGGTAGAAGTTGAATCTATATATAAACTTATTAAAACTTTAGAAAAGTATAAAGATGAAAACGAAGATGGAGAATTACTAAATGATATATATTCAGTGGATTTTATGTTAAAAGGGAAGAGAATATATGATGATAAATTAGTAAAGGATATTATTCAAAGGTATTCATTAGAATTTAATTATCTTGATAATTTGGAGAAAAATTTACGCGGTTTTCAGCAGAATAGTGAAACAAGTTCTAACAAATCTATATATCAGTATCTATTGAATATAAGACATTCGTTGGCAAGAGTTGGTGTAATGCGTATTTTGAAAAGAAAAGGCAAAGAGATGCTAGAAGACGATTTGATAAATAATGACGATGACATCTTAAATAGTACATTTGAGAAAATCATGGAGCAGAATTAAACAAATATATTCGTAAGAATATATTTTTTCTTTACTTAACTTTTGTTATGCTTTACTATAAATATTAAACATTAATTAGATAGTTGGTATATGTATGGAAGATAGAAGTTATTTTGAAATAAGTAAATATGATGTATTAGATTATTATGATAGATTATTAACTCAATATCTTAGTGCTTTATATAGTGTAGGACTAGATAGAGAAGATTATAAAGATATAAGTAAGATAGTAAGAGAATTAGATAAGATAAGAAGTAGTGCTTATTGGAAGTGGTTTGATTATGTAAGACTTAATAAACATTTACTAAATGGAGAACATATAGCGTTTGATAAAGATTTAAAAAAAGAATATATAAGTATAAGAGATGCTAGAAAAGAATATTTAGATGAAGTAGAGGATATTAGAGGACATTTTGAAAAGATATTAGAATTAATAAGAAAGAGTATTAAACCTAGTACTATAGAAGAATATTTACAAGAAGAATGTTCTCTTATTCATTTAGTATTTACTAATAATAAGTATCCTAAGATTAAGTTATATTCTAATGATAGTTTTATGTTCTTATGTCAATATCATGTTGAAAGAACTCCTTCTATGGGAGTGGTTAATGGTAGAAATTATGGTATGTGTTTTGGATGTGGTAAGAGTTTTAGGGTATTAGATTATATAAAAGATATGGAAGGATTAAGCCATAAAGAAGCTGTATCATTATTAGCTAGAGTTTATAGGATTGATATACAAGATAGTCCAATATGGGAAGATAGTGAGTTGGTTCATAAGTATAGAAGTTCATTATTATCTGATGAGTTTAGAGAGTTATTAGAAAGTGCTTATGAAAGAACTAGTAAGAGAGAAGATAGTGTTACTAAGAGTTTATCATTAGCTAAGTTTGATAGAGACTTTGCTACTATAGATAGAGTGAGAAGAGGGGAATGTATGGAGTTTGATAGTGATGAAAATAAAGGGAAGATTTTGTTGCTTAGTTATTAATTTGTTTTGGAATCTATACTTGTAATAAATTCCTTAGGACATACTAGGTTTACTTACGGATTAAATTTGTAAGGATATTAAGATGGTTGCAATTAAATAAAATAAATTATTTAAATAAATATAATTTTATTTAATATGTAGCTTAAAATTGAATTTTAGGTATGAATTTTGTGACATTTTATGAAATTAAGCAGTCAATATGTTATAATTTTATATATCAAATACTTTTTAGGAGGTGTATGGCATGAACGAAAAAGATATCTTAGATAAAGAGAACATAATAAAAGAAGCTTCTCAAAAATATCAGGTAAAAGATTATTTTCATGCTTATCCACTTTATAAGAAAATATGGGAAGAATTAAAAATAAATGACCCATACATTATGTTTAAGTATGGTAATATTTTAAGAAATGTAAAAAAAGTATCGATTTTATAGAAATTTACAAGAATTATGATTTTTCTAATGTTACAGATCAACAAAGAAATTTTGTTGATCGTATATTTTCTTGGTGCTTATATGATGTTTATATAAAACCATATGAAATAGGCAATAATGATGATAGTAAATATGAAGAATTTATAACTAATGCCTACAGAATTCTAGAGATTCAAAATTTAAATAATCACAAATATTATGAATCAGCATTTGTCAAAACTTGTATTAAAGTAGCTAAAGTAATTGCTCATAAAAATACAATACCAAATTATAAAGAAATCATTTGGTGGGTTGAGCAATTAAATGTTAATGAATTATCTGATGAACCTTATAATTTTACTGATCAAGATAATAATCCAAGAGAAATTGCTTCTGATAAAGAAATATATTATCAATATTTATCAAGATGCTATGAAAAGATGAATGATTATAATAAATGCTTTGAGATCTGTGAGCAAGCATTAAATGAAGTCGAAAGATTTCATTATAGAAACCATATATGGATAACAGAAAGAAAACTATATTGTTCTTGTTTTATTGATGAAAATTACGAAGATGCATTAGATAAATATAGAAAGTTCATTGAAAAGCAACAAAAATGTTACATGTTTCATAAACTTTCTAATCTATATTATAGTCGTTCAAAAATAAAAGAGGGCCTTGTATATGGATGTAAAGCGCTACTTTTAGAGAATGATATACCCAAGGTGATTAATTTGTTGGAAGATTTAGCATATTATTGGAGAGAATACGGAAATGCTGAAAATGCGAGAAAGTTCTTTTATGCATGTATTAAGTATAGAACGGAAAGAGGATGGAAATTTTCACAAGAATTAAGATATGAAATGCAACAATATAATTTTTCACTTGAAAGCGGGCCAAACTATAATGAATTAATTACAATTGCAAAACAGTTTGTTAATAATAATAGTTTAATAAAAGTACAAAAAGGAATTATTATTAAATTAGATAAAAATAGAAAATTTGGTTTTATAAAAATTAGTAATAATGCGACCAATAATATATATTTTAATTTTAAAAATGTTCTCGATAAAAAAATATTGTATAAAAATAGCAAAGTGGTTTTTGAAGTAATTGTTAATAATAGAATTTAAATGAAGCAATAAATTTGAGAGGTGAATAGTAATGATGGTTTATTTAAATAAAAATGATTTAGAAAGTATAGTTAAAAACTATAAATTACAAAATAGCAAATTTCAATTTAAATCTTTGATAGGTAACGAAAATAAAAAAAGATGTAAATTTTATATCGATGGATTAGAGTGTCAAGTTGATTTTTTTTTAAAAAAGGACGGAACAATTAATGTAATACCTGTTGGGGGTAAAAATTTGGATGAATGTAATTTATTGATAGAATATGTCAACTCTAAGGGTTTAGATGCAGATATAAAAACAAATCAATTTACTTTTAATTTGAATGAAAAATCACTTAAAAGTTTAATCGACACAATAAATTGTCAGTATTCAAATGTAATCAAAATAGAAAAAAAAGATGATATGTATAAATTTATAGGTTATAATGGTGATTGGCTAAATTTGACTTATTATCCAACAAAAAATAGAGCAATGATTCAAGGAAAAGCTTTATATACATATAGTATTGTGATAAATATTATTGTTGATTTTGATGAAATAACATTATATGATATTATATCTATTAATAATAATTTTGCAAATATAAATACACCATTTGATGCAATAAGAACAGAGATGAAACAAAAACTTTTAAACTCATATAGCTATTTAGACTTAGCTTTATTAAAATCTATATCTGGCTCGATTTCAATGCTTAAAAGTGCTAGTCCTTGTGAAGATTATACAGGACATGTGGCAGGAATGTTTAAAGGGTTAGAAGGCTATTTAAAGAAGGTTTTGACTCAAAAATATAATTTGAAATTTACTAAAGATGCTAAGTTTAGCATGTTTCATAAAGATAATAATAGTCAATCAGAAGTAGATAAAAATATTAATATACCAAGTGATGCAAAGCAGGAATTAAATAAATTATATTTAATTTATAAGAATAAAAGAAACGTTCTTTTACATGCTACAATTGATCCATCCCAAACTAGAATAATTGAAACTCTTCAAGAAGCAAAGGATTGGACTGACGAGATATTAAATGCAATTGAAAATTCATATAATATTTTTTTCTAAAAGAAAGGAAAGATGAAAAATGGAAGACTTTAAAGTTTTTAATGCCGACAATTTTGATAAAGATGTAGTTTTTCTTAATACAATTGAGGATTTATATTTTTTAAAGGAAGATATTTTTCAATCATTATCAAAAAAAAATGGTGATAATTTTAATGTTATTATTGATCATTTTATTACCAATGGTTTTTCTTTTAATCGTTTTTCCATATTGTCTTTTAATGGCAAAGATAAAAGCAATTCTTATATTATTAATCCAAGAGATGTGCCAGAACAAATTAAAACTCAAATATCATTTTATCTTAAAGAAAATATTGATATTTTAGAGGAAAGTTCTTTACCTAGTAGCATAAAA
Source organism: uncultured Bacilli bacterium (assembly GCA_910577505.1). GTDB lineage: Bacteria > Bacillota_I > Bacilli_A > RF39 > UBA660 > Coprovivens. Next base: position 25,478 of record CAJTLN010000005.1, read on the forward strand.
GAATTTATAAAAAATTCAAATAATTAAATTAATATAATTACCAAATAGTGAGGAGATAATAATCATGAGCGAAAAAGAATTAGATTCAAGTGTGAATGAATATGAAAAAGCATATAAACCTAATAATTATCTAAGACAACTACAATGGGATATGGCTATTGGTCTTCAAGAAGTTGATAATTTAAAACCTTCTAAATATTTAGAAAGATTATCAGAAGAAAATGTAGAAGGTAATTTAACTATAGATGAAGTAGAAAAAGAATTAAGAGAATATTACACTGAAAAAGTAAATAAGAATGAAATTAATCACAATGAATTAGAATGTGATTTTGTATCTGCTAGAATAGTTGAATTATTAAATGAAGATAAATTTGAACTATCAGTTGTTTATTTAAAATATGTTCATAAATTTTTATTTCAAGATGTTTATGAATTTGCAGGTGAATTTAGAAAAATAGATTTTTCTAAGCATGAAAAGATATTAAATAATGATTCAGTAGCTTATGGTGATTGTACTACTTTAAATGAATCATTAGAATATGATATATCTTTAGAAAAAGAAAAAAATTATAAAGAAATGAACATAGTTGAAGTTATTAATAATATAACTAAGTTTTCATCAAGTATTTGGCAAGTTCATCCTTTTAGAGAAGGTAATACTAGAACGACAGCATTGTTTATAGAAAAGTATCTAATTAGTTTAGGTTATAATGTAGATAATACTTTATTTAAAGATAAATCGGTATATTTTAGAAATGCTTTAGTTAGAAGTAATTATTTTAATAATTATTTAAATATAAAAGAAGATAGTAGTTATTTAGTTAAATTTTATGAAAATTTATTATTGAGAAAAAATAATAATTTACATTCTGAAGATTTAATTGTTGAAAAATTGTTTGATAAATGAAATAAAAAGAGAAACGCTAGTATAGTTTACATATATGATAAGTTTTTTACTAATTTTTTAAAAATTTAGTTATAAAGAAGTATATAAGATCTTATATGGCAAATGAAATTAAGTATTAATCTTTTGCATGCTAAAATTTTTAGATTGTCTTGGTGGCATTTTAGCTTTAGCATTGAGTATTTTATAAAAAAATTTTAAATATTATCCATCTTCGACTCACAATTACAAATAAGAATCCATTTAGAAAAAGCTCGATTAAGCTATGTAGAAATTCATTAATTCTTTATTATACATTATGTGGATTTGTAATTATTATATAATTTTTATATCAAATTATGGAATATAGTAAATATAAATAATTTCAAAAAATGTTATAATAATTTGTAAAAAAGTGAAAAATTTAATTTAACTACTGTGAAAGATTTTATTTTAATGTTATACTTGTTTTGTAAGAAAGTAATTGCAATATAAATTAACATGGGGTGTAGTATGAAAAAGAAAAATAAAAAAGTATTAAGAGTTTTCGAAGGGTTTGCTGGTTATGGTGGCGGAAGTTTTGCTTTAAATAGATTGAAAGAAAAATATCCGAATTTTGAATTTGAAGTTATAGGATATTCTGAAATAGATAAATATGCTTGTGAACTTTATGATTTAAATCATAGAGATTCTAAAGGTAATTTAATAAATAATTTTGGTGATATAACTAAATTAAGTCCAGATAATGTGCCTGATTTCGATATTTTTATGGGTGGATTCCCTTGTCAACCATTTTCAACTGCTGGTATGCAAAGAGGTGAAGATGATCCTTATGGTAGAGGAACATTATTTCAACATATTATGAGAATTTGTAAAGTGAAGAAACCTAAATATATATTATTAGAAAATGTAAAAGGTTTTTTCTCAAAAAAATTCGAATCTACAAGAGCTCAAATGGAAGAAATGTTAAGAAATATGGGATATGTAATGAATATTACAGATGAAGCAGAGTCGCCTTTACGTGTTTCTTTATTGAATAGCAAGGATTATGGTGTTCCACAAAATAGAGAAAGAGTTTGGATGTTTGCTAGACTTGGAGGACTACCATTGAACTTTTCTATGGAACCTGAAAAGAATTTAAATGGTTTATTTCTGGTGGATTTTTTGGATCCTATTGAATACGTTCCAAAAGAAATGTATTTATCCGAAAAGCAAATTGAACATTTAAAGGAAAAACATAGTATTGAAAGTTTTTTTGTTGAGAAGCCTTTATGCTTTGATGTGTATAATAAAAAAATAAAAACAGATGGTTATTCTATAACCATTACAATGCCTGAGCATAATAGTTTGAGAGTAATAGAATCGCATAAAAATAAAGAAATAGTAAGAAAAATGTCAGTTACTGAACAATTTAGATTAATGGGACTTGAAGGATTAGATGTAAATGGAAGAAAAGTTGATATAGTATTCGGTAATCAATCATATACACAATTATCAAAAAGAGCTGGTAATGGATGGGATGTTAATTTAGTAACTATATTACTTGAACATATTTTTTTACAATTAGCTGAATTTGATGAAAATTGGATTAAATAAGGAGGAATATAAATGAAATTAGATCTTGGTTCAATTACATTTAATATGTTGATTAAAGATGGTGGAGGTACTCCCTCTTGGGGAACTGCTTTAGGACAAAATAGTAATTATAATTACTCAGTTTCAGGGGTTGAAGAATTGTTAACTTCGATGGTTTATTGTGTAACAAATATCAATAATGTTTATTGTCCCTTGGGTAAAGGAGGAAATCAGCAACAAAATTATAGTTATGAAATTGCATCACTATATAATAAAGTTTACGCAAATGGAATATTAATACCAAATGCACAATTTGTTTTATTAGTTGTAAAAAAAGTTAAAGGGGATTATCATGTAGGACGTAGAACGTTAAAATATAGTTCTAAAATTACTTATGATGAGCAATATATAAACGAAGATTGTTTTAATAAAATTGCAAGTACATTGGGAATTTCATCAGATGGATCATGGCTTATTCATTCTTTGCATACTGAAAATCAAGATGAATTACATTTTGATGTTATAGTTGCTGACAAGAGTTCTAGGATGGAATTTCGGACTTCCGATGAACGAAAGCAATACATCTTAAAGTTGTTACAGGATAATGATGTCACTATTCCGACAGAAGCAAATAGAAAAAAACAATATAGGCAATGGTTAATAAACTTTAAAGAATTAGCAGATGAGACCATTAATAATTATGTAAGATATATAGATTATATAAAAGCAAAAGGATTGACTAAGTTTGATTTATATTCTGTAGATGATATATCTATTTTAATTGATTTAATTGATAAATTTAAAAATGATGAGTCATATAAAAAATATAACAATGATAACAATAGAAATCCATACAATGCTCTTATTAATTATGTTGAGTTTATGAAAAGTGAAGTAGTAATATCGATAGGTGCTTATAATATGATTTATTATGGAACACCTGGTTGCGGAAAAAGTTATAAGGTAAATACTGATTTTAATGAAAATGATTATTTGGTTTATAGAACAACATTTCATCCTGAATATTCTAATAGTGATTTTGTTGGGCAAATTATTCCTAAAACAGGTAATAATGGAGAAATAAACTATGAGTTTCAAGAAGGAGCATTTACTCTAGCTTTATATGAAGCTATGAAAAATCCATCAAAAAAAGTTTGTTTAATTATAGAAGAAATAAATAGAGGAAATGCTTCTGCTATATTTGGTGATATTTTTCAGTTATTAGATAGAAAAAAAGATGGATCTAGTGTATATAGTATAAACAATGAGCCAGTACAACATTATTTAAATAAAAGGGGAATTAATGTGGATAAAATAGCAATTCCATCTAATATGTGGATTATTGCAACTATGAATACTAGTGATCAAAATGTGTTTTATTTGGATACAGCATTTAAGAGAAGATGGAGAATGCATAGAATCATTAACGAATTTAATAAAGAAGAGGAATATGATAATAAATTGTCCTCAATGTATATTCCTGGTTCTAGTTATACTTGGGAAGATTTTATAACAAAAATAAATGTAGAAATAATGAAAAAGAATCCGACAGGTTTAAATAGTGAAGATAAACAATTAGGAGTTTACTTTGTAACAGAAAATGAATTATCAGAAGTTCCTGTAAATAACGATAAAGAAACTATGGATAAGTTTATTGAAAAAGTTTTATTATATATATGGGATGATGTAGCTAAATTAGATCCAACCTTATGGTTTGACGATAATATCAATTCGTTTGATGAACTTGTTAAGTCATATTATGATAATAAATTATGTGTTTTTAAAGATTTGTTTAAAGATCAAAACAATGAGTCACATCCAGTGTTGTAAATGAAGAAAATAAAAAATTTAAGAGATATATGTGTTGTTTCTACTAATACAATTAATGATACTTTTGTAGGAATTAAGTTTATAGATGATGGGGTTGAAGTCTCTTTTCCTTTGGGATATGAAATACCAGAAGGAAATAACGAATGTAGAAAAAGTATTATAAACTTAGTGAAAACAATTTCTGTTGGCAAACGTTTAATTAATAGTGACTCTAAATTATCGATGAGCAATGGAAAAGAAGAGGAAGTGCCGTTTAATTCTTTTATTTGGATAATTAATGATTATTTGAATAATGGTTTATATACTGATAAAGAAAAAATATATAAGCAAAATCAAAATGGTAAGATTAATTGGAAAAAAACACTTAATACTAAATTTTATATTAGCGGAAATAATATTGTTTATTTAAATCCATTTGTTGAAAAAAATACACTGGCTGATAATATAATTACAGATATTCATGCTTATTGTATTAAAATTAGTGTAGAATATATTGGGTGGATTTTTGGAAATATTCCAGTTCCAGAAAATAATATAAATGTAGATAAAATTAAATATTATACTACAATTTTGAATAAAGAACTTGTTCTTTCGTTTGATGATAGGAAAAAAACTTTATTAGTAAATTTGAAGAAAGTATTAGAAATGAGTAGTGGAAGTGATAAAACTAAATTTCACAATTATGGTATTGCTCGATATGAATATATATGGGAATATATGGTAAATAAGGTATATAGTAATGAGAATGTAGATAAATTTTTTCCAAATTCTAAATATGAATTGATAGGTCTTGATAATCCAATAGAAGTTTCTAGCTTGAGACCTGATTCAATTTTATCAGTAGAAAAAGATATTTATATATTGGATTCAAAGTATTATAAATATGGAATTACTCATAATCCTCTTCATTTGCCAAATACTGCTTCTGTTCAAAAGCAAATTGTTTATGGAGAACATATAGAAAACAATTATAATTATGATAACATATATAATGCGTTTATATTGCCTTTTAACAGATATAAGAATCCATTTGGATTAAATAATAACATTGAATATGTTGGTTTTGCTAAGAGTAGTTGGAAAAATGAAAATAGTAATAAATATTATGAGAAAGTTTCAGTTATTTTGATTGATATGAAATATTTGATTGATTGTTATACGAGTTGTACATATAATAATATCGATAAATTAATTTCATCTATTCAAAAAGTGGTTGATACTTTTTAATAATTAGAGTTACATTCTTAGATGAAAATTGTAAAAAGATGTTGTCTAAAAAAAGTAAACTTAGAAATTATTTCTTAAGTTTTTTGTTTTTTATCTAGAAGTGACGCAAAATAATATTCCTATTCTACAATATGTATTATATTTTTTTAAAGATGTAATATTATTGTTGTATAACTTTTTTTTAGAATAGCATGGAAATATTCCGTTGGTTAATCATCTATTGGTGTATCTTTACGAGATATAAAAATACTTATATCATTAGATTAATAAATAACTTTGTATTCAGAAGATGTTTATTGAAATATTTGATCGCTGTGAATGATTAGTTTTTCACATTTTTTCTTATATTGCTTTATTTATTGTATTTGTTACTAACTTAGTATTATTAATTTTAGATATTTGATAAGCAATTCTATCATATAAATCTATTATTGAGATAAGTAAGTTTATTTATCATTAAATATTAAGTGTTGTAAAATATTATTATGTTTCTATTAATGATAATAGGAGCGATATATGTATGCAAAAATATTTTTTAGATATTAATCTGATTGGTAATGTTGATAATTTAAAACCATGATTAAATATGATGTATTAGTAGAAATTACTTTTAAATATAAAAAATATAAATTTGGCTAGAGACCTATATGATGAACAAGAAAAAACATCAAGTAAACTTTATTTATTTGGCAAAAAATACTATAATATCATTAATTAGTTTTTGGCGGTGATTAAATGACAAAAATAAATTTTGATATTGAATGTGATAGAATTATAGATACAATGAATTTGAAAAGATATGAACAGAATAAAAAGGAAATTTTAAAAAATGCTATTTTAAGATATATTGATAATGGAACTACTTTAAAAGAAAAAGAATATATCTTAAATTTAGTAAAAAATATATCGTGGTATTGGAGTACTCAAATATCAGATTATTTTTGTGGTATAATAAATAAATATTTTAATCGTATGGATACATTAATAATAGATTATACCGATGAAAAAAAGATGAGCCCTTATTCTAATAGTGCATCAGAAATTTCACATTGTTTATCAAATTATGGTATTATTATGGATGACGAATTTGTCAAAATTAAAGATTTAAAGGATATTTCAACTAATATAACAACTTTAATTTTAATAGACGATTTTATTGGGACTGGTAGTAGTATAATAAAACAAATTAAGTGCATAGATGAAATGGGAATAAAAAATAAGAAGATAATAATATTGAGTTATATATGTCATACTATAGGAAAACAGCAAATTGAAGAATATCATTCACAAAATCAATTGTTTTTACATTTTGAAAAATTGGAAAAAAGCTATTTATATAAAGGTATGGAAAAAGATTTAGTCAGATATATTGATAGTGTTTGTCGTCGTTGTAAAATAAGTGAATTGAGATATGGATATGGCGAATGTGGCAGTATGGTATCTATAAATTTTGTTTCACCAAATAATAATTTATCCATGTTATATGGAAGAAATATTGATGATTGGGATTCCTTATTAGATAGAAACTTGAACTTAATTGTATTACATGAAAGAAAAATTAAGGTGTTGGCTAGGAATCAATATATATTGAGAAATTTTTATAATAAAAGTCTTAAATCTGAATTGACCTTTGACGAATTTAAACTTTTGTTATTGATATATAATTGTTCTGGAATTAGCGAAGATTTGTTGAAAGAATTTCATTTTTGTGCTACTATAGATGAAATAAATGAATTGATTGATTCATTGAGATGTAAAAATGTATTAAATAATGAATATTATTTATCAATTAGTAATAGAGAAATATTAAAAAAATTAAGAGCTCTAGATGATAGATTAAGTAAAGATTATAAAAAGAAAAAAAATAAAAAATTTTATTAATGGCACATTCCAGGATTTCATTGTCGATTCGATAATGGTGTATTTAGGTTTCTAGATAATCAGTAAAAACCAAATTTATAATTTGTTTTTACTGGTCATAAAAATAAAACAAATAGAAATTTTCCTTTATGGAAAATTTCATAATAAACCCCGCGCAGCAATTGCTTGCGCTTGGGTATTTGTTTTATTATTATTTGTTGTAACAAGTTAGGCTGGGATGTGTTTTTTTATGGAAAATTATGATAAATATAAAGAGAAAATTTTGAATGCTAGTAAATTAAATCAGAGTAAAAAAGAATATTATTTGACTATTGCAGAGAGACTTTATAATAATGGATTTCCCGTAATTTTAAACTCGTATCATTTGTCGAATCTAGTTGGTATTAAGTGGAATATATTAAAAAAACTAATTAATAATAATTTAAGTTTTTATCATAAATTTTATATTACTAAGAAAGATGGAATTTCTAAACGTGAAATATTATCACCGAATCAAGAATTATCTTATATTCAAAAATATATTTGTACAGAAATATTAAATAAAGTTAGAATAAGTGATGCGTGTTATGGTTTTGTTTCAGGTAAAAATATTATAGACAATGCTAAAAAACATTTAAATTCAGAAATGATATTAAATATAGATTTGAAAGACTTTTTTCCTAGCATTGGTTCAGATAGAGTTTATTATATTTTCAAGAAACTATGTGGATATGATAAAACTTTATCATTTTGTTTGACAAAATTAGTAACATATAAAAACATGGTTCCGCAGGGAGCTTGTACAAGTCCAATTATTTCAAATATAGTTTTATATATGTTAGATATTAGATTGCTTAAATTAGCAGAAAAAAATAATATTAATTATACAAGATATGCAGATGATATTACTTTTTCAGGATCAAAAAATCAGATAAACCAGAAATTTTATAGATTAGTTAGAAAAATAGTAGAAGATGAAGGGTTTAAAATAAATAGTAAGAAGGTTCATTTTTCTTCTGAAAGTCAAAGGCAAGAGGTAACAGGTTTAATAATTAATAATGGTAATATTAGGATTAAAAGAAGTTATATTAGAAAAATAGAACAAGAACTTTATTATATAGAGAAATTTGGCTTAGAAAATCATATTAAAAACATGGGAATAAATAACGCTTTTTATATTGAACATTTGAAAGGAAAAATAATGTTTGTAAGAGAAGTGAATATTGATAAAGGAAATAGGTTGTTGGAAAAATTTGATTATTTGAATTTGGATTAAAAAATAGTATTTATAAAAGAATATTTGATAATCGTAAATGAATTCTATATGTGTGATGAACGTATAATTATTTTATCAATGATTAGTAATATAAAAAGATTATATAAGGAGACCATAGTATATGAAATTAGATAATTTAGAATGTATAAATAGTAATATTAATATAGATGAATATATAACTAATAGAGATATAGTTAAAGATAATATGGAATATCCTGATTGGTTAGGAGATTTTAATAGAGAAGATTTATGTAATATGTTAGATAATAATACTAAGATATGGATGTATTATAATGATAAGAGGCTAGTATGTAGTATGATGTTAATACCTTCTACTAGGAAAGACTTAGTAAAGTTTGGATTAGATAATTTAGATTATGAGAAAGTAGTAGATTATGGTCCTATGTTTGTTAATCCTAAGTATGTAGGTAATGGATTACAGTATCAAATGTTAGAAGTATTAGATGAGTATTCTAAGAAGTTAGGTTATGAGTATGCTATTAGTACTATACATCCAGATAATATGTATTCTATTAAAAATTTTGTTAAGGTTGGATTTGTATTAGTTAGTACTAAGGAGTTTAAGCGTGGGGTTAGGAATGTGTATTTAAAGGAGCTATGTTAAGAAAGCGATGTAGGAGATACATTGTTTTTGTATATTTTGTAATAGAGGTTGTGATATAATAATTATATTAAGTATCATTTTAATGATACTTTTTTTGGTGATAATATGGATAAAAAAATAATTTTGTTGACAGGAATTCATGGTGTTGGTAAGGGATATCTTGCAGAACAGATTAAAGATAAAGTAAAGATTCCAATATATGAAGCTAGTGATTTAATAAAGAAAATAGCTAATGATGTTGAGACACATAAAAAAGTCAAAGATATTAAAAAAAATCAAAATATTTTGTATGAATCTATTAAAACGGTTGTTCTTGACGATTTTTTTATACTTGATGGTCATACCTGTTTATTGAATAAAGATGGAAAAATTGAGAAGATTGATTTGATTTCATTAAAAAAGTTAAATATTATTGGAGTTATTTGTTTATATGATGATGCTAAACAAATAAAAAAGAGGTTAATTAAAAGAGATAGCTATATCTATAGCGAAAAGCTATTAACAGAATTTCAGCAAGCAGAATTGTCTAATGCTAAGCAATTAGCTTTAGAACAAAAAATTCCTTTCATGAAATATAAAGCTAATTCTAATATAGAATTAATAATGGATTTTATAAGAGGAATTATGGAGGATATATGATTAAGATACTTTTAGATACTAATATAGTAGTTTATAGAGAAAGTGATAATGTATTTAAGGAAAATATAGGGTATTTATATAATATTATTGATAATAATCCTGACATGGTAAAATTTATTCATCCTGTCATAAAAACAGAATTATTACAGAATATGTATAACCAAAAGCGAAAACAATTGTTGGAACGTTTGAAATCTTATAATCTTATGGATAAGAGAACCAAATTGCATCCTTCTTTGATTAATATTACAAAAAGTATTAATAAAGATGAAAATGATGCTATTGACGATATTATTTTAAATGAAATTTATTGTGGTAATGCGGATATTTTGATTACTGAAGATAAAAAAATAAAGCAAAAGTCTTTGTCTTTAAATATTGCAAACAAGGTTCAGACTATAGAGGAATTTATTTATAAAAATAGATTAATAAAAAAGGTAAACCATAATATTTTAGATATTTTTAAAGTAAAAATGAAGGATTTAGATATTGAAGATAGTTTTTTTGATGATTTGAAAATAAATTATAGTGGTTTTGAAAGCTGGTTTCGTAGAAAAGGAGAAGAAGAAGCATATTGTTATAAAGAAAATGGCAAATTATTAGCTTTGCTGTTTCTAAAAAACGAGGAAGTCGGAGATGATGATTATTCTGATATAAAGCCTCGTTTAAGAATGAACAGAAAGTTAAAAATTTCTACATTTAAAGTTGATGTTAAAGGGAAAAAAATTGGAGAAAGATTTATGAAAATTATCTTTGACCAGGCGAGATATTCTTTTGCAAAAGAAGTTTATGTAACTATTTTTGCAAATGATGATAATAAAAGGAATTTGATTGCTTATTTAGAAAAGTTTGGCTTTAAATATTGGGGTATAAAAGGAGAAAAGGAACTAGTATATGTAAGACTAATGAAAAAAGAAATGGATATTAGTAGCCCTTTAAGAAGTTATCCCTATATTAATAGTCAAAATGATACTTATGTATTAGCTATTAACCCACGATATCATACTTATCTTTTGCCAGACTCTAAGTTGAAAAGAGAAGTATATAAAAATCAAAATGTTTCTGTGGAATATGCTATAAATAAGTATTATATTTCGCATGCTGGCTTTTTGGAAAAACCTAAGATTGGGGATAATATTGTATTTTATCGTACAAAGCAAGGTAATATACCTGCAAAATATTCTAGCGTCATTACAACAATAGGAATTGTAACTAATATTATAATTCCTACTAATGCGGAAGAGCTATGTAAAGTTGTAAAAAATAAAAGTGTGTTCACTGAACAAGAATTAAAAAACTCATATAAAAGCTCTACTTATATTATAGAATTTGCATATATAACGACTCTTGAAACTAAACTAACTTATGAAGTTTGTGAAAAAAATGGAATCTTGAATGATTTTCCTAGGGGAGTAAATAAAATAACTAGTGACCAATTTAAAAAGATTATAGAGTTAGGAGAGGTTGACACTTCTTTAATAATTTAAATTAAATTTAATATTTCTTTGTGATATCATTAAATATAGAGTATGGAGAATGAAAAATGTGTAAAATTTTGATGTCTATAAATCCTGAATATGTTGAAGAAATTTTAGCTGGAAGAAAAAAATTTGAATATCGCAAAACGAAGGCGAGAAAAAAAGAAGTTGATAGAATTGTTATCTATTCTACTTTTCCTGTTATGAAAGTTGTAGCTGAAATAGAAGTTAAAGGAGTTTTAGAAGATAAACCTGAACAGCTTTGGGAAAAGACACATATGTATTCGGGAATTTCTAAAGATAAGTATGATAAATATTTCGAAAATAAAAAACTCGCATATGCTTATGAATTGGGAAGGTTAATAGTTTATAAAAAACCAAAAAAATTAGAAGATATTGGTATAAATTATGCTCCTCAATCTTATTCATATTTAGATTAATTGTAAAATAAAATTATCTTTTGAAATTAAATTATTAAAAGTATTTAAGAGGGGAGATTATAAACTTCTCTTTTTCTTTAGAAAACACAGAATTTAGTAAATTATGTTGTTTAACGTCTTCACATATATTAACTTGTATATTAATATACATTTAAAAGAACTTAACGACTCTTAAATGCATTAATACTTCGATTCAAAAGGAGTGATATATTATGATGAATAAATTTGGTAAACAATTAGAAGAATTTCTTAAGTTTAAAAATATAAGTAATAAAGAATTTGCAGAGAGAATTAATACTACTCCTAAGAATCTTATAGATATAATAAAAGGAGATATAGAGTTATCTCAAAATATGATATATAACATATCATTTGTAACAGATATACCTGTTTCTTATATAGAAAATGTAGAACGTAATTTTAAAATGGATAAAGTAATAAATGAATATCTTGATAAAAATAAATTAACAATAAAAGAATATATTAATAAGTTTAATTATAAAGAGTTTAGTAAAGAATATGAAGTGCAATTTACAGATGAAAGAGATGAATATTATATAGCTAAAGATATATTAAGATATTTAAGAATAACTAATCCTGATTCTTTATATAAAGAAGATAATTCTATTTTTTATAAGAGTAAAAATGATAAGCCAGAGTTATTATCTTTATGGTTAGAAAGATGTTATAGAGTAGTATCTAATCAAGAAGTTAAGGAATATAAAAAAGAAAATATAGATGTACTAGTTGATTATATAAGAGAATGTGCAAGAAATAATATTTTTAATGAGAAAGAGTTAATTAGTAAGTTTAACGATAATGGTATTTTCTTAGCTATAGAGAATGATTTAAAAGGAACTAAGATAAGAGGGGCATTTAAGATATTAAATGATAAGCCAGCTATTTATATTACTAAGAAGCATAAAAGATATGCAGATATTTATTTTGCATTATTACATGAATTAGCTCATTGTAAAAGTGATTTTAATAGAGCTAAGAAAGGTAGTATTATTTCTACTGAAGAGGACTCTACTGAAGATTATGAAATTAAAGCAGATAATACTGCTTATAATTGGATGATAAATGATAAGGAATATAGTAAACTAAAATATTGTTATAATGCTATTGATGAGTTAGATGTAATTAAATGTTTTTATGTATATAGATTAGCTAAAGATGGAGTTATTAGTTATAAGTCAAAAGTTTATCAGGAAAATAATAAGTTGATAGAAGAGTAAATTATAAAAAGTGACTAATATGTTATTAATATTGGTCCTTTTTATTTTGTTGAATCATTGTTATAATAAGCAATATTAGGAGGTATTAATTATGAGTGAAAAAGATTTAGATTCAAGTAATGTAGAATATGAAGAAATAAATGAATCTAGTAGTTATATGAAACAACTTGGTTGGGACATGGCTATAGGATTACAAGAAGTAGATAATTTAAAACCTTCTAAATATCTTGAAGATTTATTAGCATCTAATGTTACTGGTGAAATAACTATTGAAGAAGTTGAAAATAGTTTAAGAAAATATTATGTTGAAAAAGAAAATAGTAAAGAATTAAATGTAAGTGAATTAGAATGTGATTTTGTTTCTACTAGAATAGTAGAGTTATTGAGTATATATAATTTTGAATTATCTGTTGATTATTTGAAGTATATTCATGAATATTTATTTCAAGACGTTTATGAATTTGCTGGTGAGTTTAGAAAAGTGGATTTTTCTAAACAAGAGAAAATATTAAATAATGATTCTGTTGCATATGGTGATTATAGAAGTTTAGAAGAATCATTAGAATATGATATAACTTTAGAAAAAAATAAGGATTATAAAATCATGTCTATTGTAGAAGTAATTAATAGTATAACAGATTTTACATCTAATATATGGCAGGTGCATCCTTTTAGAGAAGGCAATACTAGAACTACTGCTTTATTTATAGAAAAGTATTTAGTATCTTTAGGGTATAGTGTTGATAATTCTTTATTTAAAGATAAATCAGTTTATTTTAGGAATGCGTTAGTTAGAAGTAACTATTTTAATAATTATTTGAATATTAAAGAAGATAAAAGTTATTTGATAAAGTTTTATGAAAATTTATTATTAGGAAAGAATAATAATTTGCATTCTAGAGATTTGATAGTGGAAAAATTATTTTAATCAAAAATGGCAACGTTTATGTACGTTGTTTTTATATTGATAAAATTGTTGATTTGTAAACAAATGTTTTGTATTATATGTAGCAAGGAGTGTAATAATGAGTAGATATAAATTTAATTTAGCAAATTATATAAAAAAATACGAAAACATTTCAAGAGAAGAGTTTTTTAGAAGAATAAACTTTGTTATAGATTCGTTAAAGAAATACAGTGGTGTAGTTGATAATATAAAATTAGCTATCTTCTGTTTTAATAAGATGTTGATTTCTTATAGAACTGGTAAAAAACTTGATTTAACTAAAGAGCAGTTACATATTACAATAAATGTATTGGAGAAAATTTATGTGGACGAATCATTAAGTGAAGAAGAAAAATCACATCATCATTATATGGCACAATTATGTAGGGATATGTTAGATAGTTTTAAATGATGGAGAGTGATTAGTATGAATAATATTCTTGAATTTATAAATAATAATGCAATAGTTGCGTCATTAATAACTTTGATAATAACTACATTTATTCAAGTTATTTTTAGAAAAAGTGACCGAAAGTATACTGAAAAAATTGATAAAGCAAAAGAAAAAAAGAAAGAATTTGAAAATAAAGCTGAGTTATTGATAGATAATAATACGGAAGATGATGGTACGATACCACGTATAAATCTTTTTATGACAGACTTTACCACTAAAATTTCTGGAGAAAAAAGTGTTGATTTTTATTATTCAAAAGATGTATTAAATAAGAAAAAGTATAAACATTTAAAATTTTATATGAAAAATATAGGTAATGCTGATATTAATCAATTAGATATATGTGTTACATCTCAGAAAAATATGATGCTTTGTAATGTTGAAAGTGTAGAAATGTTTGTAAATAATAAATTCGTTAATTATAGTTATTGTTATGATAAAAAAATTCTTAAAGGAAAAACTATAATGATTGATATTGCGTATTTGGAGGAAAGCAGAATATTTGGATTACTTAGTTGTGAATTGGTTTTATTATTTAAAGATTCTTATAATAACTTATATGAACAACCATTTTTTGTACATCAGAAGAATTTGTACGAGCCAAGTAAAATAACTTATAAGGACTATAAAAATCATATAACTACAGATTTAGCGTTAGACTGTTTTGAACATCCTTGGATGTGGTAATTAAAAATAATTGTTAAAATTTTTATTAGAAAATATTATAAATTTTTTGATTTATTCATAAGGCAAAAAATTAACTTTTGAAACTACAGGTTCAAAAGTATGAAAGAGGAGGTTAAAAGCTCCTCTTTATCTTTAGAGACCTAAGGCTCTAAAGAATATATAAAGATAGATAAAATTGTCTTAATATAAACTCTTTGTTATAATACTTAAGCAGGTGAATTATATGAAAAAAGTAGGAATTATATTTGCTATGGAAGAAGAACTTAATGCATTAAAGAATTATCTTACTATAACAAAAGAATATAATATATTTGAATTAAAATTCTATGAATGTAATATAAATAATACATTAGATGTAGTATTAGTACAATGTGGTGTAGGTAAAGTAAATGCTGCTCGTACTACACAAATATTAATAGATAATATGAAAGTAGATTATGTATTTAATATAGGTGTAGCTGGTGGTATAAGTAATAAACTACTTGTCGGAGATATAGTACTAGGAGAAAAACTAGTCCAACATGATTTTGATATAACAGCATTTAATCATGAAAAAGGATATATACCTAGTGTAGGAGTATATATAGATACTGATTTATATTTATTAAATATTGCTAATGAAGTATTAAGTAGTATGAATGAAGTTAATTATCATAGAGGTATTATTGCATCTGGTGATATATTTTGTACAGAGACTAAGATGAGTGAAAAGATAAATAATAAGTTTAATGCATTATGTGTAGAGATGGAAGGGGCAAGTATTGCTCAAGTATGTTTTTTAAGTCATGTACCATTTTTAATTATTAGAAGTATTTCAGATGTTCCTAATAACAATAATGTTATTACTTATGATGAATTTTTATCTAGTAGTTGTGAAGTAGTAGCAAGTGCTATGAATGGTATTTTAGAGAGATTAAGTATGGAAGCTTAATCTTTTTTAGTAAAATTTATGTAGACATGATAATAGTTAATAAATAAAAAATATTTATTAAAAGTTGGTATGTTATAATTTTTATAGTAGGTGATTTTATGATAAAAAATTTAAAAAAAGATAATTTAATGTTAGGTTTATTATTAGCAGTAATACCATGTATTATGTTTATTTTAGGTAGTAAACTTTATAATAGGTGATAATAGTCAAGCAATTGGTTTTGTTGGTGCTAGTATAATAATAGCTATTATAGGAGTTATTATTTATTGTTTTTCAAATAGTAATAGTCTTATTAAAATGTTAGAACAAGATATCCATATAATGTTACATATAGATGGAATTGAGAAGAGTGAAGAATTTTTGACTATAGATGCAAGTTGTGAAAAAGACAATGAAAAGTATAATTTTTCTGCTACTTATATAACTCCAACAGATGAAATTGCTAATGATATTATAAAAAAAGTTAATGAATTAGGTATTAATGAAGTTAAGGCATGGATTGATTTTAAACATATAAATAAGTTTTTAATAGATATTGATGGTTTGATTAATAAACTTGGTTTAAATGGAACTTTAGAATTGAGTGTATATGGAGCCAAGAAGGTGAATAATAAGTAATATTAGTTTTTCTAATATTATTTTTTTATAGTACTATAAAAAACATATATATTATTTTGCAATCTAATTATGTTATAATTTATTTGAGAATATATTAGGGTTATTAATATAAGGGAAGTAGTTTATATGAGTGACAATAATTATGAAACAAAATGTAATATTATACCAATTGAAACATTAGAGAATGGTAAAAGATATCATGTTAGTTTAGAGTTACCTATGAATTATGGTTGGTATGATGATGTTGGTATGGTAGTGGAAAAGGGTAGTGACGATTTATTTTTTCCATTAAAGTATACTAGAAGTGAAGGCAATATGGCTATTTTTGAATCAGATATTGATTTGGAAACAAGAGCTGTATATCAGTACCATTTTATTTGTCGTGTTAATGGCTATTTAAAAAGTATTAAAAGTGATGGAATATTTACGGAGAAGGATTTAGGTCAAGGAGATAGTTCTAAGCTAAGTGTAAATTTTGAAGCACCTGATTGGGCGAAAGGTGCTATGATGTACCATATCTTTGTTGATAGATATCGTAAAGGTAGAGAAGATGATTTACCTAATATGACTCGTCGTACAGTTCACAAGAATTGGAATGAAGAGATGGTAATAGGTCCGGATAGTAATGGTATTTGGAATGCTGATTTTTATGGTGGAGATTTAAAAGGTATCGAAGATACATTAGATTATATTAAGTCTTTAGGTGTGACTGTTTTATATTTGAGTCCAGTTGTATGGAGTCAGTCAAATCATAGATATGATACATCAGATTATATGAATGTTGATCCTTATGCAGGATGCAATGAAAATTTGAGAAGTTTATGTGATGCTGCACATAGAAAAGGTATGAAAGTAGTTCTTGATGCTGTATTTAATCATACTGGTAACGATAGTAAATATTTTAATGAGTATGGGACTTTCTCTAATACTGGAGCTTTCCAAAGTATGGATTCAGAGTATGCTAAATTTTATAGAAAGCATTATGAAAATGGTGAAGTTAAGTACGATTATTGGTGGGGAATGCCTAATTTACCAGTATGTGATGGGAATTCTTATGAATGGAAGAAATTTATTACAGGAGAAGGTGGCGTTATTGATCACTGGTTTAGTCTAGGTATTGATGGATTAAGACTTGATGTTGCAGATGAATTAAGTGATGAATTTATAGAACTTATTAGAATTGCAGTTAAGAGAAATAAACCAGATGGATTTATTTTAGGTGAAGTATGGAAGAATCCAATGCGTATGGGAAGAAGCTATATAGAATCAGGTAAGGGAATGGATTCAGTAATGGATTATTCTTTAGTTGATGCAATGATAAGATATTTTAAATATGGGGATGTAGAAAAGCTCGCTTATATAATTAGAGATATTATGACTGAGTATCCAAAAGATACAATTAATACTTTAATGAATTTTACATCGACTCATGATATAACAAGGGCAATTAATTTATTTGCTACTTATGATTTTCAAGAGTATGGTGAATGGGCTTGGAATCCGAACTCAAGTGATTTAGAGTGGTGTAAGAATTTTAAATTAAGTCCTGAACAATATAAATATGGCCGAGAAGTGTATGAAGCTTATGTATTTGCACTTGCTTTTATGCCAGGGATTTTATCGATATTTTATGGTGATGAAGTAGGTTTACAAGGTATGGGCAATTTAGCTAATAGAAAGCCATATCCTTGGGGACATAGAGATAAGAAATTATTAGAGTTTTTTAGATATATTGGTAAGATGAGAACTAATGAGACTTTCTTAAAAGAAGCTGATTTAAATGTAGTAGATATTAATAATGATTATTTTATGTTTGAGCGCTTAGGAGAAGAAGATAAGGTTCTTGTTACTGTTAATAGAACTGGTGAAGATAAGAGTTTTGCTATACCAGGTGAGTATGAGAAGAATAGTAGTGGAATTTATACGTTGAAGAAATCTTTACCTGGTCGTTTAAGTCCTTATGGGGCAGCAGCAGTGAAGTTGAGAAGATAGAAAATTACTAGATATTAAAAAGTATCTAGTTTTTTTATGGAATTTTAAGTAAAAGTAAGGAAATTAGATATTTACCTATAATAATATAAGTAGGGGGGAGAATGTTCATGAATGAAATAATGAGAGAATAAATATAATGTATCATTTAGTAACATCTTTAAATAATGCTGGTACTAAAGTATTTGCAATAAATAAGATAGAAGATGAAATGATAATCGGTTTAGTAATTAATAAAACATTTGACAACTAGTAGAAATAGATATAAAATAGCGATAGAAATGTTGATTGAGAAGAGTACTATGTATAAATATCCTAGAGAGTTAGTGGTTGGTGGAAACTAATATATTTATATATAAGAAGACACTCAGGAGTTGACTAGAGAATACATATTTAGTCCGGGAGAAACCCGTTATAACTAAAGTGATTATGTTATACATAATAATTTGGGTGGTACCGCGGATTTTACAGTTATTCGTCCCTTGTGGATGATTAACTGTTTTTTAATTAAATAAAAATAGAGAAAGAAGAATGAATATGGAAAAATTTAAAACTTACAATATTAAAAATGTAGGAGAAACTGTTACTATTTCTGGATGGGTTTCAAAAGTAAGAAACCTAGGTGGATTGATATTCATTGATTTAAGAAATAGAACAGGTATTATGCAAGTTATCGTGAGACCAGAAAATGAAAATTATGAAATAGCTTGTGAATTAAAGAATGAATATGTAATTAAAGTTACTGGTAAAATTGTTGAAAGAGAAAGTAAAAACTTAAAGTTAGCAACTGGTGAAATTGAAGTAGAAGTTGACAATTTAGAGCTTATCAACAAATCAAAAGAAATTCCTTTTGCTATAACAGATGATACTAATGCTTTGGAGGATACTAGATTAAAATATCGTTACTTGGATTTAAGAAGAGAAGCATTAAAGAATAATTTTGTTGTAAGAAATGCTATTACTTTTGCTACTAGAAAGTTCTTAAATAATTTAGATTTCTTAGAAGTAGAAACACCAATTCTTTGTAAATCAACTCCAGAAGGAGCAAGAGATTATTTGGTACCTAGTCGTGTTAATAAAGGTAAATTCTATGCACTACCACAGTCTCCTCAAATATTTAAACAATTATTAATGGTATCTGGATTTGAAAGATATTTTCAAATAGCTAAATGTTTTAGAGATGAGGATTTACGTGCAGATAGGCAACCTGAGTTTACGCAAATTGATGTTGAGATGTCATTTGTTGATGAAAATCAAGTTATGGAATTAGGGGAAAACTTAGTAGCTAGTATTTTTAAAGAAGTTAAGGGAATGGATATAAAATTACCTTTAATGAGAATGAAGTATGATGATGCGATAGCTACATATGGATCAGATAAACCTGATTTAAGATTTGGTATGGAAATTCAAGATATTACTGAATGTTTTAAAAATACAGAGTTTGCAGTTTTCAAAAATGTAATTGAAAGTAATGGCGTAATTAATGCTATTGTAGCTAAGAATGTAGCTGATAAATATTCTCGTAAAGACCTAGATAAATTAACTGATTATGTTAAGACTTATAAAGCATCAGGCCTTGCTTATTTAAAATATGGCGAAGAAGTTAGTGGTTCTATATTTAAAGTAATGAGTGAAGAAGAAGTTAACGCTGTAAGAGAAACTTTAGGGGTAGAAATTAATGATTTAGTGTTAATAGTAAGTGGAGTTTACAATGTAGTTAAAACTTCACTAGGTGCATTAAGATGTAAACTAGCTCGTGATTTAGATTTAATTAAAAAAGATGATTATAAACTATTATGGGTGGTTGATTTCCCTAGTTTTGAATATAGTGAAGAAGAAGGAAGATATATGGCTTGCCATCATCCATTTACATCTCCTAAAGATGAAGATGTTGACAAGTTATTAACAGATAAAGCTCATTGTTATAGTAAAGCTTATGACATAGTTATTAATGGTTATGAAGCAGGTGGTGGATCTATTCGTATTCATGATCAAGGCGTACAGGAAACAATGTTTAAAGCTTTAGAGCTAACTGAAGAAGATATAAGAGAAAAATTTGGATTCTTTGTTGATGCTTTAAAATATGGATGTCCTCCACATGGTGGTTTTGCTTTAGGATTAGATAGACTTACTATGTTATTAACAGGTACTGATAATATTCGTGACGTTATAGCTTTCCCTAAAACAGCAAGTGCTACTGATTTAATGTGTGAATGTCCAAGTAATGTAGATGAAGCGCAATTAAATGAATTAGGTCTTGCAATTAAAGAAAGTAAGAAAAATGAAGAAAATTAATTTTAATGAACTTCATAATTACTATAATCAAGAAATAGTACTTGAGGGATTTGTTGAAAAAGTTAGGGATTTACAATATGTACAATTTCTTATTTTGAAGGATAGATTTGGTTCTGTTCAAGTAACATTAGAAAAAGATGGAAGTCTAGAAGAATTAAATAAAATTGTTAGTAATTTAAAGGTAGATAGTATAGTTAAAGTAACAGGTAAGGTTTTAGAAAATGAAAAAGTTAAATTATGTGGATTAGAAATGATACCTAGTAGTATAGAGATTACTAGTGAGCCAGTAGAAGAGTTGCCACTTAATTATCGTGACTTAAATGGATCTAATTTGGATACAAGAATGGATTATAGATTTTTAGATTTACGTAATGAAAAGAATCAATTAATGTTTAAAGTACAAAGTTGTTTTGTCGAAGGTATGAGAGAGTTTTTATATGAAAATAAGTTTACGGAGGTTCATACTCCTAAGTTAATTGGGGCAGCTTCTGAATCTGGTAGTGAAGTATTTGAAGTTAAATATTTTAAAGATAAGGCTTATCTAGCACAAAGTCCACAGTTTTATAAGCAAATGGCAATGGCTGCTGGATTTGAAAGAGTCTTTGAAGTAGCTCCAGCTTTTAGAGCAGAGAATTCTAATACTAATCGCCATGCAACTGAATTTACTTCATTCGATTTAGAGTTTAGTTATATTGACTCATATGAAGATGTAATGGACTTAGAAGAAGATTTACTTATAGCAGGTTTAACTAAAGTAAAGAATGAATATGGAGAAGAGATAAAAAGTAAATTTAAGCAAGATGTTATTGTTCCAACTAAACCATTTCCAAGAATTAAGTTACAAGATTTATATAATGAATTAAATAAAAGATATAGGTATGAAATACCTGATTATGATGTAGGCGATATGAATTCCGAAGCAGAGAAGTTAGCAGCACGTTATGCGATGGAAGAGTTTGGTCATGAGTTTATCTTTGTTACTGATTTTGCAAAAACAAAAAGAGCATTTTATCATATGAGAGAGAATGATGTACCACAAGGTTATGACTTAATTTGGAAAGGTACTGAGATAACTACTGGAGCACAAAGAGAACATAGATATGATATTTTATGTAAACAAGCACAAGAAAAAGGATTAGGTGAAGATGTTAAGTTTTATTTAGAATTCTTTAAGTATGGATGTCCTCCACATGGTGGATTTGCTTTAGGAATAGATAGAATGATAATGTTATTACTTGGAACTAGTACTTTAAAAGAGACGATGTTCTTATTTAGAGGACCAAGTAGAATTACACCATAATAGTTAAGAGTTCTATAATAGGAACTCTTTTTTAGTGGATAAAATATTATTTATGTTATGATTAATTTAGATAAGAGTTGATAAAATGAAGTATGGTTATGGTAAAGTTGATATGTTGGAAGTTATGAACAATATAGATGAATATATTGTTCCTGAAAATAGAGAAGCTTGTAGGCTATTATGGAGTAAAAATATATTTACGGTTATGTGTAATAATTATGATAATGAAGAATCTTGGATTACTTTAAATAAGTTATCAGATGAAAATAAGAAAATATTTGATGAATGTGCTAAAACTGATGAAAGATTTGGATATACTTTTGGAGGAATAGGTCTTATTATTCCAATAAAACCTTGTAAGGATGTTGATACTTATAATGATTTTAAAGAGCTGATAGAAAAGTTCAAATATCAGGATGTTCAGTGTGATGGATGTATGACTTTAGAAGAATTTATGATTTATTATACTGATTGTTATGATGTAATAGATAATAATCGTGTATTTAATGAAACTAAGATGATTAAATCTTATGAAGAATATATTAAAGATAGTGAATTTATTAATTTATATCATGATGGAAAAGTTTATTATAATAGAATGTATTATGATGCTCATATAAAATATAAATATTATATTAATAAAAAATAAACTAGTAATAACTATTTATTTGTACTTTTTTTAATTAAGATATGTTATAATTTTGATTAGAATAATAAAGGAGTGTTTAGTATGACAGAAAGAGAAACTAATATTAGAAGTGTTGTTTTTTTAGTTATAGGTATTTTACTTTTATTGTCATTAGTTATTTGTATTTATATTGTAGGTAGTGAAAGTGATTTAGTAAAAATAAATGCTGAAGTTTTAGAAGTAAAGAAAGATGCTGATGGCACAGGTAAAAACGATGTTACTGTTCTTTATGAAGTAGATGGAACATCTTATAAATATAATTTTTATTATAAGAATGAAATAAATGAAGGTGACTTTATAGAGATTTATTATCATAAAAAAAATAATACATCTGTAACTACTTTTAAAACTACAAAAATGATATTTATTTGTCCATTAATTGGATTAGGATTATGTATATTAGGTATTTTTGAATTGTTTAAGAAAAATGATGATGGTGCAGAAGAATTTAAGACATCTGTAATAGGGGTTGTAGGAAATACTCAACAATTAAAAATTGTCACTAATGATACTCCAGTTCAAGAATATGTAAAAACACCAGAAGAAGAAGTAGAAGCTCAAGTTAAAACTATTAAAAAAGAAGCCGAATCAGTTCCTGTTATTCCAGTTACTCCACAACCAGATGAAAATAGTGCAGTAGCAGAAGTTCCAGTTGTTCCAGAAATACCGGAGGTTCCTGTTATTCCTGAAATTCAAAAAGCACCAGAAGTGCCAGAATTGCCTGTTGTTTCAGAGAAGAAGGAAGAGCCAGTTGAGGAACAAAAAATGGTAACAGTAGAAGAAAAGAAATTAGAAAGTGAAGCAAAAATAGATAATAATGATTTACCTACTGAAAAAAAAGATATAAAAAATGAAAATACGCAAAAGAGTGCACCAAAAGCAACTGTATCAAATGGAGCATCTACACCAGTAGCATTGATAAATGGTTTAGAAGAAGCTTCTAAGGAAGAAGAAACAAAAGAAGAAAAAATTGAAGTAAAAGAAGATGTCAAAGCTGAGATAAAAGAAGAGTCAACAGAAGAAAAGAAATCAGATGTAGAAGAAGAATTAGTTAAAAAAATTCAAAAAAATATAGATGGTGATAAGAAAGAATCTGTAGGTATTGCAGAAGACGATATTAAAAAAGTAATAAAAGATGTTTTAAAAGAAGTTATTCAAGAAGTTAATGTTGAAAAAGAACCAGTTAAGAAAGTAGAACAAAAGAGAGTATTACCAAATTATTATTATATTTCTGGAACATCTCTAATATATGAAGAACCTGGTAAAGAAGCCAAAGAAATAAGTTTAAAGACAATAAAAAGTATTGTAAGGACTGTAAACAAAGCGGGAAGCGTAGTAAAATTAGTTGTTTCAAATGATGAAGTTAAATGTATACTTACTAATATGAAAAATATTGATTTAGAACAAGTAGCTAATTTATTACGTAATAAGATGCATGCAATTGATGATACTTTTGAAGAACAAGTCGAAAATAAAGAATATTAATAAGAGGTGTATATGAAAAGATATATCATTCTAATTGTTTTAATAATAATATTAGCTGTTGGATTGTTTGTAAGATTTAATTTTATAAATGAAGAAGAAACAACTGTAAAAAAGATATTTACTAAGGAAACTTTTAAAGAATATAAAAATGGCGATTTAGTAAAGTTGAATGGTGATGAATGGTATGTTATGTATGACTCTACCAATGAAAGTGATTATGTAACTTTAATTAGTGCAGATATTTTATCTTTAGATGAAATAGGAATAGATACTGTTTTGAAAGGTATATATGAAACTAGTGATTTAAATAAATATTTAAAAGATGAATACGCAAAAAGTATTGGTGAAGAAAAGCTTGTAGAAAAGAATGGATATACTGTTAGATTATTTGATAAAAGTGATTTTGATTTTTTAATAAACGAAGAGGATTATTCATATGATGAAGAAAAAGATGAATATGTTTTGAGGGAATGTCCTGAATATATTTGTCTAACTAATACTTTTTATGCAACAATGATTGATACAAGAGATGATTTAGAATTTTATGATGTTTATTATAATGTTGAAGATATAGAAAATGTACTATATGATGATTATACTTTACATTTAAAATATTATAATATTACAGCTACATATGATACTTATAAAATTAATAGTTTAGTAAATAGTGCTACTTTGTTTGTTAGACCTGTAATTAATGTATATAAAAATAGTTTAGATAAGTAATGATTGGAAGATAATAATGGATAGGAAAAGAAGAAAAACTAGTATATTAACAATGCTATTATTTGTTATTGGTTTAGTTATATATCTAGTAGGATTGTTACTTTTATTTAGTTCTGGAATAAGTAAGACTTTTGTATCCAATATATTATTTACAGATCTTAATTTTGGTAGTGCTACAATTAGAAATATGAAACTAGTAGGAGCGATGATGTTTGCTATTGGTTTTATAATATTTATGATATCAATTATATTATTATATAAAAACGACGAAATACAGGAAGATAATAAAAATTTAATTATAGAAGGTAAAGCAGATGTAATTACAATAATAGTTATGACTTATGTTATGATGTTTATGGTAGTTATTTGTTTATTATATAATGAACTTATAGGAGCTTTATTATTTGGAATTACAATAGTAATACAAAGTATATTAAATGGGTTATTGATTAGATATTTTAATAAAAGCTATAGAAAAAAGTAGTTTGTTAAAATATTACTTATATTGTATTATATAAGTAGTGGTGATAGTATGGATAATAATGAGAAGAACATAGTAGATAAATTCTTAGATGGTTATGAGTATGCTAATAGTGAGAGAAAATGTTATAAGAGAGTATATCAAAAACCTAGTAAGATAAAAGCAATAATAGGATTTATTTTTAGTCTTATATTCTTTATTATTTTAATAAGATTATTTGTATTTAAGATATTATATTTTATTATCCTAATAGGGGATATAGTTGTTTGTTCTTATTATGGAATAAATTTATTTACTAAAAAAGGAATTGGATTACCTAAAACTGTTGAAGTTATAGTAGATGAAGAAGTATCACAAAAAAATGAAGATATTTATAAAGTACAATAGATATTGTACTTTTTTAAATTTAAGGTTATAATTTATGATAGGGTGAGATATATGAATATTGGAATAGATATTGATGATACAATTACTAATACATATGAAACTTTAATTCCTATAATAACAATGAAATATGGAATGCGTTTTGATAAGTTATTAAAGCAAAATCCTTCATATAGTATGTTACATAATGTTTTACCTGATTTTAAGTCTTTTGTTTTAGATAATTATACGACTATGGCAAAGATGGTTCCTTTAAAAACAGGAGTTGTTGATGTTTTAAATAAACTAAAAGAAGATGGACATAAAATTATTTTTATTTCAGCAAGAAATAATATAGAATATAATAATCCTTACGATATTAGTTTAAATTATTTAAAAGCAAATAATATTCCATTTGATAAATTGATTGTTAATGTTAAAGATAAAGCAAAGGAATGTATATTACAAGATATAGATTTGTTTATAGATGATAATACAAAAAATTGTAAAGCAGTAAAAAGTAAAGGAATTGAGACTCTTCAGTTTGGTACTATATTTACGCCAAGAAACAAACATTTAAAAAGAGTTAATACTTGGGAAGAAGTATATAGTCAAGTTCAAGAAATGTTCGCTTAAAGAATAGTTTTTACTATTCTTTTTATTTGTTATAATTAATAGAGGTGATAAATATGATAATTCCAGAATATTTAAATAATGGTGATACAGTTGGAATAACTGCTTGTAGTTGTGGAGTATTAAAGAAGATAGATAAATTTGAAAAAACACTTATAAATCTAAATAAATATGGTTTTAATGTTGTTGAAACTGATAATGTTAGAACTGGTGGAGATGTTAGTAGTAATGCAGTTACAAGAGCAAAAGAGTTAGAAAGCTTATTTTTAAATAAAGATGTAAAAATGGTAGCAGTTGCACGTGGTGGAGATTATTTGTTTGAGATGTTAGAGATGGTAGATTTTTCTATACTTGCTAATAATCCTAAATGGTTTGCTGGTAGTAGTGATCCAACTAGTTTACTTTATATACTTACAACAAAATATGATATGGCAACTATTTATAGTCCTTGTAATATGACTGGATTAGATGAAAAAAATTTACATGAATCATATTTAAATTACTTTAAAATATTAAAAGGCAATTTAATTAAACAATATAAATCATATAAGTGTGAAGTTGAATCTTTTAGTGATGATTTGAGTAAAGATAATGAGTGGATTAATATTAATGGAGATGTTAATCAAGAAGGAATTTTAATAGGTGGATGCTTAGATGTGCTAAAAGATTTGATTGGCACAAAATATGATGTAACTGAAAAATTTTTAGAAAAATATAAGAATGAAGGTTTTATTTGGTATTTTGATGTGTTTGCTAAAAGTAATATCGATTTATATAATACTTTACTACAATTTAAATATGCTGGTTGGTTTAAATATGCTAAAGCTATTTTGATCGGAAAGATATGTATTTCTGAAAGTTTTGGAGATATTAGTTATGAAGAATTAATAAAGAAAGCGTTACCAAATATTCCAGTTGTTTATAAGTTTGATGTTGGACATGTAAAACCATCTTTTACAATGATTAATGGAATGAAAGTAAGAGTTGTTAGTAATAAAACTGAAGGTAGCTTAGAGTATATTAAATAATATTTATTTAAGAAAATAATGGAGATTATTAAAAAAAATTAAAATAATCTTTTTTTCTTGAATATGATTTAGATAGGGGTTATAATGATATGGTTCGGTAACGAACTAATGAGGTGAGTGAAGTGCAGAATTCTTCAATAATGGTAGAATTTAATGAAGTAAATATGGAAATATTTAAGAAGGTATCAGCAAGGTACAAGGAATTAGGATTAGATGTAACTCCAGTCCATAGTAGAATAATAATGTTCTTATATGATAGTGATAGATTAGTATGTCAAAAAGATATTGAGAGGTTTGTATCATGTAATAAATCAACAATGTCATCAATTTTGAATACAATGGAAAAGAAAGACTTAATAATTAGAGTTGATTCTTCAGAAGATTCAAGAATGAAGATTATTAAGTTAACTGATAAGTCTAAAAAAATAGCTGATGTTCTTAGAAATGATAAAGAAAAAATAGATGAGTTATTAAACTTGAATATATCAGAAGAAGAATATGCAGAATTCAATCGCATTTTGAATAAAATAAGGAAAAATATAGAAAGGATATAAAAATGGGAAAGTTATTTAAAAATTTAAGAAAAAAAGAAATAATTGGTATTTTAATAGCTTTAGTACTTATTATTGTCCAAGTATGGTTAGAGTTAACCATGCCTGATTATATGAGTGAGATTACAAGACTTGTTCAAACTGAAGGAAGTTTGATGAAAGATATAATTAGAGAAGGTGCATTGATGTTAGGGTGTGCTTTTGGTAGTTTAGTTGCTTCTGTTATAGTTTGTTATTTAGCGGCGAATATTGCATCAAGTTTTGCAACAACTATAAGATCTAAAATATTTAGAAAAATCCAAGAATTTGGTACTGAAGAAATTAAGAAATTTTCAACTAGTAGTTTAATTACTAGAACAACTAATGATGTTACGCAAGTCGATATGATTATTGGTATGGGACTTCAAATGATGGTTAAAGCTCCGATAATGGCTGTATGGGCAGTTTTAAAAATACTTAATAAAGGATTGGAATGGAGCATTTTAACTGGTGCTTGTGTGGCAATTCTCTTAACTACGGTAATTATTATATTAATAATAGTTTTACCAAGATTTGAGCGTGTTCAAAAATTAATCGATAGAATTAATGGGGTTACTAGAGAAAATTTAACTGGTATTAGAGTAATTAGAGCATTTAATGCCGAACAATTTCAACAAGATAGATTTGAAGAAGTTAATAAAGATTTAACTAATCAACAATTATTTAATCAAAGAACGTTTGCAACAATGATGCCAATGATGAATTTAGTTATGCATGGTTTGACTTTGGGGATTTATATTATTGGAGCAATTTTAATTTTAAAAGCTGGAATGGTTGATAAGATAACATTGTTTAGTAATATGATTGTATTTTCAAGTTATGGAATGCAAGTTATAATGTCATTTTTGATGTTAGCAATGATATTTATGATGGTTCCAAGAGCTCAAATATCTGCACGAAGAATTAATGAAATATTAGATGAAGAAGTAAGTGTTATTGATGGAACATTTAATGGTGAAACAAAAGAAACTGGTACTATTGAATTTAAAAATGTTAGTTTTAAATATCCAGATGCTGATGAATATTTATTAAAAGACATTTCATTTAAAGCTGAAAAGGGTGAAACTATTGCATTTATTGGTTCAACAGGTAGTGGTAAATCTAGTTTAATTAATTTAATTCCTAGATTCTATGATGCTACTAAGGGAGAAGTTTTAGTAGATGGAATTAATGTAAAAAAATATAGATTAGATGCTTTAAATAATAAAATTGGATATGTTCCACAAAAAGCAGTAATGTTTACTGGTACAGTAAGTGAGAATGTTTCATATGGAGATAATGGTAAACCAGAACCAACTATCGAAAAGATAAAAGAAGCTGTTAAAGTCGCACAGGGAGCTGATTTTGTCGAAAAAATGGATGGAGCATATGATGCGCATATAGCTCGTGGTGGTACTAATGTTTCTGGTGGTCAAAAGCAAAGACTAAGTATTGCAAGAGCAATAGCAAGAGATCCAGAAATTTATATATTTGATGATTCTTTTTCAGCATTAGATTATAAAACTGATGCAGTATTGAGAAAAGAACTTAAAAATTATACAAAAAATGCGACAAGTGTTATTGTTGCACAAAGAATTGGTACAATTATGAATGCTGATAAAATTATTGTTTTGGATAAAGGTGAATGTGTTGGTATTGGAACACATAAAGAATTATTAAAGAATTGTGATGTATATAAAGAAATAGCATTGTCACAATTAAGTGAGGAGGAATTATAGATGCCAAGACCAGGTGGACGTAGAGTTCAGGAAAAATCAAAGGATTTCTTTGGTTCAATGAAAAGACTAATAAGCAATCTTAAGCCTTGGAAAATACTAATGGGTATAGCATTAGTTTTAGCTATGATTAGTGCAATTTTATCTTTAATTGCTCCTAATAAATTATCAGATTTTGCTGATGAAATAAGTGCTGGATTAGTTCCGAAGACTGAAATGTTTGAAGTTATAAGTGAAAAAATGTTTGCAAATTTTAGAGAAGATAAGATGCAAGCTAAAGTTAACGATATCTTGATATCTGAAGAAATATCTGAAGAAGATAAAACGGTATTTATGAACAGTTTACAAGTAATACAAAATGCAAATGATGAAAATAAAAGTAAATTATTCTTATCAATGCCTGAATCTATATTAAAAGTATTATTTGAAGATATAGTAGTAGATGGTGTTAGTATAAGTGTACAAGATCAAATTGATATGATTAATTTATTATCAGATATGGGAGATGAAACTGGTACAGAGAATGCTTTAAAGATAATGGATGAATTACCAAAGTCAGTTTATAGTGTTATAGAACCAGAAATGAATGTTAAAAGAATAAAGAACATTGCTATATTTATGGGAATTTTATATATTGTAAGTTCTTTATTTAGCTATATTCAGAGTTTATCTATGACTCATGTCTCAAATAATTTTGCTAGAAAATTAAGAACGAGTGTAAGTAGTAAGATTAATACATTACCTCTTAAATATTTTGATACTCATGAAACAGGGGATGTATTATCTAGAATAACTAATGATATTGATACAATTGCACAAAATTTAAATAATAGTTTATCTACTTTAGTAAGTAGCTCAACGTTATTTATAGGGTCAATATTTATGATGTTTTATACTAACTGGGTAATGGCAATTACTGCAATAGTTGCTAGTATGGTAGGATTTATGTTTATGTTTGGAATCCTTGGAAAGTCACAAAAATACTTTAATGAAAATCAAAGAGCTTTAGGTGAATTAAATGGTTATATCGAAGAGAATTATTCAGGACATAATGTAGTTAAAGCTTATAATGGTGTTAAAGATGCGCTTAATGATTTTGAAAAGCTTAATAATGATTTATATGAAGCCAAGAGAAAGAGTATTTTCTTATCTGGAACAATGCAACCTTTAATGGGATTTATTGGTAACCTAGGTTATGTTGCAGTATGTATTGTTGGTGCATTGTTAACAATGAATGGATATATTTCATTTGGTGTTATAGTAGCATTTATGATTTATGTAAGATTATTTACTAATCCTTTATCACAAATTGCCCAAGCTATGACAAATTTACAATCAACAGCAGCAGCTTCAGAAAGAGTCTTTGAATTCTTAGATGAAAAAGAGATGAGTAATCAA
Source organism: uncultured Bacilli bacterium (assembly GCA_910577505.1). Lineage (GTDB taxonomy): Bacteria > Bacillota_I > Bacilli_A > RF39 > UBA660 > Coprovivens. The sequence continues at coordinate 56,876 of CAJTLN010000005.1, forward strand.
AAGAATATTGTAAGAAGACTTGATCGTTCTAAGGTTAAGGGAAATATATCTTTCAATCATGTTAAGTTTGGTTATGATAAAAAACGTATGATTATTAAAGATTTTAGTGTAGATGTTAAACCAGGTCAGAAGATAGCGATTGTTGGACCAACTGGTGCTGGTAAGACTACTATGGTAAACTTACTTATGAAGTTTTATGAGATAAATGAAGGAGACATTTTAATTGATGGTGTTTCAGCAAAAGATTTATCAAGAGAAAATATTCACGAATTATTTTGTATGGTATTACAAGATACTTGGTTATTTGAAGGAACCATAGCTGATAATTTACGTTTTAATAAGAAAAATGTAAGTGATGAAGAGATTATGGAAGCTTGTAAGGTAGTTGGAATTGATCACTTTGTTAAAACATTACCTGGTGGATTAAATGCAATGTTAGGTGATACTGATACGGTAAGTCAAGGACAAAAGCAGTTATTTACAATTGCTCGTGGTATGCTTGAAGATGCTCCATTCTTAATTTTAGATGAAGCAACAAGCAACGTTGATACCAGAACTGAAGAATTAGTTCAAAAAGCTATGGATAAGTTAACAGAAGGAAGAACATCTTTTATTATTGCACATAGATTATCAACAATTAAGAATGCTGATTTAATACTTGTTATGAATGAAGGTAATATAATTGAACAAGGTACACATGATGAATTGATGAATCAGAAAGGTTTCTATGCTAATTTATATAATAGTCAATTTGAAAAATTAAGTTAAGAGAGTTTTTACTCTCTTTTTTTATGGTATAATGATTATGGTGATAATAGATGAAAGTATTAAGTAGTGGAACATATAAAGGAGTACGCAGTTATAATGCTGATATAATTGGTTTACTTGATGATATGTATTATGTATGTGATGGTTCGACTGCTGTATTTGATGATAATAAGTTTTTTGATACTGGAGACTTGTTAGAATATATGAGGCTTTTAAATAAAAATATTAAGAATGAATCTGATATAAAAAGTGATTTAAAGAAGGCGATAAGATTAAGTAATCAGTATTTAGTTGGTATGGAGAAATATCATGAATATGAACTTCCTACATATACTATTGCAGTTGTTAAAGATTTAGGAGTAATGATAGAATATTATATTCTTTGTGATACTTTAATATCGATATTATATAAAGATGGACATGTTGAGAATATTCAAGATAGAAGAATTGATTCAGTTAAGGATTTTTGTCGTGCTAAAAGAAGAGAGATACTTGCTAATACTAATTTAAGTGAAGATGAAAGAATGAAATTATTGCTTGAAAATGAACAAGTTACGAGAATGAAAGCAAATGCAGAAGATGGTTTTCCAGTAGGTTCTACTAAAGAAGATAGCATTGATTTGGGTTTTATCGGAATTATTGATAAAAGTAAAGTTGATAGAATACTAATATGTTCAGATGGTTACTATGATAGTGAAGATGTTATGCCATCAACTGTTGAAGATTTTGAATTATCATATGTTGAAAATAGAGTACAAGAAATACTTAGTCATGATAAAAGAGATGATATGACTTATATATTATTAGAAGTTTAAAAGATTTAGTATATAGCAAAGAGTTATAAACATCTTTTTTATATGGTATAATAGTTATATTGAATAGAGTGATGTAATGAAAAAGTTAAAAGAAGAAACAGAAATTATAGAAGATAAAGGTAAAGATAAAAAAATATATAAGATATTTATATGGATTTTAATAGTTTTAATTTCTTTGATTGGCATTTTCTTTTTAGCAACATATATTAGATGGAATGCTGAAATTAAAGATAAGAATGAAATTTTATATTATAAGCAAGAAGAAATAAAAATTGATAGTTTAAAAGATTTTTATGGTAGTGAAGTAGAATTAAATATAAATGATAACGAAGCATTATTAATGTATTGTAGTAGTAAGTATGGAGGAACTTGTGTTACAGGAGATTTTTCAAATAGTATTGAAAATTTGTTTAGAAATCCATATGTTATTGTAAATGTTGTTATTTTACTTGATTTAGTTTTATTATATTTTATTCTTAAAGATAAAAATATTGGTATTATAAAAGTATATGTTATAAGTACTATTATATTATTGTATGGATGTTATGGTATAGGATTACAAATTTATAAATATGCAGATTATTATAAGCTAGTAAATGATTCGGAATATTTAACTAATGGAATTATTTATAAAGGTTTAAAAACTAATAATAATAAATATTTTAAACCGGTTGTATCTTATGATATTGATAGTAATAATTATAAAGTATATGTTAACTATGATGTTAAAGGTACTATAGATAGTAAAATTGATGAAAAGATTACTCTATATTATGATAATAAGAATTATGAAAATGTAACTCCTAAAAGAAATTTTGTAGGGTATGTATTGCCTTTGATAGTAAGTATTATTACTTTTGCATTGGGAATATTTTATATGACATTACTTAAAGTTAAGAAAGAAGAGAAATAGTAGATTAATGCTTTTCTCTTTTATTTTGTAATAAATTGATTTCATATATATATTTTGGTATAATTTAATAATAGGATAGTGGGTTGGTTAACATGAAAAAAGTGTTACAATTTTTAATATGTTTTGTTGTAATATTAGTAATTCCTGTTATGGTATTTGCAGAAGAATTTGAATCAGAAATATTTCCAATATCTAATTTATTAGAAAAGTATGACTTTGGAGATTCTTACATAATGAATTTTGGTGTTACTAAATATTCTAATATGCACTCAACAGGTAGTCCTGGTTTGTCTTTTGTTGGTAGTTATATTAATGACTATCCAGAAGATATTGAAGTATATATAACTATTAATATTTATGATAAAGATAAAATATTATTAGATAGAATAAGTAAATTAATTAAAGTTTCATCTGGTAATAGTTCTTTATATAATGTAGATATTTATCAAAAAGATGTTAATTATAATATAGATGCAATTAAGTATTATTCCATTTCTGCTGATTTTGTTACTGATATAGAATTGATTGATAAAGTAAAACAAGATTATTATTATTTAGAAAATTATAGGATAAAAGTTAATGTTAATGAAAATAATATATATAATGTTGAAGAAACTTTTTTAGCTGTATTTAAAAATAATGTTCTTCCAATAAAGAAAGAACTTCCATTAAGACTTAGATATATAAGAGGAGATAATACAAAAGTTAATAAAAGAATTTTGATTAGTAATATTGATATAAAAGACTATTATGAATTAAATATAGATAATGGAATGCGCATTTTTGAAATAGGTAAACTTGATAAGGTTAATACTAAGAAAAACTATGTTATAAAATATGATTATGATGTAGGCAAGGATACATTAAATTCTAAGGACGAATTTGTATTTTATCTATCTAATAGTTTTGAGCAGAAAATAACTGGATTAGAATTTGAAATTAAAATGCCAAAAGAATTTGATGAATCAAATATAAGATTTGTTGATAATAATGGTATTTTAATTGATAATGTAAAATATGAAGTAAAAGATAATATTATAAGTGGAAAGATTGAGGGAGATATAAATCCTAATACTTATTATGCAATTAATATTATTTTAAAAAATAATTATTTTAAAGAGTGTAATTATAATATAAATGTATATACTATTTTATCTTTTATCTTACCAGTTATATATATGATAGTAGCTTTTGTTATTTTGATTGTAAATATAATTGTTTATAAAAATAAAAAATATAATGGAGATATATGTTTTAATGAAGAAATAAATAGCTTAGAATTAGGTTTTTTATATAAAGGAGAAGTAAAAGATAAAGATATTGCTTCATTGGTTTTTTGGTTAGCTAATAAAGGCTATATAACAATAAGCAAAACTAAAAAAGATTATAAAATTGAATATGTAAAAAAATATAGAGGAAATGATAGAGTAGAAAAAACTTTTATAGAAGAATTATTTAAAGAAAAGAAAGTATTAAGTAAGAATGAGATAATAAAATCATTTTCGGATATAAGAGAAAAAATTTGTTTAGATTTGGATGATTCTAAGAGAAAGAAAAAGATATTTATAAGACCTTTATTAAATTATAAAATTGTATTTATGTTAATGATTATAAATATCTTTATTATAAATGTTATTAGTCTTTTAATAGAATATAAACCTGATGTTATTCTATTTAATATTATTGTTAGTGGAATCGGATATGTAATAATGTTTATAAATTTATTTAATGATAAAAAACCATTAGAAAAATTATTATATATATTAGTATCATTAATATTAATTGTTATACCAATAGTTTTAACATCTTATTCTGCATTTTTGCAAAGTAATTTATTTATTATTTCTTATGTTTTGGGAATATTTAGTATGCTAGTTATTGCTATTATAAGCAGTTGTTTAAGTAATAGAACAAGATATGGAAAGAAAATGCTTTATAAGATAAAAGCTTATCAGGAATTATTAAAAAAATGTGATGATGAGTTTATTAATAATGAATTAAAGAATAATAAAAATTTATTGTATGATGTATTGGCTTATAGTTTTGTACTTGGAATATCTGAAGAATGGATAGAAAAGTTTAATGATAAAGATATAGAAGGCCCTAGTTGGTATAATACACAGAAATTTAAATTACAAGAATTTTATGAAGATATGAAGAATATTTATTCAGATGTATTCTTGGCTTTAAAAAATAATGTAAATAGGTGATATGTATGGATAAGATAAAACAAACTGAATTTAATATAGGTGATGAGGTTCTAATTATAAGTAGTAATATGAGAGGAATTGTTAAAAGTATTGTTTCTTATTTAGGTAAAGGAGATAATATTTATTTAGTATCAGTTAATAATAAAGATAAAATGTGCATAGAATCTAATTTGAGATTAAGTAAAAAGAAAAATGTTGATTTAAATGTTAATATAAGAGATATGGGTATTAATTTTCAAATAGAAGATCGTATTCGTACAATTATAGATAAGATTGATTTAAAATTAACTGATGATCCTTCTGTACAGTTGTTGAATGCTTGTAAACTACAAGCTTATTTGGCTATGAATGATGATTATGAAGATACTGATTTTAAAATAGGTGATAGTGTTACTAAGAATGAATTATATCATGGATTAGTCAATGGAGATTTCGATAGTATTATAAATTCATATGTATTTAGCGAAATCTTGAAAAAAGTTGGAATGAATGTTTTGAATGTTGCAACTAAGTCTGAAGATGGTCAATTTTATGTATCTAATTTAGTTTTAATAGATAATGAATATTATTATTTTGATGTAACATTAGAAGCTATTGTTTTTCAAGAAAATGGTGCTAAAGAAGAAGACTTTGTATTGTATTGTGGTGCACTTGGTAAGAAAAGTTATGAACAGTTTTTTAAACCATTATGTTTATTAGACTTTAATGATAAATTAAGTGAGAATAGTTTACCAAATAATATTTCTAGAGAAGATATTGATATTGATATAGTAAATAAAATGTTAAATATAGGAATAGATGTAGATGAATAATAAAGTTATTAATGATTTGTTTGGTAAAGATTTAATTACAGCAATGCAAGAATTATTAGAAGAGTTTGTAGCACTTGATTATGATATTGGGATGTTATTAAATAAGTTAAAAAATGTTAATGAATCAATTAGAGTTGGTTTGTATTTAATGGCTTTAGAAAGAAATTATAATTCAATGGTTTTAAAATTAAACTCTGTTAATAAGATGTTAAATAACGAAAGAAAAGATAAATTTTTAGAAGCTTATAAAAAAGGAGAAATGGAGAAGTTTTTAGCTCTTATGGGTAAGAACGATAAAATTTCTTTGATGGAGGATTTAGGTGTAAATGTTGATATTAAAGGTAGAGCATTGTTATCTAAAGAAAAGAGAAAATATTATGATATACTTAGTGAGTCAATTATGGATGATCAAGTTATAGATGCTAGGAATGGTATTGATAGGTTTATTAAGTATAAAAAAGAAGATAAAAAAGAAGCTTAAGAATTTAAGCTTTTTTATTTATGTGTTAAAATGAGTAGGAGAGGTAGTGTTAAGATGAGTAATATTTTAAAAAGAATAGAAGAGTCAACTAAATATGTTAGTGAAAATTCTAAATATGTAAAAATTAATTATGATGTAATAGATAATATTATAGAAAATAATGATATAAAAAGTACTAAGTATTGGATGGAATCAAATCCTTTTGGTTTACTTGATATGGAACTTAGGGATATAATTAATTTTTTATTAGTTTATCATACTATTGGTTTGTGTTGCTTTTGGGGAGATCCTAAATGGGAATTAGAGACTCTTAATGGTAAGAAAACTGATGGATCTTTTGGTCTTGTTTATGCATTAATTGAAAATTTTAAAAAAGGTATGGATTATGATATGTCTTATGAAGAATTTAGAATTATGTTAAAGGGAAATGTTGATATACCATTGGTAGAAGAAAGATATGATTGTTTTGTAGAAATGAGCAAATATTTGAAATCAATTAAGGGGGATTTTTATAATCAAATAAAGGATATAAATGATGATGTAACATTACTTGATTATATTATTGATAATTTTAATTATTTTGAAGATATTAGTGAATATAAAGGAGAAAAAATATATTTTTATAAAAAGGCTCAATTATTTACATCTGATATATTAAATGTTAAGAAGTTAGTTGGTAAAATTGATGTAGATTTATCTCATTTAGTTGGATGTGCTGATTATAAGATACCACAAGTAATGAGATGTTTAGGGATGCTAGAATTTAATGAAGAGTTATCTAGTTTAGTTGATAGTATGACTTTAATTCCTAGTGGTTCAGAGAAAGAAATAGAAATAAGAGCAAATGATATTGTTGTTATTGATTATATTTATAAAAAGTTGAACTCAGATGTTACAAGAATAAATGTAAATGATTTTATATGGTTGTTGGGACAAGATAAGAGTAAAATGATTAAACCATATCATAGAACAAGAACAATGAACTATTAATTTTGACTTTATAAATTTTTTCGTATATAATATGTTTCACGTTGTTAAGGGGGACTTTTATGATAGCAGCAAAAAAGGTTCCAACTTCTAAGTTAGTTTATGCATCAGTTTTTCCAGGTAAAATTGAAGTTAAATCTAATATAGGCGTTGAGGAAGAAGTATTCTTAAGATTAACAAAGGAATTTAAATTGACACCTAATCAAGTTCATTCATTTGTTGATAGAGAAAGGGATATTATTATTTCTAGGGGAGAAGATTTATCTTCATATTATTTTAGTGGTACTCATACAGTTGAAGAATGTTTAAGAACTTTTTATTCATCTTTTGATTATATTTCTAAAATAGTAAGTTATGGTAATAATTTAAATAATTGGACTTTTAGTGAGTTAGTTATGTTTTTTAATATCTTGGGTTCTAAATATAGTTTTTATAGTTATCGTCAATTGCAATTAGAAAAAAAGATGAAAGCGGAAGATAAGAAAGTATCTAAATTGTTAAATAGTCATGCTTTATCAGCAGAAAAAGAAGAAGCATATAAAAGAATGACTGAGTTAAAACAATCTTTATCAGAACAGAAAGCTTTGGAGCATGAGTTAGTTGGTTTATTTCAAATGTTAAGAAATTGTGATCTTTCTAAAATTGCTTCTTACTTTGGTATACATCGTGATGATGTTAAATTTGTTTTTCGTTTGTTAGCAGAGGGAAATAGAGTTTCCAATAAAGATAATTTAGATATAAATTATACTGAAGAAAAAGCAAATCATAAAAATTTAGATGTCGATGTATATTCTCGAGATGTTGATATATTAAGTGATTTCGATGTAAGAGGATATAATCTACAAAAAAGAAAGTAAGATATTTAATTAAAAATCTACACGAAAAATAATGTGTAGATTTTTGTATTATATAATTTTAAAAGGAGATATTTATGAAAAAGTATTGTAAAGTTATGTTTGGTAATATCTCGGGAGCTAATAGGAGATACTATTTATGATGTAGAGATACCAGAAGATGCTGAAATAGTGAGTATAGATAGTCCTTCAGCACCAGGTGGGATATTTATACTTGTTTAGAATTGATTAAGGAGCGTATAAATAAAGATAATATAGATTTAGTTTTAAGTTAGATAAGTGATTTTGTTAAAAAAGAAAATTCTATTAGTAATACAGGAAGTGTAACTGTTTATTATGAAATTTTAGAAATTTTAAAGAATATGAAATAAGTACTATGTGCTTTTTCTTTTTTTTGAAAGAATTTTAGAGTATTATAAATATAGGTGATTAGGATGAGGTTATTATTAAAAAAAGAATTTGAATTAGAAAGTGATTTAAGAAATTATATTGCTTGTAATTTTGACGATGTTCCTGAATATAGATGTGCAGTTATTGGGATGCTATTTGATAAAGACGGAAATGTAATATTTCAAAGAAGAGGACCAAAATCAAGAGACGGAAATGGAAAATTAGCAGAAATTGGTGGAGCTGTTGAAGAATATGATAAGACATTTAAAGATGCATTAATGAGAGAGTTAAGAGAAGAAGTTGGTTCGTCTGCGGAGATAAGTATTGATAATTTTATAGGTGGAATATTACAAAATAAATATGACTCTAGAACAGGCAAAGATGTTAATTGGTTATTTTTGTTATATCAATGTACTTACGTAAATGGAGAACTTAGATGTAATGAGGAAGGTAAATCTTTAGGATATGAAGTGTATGGAAAAGATGATTTGCCTTATGATGAAATGCTAGATACAACTAAGTATTTTTGGGACTATTATAATAATGGTTATAATAAATGTTATAGTTATGTGATGGGAATTGGTGATAAAATCAAGAATCTTGATGCAACAAAGTTTGATATAGTTCCTGATGATGGTGATTATGAAATTACTTTTGATAAAAAGTATGAATTAGAATATAAAAAGTTTATTGTTGAAAATTTAGAAGTCGGTTATTGGAATGAATATTATGTAGATGATCAAGTAATATTTTATTTTAAAGAAAGTGAAAAAGAAATTAGAAGATATATTTTAAATCAAGATAATAATGAAGAAATATTAGTTAAGTGTAAAGAATTTGCAGAAGCAGATTTTGTTAGTATAAGACAAATGTATATAGATACACCATTTTATAAGAAACATATGGATGGAGTTGTTTTTTATGATTAGAAGATTGACTAAGAGATATATTGTAAATAATTTAGATAGTTTAAATTTATCAAGTCCTCTTAGATATGAAAGATATTATATTAATAATAATTTACGTATTCAAAAGAAGAATGAAGTACTAGAAAAAGAAGAACTAGATGATAATAATGAAGTTATTTTAAAAGTAAAGATTAGTTTGGAAGAATTTAATTCTTTGAAAGATAAATCTCATAAAAAAATAATTAGAGATAGTTATTTGTATTTAGATGATGAGAGAATTTCTATTAAGAGTTATTATGGTGATTATGAGGGATTAAATAGAGTAGAAGTTAAATTTAAAAGTGAAGATGAGATGAATACTTTTATTCCGTATAGATGGATGAAGAAAGATATTACTAATACATCTTTAGCTTTTGATAAGGATTTAAGTAAATTAAGCAAAGATGAGTTTTTAAAAATATTAGATAAATGTTTAAAATAAAAGATGCATTATAGAATTATTCTATAGTGCATCTTTTAAGTAATCAATCTTGAACTTTTTTTAAATTAGAATGATATTTATTGTTTATTACTTCATTCATTTTTTTGATAAAGAGATTTTTATCAAGAGCAAGAGATTGCATAGTTTGTAGAAATTCCTGTTGTTCTGGAGCTCCAACATAAAATTTAACTTTTCCTTCTGGACCAAATTTTAAATATAACTGTTCATAAACATTATCTAGACATTGTTCTTCAGTAAAATTAGGATAATATTTTTTTGTAAATTCATAAGCACGTAATAGTGAAATATTGACATCATTATCTTTATCTGCATCACAGACAATTTTTCCATATATCGTTCTTGGAACAATACCTTTTGAAGTAGAGTGGTCTTCGCAAGCATTTGCTATTATTGTTATTTCTTCTTCAGTGAAAAAATTTCTTAAGTCTTGGCATGATAAAACAAATTCACTTGAATGAAGGGCATGGTTTTTTCTTTCAACTTTGACACCAATATCGTGTAGAGCAGCCGAAGCATAGACAATGTTAATATCTATTTTTGGATTATTTAGAGATTTATAAATATTAATTGCTCTTTCGATTACAGCGAATATGTGGTCAAGATTGTGTCCTTTATCAAAAGTGTCATAAATAGGGAAAATGTTATCTTCCATGTATTTTATTAGTTCATTATTTATTTTTTTCATTTTAATCATTCCTTTTTTTACTTAGTGTTACATGTTCAAGTAAATCTTCATTAGCAAAAATACTATTTGGATTATAAATATTTAATTGGCAATTTATCATTTCATTACCTATTTCATCATATGTTAAGTGTCCTTTTGGTACTGAAGCTAATATTGACTGAACTAGAGCATTAAATTTAATTAATTGGAATTTCTTATCGAGTTTACCACCATAAATTTCGTAATAGTCGAAACCGAAAGGTTTGATATCTGGTTTTGTTTCATCAATGTATAAAATACTATCTATATCAAAAAACATTGGAAGCTTATTTTTATTTAAAACAACGTTTCCAGTATGTAAATCGTAATATCGTAAACCTATGTCTTCGAATAACGAAAGTATTTCTTTTATTTTATGTAAGATATCAAGCTTTTCTTTAGCGAATCCTGAATAATATAATTGTGTGCTTTGAACTTCTTGCATAACATATCCTTTAATATATAATCCAAATAGACATTCAACAAAGTATTCTATTTCTGGATAATATTCTTTTAGATTATTAAATTGACTAAGATATATTAATCGTTCTTTTTTTCTTCTTCTAGTTGCAAGAGAAATGTTGTCTTTAAATTCTTTATAAATTCCATCACTTATAGTATATATTTTTGATTCTCCAAAATCAACTGAAACTCCTTTATTAGGAACAAATATTCTGCTTTTCATAGTATCACCTTTCTATAATTGTTTTTTTAAAGTCATATGGTCACATAAATATTCATGGTCAAAGGCAGAATCAAATTTTACAGAATCAGTCATTATTTTCTTTCCTTCTTTATCATAAATAAATTCTTGTTCTAATTCATTATATTGAAAGCATAATTGAGTGAATCTATTAAACATTAAAGTTTGAGCATGGATATCAAGTTTTCCACCTTTTGCAATATATTTTTTGATGTAATAAGGAGTAGCATCAAGTTTTTCACCTTCAAAAAGTAATCCATCTATATCAAGTATAATCGGATTATGGTTGCTATCTAGCTTGATATTCGGACGACGTATATCATAGTATAATAAACCATGTTTTCTAAATAGTGCTAATATTCTTTTTAGTTCAAGAAGAGCATTAAATCTTTCTTCTATTAGATATGCAGAAGAATCAAGTTCACCACCAATAATAGGTTTCATAACATATCCTTTTATATATAAATTAAGCAGAGAAGTTACAAGGTATCTTATTTCTGGGTAGTAAGGTTTTAATTCTTCTATTTCAGTTAAAAATAAAAGTAATTGTTCTTTTCTATTTCTCTTTTTTATTGAAACATTCCATGCAAATTTTTTATATACTCCCTCATTTGTTGCATATATTTCTCCTTCTGAACCACGAGTAATGTAATCGTCTGGATAATATTTTAATAATATAGAAACTTTTCGATTTAACATTTTTATCACCTTTATCTTCTTTTTACATAATCTATTAGATATTCATGGTCAACTGCAGAGTCACAGGAATATGAATTAATTTCTCTTAGAATTCTAGCACCAGTCTGATCAACTATATTTTCATTTAACTTTAGTGCATCTTGAGAGAAAATATTGAACATAAATATTTGTGTATTAGTATTAACTTGTCCACCATTTTCGATATATTTTTTTATATCAGTTGGCATACAATCAAACTTTGGATTATCAACTTGTAAAACACTATCAATGTCTAATAAAATTGGATTTTCTTTAGAATCAATTCTTATGTTAGGTTGTCTAATATCTAAATAAAGATAACCATTATTTCTAAATATACCTAATATGTTTCTTAAATTATTTAAAGCTTTTATTTTTAATTCAAAACTTAGATTTTCACGGCTAATAGCTCTACCACGAGCTGGTTTCATTATATAACCTCTAATATATTCATTTAATAGAGAATCAACTAAGTAAAGAATTTTAGGATAATATTTTTGAAGTGCTGAGTTTTGCTCTAGTTCTAATAATTTTGATTCTTTTCTTTTTAGAGTTTCTATGGGTGTATTGGGATTGAATTCTTTATAAACAACATACTTTAAATAGAATATTAAAGATTCTGAACCACTTGTTTCTGGGAATCTATTAGGAAATAATCTATTTATTTGTTCAATATTTTTTCTTTTCATAAGCAATCACATGACATATTATAATTGGAGATGGTTTTTTTAGCAAATTTAGGTAGATATTTATTAGGTATTTTAGATATAATAAATAAAGAAGAAGTTGGTTTTATGAAGAAGTATAAATATATTATTTTTGATATGGATGATACATTAATTGATAATTTAGAGAATGTTAGATATGCATATACTAAAATGATGGAATATAAGGGACTACAATATAGCGAAGATGGATTTCATAAATGGTATGAGTTGGATAAGCAGTTTTGGTTAGATTATAGTGCTGGGTTGATTGTTGTACCAGATGAATATAAATTTGAACATGATATGTTTGTTAAATATGTTCAAAGTTTAAGATATGTTAAGTATTTTGATAATGGTATCGGAATAGAAGAAGCTTTTAAAATTAATGATTTATTTTTAAATAGTTTGAAAGAAGTTGTAGTAGAAGTTGAGGGAGCTAGTAAGGTTTTGAGTGAACTTTCTAAAAATTATAAATTGGTTATTGCAACGAATGGACCGAGACAGGCCGTGTATACTAAAATTGAAAAAATTGGATGTAGTGATTTTATAAGTTATGTATTTTCTGCTGATATGACAAAAAATACTGTTACTAAGCCAGATGTAATATATTTTGAAGAGATGATGGAATTCTTAAATTTCAAAGATAAAAGTAAGATGTTGATTGTTGGAGATTCATTAAAAACTGATGTAAAGGGTGGTATGAATTCAAATATAGATAGTTGTTGGTTTAATCAAAATAAAGAGATATTAGGTGATGATTATAAACCAATATATGTTATAGAGAAATTAGAAGATATATTGAATATTTTATAGAACTGCTTATGGCAGTTTTTTGTTTGAAAATTGGTAAATTGGACATACTAATAATGGTGATTACTTGTGGAGAATAAAAGTATTTGGGTTAATGATATAGAAGAGAAAAGTATAAAAGAATTAAATAAGAATATTAAATGTGATGTATTAATAATTGGTGGAGGAATGACTGGTTTAAATACTGCTTATTTTTTAAGTAAATCTAAGTTAAAGGTTTGTTTAGTTGAACAAGGAAGAATAGGAATGGGAGTTAGTTCAAGGACAACTGGTAAGATTAATTATTTACAAGAAACAATATATTCTGATTTAGAGAAATATTATAATTTTGATGTTGCTAAGATGTATTTAAAATCGCAAAGAGTGGCTATTAGAAAGATAAAAAGTATTATTAATAAAGAGAAAATAGAGTGTGATTTAGATAAAGTTACTTCATATGTATTTACTGATGATAAAGATGAGATTAGTAAGATAGAAGATGAGAAATACATATTGAAGAAAATGGGAATTAAAGTAAAAGAACATGATAAAGTAGATATTGATTTAAAATGCAAATATGCTATTTCAGTTGACGATACTTATGTTTTTCATCCTGTAAAATATATGTATAATTTAAAAAGAATTTGTCAACGAAAAGGAGTTAAGGTTTACGAAAATACGAGAGTTCAAAATATTAAGAAAGTAAAGAATGGATATTTATGTTTTACAGATAAATACGAAATTAGAGCTAAAAAGGTAGTAGTTGCATCTCATTATCCATTTTTTTTGAAACCATATATGATACCTTTAAAAGTATATACGGAGAAATCTTATGTAACAGCTTCTTTAGTAGATGAATATAGGAATGAAACTATGATAACAAATAATTTGCCATGTAAATCAATTAGATATCATAGAAGTGATAATAAAAATTATATGATTTATTTAAGTAATTCACATAATTTATGTAATGATATAAATGTTAAGAAGAATATGGATAGTACTATTAGAGAAGCAAAGTATCTAGGTTTAAATCCGTCATATATATGGATAAATGATGATATGATTACTGTTGATAAGATGCCATATATAGGTAGATTAGAAAAGAAAAATAATAGGTTATTAATTGGTACTGGTTATAATACATGGGGAATGACTAATAGTGTATTAGCTGGAATGATATTAAGCGATATGATTTTGAGAAAAAAGAATGAATATGAGAAGTTATTTGATCCACTTAGAGTTAATGTTATTTCAGATATAGATAGTTATCTTACAAATATTGGAAGTAGTATGAAAAGTTTTTTTCAAAATAAAATTGTTAAAAATAAAAAGTGGTATCCTGAAAGTGTTAGCTTTGAAATTAGAAATGGAAAAAATGTTGCTATTTATAATGATGGTGAACAGGAACATATAGTTTTGAGTAATTGTCCTCATATGGGATGTACTTTGTTATTTAATGAAGCAGAAAAAACATGGGATTGTCCTTGTCATGCTTCAAGATTTGATATAGATGGTAAATGTATAAAGGGGCCTAGCAGTTATGATATTTCTTACGAGGAGAAGGTTTTGGATGAAGAACTTTAAGTTAAGTTCTTTTTTGTTTAAAGTATGAAAAAAGTTTTTTAACCTTTTATTTTTAGTTAAAAGATGAGAATGACTTAGAGAAAAATATTGGGATAGTATATAAATTAGTTTTTTAAGTTGTCTTTGATAGTTAAAATATGTTTTTTGTGA
>CAJTLN010000006.1:0-57969 GCA_910577505.1 uncultured Bacilli bacterium
CTAAGTCATTCTCATCTTTTAACTAAAAATAAAAGGTTAAAAAACTTTTTTCATAATTTAACTAAAAAAAAGAGAAAAACTAATTTTCTCTTTTTTTAATATCTCTTTTTACTAAGAACTTTTGTATCTTCTCTAAACTCTCTTTTAGCTTTTTCAACATTTATCTTATCCTCTAAATTTAAATGTTTAATCGCATTTTCAAAATCATCAGCTAAGTCGTCTCCATAGATTCCCATTTCTCTTGGTTGATCAAAGAAAATATCGTTATTACCTAATTTCAATGCTTTTCTTATAAAAGATTCACTACAAGTCTGTCCGTATCCTTCACACCAACTATTTTCAACATCCATAGTTTCTAATAACCTAAATAATATTCTTCTTAAAAATTCAACATGACATAAAGTCTTATATAAAGCACTCATATTAAGTCTTCCTCCATGTTTTTTTATTTGAACAATTATATATATTAATTCATTTCCTTCTTGACTCATCTCAAAAGTATTTAAATCAACACTGTATCCAGCCTTCTCTAAAGCCTTAATGATATTAGTAATTATTATTGCTCTATGTAAAACTTGATTTTTAGAAGTACCCCAATAGTAAGATAAAGAAACATGTATTCTAATAAATTTAGGCTTTGAAACTCTTTCTTCTGTTTCATAGCAAAGAGGATTACCTGCACAATAAGCTGGAATATTTAAATGTCCACCAGCAACAGTTCTAACCAATCTAAATTTATGAACTTTTCCCTTTTTAGCATTATTAAGATCACTCTGTAACTTTAAAAATTCTTCATACCCAGGATCAACTTCTCCAATCAAATCCTCTAAAGCTTCTTCATAAGGTTTACCTGCAAAATCATACGATCCTTTTACACTTGATAATTTATAAAAAACATCATGATTAATTTCTGGATTACTTTTTAAATACTTATATAAAGCATATAAATTATTAAATCTTGCTCTATAAAGTTGATAATTATTTCTTCCTACTTTAATCTTTTCTGGTTCAAAAATATTATCAGAAAAATTCAATTGATTTTCTTTTGCAGACATATTTCACCTCCTAATTATCTATTTTCTTTACTTGTATTACACTTCAATATTAACTTTTTAGCTATATCAATTTCTCTTACATCGCCCAATCTATCATTTATATCAAATTCATTAGGCATTCTATTAATTTGATAGTATTCCTTAAACTTATTCATAATGAATTTTAAGTAATCTTCACTCTTAGTTTGAACAAATTTTTCAGATAATACTTGATCAACTTTTTTACTATTATGTCCAATATATCTTACTATATCTGATGCATCTCTTGTCGTTACTATACCAACTGGTGTATCAAGATTTTCACGCTTAGCATAATCATCACAAGCTTTTCTAAAGTTAACAAACACATTATACCAATTTTCATATGAGCCAAATATTCTTTGTTCTACTCTATTATCATACCAGAATCTTATTGGTGTCATTCTTTGTTGTACTGATTCATCCATCTTACCACGAGATGAGAAAGCTTCATTTTCACCCTCACCAGAAGTATTACCAGCACTTATCATTCTAAAATTAGGATTAACTGGAACAGTCATATCTTCTGCGAATGTTACAAATCTTTGTTCTTCAGGATTTGCTAAATAATCATGTAATTCTGAATATAAATCATTTAATACAACTTGTGTATCAACATTACCATTATCTAACTCATCAAGTAATAATAGCTTACCATAATAAAGTGCGATAAAAGATTGTGTTGCTCTAAATCTACCATGTGGATCATTATAAGCCATAATACTGTATTTATCGGTTATCTTACCATTATTAACCATATCAAGTCCAATTAATTTACCAATTTGCTTAATAGTATATGTTTTACCACAACCACTTGGTCCCCATAAGTAACACCAGTCACCCTCTAAGATATCACGTATAATTTCTTCAGTTCTAGCATGGAATATTTCACCATTTGCTTCTCTTCTTTCCTTTTCTGCTAATATTTTCTCAATTCTAAGTTCAAAAGGTATTGATTCATCAAAAGCTGGTATTACAATTGTAGATACACCATTTTCAGGAATAATAACTCTTGAGTTAGCTGGTACAACTAATCTATCACATCCAGGTATTACAACTCCTGGAGAACTAACAACTTCTTGAGAATGTGCAACCATACCTTTTGCTACTGGAGCTACAACTGCTTGTGTAGTAGCAACAACTGCACTACTTTGCATCTCTCCAAATTTAAGTAAAGCCTCTCTAATAGCATCATCAGCCTGAGCTCCCTTAAGTAGCTCTCTTAATTGAGGTTCATTTTCAACATAAGTTTTTAACTTATCAACACTTTCTTCAGATGCTTTTTGAATTCTAATAAGTTCATTTGTTGTTGTTCTAGACATTCCTTGTGCCATTAACTTAATATCTCTTATACTTTTTTGAGCATCTTCCAAAATACTTCTAAATACTTGATCACTACTATCTTTCAAAGCTTCTTCTAAAGATAATAAATATTTATCCAATTCATCTTGTATTTCTTTTTCTGTTTTAGAAATATATTCACGAATTTCCTTGATTGAAGATTCAGAAGCTTCTTTAATATCTTTTTTGCCCTTACTTGAAATATCACGTATACTTTTTTTACCATTATTAATAGCTGTTGCAATATCATCTCTACCAGTATTTATAGTAGTTAATAATTCTTGCTTTCCTTCTTCTGTTAATGTTCCAACCTTTTCTTCATATTCTTCAACTCTTTGCTTCATATCATTTAACTTTTCAACTAAGCTTTGAGCTTTCTCTGCTTCCATAGAAATAACAGCTAAAGTCTTCTCATCTATTGGATAAATACCACATCTTTTCTTAGCTTCTTGTAAAGATTTTTCTATATAATTATCAAAATCCCAACCATTATCTGTTACTCCATTAATAAATGATAATAATTCATTTTTTAATATTCCCTGATTTGCACAATAAGGACTAACTCTCACAGCATAATCAAATATTCTGCTAGCATATTGTCTAATTTCATAATCTTTATTTATTATATTCATTAAATATAAATAATCATATCTATTTTGAAATAATGCATAAAACTTTTCATCATATAAATTTTCATTTATAAATCCTTTTTTACCATAAAAGTTATTAATAATCATTTCCATTACAGCTTTATAATCTTCTGTTTGACTTCCTTCTGGTAAAAATTGTTTTACAACATTAATATACTTAGTTAACAATGATTCTGCTGTATAATATTCATCTTCTTTACTTTCTACTAGTGATGTTATTGCTCTTACTAAATATTCAAATTCAAAGAAATCATTATTTCTACTACCATTCATTACATCATTAACATAGTCAATAAGATAATTTTTATCTTCACTTCCTAAACCACTATCATTCCTAATAGCTCTTGTTAAATTTTTTAAAACCTTTTCCTCTTCAGTTTGATTTCCAAATAATCCCATACTACTCACCCTTTACCAATTTTAGTATTCTATATTTATTTACTAAATCACTATTATTTAAAACATTTTTTTCTTTATTTAATGTTACTAATCTTTTTCTATCTATTCCAGAAACACCATTTTCAGTATAACATCCATGATAGAAGAATTTACCTCCATAAGCACCATTATAAAAGTCATTACTTACATCTCCTTCATCAAAAGATGTCTCAACAACAAATATCTTTCCTTCTTTATCTATACTAATACCTAAAATATTTTTCTTAATTTCTTCTAACACAACATCTTGTGCATTTAAACTAACAGTTCTATTTCTTTTATAGTTTTTAGAATAATATTCTTTTCTAACGAATCCTCCATCAAATACGTCTAAATACATATTATGAATTTCTATTACTTTTTCATAACCACTTACATCTTCAATCTTTGATGCACATCCATAAACTGCACCCCAAGGTAATATAAACCAATCTAAATTAACTTCTTCATCTAAGTTAGCTATATTATCTAATGGATTAGTCTCCATTTTTTCTAAGTCATTATTCTTATAACCTATTGTTATTCCTCTTCTAGTTGCATCATGAATACTTTTTACTACTCCATTAGTAATAACATATCTTGATTCTTCTTTAAGTTCATAAGGTTCTATTTCTACTACCACATCAAGTTCATCTTTTTTGAATATAACATCTACTCTTACTGGTAAATTTTGATTTACCAAACCATTCACCCAAATTTCATAATGATTACTATCTACCTTTTGAAATGTAAATGGAAAATATTGATCTATCCCATCAATCTGTCCACTCATAACATAATTATTTCTATATCCACTAAATTCATCATTAAAATTTACATTTCTATCTGTATTAGCAAATAATCTTTTTATATGATATTGAATAATCTTAACTAATGATTTAACTTCATCTACTTGATAAAATAAACTTCCTTCATATCTTTCTTTATCTTTATAAAATCCATATATTTCATTTGCAACAGTTAAATCTCCACTTTCTAAAACACTTTTTGTAAAATCATCTATCTCTATATGTCTACTTAAACAAAATGGATCTGTTAAAGCATCTTCTAATATATTGTTTTTTTCATCTCTATAAACTTCAGTTATTTTCTTAACAAATATATCAAAATATTTATCTTTAGCACATAAATTTAATTGTTTACCACCATCATATATAACCATAAATGCAGGTATAACAATTCTCTTATTACTTTCATCATGAGAAACTAAGTCCCACAATTTAATTGATTCAATATTTCTTATATTATAAATTTCAACTAATGTTGGATCCATACCATAATACTTCATATAAACCTCCCACACTTAAGAATCAAAAAAGACCCTTATGTATTAAACATAAAAGTCTTGTTCTACTTACAAAATAATCCGGATTATTTAAGAATCGTCCTGTCGGATTATTAAAACCATCTTTGGGTGGAACTACTCCCTCTTAAGTGCCTATAATATAGCATATTTTAGGCAAAATGTCAACAAATCAAGCTACTTTGATTTCTTTCTCATTTTCTAAATCAAACTTATTGACACCGTTTAAAATGACAACTTCCATTCCATTCTTATCTATTTTATATCTTGTTGGAAATGCTTTCATTTGTCTTTTCTTATTATACTCTATCGTTTCACAAACAGCTTCATCAATTTTATCTGGATCCATACCATATTGCTCTCTATATAATACTTCAATTGCTTCTTTGTATTTCTCTCCACTTACAAAATTATTTGATTTACCAATTATTCTTTCTCCTAAATCTAAAAGAATATTTTGTATCTCTTCTTTAGAATATTTCTTTAAATTATATGAATCTATATCAGGATATTTTCCCTTCATTTCATTATAAAATATCAAATCTAATTCTTTCAATTCCGTAATTAAACTTCTAATATAGTCAAGAACAGTTTGATTTGGATTTTTATCTAACAATATATTTAATTTTTGATAAAATTCTTCTAAACTATGTACAAAAAATAATTCAGAAGAAGAGTGCCTTGAAAAATAATTATATCTATCTATTCCAACATATTCATCGCCAGTCATTAATGCATAGTTATATGTATCATGCTGTAAATTATTATCCCAAGTAGGATCAGCAAAGAAATATCCATCAATACCATATTTCGAATCTACTAAATTAATTTTCCTTCTGGCATGATTTCCAACTTCTGTTTTTACTTCTTGTTTTTCATTAGTTCTAGGATTAATAACGTATTCAGGAAGTACTATAACATCATTAGGAACATAATCTAATCCTACATCTATTGCCACTGAATAATCATAGTTTTCTATTCCAAGTTTATCTAACAAGTCTCCTAAAAGATTCGAATAACCAACACAAACCATAAATTCATTATCCAATATTTTATATAAATTTCTTGCACTTTGCTTATCTTTATCATTTTCCTTATATGCCTTAAATTGCTTAACAATATTATATGCATATAAATATTTTTCAAATGGACTCATACTTAATGCTGGTGCAATCATTTCTATCAATCTTTTTTCATATTTTAAATAAGTTGATAATTCAATTTCATCACTTCTTCCCCAAACAATAACATTTGAAATATCACCTAATTCATTTAAATGCTCAAAAATATATTTATTAAATTCATTTTTATTTTCTAAATTAATTCTTATTCTTCCTTTATGACCTAATTTTTTTAATCTATTTACTATTTCTACAATATTCAAACATTGTGGATATCTTATTTCTAATTTTGCATCGGGTTTTAAATATTTTAAATTGTAAAGTTCTTCAGCACTTAATGCTTCACTTAAAAATATTGAATTATTAGAAACCAAATCATGATATCTATAATAACCTATTAAATTTCTTTCATCATTATACCCAATAAACTCTGTAAAATTTTCTTTTAACTCTTCACATACTCCATTAGTTCGAACACTTTTTACATGAGTTCCATTTAACTTATTATAAATATCCATTCCTAAATAATATATATCTTCTCTATTTCCTAAAGATAATGATTCTATTTTCTCATTATCATAAACAGCTTGGATAATATTGTCACTTACTAATACTGTACTCCCTACATGAAAAGAGTCATTAGAATTTTTTCTTATAACCTGACATATCATCTCATCTATTTTTTCTCTATTTTCATTATAATATTGACCATTAATACATAAAGTATTCGAATAGAAAAAACCTTCTGAAAAAGTTATAGGATTTTCATAATCACAAAACTCCACTTTACTATCTTGAATCATTATTTCTGGATCTACTTCTACACCATTTATTTGAAATTCTTCTAAATGGCTTAGTAAATAATTAATATCTACTTTTTTACATTGAAAATTCTCATAATCAAAAGCTTTTTTTTGTTCTTCCATACTATCACCTACTATCTTACTTTAACCATTATATCAAAAAAAAGATGATTATTCATCATCTTCATCTTTACTTCCTCTATTTTTAAATTGCAATACCATAGGTGTTCCAGTAAAATCAAAATTATTTCTAATAGTATTTTCTAAATATCTTTCATAACTAAAATGTACTAATCCCTTATTATTACATCTAAAAGTAAATTTAGGAGGACACATACCAGTTTGACTACTAAAGTATATCTTTAACTTCTTACCCTTATATCCAGGTGCTTCATGTAGCTTAGTAGCATCATTAATAACATTATTAAGTAGTGACGTCTTAACTTCTCTTCTATTATTTTCATAAGCACTTATTATCTCAGGCATTAACGTATGCATTCTCTTTTTAGTTAAAGCTGATAAGAACACTATCTTAACCCAAGTCATAAATTGAAATTCATTTTGAAGTAGTAATTTCCACTCTTTTATAGCTTTATCTTTATCTTCTATAGTATCCCATTTATTTACAACAAGTACTAAACCTTTACCTGCTTCGATTGCATAACTAGCTATATGCTTATCATGTTCTATAATACCAGTAGATGCATCTATTACTAAAACACATACGTCTGATCTATCTATTGCTTTTAAACTACGCAATAAACTATATTTTTCAATTGATTCATATATCTTACCTTGTTTTCTCATACCAGCTGTGTCTATAACTATATAATCTTCATTATTATATCTAAACTTAGTATCAGTAGAATCTCTTGTTGTACCAGCTACATTAGAAACTATTGCTCTATCTTCATTTAATAAAGCATTAACTAAACTACTCTTACCTACATTTGGTCTTCCAATAACACAAAATTTTAAAGTAGTATCTGGCTTTTCTTCTGTATATGTAAATCCACTAGTAATTTCATCTAATAATTCAGTAAATCCTAAACTATGAAGTGCTGATACTGGAATAACATATTCAAATCCTAATTCGTAAAAATAATATATTCTTTCTTCTTGCATTTTTACATTATCAAGTTTGTTTAATGCAACAATTACTTTTTTATCAGTTTTCATTAACATATCACGAATATATAAATCATTACTTGTTAAATCTTCTCTACCATCACAAACAAATACTATTACATCAGATTCTTTAACAGCAATCTCTGCTTGAGCTTTAATATCCTTATTAAAGTCCCCTTCTCCCAAATCAATTCCACCAGTATCTATAAGTAAAAATGTCTTATCTTCATAAGTTACATCTCCATAAATTCTATCTCTTGTTACCCCAGGAGTATCTAATATTATAGATTTTTTTTCTTTTATTAACTTATTAAATATAGTACTTTTCCCTACATTAGGTCTACCTATTAAACATACAGTTTTTTTCATATATACCCCTCCTTTTTCCGTATGTATTTTAACACAAGATTCCAAAATAGTAAACTTGCTCTTCTATTTTTAAAAAACTTAAAAAGTTCTCCTTAACATAAATATATTACTTTAAATATACTATAGCTTTTCATAATAACCATCATTTCATTCCTAATACATAAAAGATTACTTATCTTCTAAGCAATCTTTTATAATTCCATAAATTTCTTCTTTACCTTTTTTAGTAACTGATGAAAATAATACTATATTATCATTATCTTTAAGTTCAAAAGAATCTCTCAAAGCTTTATCACATTTAGCTCTATCTTTTTGTCCAACTTTATCATATTTAGTAGCCACTACTGTTACATCTAAATTATAATATTTCATAAAGTTATACATAAGTAAATCATCTTCTGTTGGCTTATGTCTAAAATCAACTAATAGAAAAACTCTTTTTAGATTTTTACGATTAATTAAATATTCTTCAATCATTAAACCGAATTTCTTTTGCGTATCTCTATTAACAGATGCATATCCATATCCTGGAACATCAACTAAATAAAAATTTTCATTAACTAAATAAAAATTTAATGTTTGTGTTTTACCAGGTGTTGCACTAGTTCTTGCAAAGTTCTTACGTGATACTATTGAATTAATAAAAGAACTTTTTCCTACATTACTTCTCCCAACTAATAAAAACTCATTCTTATTATCCTCAGGATACTGACTAGTCCTAACTGCCATATTCTTTAACTCTACAGACTCTATTTTCATATAATCTCACCTACGTGCCATAATTATAAACTAAAAAAGAAGTTAATGTCAAATAAGATGACAATTAACTTCTTTTCACAAATATTATATTAATTATTTTGAGCTAATAATATCTCTTTTTGACTATCAGCAAATATATTAACTTTTTTACAATTATTTTTCGTTTTTTCAACTAAATCTTCTATTTCTAAACTTATATCATTTAATTGGTCTTCCAACATATTTCCAATTTCTGTATCTTCTAAAAATGGTTCAATATTCTTTTTTATATCTTTTAAAAGATCTAATTGATTGTTATTAATTTCTTCACAATTAGTACTTACTCTATATGATAAAGACCTAATTGTTTCTACCTGTTCCATAGTTAATGCCATATTTGCCTCCATACTTATTTAATTAATAAATACCAAAGCTCTTTTCTTTGCTATTATTTATCTAAAATATTTATCATACTTACAACATCTTCAAAATCTTGTTCACGTTTCTTTAGTTTTTCTTCTAAAGCTTTTTGATTTTCAATAGTCTTCTTTACCCAGTTATTCATTGCAGTAGATAATTGTTTGAATTTTTTTTCTACACTGCCATGAACAATTTGATAATCAGTTTCAAGAGTAAATAATAAATTTGATAAATCACTATCTTCTGAATTAACTAAATCTTTTAAAACATCTAAATCTTTAATAATACTATTACAAGACTCAATGAACTTTTCTGTTTGTACATCAATCCTATCAGCTTGTCTTTTTATTTCATTTGCACTAAAATTTGCCATTTATCTTCACTCCTTCTACTACCTTATATGTCCTATTGCTGAAAAACTATTATCAAAAGGCTTCGACTCTGTTTTTTGAAGACTTTCTAAAGGAGCAGATTTCAAAACGCCTGTTTTAAATTGAGATTCAACCATTTTAGATACTGAATCGCTAGTATCAAGAACTTCCGTTTTATCAAAAGTTCTCATAGGACTTAAAACTCTTTCAGAACGAAGCGAATTATATGCCGCATCCATTCCCCTATTTACATTTTCTTGTTCTTCGACTAAAACCGCAACATCTTCATTTAAACTTTCTGTTAAACTAATTAAAGCTTTAATACCTTTTGTCAATACTTCCATATCTTTTTTTAATTCTGATCCTATTACTGTTTCATCTGCCCAAACACCTAAATTTTTTGTAACATATTGAAAAGTATTGTATTCGTCTTTTAACTCTTCTTTGCATACTTTAGCTATATGCTCTTGATAAGATTTAATTTGAGCTAACTCTTGACTTCCTAATGCCATATAACATTTCTCCTATTCTATATCATATTCTTTATTAATTGTAACTTTTTTATATATCAAAGTCAATAAACAAAAAGAGAGATTCTAATCTCCCAATTCAACATATCCAGCATTTCTTGCTATTTTTTGTCCTCTATTAGATAACATAGCATTTTTTAAAGCCTTAACTGTTTCATTATCATTTCCTTTTAAAGTAACTATATAATAAGCTGTAATTAAAGGATAAGATGAATTCTTAATAGTATCATGATTTGGAAATACTCCATCTACACTAAAGAACTTCATTTTATCATTTCCATACATTGCTGTTGCATAGTAATAATATGAATATCCAATTGCTTCTTTTCCATTATCATAATTTGATACAACGTCTATAATACCTGCCATTGATTCTACATATTCAGTTGTTGTTGGTTCTTTCATTTTTTTATCTTTCATTACAAGTGATAAAATACCAGTTTGACTTCCACTATTTACAGGTCTTTGATAAGCAATTATTGCCGCATCTTCTCCACCTAATTCTTTCCAATTACTGATTTCTCCTGTATAAATTTTCTGAATTTGTTCTAAAGATAAATCATTAACAGAATTATTTACATTAGTATAAAATACAAAACCTTCATTAACGACTGGAATAACATCAAGTTCTACATTAGCTTCTTTGGCTCTTTCTAATTCTTCTTTACTTGGTTCAGTTACAACAATTAAATCAACTTCTTTATTTATTAACTTTGTATAAGCTGGATCTGTATTTGAATAATCTGCAGTAATTTTAAAATTATCTAATCCTTCTATATATGCATCTGTTAAAGGTTGAGTCGCAAGTGATGCATCAATCTTAACTTCTTCATCATATTTCTTTATTTCTATAGCTTGATTTTTTTCCTTTGAATCCTTATCAAAGAATCTTTCTTTAACGATTAATCCTCCAAATATAACTATGACTATAACTAAAATAGCTATTATTATATTTAAAATAACGCCTTCTTTTTTTATTTCTTTATTATTATATTCCATATTAACTCTCCTATTTATATAATCTTTTTCTTATATTCGCTTTTTCAAAATAATCTTTACCAACTTCAATAGTCTTACCTTTATATTTGAACTTTAAATTCATATATTCATCATCTAAAATAACAAGTCTATCCAAAAATTCCACTTCATCACTATATACTAAAAATGCATTATCAACAAGACTTTCTATTGTTTTATATTTGCCTAAGCTCATCCATTCTTCTGGTATATATGTCTTAAAATCAAAATCTTTATTCAAAATATCACGCGTATTATATTCTTTACCATTTTTATCAATTATATAAAAATAATAACTTTTCTTCGTTAAATAATCTTTTAAATAATCATACTCTTTTACATAATTAACAATGTTAGACATTTCACCAAACTCGTATTTTTCAAATTTATTTAAATAAATATTTTTCTTATTCTCTAAGTATTTATCTTTATCTAAATTATAATGAGTAACATCAAAATAAACATAATAATACTTTTCATCATTAATAGGAACTATATTACCATTAATATTATAAATATTAAATTTGTCCTTCTTTAATTCTGATACTTCCTTTATAACTAAATCTTTTAACTTTAAAACAACATCATTTTTCGAAAAACAAAATCCATAATTCAAATCATAATCTATTAATTGATTATCACTTTCTTCTAAAATATCATAAACAAAATCATCATTACCTGTATTTGTTTTAACAAATTTACGATTTACCACTTCTTGTTCTTTTAAAAATATATTTTCAGTACTTTTAAATTTGTCATAAACAATTAAATTATCATAAATCTTATAAAAATCTACAGTTGTTTCAAACCAATCTTCATAATTATCTTGACAGATATATCTTTTCTCCTCAAAGTCATCATACTTATCATTATAAACTTTGCACTTATCATATCCATCGTCTTCTTCATACACTTCTTCTGGATTAGGCACATAAACATTTTTAAAATATAGTTCTATTCCACTTTCACTAAATGAAAAAATATAATCATCTTTATTATACCTATTAATAATTGATAAAACTCCATCTTCAACCTTACTATAATCAGGTTCCGGATTTTCACAAGGTCCTCCATCACATACAAACCCAATATTTTTATTAATATGTTCTGTCGCTTTATCAACAATTTCTGTTCTCAAACTACTTTTACTTAAAACGATATCAAAAATATTAAGTTGATTTCCTGTATTTAAATCATAATTTAAAATACAATATATTCTTTTATTGTATCCATAATGATATGTATTTTCTAAGCTTTTTGTATTAAAGTCTCCCTCCGCAACTATCTTTATTGATAAAACATTTTCAAAACTACCTTCTATTTCTGAATAAAACTTATATTTAGTACTATTTTTAATCTTATCTTTAAAAGCATATACTTTATTTTTAATTTCTATATTAATTTTATCTTCTAGTTCTTTATTTTTTAAACCACTAATCTTATGATAAGTAATATTATTATCATTTACTTCTATAAAATCTAAACTATTTTTTTTATACGAAGTAAATATATCTACTATATATTTTTTATCTTCTTCGTTAATATTATTCTCTACAATAAAAGATGATTGATTACTTTTTTCTTTCTCCACTTTTTCACCGAAAAAGAAAAAATAAATCTCTATACTAACTAAAATTAATAAAGAAAAAATAATAAATATTTTAACTTTTTTCAAAACACTATCAACACCTATCTATTGTTAATTACATTATATCACAAAATAAAAAAGTTATTGCAACATTAGCAATAACTTTTAAGCACTATTCTACAGTGACGCTCTTAGCTAAATTTCTTGGTTTATCGATATCACAACCATTTAATTTTGCAACATAATAAGCTATTAATTGACATTTTATTATAACTAAAACACTTCCTACTAAGTCGTGTAACTTAGGAATCAATATTAATTTATCATAAACTTCTTTATCTAATACTTCTTCATTAGTAATGATAACACTTAATGCTCCTCTAGCACATACTTCTTTAACATTACTTAATGTCTTAAGTCTTATATCATCTTCTGTTATTAAACTTATAACTGGTGTTCCAGTCTCTATTAAGCTTATTGTTCCATGTTTTAATTCCCCAGCTGCATAAGCTTCACTATGTAAATAACTTACTTCTTTTAATTTTAAAGATGCTTCCATTGAAAGAGCATAATCTAATTTTCTACCCAAGAAGAAAATATCTTTATTCTTATAAATTATTTCAGCTACACTCTTAGTATCACTAGTATCATTCAATATATCAGTTATTATCTTATCTAGTTTTTTATATTCTTCAAATATACTTTCATTTAACATACCATTTATAATACCTAAATATAATGCAATCATTGATAACATCATTAATTGGCATGAATAAGCCTTAGTTGTCGCAACTGCTATTTCAACACCAGCTTTAATATATAATACTCTATCTGCTTCTCTAGCTATTGAAGAACCAACAACATTGACAATAGCCAATGTGTCTATACCATCTTCTTTAGCTTTTCTTAATACTGCCAAAGTATCAGCAGTCTCTCCACTTTGACTTATAACTAATATTAAATGATTCTTTTTATAAATATGATCACTATATCTATATTCAGAAGCTATATCAACGTTTACTCTTACATGACCATACTTTTCTATTAAACTTTTACCTACTAAACCAACATGATAAGCACTTCCACAGCCAACTATATCTATTTCTTCGTACTTTTCTAATCCACTCATTTTCTCTTTAAGAGTATCTAAATCACTAATATATTCTTTTATCGTATCCATTATTACTTTTGGCTGTTCATATATTTCTTTTAACATAAAATGTTCATAACCATTTTTCATAGCTGCTTCTCTATTTCCTTCAAAAGTTAATAAATTCTTAGTACTTATATTGCCATCTTTATCATATATAACTACATCATCACGACTTAAAACTGCATACTCGTCATTCAAAATCAAATAATATAAATTAGTATATTCAAGTATAGCTGGTACATCACTAGCAATAAAATTACCATTTTCTGAAACTCCTATAATAAGTGGACTATCTTTTCGAATAGCATATAATTTATCATCACCATCTATTATTATTCCTAAAGCATAACTACCTACTAAATAATCTTTTAATTTAGAAAGTAGTTTTACCATATCATTATCTTCTCTATATAATTTATCAATTAAAGCAGCAACTACTTCGCTATCAGTTTCACTAACCCATTCATATTCTGATAGTTCTTTTTTTAAACTTTCATAATTTTCAATAATACCATTATGTACAACTGTAACTTTTCCCACCTTATGAGGATGACTATTTATCTGACAAGGTTTACCATGAGTTGCCCATCTAGTATGTCCAATTCCCATATAACTTTCTTCTTCTAAATTAATATTCTCTTTTAAATTAGCAATTCTTCCTTGTTCCTTTTTTATAATCACAGTATTATTCTTAACATAAGCAATACCTGCGCTATCGTATCCTCTATATTCAAGTGATTCTAAACCACTAATTATTTTAGATATACATTTTTCTTTTCCTATATATCCAACTATTCCACACATAAAAATTTCCTCCATACTAAAAAATATGGAGAAATGTTCTTTGTTATAATTTTGATTTTACTTTTTAAAACATTTCTAACGTTTCCACTAAACCGTAGCAACACCCGCCGAATCTTTCGATAGTTGCTATCCTCGTCATCCTTTTAGGACCTGGCGCTAACTTGTTCCTACACTCCTTTTATGTAACAAGCTTATACCTCATTATATGCTAATTAATTCTTCGAAGTCAAAAAAAGAAATTTACTTTACGTAAAAATGACATCAAGAAAAAAGAGCTAATTAATTAGCTCTCCTGTTATAATTTCAATACTTGAAAGTATATTATCAACACTATCTAAAACAATATCAAAATATTCACTTTGTGCATTATAATATACTATTACTAATTTATTATCTTTTTTATATATAGTAACTAACGCCTGACTATCATTATTCTCATATAAATAAGAATAAGACTCATATTCATCATTTGAACTATTTAATTTGTTTATAAGTTTATAATCAGTATTTTGCATCTCAATACTATAAACAATATCACTAATAATATCACTTAACTTCGTATCAATATAATTACTTTCTAAAATTTTACATTGAATATTTAGTACACTATCGGTTTTACGATGTTTAAGCTTAATTCCTTGTTTCTTATCAACAGCTTTCCAAGTACTATCATATTTTATCTTAAAATCATTATTACTAAATTCTTTTTCTTTTCCATTTAAAGAATAAGAAATACCAAACACTGCTAATAAACTAATAACCATTATAATTAATAAATATTTCATCTTTTTCATATTAATTCTCCATAATAAGTATAATTATATAATTTAAATTATTCTTAATAACAACTTTATAATCATTGTTTTTATATATTTTTTTATAATTATCTTCATATGTCATCTTATATCCAGATTTTATTAGCTCTTCAGCATAATTTGATACTAAATAATAAGAATCAATTGTTTCATTAACATTTGTCTTATATCTCAGACTCAATATTCCATCATTATATATACCTTTAACTAAATTTAACTTAATATTCTCTTCTATATTACCAATTTTTTTATATTCATTCCAAATATCATTAGTTATATTATTATAAGTTTTCTCCTCATTAAATGAAACATAATAATTTTGTTTAAACGCTTCTAGTAATGTATAAGTAATTTTTTTATAATCTTGTTTATTTAATATCTTTTGCAGTTTTTTTAAATAATCAGTACTATTGGCATATGATAATTCAGACATCAACTGATCGCTTACATTTATACCTACTACTTTACCATCACTATTAAATAAAGCTCCACCAACATCACTACTATTTAATAAAAACATATTTTTAAGTCTTCCTTTATTTAAAGAAATAAAAGATCCATAATTTATACTAAAACCACTATTATTCTTACTATTTATCATAAACAGATTATCACCAAGTTTTAATTCTGTTGTCGTACCAAAAGATACCCCTTTACCAGCATTCTGATCTATTTTTAATATAACAACATCATAATCTGTTTGAGCAGCTATTACACCCAAAATTTCATAACTATCTCCATTACAATCATTAGCATATATATAATTACTTTCTGATAATAATTGCATAAATAAAGACCAAGTAGTAACAATTACTCCTTCTCTAATAAAGAAACCACTACCATAACTATTTGAGCCATTTCCTTTCATTCCTGTTATTTGAACAACACTATCTTTATTGTCACTATATATATGACTTAATTGTTCTGTACTAACACTAATTTTATCTTCAGAGTTTAATGACAATTGATTATATGATTCGCCTATTACAATTCCTTTATCTTCGTTATCAGTTACTTTTTTAAAGTATTCATTCAAACTATCTCCTGTTTTTAACCAAGGATAATATAATCTATATTCCTCACCTTGTAGTTTTAACCAATAAACTAAAATTACATCTTGTTTCTTTCCATTTACCATAGCATCAGCTAAATAAACAAAAGACATTGCCTCATTCTCTTTAAAATTTACTGTTTTTATATCTTTAATCTTTGTAGCTTCTATTTTTTCTTTTTCTAATTGTTCAATATACATTTGCATAAATAAACTACCATTCAAAGTATCAAAACCATTATCACTACTAATATACAAATAATCTGTCATTTGTTCTTTTTTCTTTTGTATACTATTTTTACTTAAAGATATATTAGTTAATTTTTTAGAGAACTCTTCTACTTTAGGATCACTTACAATTCTATTATCAAAATCTTCAATATCTATATTATAAGTTTTATTAAGTTTACTTGTTAAATTTGAAGTTCTACTATTAAGTTCTATTTTGTTAACATCAATGTCAAAAGCTTTTACCCCATTTATAGACATAATAGTTAACGCAAGCATAAATATAATTTTTTTCATTAACTACCACCCATCTATAATTTTCTTTCTAATACATTAACTATATACTTACTTGCTGGCTTAGCATTTTCTCCATTTGAATAAACATCATGAAAAGCCTCTGCAATTGTTTCATCATAAATATATAGTCCTTTTCCATCTTTAGCCATAGCATATTTTGAAATTGACTTTCTAAAACTATCAAATGACACATTAGGATACTCTTCTTTATATTCTTCATATGCTTCATTTAACAAATCATAACTAAATGTCCCATTATCAAAATCTTCCATAACATTTATAAAAGTTGAATATTGCGAAGCTTTAACAAAATTAAGTTGCTTAGAATTATAATGCTTAAGTAAAGCAACAAAAGATAAATAATGTCCAAATTCATGAGCAACTGTACTACTACGTGTTGAATTTGGTGGAAAATACCCTGACTTTGTTGAACGTTCAACATCACTTTTAAATTTTGAATTATTTAAAAATGATGTTGCATTTAAAATTATTTGTGTCTTAATTGCTGCTGGAAATCCAGAACTTGTCGCACTTGTACCAAAACTAAATGAAGGCATAAAAGCAGCAATAAATGTACTATTATCATTAACATTAGCAATAGTTAAATTAGTTAAATAATTTCGAGCACTAGGATATTTATTATATATTGTCTTTACAACTTCTTTTAACTCTAAAGCCAAATCTTTATCTATTTCACATAAATTAACAGCTGTTATCCCATAATTATTTATTATTTCATTTTCTATATTTACTATATCAGCAGGACATTTATCCTTTTGTTTTACACTATCAGCAATTATTAGATTTTTAACATCTTTATCGTTTGAAAAAGTCATTTGCTTCAAATATTGATTATCATAAACTATTGAAGTAATTCCTTCAGAACTTGATCCTCCAACCTGACCTGACTTTGAAACACCATTATAATTTAATAAATCTTGATCAACATTATTTTGATTTTGTAAATTATTGTTTTTTTCTGAAAAATAATAATCTTCTCGATTAACATCAACTATCGTTGTAATAGCTAATCCCCATAAACCAATAACCACTAAATAAGCAAAAAAATTAAGTAGATTCATTCTTGATTTTTTCTTATTTTCTTTATTTGGATAATTGTTTCTTTCAATAGTTATATTTATAAAACTAATATGATTATTAGTTCTAGCAACGTTTCCAGGATTATTAAAAAATTTACCATTATCTTCCTTTGAAACATTCATTTCTTTAGGTCTAACATCTTCTTTTTTTTCTACATAAACATCTTTACTACTATATATATCTTCTTGTGATATCTTTTCTTTTTTATTAAATCCTTTAATTGTTTCTTTACTATCTTTATTTTCTAATAATATTTTTTTCTTTTCTTCATTTTTCTTCTTTAAAGAGACTGCTTCATTAACTTTTTTTGATGCATTAACTTTATTTATAGATTCTTCTTCTATTTTATTTTTTATTAAACTTTTAGAAGCAGTACTTATCTTACTTTTTTTCATATTTTCTTTTTCTTTTGCTTCTTTATAATCAATATAATTATTAAAATCTTTACGTTCTATTTCTTTCTTTTTAGAAGAAATCTTACTAAATTTTATAAAACTCGAAACAGCTCCACCAACTAATGAAGACTCATCTTTCATCTCTATTTTACTTTTTATATTTTTTCTAACTGGTTTCTTTTTTTCTATTACTGAACCACAACGAGGGCAGATTGAAACCTTATCTGAAATTTCTTTTTTACATTTAGGGCAAATCATATCTACACCTCCACTATCATAAATAATTATATCATATTTATTTTTTTATTTTAACTCATTTTTAATCAAAAAGAAAAGAAGAACACTATTCTTCTCCTCCTGTCTCTTTTCCCATTAAAACTTCTCTTGGTTTACTTCCATTTTGTGGACCGATAATTCCTCTATCTTCTAGTAAATCAATTATACGAGCAGCTCTATTATAACCTAGTCTAAATCTTCTTTGAATTAAAGAAGCACTTATCTTACCAGTTTCAATAGCAAATTCTAATATTTCATTATATAAAGGATCATCAAATGACTCTTTATCTCCAGATACTGGATTATGTTCTTCTTCTATTGCTTTATTTAAAGAATCATCATAAGTAGCTGTTTGTTGACCACATACGTATGATATAACTCTTTCTATTTCTTCATCTGTAATAAAACATCCTTGAACACGTTTTGGATGATTCTCACCCATTGGTAAATATAACATATCACCTTTTCCAAGTAGTTTTTCAGCTCCAGCACAATCAAGTATTGTTCTCGAATCTATTTGGGACGCTACTGCAAATGAAATACGTGATGGAATATTTGCTTTTACTACACCTGTAATTACATCAGTACTAGGTCTTTGTGTTGCTACAATCAAATGAATACCAGCCGCACGTGCCATCTGTGTAATACGCATTATTGAATCTTCTACTTCCTTTGATGCAACTAACATCAAATCAGCCAACTCGTCAATAATAACAACTAAATAATACATTCTTTCTTTATTAAATGACGGATCTTTTTCTTTCTCTTTATCTATCCATTCATTATATGTTCCAATGTTCTTAACGCCAGTCTCACTAAACATTTCATATCGATCTTCCATCATTGCAACAACTCTCTGTAAAGCTGTATTAGCTTTTTTAGGATCAGTTACAACTGGCCATAACAAATGTGGAATACCATTATAATTAGAAAGCTCTACCTTTTTAGGATCTACTAAAACAAGTTTAACTTCTTCTGGTCTATATCTCATTAAAATAGATGCAATAAAGCTATTAATACATACGGATTTACCAGAGCCAGTTGAACCTGCAACTAATAAATGTGGCATTTTAGAAATATCAGCTGTCTGAACTCTACCCATTAAATCTTTACCCAACGATACAAGTATTTTATATTTCTCTTGTTCTTTTGGAATATTTCCTAAAACCTCTCTTATCTTAACAGCATTAACTGAAGGATTTGGTATTTCAATACCAACAGTACTTTTTCCAGGTATTGGTGCTTCTATTCTTACATCTTTAGCAGCTAAAGCTAAAGCTATTTCTTTATTTATACTTAATATTCTACTTACCTTTGTACCACTTGGTATTGCAACTTCATATTGTGTAACAGCAGGACCGACATGTATTTCTACTACTGTTCCTTTTATTTGAAAATCATTAAGAACTCTTTCTAATATAATTTTATTACTCTTAGTAAAATCACTATTAACTTTACCTTTACCAGAAACTTCATCCAATAAATTAATACTTGGTAAAGTATACATACCCTTACTAGTAGCAACTGCTACTGGTACCTTATCTTCGTTTGTACTAGAATCACTTTTCAATTCTTGTGACACTGTAACAGGAGTTACTGTTGTTACTGGTTTTATATTTTGAGTAACATAATCATCATGTCTTCCTTTATCGATTTCACTAATAGAAACAAGCGCTTCTTCCTCGTCATCATAATCTTCGTCATCTTCATCTGTTTCACGAGCAGCACGTCTTTCATCAAGTTTACTCTTTAGATTACTAAATACATCACCTAAATTAACATCAAATAACATAACGATTGCTAATATTGTTAAAGCAGCAAGTACAACAATTGTTCCTATTTTACCAAATAAATTAGCAAGAACATAAGAACAGCCAGCTCCTATTACTCCTCCACCAATATTAATACTCTTTTGACCACTAGTTAACATACTAGAATTTTCACTCATAGTGCCTATTCTACTTTGATAATTATTAATAGTAGAACTGATTATATCATCTGGATTATAATTATTTATAAATCCAAAATGAGCAGTTACTAATACTACTATAATAATTATATAAACACCCAGTAACTTAGAATTAAAGAAATTAGGTAATTTTCTTTTAATTATCATATACAAACCTAGAAATAATAATAAAAATAATATTGTAAACCACCATTCACCAACTAAGAACATTGCAAATTTCTTAATAACAGTTCCAACAATACCAAATTTACCTAAACCTACAATTCCCATAAGTATTAATATAATACCTATAAGCTCTGGACTATAATTAAATTCTGTCTTTTCTTGTTTCTTAGATGTTTTCTTTTTCTTAGCCATACTATCTCACCATAATAATTATAACTAAAACCACACATAAAATCAAAAGAAAAAGAGGTATTTTACCATACCTTTAACAAAAAATGAAGTTACATAGTATAATTGTTATCAAAATATACACAATAATTATTATAAAAGAATTGCTTAATATTCTACTCTTTTTCTTTAATAACTTAAATATAAGCCCCTACGATGATAATCAATAGTATAAATAGTACTAAGATAATAGCAGGACCTAAATTATTGTTACAACAATTATTCATAAACCATCCTCCTTTATATTTCTTTTCACTTATATTGTATGGCTATTTAAAGACATGTGTGAATATTATTCTTGTTTTTTAGTTATTACGTTGCTATAATTATAAGTATGTTAAGGAGGAAAACATGAAAAAGAAAATAGTTGTGCTAGCCCTTATCGTGACATTACTATGTTCAGGGTGTGGAAGTAAAATACCAACATTATCTAATGGTGACGAAGCGGTCGTAACACTAAAAGATGGTTCAATGATTAGTGTAAATGAACTTTATTCAGCTATTAAAGATGATTATGCACTAGATTCACTTGTTACTTTGGTTGATAAAAAAATATTGGAAGACAAATATGCTGATAAACTTGATTCTGCTAATGAATATGCTGATAATATAATGAATCAATATGAGTCAATGTACGGAGATAAATTCTTATCTTTAGTACAACAATCAGGATTTCAAACTTTAGAAGCTTTTAGAGATTATGTATATATTTCTAATCTAAGAAGCATTGCAGTAGATGAATATAGCAAATCTCAAATAAGCGATAAAGAAATCAATAAATATTATAAAGATGAAATAGTTGGTGATATTAAAGTTAGTCATATTTTAATCTCTCCTAAGAAAACTGATTCAATGACTGATGAAGAAAAAACTGCTGCTGAAAATGAAGCAAAAGAAAAAGTTGAAGCTATAATTGCAGAATTAAAGAAAACAAATAAAAATGATGTTGCTGATAAATTTGCTGAATTAGCTAAAGAACAATCAGAAGATGAAACATCTAAAGATAATGGTGGTTCATTAGGATTCATCAACAAAAATACATTAAGTTCATCTTATGCTGAATTAGTTGATGCTGCTTATAAATTAAAAGATGGTGAATATTCAACTAAGGTTATTACTACAGAAATAGGATATCATGTTGTTTTAAGACTTGAAACAAAAGAAAAAGCTTCATTAGAAGATGTTAAAGAAGATATTCTAGTAACTCTTGGTGCTGAATATTTAACAAAAAATCAAGTTGCTAATGTTAAAGCTCTACAAGAAGTAAGAAAAGAATATGATTTAGAAATTATCGATTCAGAATTAAAATCACAATATGCAACTTATATTCAAAATCAAATTAATTATTATCAACAACAAAACCAACAAAGTACAACAAATTAATTGAACAAAAAAGAGCTCTAAAAGCTCTTTTTATTTTCCATAAATCTCTTTATATCATCATAGTAAAATCCTTTAGCCATAAGTTTACTAATTATTTTAGTTTCTAATTCATATCCTGTATATTTTTTAGATAATTTATTATAAACTTTACTATACTCTTTCTCTATTAAGTTATCATTACTTGAAAATTCACTTTTATTTATTACCTCCTCTATCATCCATTTATAATAACCAAGATTACTCAAATCATAAAGTAATTTTTCTTTTAGTTTATTATTTCCGTAACTTTTATTTGATTTTATTCTTTTATTAACTATTTTTTCCAACTTATTTATCCAAATATCATCACTAATTTCACTTATTTTAGAAACAACTTCTTCCTCATCAATTCCCAATTTAATAAGGTCTTTTTTTATTTTATTAGGACCAGATATATTCAAATTAACTTGATCTAACAAATAGCTCTT
This sequence comes from uncultured Bacilli bacterium, assembly GCA_910577505.1. Taxonomy (GTDB): domain Bacteria; phylum Bacillota_I; class Bacilli_A; order RF39; family UBA660; genus Coprovivens. The sequence continues at coordinate 23,223 of CAJTLN010000006.1, forward strand.
TAAATATATTTCTTCATTTAAATATCCATCTTTCCTAAGTTTATCAATTGTTTCACGCACTACACTTCTACTATAATCTTTTTCCAAATACTTAACCATTTCTTTTTCAGTTCTAAGCTTTTTTGAAATATACTTTAACGCTTTATAATAAGCTTCCAATCTATCATTATATTCTATAATTTCTTTAAATAAAGTTTCATCTATTTCATCTTTACGTAACAATTCAAATTTAATAATAACATCATCATATAACTTAATATTCAAATCATCTATTTCAACATTGTATTTATTACTTTTTAACTTTGTATACTTTTTGATTTTCATCTAATCACCTAAAACATATTATAGCAAATGCCTTTTTTTTCTTCAAGAACAATTGTTCATATTATATAAAAAAGAAAACTTACAAATTATCTTGTAAGTTTTCTTTATATTTACGACAATCTTCATCTAAATTTTTTAATAATTTATCAATATCTTCTTTGCTATGAGTTCTAACTCCAGAAGCAAATTTATGACCCCCACCACCAAACATAGCAGCAGTTTCATTAATAACAGGTCCTTTACTTCTTATATTGACTTTATATATTTCATTTTTTTCATCAAAGGTTACAAACGTCCAAACATAAACATTTTTAATATTACTAAAATCATTAATCATGTTTGAAGGCGTTGCTGTATCTACATTATACTTTTTCAAAATATTTGTATCTATAATAATATAAGCAAAACCATTATCTGTTATAGTTAAATTTTCAGATAAATACCCATGAAATTTTATTTCTTCATAAGGTCTTTCATATAAGTAATTATAAAGACTTGTAAAATCTATTTGTGTTTTATCTATTAATTTAGCAACTAAATGAAATGTTTTACTTGATGTATAACTTATCAAAAATCTATCGCTATCAGACACAACACCTAAGTATAAATTTTCCGCAATTCTCCTATCGATTTTCATACCAGATTCTAATACTAACTCAATAATTAATTGACATGTACTAGAAGATGTCTCATCAACCCAATCACATTCTCCAAACATTTCTTCTGATGGATGATGATCAATTTTAAAAATTTCTTTAAAAGCTGTCTTATCAACGCCATCTATCCTCGAGAAATTAGGAACATCTAACGCTATTAACAATGCATCTTTTTTAAAAGATGTTTCATCAACTTTATCTAAATTACCATAATATTTAAATTTTGAAACACTAGTACCAACTGCATATACTTCTTTTTTAGGAAAAGTTAGCTTTATCGCATCACGCAATGCTGTTTGACTAGCAATAGCATCAGGATCAGGACTAGTATGACGAGCTATAACTATTATGTCATATTGCCTTATTTTCTTGATTATCTTCCTGATTTCTTGCTTCATCATCATTGCCTCACCCTTTCTTAATCTTTTTATTGAACAAACTTATATGTATCTCTAATTATCATTAATTCTTCATTAGTTGGAACAACATACACAGGAACACTAGAATCTTCACTGCTAACAATTCCCTCTTGTTTATCACAGTATGCGGCATATTGCATATTTAAATCATGATTTATTTTAATACCAAGAGAACCTAATTTATTAACGATAGCTTCTCTAAACTCACGAGCATTTTCACCCAATCCAGCAGTAAATGTAATAGCATCTACTTTACCATCTAATTTAACAAAATATTGAACAATATAATTAACTACTCTATCAACATACATATCATTAGCTAAAATACTTAAATGTTCTCCAGCTTCCATGCCACCTTCAATATCTCTATGATCAGCATATTTTTGACTTACTCCTAGTAAACCACTCTTTTTATTTAAAATATTTGTAATTTCAGTTACATTCATTCCTGATTCTTTGGCTACATATTCAATAATAGAAGGATCTATTGCTCCACTACGAGTACCCATCATTAATCCATCAAGTGGTGTAAGTCCCATAGTTGTATCTATAGACTTTCCTTCTTTTATACAACAAATACTACTTCCACTTCCGATATGACAATTTATAATATTAATATCTTTCTTACCAAGAAGTTCTTGCATTCTTTGTGTAATATATTTATGACTTGTTCCATGGAATCCATATTTTCTTACACCATATTTTTCATACCATTCATAAGGAACTGGATAAATATAATTTTCTTCTGGCATAGTTTGATGGAATGCTGTATCATAAACAGCTACCATAGGAACATTAGGTAATGCTTCTCTCATCGCTTCAATTCCTGCTAAGTTGCCTGGATGATGTAGAGGACCTAATTTAGTTAAGTCTTTAATGCTTTGAATTACTTCATCATCAATTAATACAGAATCAGAATATTTTTCTCCACCATGCAATACTCTATGACCTACTGCCTTAATTTCATCCATACTTTCTACAGCACCATGTTTAATTAATTCATCAATTAATACTTGTACAGCTTCAGTATGGTTATTAATTACTTTTTCCCCTCTGATCTTTTGTCCATTAACCTTTGTATTCCAAAAACTATCTGGTGACCCAATTTTTTCAATATAACCACCAATAATTACTCTTTCTTCTGGCATTTCAAATAATTGAAATTTCAATGATGAACTACCAGCATTTACACATAATATTTTCATCTAATTAACACCTCGAAACTATTATACAAAAAAAAGACAGCTTTTGCCATCTTTTTATCGCCTTTTTTAACGACTTTCTGAATTTTTATGCCTCTTTATATTCATATCTAAATCCATAGTTCTTTTCTTATTTGAATCCATATTATATCCAAATTCATTTAAAAATTCATATCTTTTCTTATCAATTGGACTCATCTTTTCTAAATCACAACTCTTATAAAAATAATCACAACTTCTTCTACGCATAATTCTTCACCCATTATTATTATGGGTCAAAAACTAATTATTATACCAATATCAATAATTTTTTATCTGGTTCATAATTTGTTGCTTTATTAAAATTTTCAGCTTGACGTTTTATAATATCACCATAATATATAGCATCAGAGACACTCAGATTATCAACAGATAAATGTTCTGCTGCATCCTTTAAAACTTTATAAATTAAACCATTACCATAAGACTCATACTTAACTTTAAAACCATTTTCATCATTATCATAAAAATAATCTTTTATAAGATCATAGAATTCAGGATTATCTGTCAAATCTTTAAAAATACTATTTAATAAGTCGTAAGATCTAGACATTACATTTTTGCTTTTATATACCTTTATTTCTCCTAAAAATTCTCTCAATAAAGAAGAATCAATTTTCTGCACATCAAGTTTTAAAAATTCATTTAAAATTCTATTTTCTAAAGATGATGTAACTAATTCTATAAAACCTGAACCACCTTCAACTCTAAATCTATTACTTTCTTTATCTACTGTAAGATGCGTAAATCCCTGATTAATATAAACATAATCTTCATCTTCACTTTCTACTGATGCACTAACACCTTCAAGACCATGCGACATTTCATGAGATATACTTAAAACATTATCAATCGTCTTATCCCTCATATATAAAATATTCGGAATTCCACCTAAAAAATTATTATTACTATCATATCTATAATCCCATATAGTAATTGGATTATATCTTAGATTATGCTTATTTTCTTCTAACTTAGGAGAAATTTCTATTGCTTTCTTTTGATAGTCTTCATTACTAATAAATTCATATATTCTAACAGAATCCAATAAAATATTTAACTTTTTAAATATTTCTGGTCCCATTACCAAATAATATCCTAACAAAGCAAAAGACAATTTGCGCGCAACTTCATATTCACAATTATTCTTTCTAGCATAATCATTTACTATACTTATTATTTCTTCATATACTTGATTAATTATATCGTAATCCATAATTTCACCCCTTAAATTAGTTCCATACTATAACACAAATTAAAAAAAGTTTAAAGTAAATCTTCAAACTCTTTCATTTTATCATTAATATTTATCTTTATTACTTCATGATTTTTAATAGCTTCATATATTAAATCTTCATAAGGTATAGACTTTTCATACTCTCTTGCTTCTTCAAAAGTAGGATTAATAACGGGATGTTCAGGAACAAATATTGTACAACAATCTTCAAAAGGTAAAATACTAGTTTCATAAGTACCTATTCTTTTAGCTATATCAATTATTTCCAATTTATCAAAACAAGCAACTGGTCTAATAACTGGAATCCTAACAGTTTCATTAATTACATTCATACTTGCTAAAGTCTGACTTGCAACTTGACCAATACTTTCCCCATTTACTATTATCTTACAATTATTCATACGAGAAATTCTTTCGGCAATTCTATACATCATACGTCTCATTATTGTAATTAAATATTCATGTGGACAATTTTGATATATAGCTGTTTGTATATCAGTAAACTTAATAACATGTAATTTAATCTCATTATTATATAATGATAACTTTCTTGCAAGTTCTATCACTTTATTTTTTGCTTCAATACTTGTATGAGGAGGACTTTCATAATAAATACATTCTAACTTAACTCCTCTTTTAATAGCCAAATATCCAGCAACAGGAGAATCAATTCCACCACTAAGCATAAGCATACCTTTTCCTGCAACTCCTACTGGATAACCACCTATTCCTTTTTCACTATTAAAGTATATATATACAGCATCCATTCTTATTTCAACATTTACCATTAATTCAGGATTATGAACATCTACAGATATATCACTAACATTTTTTAAAATAACTCCCCCAATTTTTCTACTAAAATCCATACTATTAATTGGAAACTTTTTATCACTTCTTTTAGTAACTACTTTAAAAGTTTTAAATTCCTTGCCTTTAACTAATTTTAATACGTTACTAGCTATATCATCAGGGTCTTTAGTAGTTAACTTATAAGCTACATCAAATTCATGAATACCAAAAACATGTTTTAAAGCTTCACTTACTTCATCAAAGTTATTTCTATTTAACGTAATAAACATTCTACCCTTATCAAATTTTACGTTAACATCCATTTCACTTAAAGCAAAAACTACATTATCTTTTAATTGCTTTAAAAATAAATTAATATTAGCTTTCTTAGTCGATAATTCCCCATATTTTATCATTATTAGTTTTTCCATAGTATCACCCCAAAACTAAAATTAAGTATAACATAATCTATTAAAAAAACAACCTTTAGTTATTTTTATTAAATATCTATTATTATCAAATCGTCTGATTGATTAGTCTTTTCTCTTTTTAAAGCTTCATCTTTCTTTTTCATAAATTCTTGAGCAACATAATCTTCCATATCTTCTAATGATATTGAAGGTAAATCATCCATGTATTTAAATCTATTTTTTTCTACTTCTTGAGCTATTACATTTTCTGAAAATCCATATTTTCTTAAAGATGCTACAATTTTTGCTTCCAATATTTCACCAGCATTTAAAAGACGTTGTTTTAATTCTTCTGGCATTCTACCAACATTCGTAAAATCAACATATAATGATGGTTTACCATATCCAAATATCATTGAAAACATATAAGATGGGAAAAATTTTCGATTAAGATCATTACTTCCTTCTGAGACAGGAATAACATCAATAATTGTATATCCATTATTAGAATCAAAAAAGAAATTAAGTGGTTTAGGATCAATAGACAAACCATTTTGTGATATAAACTGACAATCTAATAATAATTTATCATAAACTTCTTGGGGAGCATTAGCTCTTAATTCTAATTCTTCTACATAACTAATCATTAGTTTCAAATAACTTTGAATTACGTCATTAAAATCATAATCTTGTCTTAAATTAAGATATACAGATTCACTATTATAAGAAACACCTTTAGCTCTATCCTCTAAAAAAACACCTCTAGTATATTGTATTTTACCATTTCTATACTTATTTGTTGTTCCAGGAATTAACCTATAATCAACAATTGTTGCAATATTTACTCCTTTTTCTTTTAACCTCTTAATTGTTTCTATATACCAAGATAATTTATCATCAGTAACAGGCATTGTCTTATTTAATAAGACATAATTATCATCATATATCGTACAAATTTTATCACTACTAAAAGAAAGTTCATACATTTCACTATTTAACTTCATATTCAAAACCCCTTCACTATTTTAAGCTTATCAGTTTTTACCATTTTTAGCAAATTTTACTCTCTTTTTTATCAAAAATAAAGTAATAAAATATCATAATTTATCATATGTTTTACCAAGGAGGACAAGTAATAAAAATGAAGCACTATGGAATAAAGTCAAAAGATGTAGAAAGTTTAAGAGAAAAATATGGCAGTAATTCACTCAGTAAAAGAAAAACTAATAGTTTTTTCAAATTACTTGTTGAATCTTTAGGAGATCCAATTATTAAAATACTACTAGTAGCACTAGCTATTAAAATTGTTTTTTTATTTAAAGATTTTGATTGGTTTGAAACAATTGGCATCTTAATTGCTGTCTTTTTATCAACATTTATATCTACAATAAGTGAATATGGTAGCGAAGCTGCTTTTAATCGCCTTCAAGAAGAATCTAGTAAAATTATTGTTAAAGTTTTAAGAGATAATAATGTAAAAGAAATACCTATCGATGAAGTCGTTGTAACAGATGTCATTCTTTTATCTAGTGGCGATAAAATACCTGCTGATGGTTATTTAATTGAAGGTAACATTTCAGTTGATGAATCTTCTTTAAATGGTGAGTCAAAAGAAGCAAAAAAAACAGCAGTTTATTTTGAAAATGATATAAAGAAAGAAAATGAAGTTTTTCGTGGCAGTGTCGTTTATTCTGGTATTGCCAAAATGTTAGTAACCAAAGTAGGAAGCAAAACTTTATATGGCAATTTAGCAGAAGAAATTCAAGATAAAGAACCAATAAGTCCTTTAAAATTACGTCTACGTGGTCTTGCTAATATCATAAGTAAAATTGGTTACATCGGCGCCGTCTTAGTAACTTTATCATACCTTTTTTCTGTTATAGTTATTGAAAATAAATTCAATATAAATGATATCATTGCTACAATAACTAATTTTCCTGTTATGATGGATCATTTAATTTATTCATTAACTTTAAGTGTAACAATTATAGTTGTTGCTGTCCCCGAAGGATTACCAATGATGATTACCTTAGTACTTTCTAGTAATATGAAACGAATGCTAAAAAGTAATGTATTAGTTCGTCGTCTTGTTGGAATAGAAACAACAGGTAGCCTTAATTATTTATTAACTGACAAAACAGGGACATTAACTAAAGGTAAACTAAGTGTTACTAGTATAATTGATGCTAATTTAAATGTAATGCACGAATCATCAGAACTCAAAAAAAATCTTAAATATTATAATCATTTTGCCAACTCAATTATCATAAATAATTCTGCCATGTATAGTGAATCAAATGAAATAATTGGAGGCAACTCTACCGATAGAAGTCTTCTATCTTTTCTTCCAAATGAAAAAATAAATATTAAAAAAATATCAGAAACTCCTTTTGATAGTAAAAATAAATATTCTACAACTACAATTATAGAAAATAATGAAAAAATAACCTATATAAAAGGTGCTTGTGAAAAACTTTTATCACTATGTACAAAATATTTGAATACTGATGGTAATGAAAAATATTTACTATATCCTGAAAAAATTAAAGAAGAAATAAATAAATTAACCAAAAAAGGAAATAGAGTTATTCTAACTGGATACATTAAAGGCGATTTTAATCCTGAAAAAATTCAAAATATTGTTTTTATAAGTTTAATAAGTATTCGTGATGAATTAAGAAAAGAAGCCACTTTAGGAATTGAAAGTATTAAAAATGCAGGAATAAAAATGATTATGATTACAGGAGATCATCAAGACACAGCAACATCTATCGCCAAAGAATGTAATCTTATTTCTTCCCCTAATGACATAGTTTTAACAAGCCAGGAATTACAGTCTTACACCGATGATGAATTAGTAAAAATTATTCCTAATCTCCGAGTTGTTGCTCGAGCTCTACCTCAAGATAAAAGTCGTTTAGTCAAAATAATTCAAAGTATGAATCAAGTAGTTGGTATGACAGGAGATGGAGTTAATGATGCACCAGCTTTAAAAAAAGCTAATGTTGGCTTTGCTATGGGAAGTGGTACTGAAGTAAGTAAAGAAGCAGCTGATATTGTCATACTCGATGACAATATCTTATCTATAAGTAAAGCTATCCTTTATGGTCGCACAATATTCAAAAGTATTAGAAAGTTTATAATATATCAATTAACTTGTAATATGTGTGCATTATTCCTATCAATAATTGGTCCTTTTATTGGTGTTAATACCCCCATTACAATTATTCAAATGTTATGGATTAATATGATTATGGATAGCTTTGCTGGACTTGCATTCTCTTTTGAACCTCCACTTGAAGAAACAATGAATGAACCACCTAAGAAAAAAGATGAACCTATAATGAATAAATATATGTATAGTCAAATAATATTTACAGGAATTTATTCAGCTCTTTTATGTATATTCTTTCTAAAATCACCTTTTATTAAAAATTTAATTCGTCCATCTGCTGACAATAAATATCTAATGACTGCTTATTTTGCTCTATTCATATTTATTGGTGTATGTAATGCTTTCAACGCTAGAACTAACCGTCTAAACATCTTTGCCCATCTAAGAAAAAATATTGTTTTCTTATTAACAATAATATTTATCTGTACAGTTCAATGCTACCTTATTTATCACGGAGGAGACTTATTTAGAACTTATGGTCTTACAGCTTTTGAATTCACTTTAGTATTAATACTATCTTTATCAGTAATACCTATAGATTTCTTAAGAAAATGGTACATGAAGAAAAAGCATTATAGTATAGGAGTCTAAAAAAGATTAATCATTTAAAAAATTAATCTTTTTTTATTTTCATATATTATTCCAATATTTTTATCTAAGTCATTCTCTTCTTTTAACTAAAAATAAAAGGTTAAAAAACTTTTTTCATAGTTAAAAAAATACTCTTAATGAGTATTTTAATTTGCACAATTAGACATTGCACCTAAATCATAAACTTTAAGATATCCTAATTTATTTAATTCTTCTTTAGCTTTAGCACTTCTATTACCACTTCTACAATATACAATAATCGGAGTATCAAAATTTATCGAATCATATATTTGAACTGAAGAAATACTATCAACTGGAATATTAATAGAATTATCTAAATGACCTTCATCATATTCTTCTATTGTACGAACATCTATTAATATAGCATTACCATCATTTTCCATAATTTCATTCTTTTCAGTACAATTTATCTTACCTGGCTTTATTTCATTACTTTCTATATCTCCACAACTACAAAGTAACAGACACATAACCCCTAACATTAATATTCTTTTCATTACTTACCATCTTTCATTAAACTATTTAATTGATTATATTTCATCTTAAATAAATTTAAGAATTTATTAATTTCTTCATTTGTTGTAACATAACTAAGACTAATTCTTATTGTTGTCATAGCTCTTTTCTTATCATTGTATATTGCCATAACTGAAGTACTTAAGTCTCCAGACGAACAAGCTGTATTAGTACTAATATAAACTTCATCGTCTTCCATGGCATGAATAAAAGTTTCTGGTCTAATATTTGTAAAGCTAATGTTTAAAATATGTGGAATAGAATACTTTGTTTTATTTAAAATAACACCATCATACTTTTCTAATTCCGTACATACTTTATCATTTAATTTTTTTACATTAGCTTCTCTTTTTTCTAAATCAGTTAATGCTATTCTACAAGCTTTCGATAAAGCAACAATTAAAGGTAATGGTGGGGTTCCACTTCTTAAATCATTAAACTTGCCACTACCATGTATTAAAGGAACTAAATTAACTTTACTATTTTTATATAGAAAACCGATTCCTTTAGGACCAAATATTTTATGCCCACTCATAGAAGCCATATCTACATCATGCATACATACTGCAATTTTACCAATAGCTTGTGTCATATCACTATGAAATAAAGTTGATGGATTCTCTTTTTTGATTATTTGTCTAATAGTTTTCAAAGGTTGCCTTATTCCAACTTCACTATTAACAGCGCATATACTAACTAATATTGTATCTTCTCTAACTTTACTTTTTAAGTCCTCAAAATCAATTAATCCCTCTTGATCATTATTAACATAACTTATTTCATATCCTTGTGTCTCTAAAAAATCACAAACTTTATAAATAGAAGGATGTTCTAGTTTAGAAACAATAATATGTTTTCCTCTATTTCCATAAGCTAAAGCTACACCTTTTAAAGCCATATTATTACTTTCAGTAGCCCCACTTGTATAAATCAACTCTTCTTCTTGTATATTAAACAACTCACAAATTTGCTTAGTTGCACTATTAAGTAAAACCTTTGATTTTACACCTAAAGCATGAATTGAATTTGCATTCCCCATGTAATCTCTAGTTGCTTTATTATAACTTTCAAGTACATCATATGAAACTGGTGTTGTTGCTGAATAATCTAAATATATCATAACTAATCACCTCTAAATGTGTTTTATACACTATACTAATTATAGATTAACCATATCTTTAAATCAAGAAATTTAAAAAATATCCCAAATAATTATTAAACTTTACAATAATTTTTATTATTAATATAGTATTATAAAAGGATACAAAAGTATCCTTATTTTTTTATAGCATCTAATAATTTTTCATGAACACCTGGTTCAATTACATTTATAGCTCTTATAGTATTTTCCAAAGCTTTTTTAAATTCACCTTTATAAAATAATTCCTCAGCTCTAGTAAGTTCTAAATCCAAATTTTTATTAACAGGTCTATACCTATTACCATACATTATTGCTATTTCAGTCATTGCTGCTGTCTTTACAACTTCATTAGAAGTATTATAAAGTTTCAAAACTAAATCTCTTGCCGTATCAACTCTAATATTAAGAGTTTTTATTGAAACAGGTTTCTTATTCATTTCTTTAACCATTTCTTTTATTGCAACATTAGCTTCACTCAATTGAACATAATAGCTATTTGGTATTAAAGGCAATTTATAACTATTTATTCTTGTTTTAGCTCTCTTTAAAATATCTCTTATTTCATCCAACTGTTCATGTGCTCTTTGCTCATCTTCTTCTAGACTACCAAGACTCTTTAACGCTACATCAAGCTTTTCTTCTGTCTTAGATAATCTAACATTAAGTCTTTCCATTTCCTTACCCAATCTCGTATAAGCAAATGATTTATTTCTATGAGCATCAACTATTTCGTTATAATCTTTTTTTATAGTTATTAATTCTTGCTTAATAATTTCGATAACTTTTACATCATCATCTGTTAAATCATAACTATATTTAATAACATCTAATTTTCTATAAAGTCCATTGTTAATTTTTTCCAACTTATTAGCTTTAACAACTATTTTTCTAATATATTCCTCAAATATTTTTCTGGCTTGTTTTTCTTTATCAAAATCATTATAAATCCCATCAAAATAATCAAGAATAGTTTTTAATTCAAATATAGAATCTTCAACATTTAATACATTAAGTCTAGCAAATACATCTTGAATTTTTTTATCAGCCTCATTAATATTATATTCTAAATTTAAATAATCTAAATTAAAACCTTCCGAAATCATTCTTTCATTTATCGCTTTAATTTCTTTCATCTTATTTGGAATTAAATTCTTACCCATCAAAATAATTGTTGGAGCTTCTTCAATTACAACTCCTAAATTACCAATTAAATCATCTATTCCTTTAACTATCTTACCTACTTCTTCATATGAATTAGATTCCATAGCCACTTCAAATGCTGCAAATAATTTATCTACATTTTCAAATTGTAATTCTAAAGGTGCACAAACCTCTTTATAATCATTTTTATTCTTATTATATTTTGTAATTATTTCTCTGTATTTAGTTTTTAATTTAGTTATAGTTTCTCTATTTCTCTCCTCAGACAAAGTTATTTCTTTAATCTCATCTAACAAAAAATTAGCTTTAGTTTTTACATAAAATATTTCTAATTCAGCTTTAGCTATTTTTTCATTTAAAGTTTTATATTCTTTATCATTAAAACAATCTTCTATTTCAATTAAAGCATCTGTTATCTTTGGTACTTCAACATCCTTTATTTCTTTAAATCTTTTCTGCCAATCATCATAAGACTCTTGTAATTTTTCATTATTAACTAATGCTTCCACTTTATTTAATTCACTTAAAATAGAAGAAGATATTATTAAATTTTTATCTCTTTCTAAAGTAATTATTTCATCTTGATATTTTTTCTTTTCATGACGATTTATTAGGTTAAGGAATATAACTATGACAATAACACTAACTATATAGTATGAAATACCAGCTAGAATATATGTTGCTTGACTCATAATTAAACCTCCTATTCTAATCTTACATTATAATAATAACACATTATGTAAGCAAAATACATATTTAATAGACAAAAAATAGAAATTAGTTTGTTAAGCTCTTTGTAAATTAACAAAAAAATACAATTATATTTTTTTAATGCTATAATAACATGAAAGAAATAATTAGGTGATATCATGGAAGAAGTTAAAGATTACATATTTTATACAATATTAAAAGATTTTACAGGAAATAAATATAAAAAAACAGGAATTTCATATGGCGTAAAAAAAGGAAATTCTATCAATCATGAAGATTATTTTTATACATTTTTAAATATTGATTACTTTCCTTGGGAAGGGCTTAATTTAAATGGAGACTGGCCTACTTCACTTGAAATAATGTCTGCCGATGGTAATATTATGATTGCTAATTCTGCACCAGAAGTCAAAGAATTCGAAGAAAGAACATACTTAATTTATTTACCCAGTGAACCAACACTTTTTCAAATAATGTTTTTAGAACTTATAAATAAAGAATTTGCTGATGTTTCAATAGATGTTGGTGTATATGGTGAAAAAAATGAAGAATTTCGCTTAAAAAGATTAAACAATGACTTTAATGCTCACATATTTCTACAAGAATATATTTCTTATCATAAAGGAATACTAGAAAATGGTTTATTAGCTAAAAGAAAAGTTTTACCATAAGATTTTAAAAAAATACACTAATATCCTCGTTTTTCCCCATTTTATTTGACTTTATCTAAAAATAATGTATAATTAAATATGCGATGTATTTGGCAGCGCTATATGTATTTGTAAAGTGTTTATTGCCTTTTGGTGTATAAGTATCTAAGGCTGCCTTAGAGAAATTACCTAAATAAACTCCCTACAGACCACATTTAGCAATCCTATATATCAAAAATATATAGAAAGGAGAAATTTTATGGCAAGATATACTGGTCCTGTTTACAAAAAATCTCGTCGTTTAGGTTTCTCTATCCTTGAAAATGGAAAAGAATTAGCTAAACGTCCATATGCTCCTGGAGCTCATGGAAATGATAAGAGACGTAAATCAAGTGAATATGGTATCCAATTAGCTGAAAAACAAAAAATCAGATTAATGTATGGATTAAATGAAAAACAATTCCACAAATTATTTGATAGAGCTGCTAAAATGGAAGGTAAAGCTGGTTTCAACTTACTTTGCTTACTAGAATCTAGATTAGATAATATGGTTTATCGTTTAGGTTTAGCTAAAACTAGAAGAGCAGCTAGACAAGTTGTTAATCATGGACATATCACAGTAAACGGTGTTAAAGTTGATATTCCTTCTTATCAAGTTAGAATCGGTGATGTAATCGCTGTTAAAGAAAATTCTTTAGAACATCCAGCAATTAAAGAAGCTGTTGAAACTTGTTTAAGTCGTCCTGCATATGTTGAATTCGATCAAAAAAATATGTCTGGTAAACTATTAAGATTACCTGATAGATCTGAACTTAATGCAGAAGTTAACGAAACACTTATCGTTGAATACTACAATAGATAGTAAACTAAAACTCAAACTTAATTGTTTGAGTTTTTTATTTTCTAAATTACGAACAATAAAAAAGACATCTTACGATGTCTACTTTTCTTCTTTAAAAGGAACAAGTAAAACTGTACTACTATTACTTAAATCGATATTTTTTATTATTTCTAAAGCCTCTTTTAATTTTAATCCCATATACTTATCATACATATTATCATAAACTTTACCATAAGTAATAAGTTGTTCTGCAATATCAGTATTAACATATTCAATATCATCAAAATCATTTATCAATGATGCAATGTTACACCTTATTCTTCTTTTTAAATCATCTTGTGTCAAAGATAACTTTTCCATCTTCTCTTTAACAATAGATATAACATCCTTTGGATACTTAGTTTCAATATTAATTTCAATCGTTACTACATCCTTAAATATTTCTCTTCCAGCTCCTATACCTACAACTAATTCTTTTTCTAATAATTCTTCTCTTAAATAAGATGTAGGTCCAAAATTATTTCTCAAAATAATACTCAAATATATATTAAGTAACTTTTCTTCAATATCTCCAAAAACTTGTTTTGACATTTTATAACAAATCTTAACCTTAGGAATCTCAACATTTGCTTCAATCTCTTTATATTCTTCATTTACACTACTAGGTTCCTTATACTCCTTTATCATTGGTTCTTTATAAGGAGGAAATTCCTTCTTAGCTTGATTGTCTTTAATAATTCCTATTGCTTCATATGGATTAAAATTACCAGTAATAACTAAATACATATTTTGTGGATGATAAAAAGTATCATATATATCTTGTAATTCTTCTACTGTCGTAGCTTTTACATCTTCTACTTCCCCAGTTACTAAAAATTTTCTCTTATCATTTTTAAATAAAGCATTATTCATTCCATAGTATAATTTATGACCAGGATTATTTTTCCCCATTTTAACTTCTTCACAAATAATACCTTTTTCTTTTTCAATTAAATCTTTAGTAAAATAAGGAGTTTGAACATAATCAAGTAAATGATTTAAATTACTTTCGAATTCTGAAGAAGCAAAAACTTCATATAAAGTAAAATCAAAAGTTGTAAATGCATTTATTGAACTACCTAGCTTATTAAAATAATCATGAGCAGTTAATCCTTCTCCTTCATTAAAATTAACATGTTCTAAAAAATGAGCTACCCCATCATGTACACGTTTATATTCTTTTTCACCTTTACATTTATATTCTGTGCAAATTGAACCATACTTAACACTTAGTGTCATGTAGAAATTATTAACTTTTTCATTAACTAACATATATACTTGAAGGCCATTATCCAAAGTTTCTGTAAGAATCTTTTCATCGCACCCTTTTAAAATAATCTCTTGCATTATTTATCCTCCCCACTAAGTAAATAAATAGTATTAAGCTTTATTTTCTTTGCTACACTCATTATTTCATCTTTTGTTATAGTTTTAAATTCTTTAATTCTTTCATCATATAAAGGAAGATCATCCAAATTCTTAAATAAATAATTATTAATTATACCTCCATTAGTATCATCACTCATCTTAATAGATGATATAACAGCCTTTTTAGCATTTTCTAATTCTTCGTCACTAAAATCTCCATTCATCATTTCATTTAAAGCTCTATTAACTAATTTAACACATTTTTTCTTATCTTTCTTATCAATACCAGAATATATCATTAATAATCCATCATATTTCTGATACATACTAGAAACAATATAACATAATGAATTTTCTTCTCTCAAATATTTATAAAGTTTACTAGTTAATCCTCCACTACCTAAAATAACATTATATAAATGTATTACAAAGTCTCTTTCTCTCTTAGATAAATCTTCTAAATTATATATCATTACAAAAGAATCTTGTTCATAATTACCTACTTCACAAATCTCTTGTGCTTTCTTTCTTATACTATTATCAATATATAAATTAAAATCTTCATTTTTTACAGTATTTATCTTAAACTTTTCTTTTATTATAGATACTACTTCATCCATATCTAAATTACCTATAACATATATATCACATATATATGTATTTAATACTTTATTATAAGTTTTAAAAAGTGAAGAAGGGGTAATATTATCTAAATCTTCCATATAACCAACCATGTAATAACTACTAGGACTATTTTCATCCATATGAGTTAAGCTTCTTCTAAATGCATATCTAGTTGCATTTTCTTTTAATGATTCAATATCACTCTTAATTCTATTTTTTATAATATTAAAGCTTCTCCTATCAAACTCTTCATTCTCAATATTAGGATTTAAAATCATTTCTATCGGTAAAGATATTATATCTTCCAAATATCCTTCTTCACAATATTTCGGATTTAAAAAATCAGTTACAAAAGATAACATAATACTATTTCCTAATCTTGTACTACATCCTCTTACAAAAGAACTATAAAGATTTTCTAATTCTATTGCTACATCTCTTCTTTTAGGATATTTTTTACTAGAATGCATTAACATATCTACTAACATATTATTTTCAGTTATTTCTGTCTTTACTAATTTATTTCTAAACATAATTTCCATTGAGCAATTTTTAAATTTATCTGTCTTTATTGTATGTATTTTATATCCACCACAATCATAAACTTTATATTCCATAAGCCACCTCACTATATTTATTATGTCTCCATTTTATTATTTTATAATAATTTTTATTTAAAATTTTTATTGGAATCATATTATTATAACTCCAATCTAGTTAATATTATATCACATTAATAAAAGAGGTTATATTTTGAACCTCTTTTTATTTAATTTGCTTCATAATAAACTGGTGGATTAGCAATTCTTGTAACATCTTCTGATATTTTAATTGACTTACCAGTATATCTATATAAATCTCCTTTTGACTTTTTCTCTACATAGTCCTTAATATAATATATTAAATCGTCTTTAATATATTCAAAAGTTCTTACATCATCGTCTAATTTTTTACCTTTACCACCATTAGTAACATATAAACTTCCTGATGTATTATAATCTTTCATATAATAAATACTTTTTCCGTCTTTACTAATTGTAACCATTGAACTATTAACATCATTATCTATTTTTTTAGCTTTACCACTATTTGAAATATATAATGTACCATTTGAACTCTTATCTACATCAGCCACAAATACATATCCATTTTTATGTAAATATAAATATCCAGTAACATCTTCTCCTATTTTTTTTACATCACCAATTTTAGAACCATTAATTTTTACATATTTAACTTCATTTTTACCATTAATGTAATATATTTCTTTATCATCAAATATTTTAACAGTTCTTATACTAGTTAACTTACCTTCAATTTTAACCTCATCTTTACCAACCATTTGATAATATAAAGTATACTCTCCATCTTTCAAAGTTGAATAAACAATCTTTTTACCATCAACACTAACTGCATTTACATTATATATATCTTTAGCAACTCTATTAGAATCTTTACCATCATAATAATATATTGATTTAGAATCACTATTTTCAATATAGAATAATTTATCACAAGATTTACTATCACAATAATAATTTATTACATCTTTTGCAATTTTATCATCTTTATCTTTACTTATATTATATTTATATAATTCCTTATTTGAACTTATATATAATATATTTTTAGTATCTTCACTAAAATGAATATTAGAGTCATATGATTCTGTAACTTTTTTTCTATCATCCTTTTTAGGATTTATACTTCTTACGTATACCTTATGCTCTTTTTCATAAATAATTTTATTATCTTGAATAGCTAATATTTCAGAAACATCTGCGTCTACTTTTTCTGTTTCTTTAAAATTATAAACTTTTAGATTATCATCATTATCAAGTATTACAACATATTTATCATCTTCACTAAATCTGTATGAAACTACATCATCTGCTATTTTAGAAGTTGCTTCTTTATTTTTAGAGTCATATAAATATAATGCCTCATCTTTTTGGAATAATACATATCTATCTGTATTATTAGCATATAAAACATTGCTTATACTTTCATTTTTAGCCAACTTAATAGCATCATCTTCTTTTTTATCTTTTGTATTCATTAAATATAAATCTCCATCGCCTTTATTATATACAACTGGATAATCTACATCTTTACCACTAAATAGCTTAATTCCAAAGATAACTACTATTACAGCAACCAATACTCCTAAAATATACTTTAAATTAATTTTTCTATCAACAATAACAGTTTTTAAATTACTTATTACTAACTTTCCTGTTTTATCTAATGATTTTTTCACTTTTTTAGCAGGAACTATTAGTTTATTATTATCATCATTTTTCATGATTTTCTCCTTACTTCTACGATTACTATCGCTATCTAAATTATATTATTTTAATTAAATAAAATCAATTACCTTTTATCCTCTATAATATTATTATACTCACTAACTAAAAAATCATCAGTCATACCAGCAATATAATCAATTACTTTTCTCTCATCACTAGTATTATTTAAATATTCCTCAGCCATATCATTCAAAAATATTGTAAATATATGTCCTTCGTAATTATTAGTTTTTAAATCATTCAAACATTTATCAAATACTTTCTTAAACATATCTTCATATAATTCTAATCTTTCTTTACTATTAGCTTTAGAATATATGTAATCATAATTAAATTGTTTTAATTTTTTTATCGCATTAAATACTTCATCACTCATACACAAATAATCTTTATCTAAACTATTAGTTATTAAATCAACATTAATAGTATTAATTATTTGCCCATTAGTCAATCCCAGTACAGATGATATTTCATATGGTATTTCTTCTTCACTAATAACTCCCATTCTAATAGCATCTTCAATATCTCTTCCTATATATGCTATTATATCTGATACTCTAACTACGCAACCTTCAAGAGTCATTGGTACTAAATTTTTAACAGCATTAGGATTTATATATGTATCTTCATATTCTGCCAAGAAATCTTCTTTTGTTTTTTTCTTTGGACGATATTCTTGTAATTCTAACTCTCCATTATGACACATTATTGCATCCAATACTTGTAAAGAAATGTTATTCCCCAAACCATTATTTTCTAAATTCATTAAAGTTCTTACACTTTGAACATTATGATTAAAATATCCTTCTCCACATTCTAAACTAATTCTATTTAATATTCTTTCACCTGCATGACCAAAAGGTACATGTCCTAAATCGTGACCTAATGCTGCAGCTTCTATTAAATCTTCGTTTAGTTTTAAAGCTCTTCCAATAGTTCTAGCTACTTTACTAACCATTTGAACATGCGTCATACGTTTACTTATATGATCATTATTATTAAACGAAAATACTTGTGTTTTATCCATGTATCTAGTATATGAAAGAGAATAAACTATTCTATCTGCATCTCTTGAGAAAGGTGTTCTAAAATCATCATCTATCACACTCTTAAATCTATATGATTCTTCATCACGACATGCATAAGGAACTAGATAATTATTTTTAATTCCCATATTCTCCTTTATTTTTTTAACAATATCACTCATATATACCACCTACCATTATTATATCATACTAGTAATCTTCATAATAATTTATTATTTTTTCAATAGTTCCATCTTTTTCTATTCTAGCATATTCATCTAAGTAAACTTTCTGAGCAAACTCTTTATCTAAAAAATCTTGTTCAAACTTTGCTCTTCTTTCAACTAAAATTTGATTATTCGTCCACAAATTAAAATGTCCTTCACCATTTATTCTTTTCATAATATAAGAATAACAATTTTCAAAATGTTCTAAGCCTGTTTTCAATTCAGGTAAATTTTTTATTGAAGTAGATAACTGTCTTTTTGCTAACAAATAAATATCAAAATCTCTATCTGAATCAGATAATACTTTACCATAAATACTTCTTGGCTCTATCTTTCTTGAACCTCTATGATCTTCTATAGCTTCTTTAATTATATTTCTTTCTTCTTCCGTAAAATACTTTTTCATTTCTTCATCATTTATAAAAAACTTACCAGATTCCTTTTCATGATTATCCCTATCTACTTTTTCCAACATCATGATAACTAGCCATTACATAACACATATCTTTATTTAAATCATAATAATCAGCTAACATCATAACATTATCTATAACATTATTAACATGTATCATTCCATGTGAATAAAACTTTTCATACATCGGAAATATATTTTCTTCAATATACTTTTTTATTTCAACATTAACCATTATTTTCGCCTCTCTTATAAGACTTAATATAATGAACTTCTCCTTCATAAAAATCAACAGTTTTACTTCTGTCATCTAAATGATTCACCTTGCAATATAAATCTTTAAATGCTATTTCATCCTTAAGAAGTTCTCTCATATCATTCAAAAATTCATGATATATCTCATCTTCATAAAACATATTTTCTGGATTTTCTTCACCATATCTTTTTGATAATCTTTTAAATGTATAATCTAAATAATCTTCTATATTAGTTTCAGGTTGTCTTTCTTTTGCTACAAAGAAACTTCTAATAAACACTATTTCTATTCTTGTATTTCTATCTGCTGATGAAATCAACTTACCATAATCACTTCTAGGTAAATCACCCTTAGATGAACGATGATCTTCTATAGCTTCTTTTATAATCATTCTCTCTTCATCACTAAAAAATTTCTTCATATTTTCATCATTTATAAATATATCTGCAGCTATTTTCTCATGTATTTCATGATTAATAAATTTGCCTAAATCATGACAAGCAGCTATTGCATAAATCATATTTTTATCTAAGTTAAGTTTTAAAGTTTCATTTAATGCAAATGCTCTTCTTATAACTTCTCTTATATGAATAATTCCATGAGCTTTATCATTATTTTCGTACTGTGGAAAAATACTTTCTATTACATACTCTCTTAAACTAGGATTTACATCTGACAAATAATATTCAAACTCATCAATATTACATACATCCAATATTTTCTCTTTCATCACTTCAAATGATTCTTCATAATTTCCTTCTTTATAAGTAGCAATAAGTAATTGATCTAAAGACATCTCTGGATTATTCTCTCTTATTAAATAAAAGATATTTTTTAAACGTTCATTAATTTCCATATTTCCAAAAACTCCCTCTAAATGATTTATTTCTATATACTTCTTTTTAAATGCTTCTTTATCATTAACTAATAAAGAAATATCTCTTAAAAATGTCTTATATTCTTCATCTTCAAAGTACATCTTCTCTTTCGCGTAACCCTTATTTCCAAATTTCTTTATTAAATGTTGTCTAGATTCTTCTAATATTTTATCCATTGAAGTACCTGGCTTTGCCTTCATTCTAAAAGTAAATGTTCTAATTAACGGTAAATCAATAGAAACATTTCTATCTGCTGATGAAACTATTTTTCCATAAATACTTCTAGGCTCATATTCTAAACTAGCGCGATGATCTTCTACTGCCTCTGCCATTATTCTTATCTCATCTTCAGAAAAAAACGTTCTCAATCCTTCTGTTTTAAGTAATATTTCAGCAGATACCTTTTCATGATTATCTCTATCAATATAAACTCCCACATCATGCATAGCAGCAATCGTATAAACCATATCTAAATTTATATTAGGAACATTTAATGCAAACTTTAAACTTCTATCTATAACATATTTAATATGATCTATATTATGACCTATATCATTTTGTCCATATAATGGAAAAATCTCTTTTTCTAAAAAACTAATTAATTCTTGATTTACTTCTTTCATAAACATCTTACTTTCCTTTACTACCAAATTCATTAGATAATATATCTATATCATTCTTTTCACATAAACCTTCAATTTGTAACATTATATCTTCTGGTGTAGTTAATCCATAAAGATTTAATATAACATTAGAAGCATATAAATCAGTATGTTCTACATACAACTCCCTAAAGTATTTATCTCTTTTCTTTTCCCTTTTTTCTATCTCTTCTTGACTACTTCCTCTATCAATTAAAGATTGACGCCAATTATCAAGTTCACTATCTTCATATCCTCTATAAATAAATATTGGAACTACTTTGGCAGGAAAATCATTACACATCTGTAAACAATTTCTATAATTAGGACACACTACCATTGGTGACATTCCACTTTCTAATACTTCTTCTAAATCACTCTTCTTTATTCCATAATATCTTCCTTCTTCAGCTCCTTCATAGTAATAATCTAATTTCTTTATTTCATCAACTGGAACTGAAAATATTGAAGAAAAAGATTCCTCTCCATCTCTTGGAACCCTAGATATATATCTTTTAACTACAGAAATACCTGGATACATATTAGCAATATTCATCACAAAATCCTTGCCAGAACCACTATCTCCAACTATTAATATTATCTTTTGCACATATTCACCACCTTAGAACAAATTATCAATAATCACCTTGTTATACTATCTTAATATATTTATTCCTAAATTTCTATGATAAAATATCATTAAGGAGAATTATTATGAAAAAATTTGTAATTATTGAAATAGGAAGTACTACTTCTAAAGCTTATCTTTATGAAAACAATGAAGTTATTGACTTAGAACGTCGTACTATTGAATTAAAAAATCATTATAAAGTTGAAAACAAAATAGCTGACAATGATAAAAAAGAATTATTTGACTTTGTTAATTCTAACAAAATAAAAAATACTTATGTTTTTGGTACTAGTATTTTTAGAAATCTAACTGATGAGCAAAAAAATACTTGGTTAGAAGAATTCAAATCAGAAACAGGACTCGATTTCACTATCGTAACACCAGATATGGAAAATGAATTTACTGTCTATGGTGCTGTTGCTAACATTGATTATAACGGAAAAATAGCTGTTATGATTGGTGGTGGTGGATCAACAGAACTATCTATAGTTAAAAATGGTCAAATAATCGAAAAAGCCAACTCTTCTTTTGGAGCTATGGATACAACTGATATGTTCCCAGAGCTAAGAACAGATAAAGCTTCCACTGATTATGACCAAATGGTTGAAGAAACTAAAAAACTAGTTAATATTCCTAAAAATAAAGCAGATTTACTTATTCTAGCTGGTGGAGATTATATCTACTATTATGAAGAATTAGAATATCCTGTTGAAAGTAATAAATTCTATGAAAACCCATTACAACCATATTGCTTAGACATTAAAACCATGGATATTTTAGATCGCAGATTCTTCTATGAAACATCTCTTGATGAAGTATGCGAAAGAACAAATAATGATGGCTGGTGGCGCGGAGCAAGAGGAATGCGTCTTTGTGTAAAAGCTCTTGTTGATATATTAGATGCTAAATACATAATTCCAACTCGTATCTCTATGGTATATGGTCTTGTTGAAAAAATAAAAAACAACAAAATATAAAATTTTATAGAATTAAATAACTCATAAAAATCTTTCCATATAAAAGAGAAAGATTTTTATTTTTTGTATTTTTAAAAAAATTTAACAAAACAATATTAATTCAACAAAAAAACCTTTATAATAAAATAAGTATAATATCATAAAAATATTATGATATTAGAAAGGTGGTAAATTATGAATAATGAACTCATTACAGAAGAAGAACTAAAAAAAAGTAATGAAATAATAACTAAAATTAAAAACTATTATGACGAAAGAATCGTTGGACAAAAAAACTTACAAACTTCTCTTTTAGTCTGCTTACTTGCTAAAGGACATATATTACTAGAATCAGTACCTGGACTAGCTAAAACTACTGCAGCAAAAGTTTTAACTGATGCAGTTGATGGAAAATTTTCTCGTATCCAATGCACACCAGACCTATTACCTAGTGACATTATTGGTACTCAAATATTTAATTATACAAAAAATACATTTGAAACTAAAATTGGTCCAATCTATGGTAACTTTGTATTGTTAGATGAAATAAATCGCTCTAGTGCTAAAACACAAAGTGCTACTTTAGAAGCTATGCAAGAACATCAAATAACTATTGGCGGTCAAATTTATAAATTACCTGAACCATTTATCGTTATTGCTACACAAAATCCTATTGAACAAGAAGGAACTTATCTCCTAGCTGAAGCTCAACTAGACCGTTTCCTTATAAAAGAAAAAGTCTATTATCCAACTGCCGATGAAGAAGTTGAAGTACTAAACAGAATTGAAAAAAATATTTTTGAAAACAATGAATCTATCTTAAAACTAGATGATTTAAAATTTCTTCAAGAATTAACAAAAAAAGTTTATGTTGATGACTCAATTAAAAAATATATTGCAAACATTATCTTAGCAACTAGATGTCCATTTAACTATATTCCAAAGAATCTAGCTGAATATATTTCTTTAGGTTCAAGTACTCGTGGTTCTATTGCTTTTTTAGAATGTTCTAAAGCTGTTGCCCTACTTAATGGACGAACTCATGTTATTCCAGAAGACGTTAAATCTCTTAGATATAGTATTTTAAGACATAGAATATCTCTAAACTTTTCAGCTATTGCCGACAATGTACCTGTAGAACAAATCATAGATTCTTTAGTAGGAGCAATTCCAACTCCATGAGATTAAAATATATTAATCAAATACAAGCTAATATTTCTATTGCTTCTCATAAAAAAACAACTAACTTTCTAGATGGAACATACAAATCTGTATATCGTGGTAAAAGTATGAACTTTGAAAACTTAAGAGAATATGTTATAAACGATGATGTAAAAGATATTGATTGGAAAGCATCTTCAAGAAGTGGAACAATTTTAGTTAAACAATTCATCGCAGAAAAAAAGCATAATATAATGCTTGTAATGGATACAGGGAAAAAAATGACAGCTGACACAAGTGCAAATTTTCCTAAAAAAGAAATTGCGCTATTCACTGCTGGAACTATCGGTTACATAGCCATAAAAAATGGAGATTACATTGGAATGATGTATAACAATAATAACAAAATTAACTATAAACCTTTTAAATACAATCTATATAATTTAGAAGAATATTTAACTGAATATGAAAAAAGTAACTTCTTAGATAATTCATCTAATCTTAACGAAACTTTAAACTATATAATTAAAAATATTAAGAAAAAAATGATTATATTTATAATAACAGACTTAGAAGGATTAAATAATATAACTACTAAAAGTTTAAAAGCTTTAAGAGAAGCTCATGATGTACTTTTAGTAAACATTGAGGATGCTTACATGACTGGAGAAAATTTATTCGATATAGATGAAGAAAATTATATTCCATCAGTCTTACTACAAGATAATAAACTTAATGAAATAGAACATGAAATAAGACATGATATTCTTAATAAAAATAAGAAAAGATTAAAAAAGAATAAAATAGAAATGATTACTATTAATGATAAAATTAGTATTCCACTAAAATTAATTGAACTATTAGAAAGTCATAAATATGCAAGTAACAACTAATTTAAATGATCCTTTCTCGTATTCTATTCTTCCAATTATCTTTTTTATCTTACTAATTTTATTAACTATAACAATATTAATCTATATCAAAAGACCTAAAAATAAAAAACTTACTTTAGTCACTCCTCTTCCAAAAGACATCAATAACATAAAAAATAAATATTTAATCATTATCAACAATTTAATTTCTAAAATAAACAATAACCAAATAACTAATAGAAAAGCTTATCAAGAACTTAGTACTACTATTAGAAACTTCATATATGAAATGACAGGATTATCTGTTCAATATTGTACTTTAGAAGAAATATCACATCTAAATATGCCTTATTTATATGAATTAGTTAATGAATATTATGACCCTGAATTTGCCAGAATTTCCAATAATAACATTATAAATTCAATTAATAAAACTAAAGGGGTGATTGAACAATGGAAATAAGAAACCCTATCCTTTTAATTATTGGTATCTTAATAATAATCGTTATACCATTTATTTTCAAAAGAAAAAAACATCAATATGATAATGGCACTAAAATAGCTAATACAAAATTTCTAAAAGAAAATAGCTATTACCAAGATAAAATTAAAAAATATAAAAAACTAACACTTATATTAAAAACTATATGTATAATATCTATGATTACTTCAATCGTCCTCTTATCACGTATATCTAAAATAGAAAAAGTAGATTCTACAGAATACAATCGTGACATCTTCCTATGTATGGATGCTTCTAGTTCTGTTGACGAACTTAATTTAGCATTAGTTAGCAATTTAAAAAATACAGTCAAATCTTTAAAGGGAGAAAGATTTGGAATATCTATATTTAATACTTCAAGTGTTGTATTAGTTCCATTAACTGACGATTACAATTATATTCTAGATACATTAGACAACTTAGAAAAATCATTAAAACAAGTTAGTGCTGTAGATTATGATATCGATGACTATCTAACAAGTTCAAATTACTTAATGAGTGGTACTTTAGAGGGTGCCGATACAAGAGGAAGTTCTCTAATTGGTGATGGACTTGCCTCATGTGTATTTAGTTTTCCAAACCTAGAAGAAGAAAGAACTAGAATAATAATTTTTTCAACTGATAATGACTTAGCAGGAACTCCTATTGTAACTTTAGAAGAAGCAGCCACTATTAGCAAAAATAAAAATGTCATTGTTTATGGAATTGGAACTGAATATATGTATGAAAAAAATCGTACAGAATTTAAAAATGCCGTATTAAAAACAAATGGTGAATACTATGACTTTAATAGTAACTCTAGTCAAAAAATAATAAATTCTATAGAGGAACAAAGTAAATCACTTTTAAAAGAAGATAATAAAACATATATGATTGATCTTCCTCAAATTCCTTTCTTAATTTTATTAACCTCTATAATAATTTTATTTATTATTGAAAGGAAGATAATTAAATGATAATTAATCCAATATTACCTCTATGGTTAATGACTATAATCTCTACTATATTATTTATATATATTTTTAAATATACTAATAAAAAACTTAGAATATATAAAATAATCATAATTATACTACTCTTTTTAATAAATCTAAGAGTAATGTATAAAACCAATAATTCAACTACTTTAGCTAACGATTTAGATATTATCTTTGTAGTTGATAGTACAATCAGTATGAATGCTGAAGATTATACAAATAGTACTAGATTAATTGAAGCAAAAAAAGACATCAATCATATCGTTGATTATTTTAATGGAGCTAGATTTTCAATAATAAATTTTAATAACAACTCCAAGATTTTAGTTCCTTTTACAAGTGATAATAATATGATCAAAAATTCTATCGAAGCAATATCTCCATTATATGAATACTATGCTCATGGTTCTTCTCTTAATACACCCAAAAAAGATATAATAAAATTATTAGAAAACTCAAATGAAGAAGAGAATAGAATAAAAATATTGTTCTTTATAAGTGATGGAGAAATAACCGATGACTCTAAACTAGAATCATACAAAGAAGTATCCAATTTAGTAGATAATGGAGCAATACTAGGCTATGGAACTACAAAGGGTGGTTATATGCAAACGACAGATTATTTTGGTGAAAGTAAATATGTTATTGATCGCAGTGACTATAAATATAACAAAGCCATATCTAAATTTGAGGAAAAAAATCTTAAACAAATAGCTAAAGATACTAACTTAGATTACATATATATGAATTCACAAAATAATATAAATACTAAATTAAAAGAAATTAAATCTCTTACTAAAAATAAAACAGATAAAAATAATAAATATTCTTATGACGATACTTATTATTTCCTAATAGTTCCTCTCTTCATAATTCTTATATTAAATTACAAAAAATATAAAGAGGTGATTCCAATATGAAAAACTTCTTAAAGATTTTATTATCTTTATTAATATTAATATTAGTAAAGCTTACTTTTTCTTTCACAGTTAATGAAATAATAATAGCTAATTATGACAATAGTAAATATAATGATAATTTAATAAATACTTTATATTTTATAAATTTTCCTGAAAGCTATATCGCCTACTATAATCATGGTAACATCTTATATAAAACAGAAAATTACGAAGAAGCAATTAGCAAGTTTGAGACAGCTTTAGAAAAAAATCCATCTCAAAATAGAGTATGTGATATTAGAGTTAATTTATCTTTATCTATAACAGCAACTATTAATAGTAACAATCCACAAGAATCTTTATCTAAACTAAAAAAAGCTCGTATGATTTTATATGAAGATAATTGTGCCAATGAGTTTGATAATAATGGTAAAGATGAAAAGGCGGAAAAATTAGAAGAAGAAATAAAAAAAATAGAAAAAGAATTAGAATCTTCTAACGAAAATAATGAAGATGATAATTCTCAAGATAACAATAAAGATTATGATACTGAAAAAGAACAAACAGTCGAAGAAAAACTAAGAGAAATTCAAAGAGAATCAACATCATCACGTCAACATCAAAATGACTATGATGAAAATAGACAGACTTATTATGATGGCAAAAATTGGTAAAAAAATCTTTCCATAAATTTGGAAAGATTTTTTACTTATTCTTTATTATCTAAAACTATCCATGTCTGCATACCACGTTTATTTACCTTAAAAGGTTCTAGCTTAACTAATCTATCTATAAAAATTAATGTTGCATAAGATGAATCTTTCTTTTGTTCCCAAAATTCTTCACTTACACAAAGTTCCTTATTATATTTATTCTTAATCTCATTAATACTAATTTCATTCAAATTAATAAACTTAATTTCTTTAATGGTAAAATAAGCCACTACTCCGCCACCAGACTTTTTAACTACAACAATATCATCTTTAGTAATTTTCTGATAAGGAGCAATTTTCTTTTTACTTATTCTAGATTCAATCGTCTTCTTTCCTTCTAACATATATCTAAGACAAGGTTCACTAAAAACACCTAAATGAATATTCCTGCCCTTAATTACATCATAAGCATCTTTATCTAATTGAAGTTCTAAATTACTTAATATTTCTTCTCTCATAGTTCTATCTCTTCACCTTGCTTACAATACTCATAAAAACTTTCAACACTTAAACCTACTTTAGGTTTCTTATAAATATAACAATGTAATCTTTCATTCTCATAATTATTATTTATTTTAACTACAAACTTACTCTTAACATCTTGTATTAAACTATCGAAAGTATTATATTCATATATTCCCCTATATTTCATCCAAGCATGTTCCAGCCAATAAAATTTACCATTCATTTCGTATGTCAAAAAAGTATGAGAATCATCATCGATTCCATCTTCATAATACATAAATATTGTTCTAATATTTATCTTATTATTTCTTAAATAAAACCTCTCAACCTCAACTTGATCCCAACAAATACCAAAACCATTATTTATTATATCTTTAGCTTTTAATAGTTTATAATTATTACAATTATCTTTGTTTAAACAATTATAATACTTTCCTTCACTATCTATCCAACCATACTCTATAGAATTCATTAAGTCCATAACTTCTTCTGGTTCTAAATATTCCCAAAATCCTAACTCCCCATTAGCGGGAATTACTTCACCAAATTTTACTGGTTTTTCTACTTTAAAACCATACCCAGCTCTTCCACGTGTTGCCCCGTATACCAATTCATTCTCTGCTATTAATTTATCTTCAAATTCTTCTGTAACCTGAACACAATCAGTAACTTCTACACTTCCCAATATAGCGCTAGTTGGATATTCTAAACCTAATGATTCAAATCTACCCAAGTATTCAGTTTCAACATCTTTACTTGCATGAATTAAAACACGCCCTCTAAACTTTGTCTTCCAACTACGAAACTCGTACGATTTATAGCCATTAATAATTAATGAAGCCCAAGGTTGTCTTATACTTAAGACTTTCATCCTAGTAACCGCCATCTACTTTAATAATTTCACTATTAATATATCTTGCATCATCACTAGCTAAAAATGCAACTACTTTAGCTATCTCTTCTGGCTCAGCAAATCTTCCTAAATATATTTTACTAGTTTCATCATCCACTAAATCTTGTGGTAAATCTTTATTCATCTCTGTATTAACCCATCCTGGAGCAATCGAATTAACATTTATATATGGAGCAAATTGCAATGCTAAATTATGAGTTAAATTAATTAAACCAGCTTTAGATGCATCATAATCTAAAGATGTTGGAAAGAATGCATTAATTCCATTTGTACTAGAAATATTAACTATCTTACCTCTCTTAACTTTCATCATTTCTTCCCCAACTCTTTTAGCCACAATATAAGGACCAATTAAATTAGTATTTATTGTATCTCTAAAATCAGTTATCGTTCTATCTTCAAATTCTTTATCAATTGCAATACCAGCATTATTTACTAAAACATCAATACGTCCAAAATTATTCATAATTTCTTGAACCATTTTATCGACATCAGTTTCTTCTCTAACATCAGCTTTTATAGTTAAAGCTTTTACTCCATATTCACTCTCAACATGTTTCTTTAATTCAAATGCTCTTTCTTCCTCTTCAATATAATCAATTACAACATCATAACCACGACTTGCAAATTCTATAATAGTTGCTCTTCCTATTCCTCTTTGACTTCCTGTTACTAACGCTACCTTATTCATTATTTCACCTTCCTATAAACTTAACATAACCATTCTCTTTATTATAATTTAAAAATTTATAAAACTTATTAGCTACTACATTATCTTCTTCTGCTATTAAACATATAAAACTACAATCAATTTCTCTTGCTAAATCTTCAATATACTTAAATAATTTAGTTCCTATTCCTTTTCTTCTATAATTTTCTTTAACTCTAACACTCCATATCGTCATAAAAGGCTTACACTTTTCAAATATATCTTGATGAATATTAATATAAGCAAATCCAACTATCGCTTCATCTTCCTTAGCAACAATCAACTTATAAAACTCATTATCTTTAATCTTATTATAAGATTCTTTCATCTTACTTAAATCTGTTTTATATTCTGACTCACTATCATAAAGTTCTGCTACTATACTTAAATCTTCTTCTTTTATATCTTCAAACTTTATCATTAGTAAAACTTCTTCTCCCAACGACTATTTTCATCTTCTATATTCTTATCTACATAGAAAAATTCACACTTACTATCATTTAAAAATATATCTAACATCTCTTTAAAATCATTTGCTGTTTTAGAAGATTTTATCTCTTCAATGCTCATCCAAGTATTAACACCTTCATGACTTCTTGAAATTAATTCACCACTAAAATTACTTGTTTTAAAAAACATGACTACATATCTTTTTTTCTTTTTAAAATCATACCAATCTTTAAATCCACAAGGAATAACATTATAAATATCCAAACCAGTTTCTTCCCTAACTTCACGTATAACAGAAGGAACTAATGCTTCTCCAACATCTACATGTCCTCCAGGAAATGATATACCGTCCCAATCATTCTTATCACGAACTTGAACTAATACCTTTTTATTCTCTTCATCAACTACCATACACATATTAGTAAGTTCAACTAACTCTAACTCATGCTTACTCATAAATTACTCCTATAAATGATTTAATAATTCACTAAACTCATTATAATTAGATTCACTATTTAAATGTCCCCCACCACTAATAATAATTTGTTTATCAGTAATAGCGTCAGCAAACTCTTTCTCAGCATTATAATTTACATAAGGATCATTATCAGAATAATAACAAATTATATCACTTACATATTTTTTAACATCACTTAGATTATCAAAATACATTGATTCATTAACAGCATCATAATCAGGATCAATTCCTAAATAATTATTAAATCCACATACAAATACTACTCTTTTAACTTTTATTCTGTTCATAACTAAAAATTTAGCAACAAATACAGGAGCTATAGAATGTGCAAATATTATTGTATCTTCATTAATAAGACCTGCATCAACATAACACTTCATTATTTTCTCCCATACTTCATAATTTTGTATACCTACTCCTGTTGGCAAATCAGGTGTATAAACTATCCCACCTTTTTCTTCGATTTTCTCTCTTAACCAAGGTATCCAATTTGAAAAAGGACTACCAAAACTACCATGCATTAAAAAATAATTACTATTCATAATATCTCTTCTTTCCATTTCAATTATTATATCATTATTATGTCAATAATCTATCAACAACTAAAAAATAATCCTTAATTTAATTATAAATTATTTATATAATAAACTAAAAAAAGGAGAAATATTATGAGTTATATAATGAATTTAAGAAAACATATTGGTCACGAACCATTAATTGGTCTTGGAGCTACTACACTTGTATTCAATAAACAAAATGAATTATTACTAAATCTTCGTAGTGATACTAATACTTGGGGTATTCCAGGTGGTTCTATGGAACTATATGAAACTATTGAAGAAACAGCAATTCGTGAACTAAAAGAAGAAACTAACATAACTGCTAATAATTTAGAACTAGTTTCTGTTTTATCAGGAAAAGATTATTACTTTGAATATCCTAATGGCGATAAAATGTGTACAGTAATCGTTCTATTTAAAGTTCTAAACTATGATGGAAAAGTAAAAGTAAATGATAATGAATCTAAATCATTAAAATTCTTCTCTCTAGATAATCTACCTATTTTAGAATCTCGTGCCAAAGCTATAATTAATAAAATTAAAAATAAAGAAATACATATTTAATTAATATTTATAAATAGTTATAGATTGCGTATAAAACAATTGTTTGTTATAATATTTCTTAGGAACATTAGTTGTTGAGTGTCTACCGAATCTCCAATAGAGAGGAGGTTTGATAATAATGAAAAAAAGAATTTTTATTATAAAAGTTCTTAGATACATTGCTATCATTTTATTACTCCTTACCACTTTGGTAATAGCAATAAAAAAATGACACTTAATTCATCATCGAATTAAATGTCAACACAAATAATATTTGGGTAGACATTCAACATTACGAAACTGAATGTTCCCTTTTTTATTGTATGAAGTTTCCCTCATCTATATACATATTACCATATCTCCCCATTTTTAACAAGTTATCCATCTAAAAAATGTAATAATTTTATGATAATGTCAGTATAGTTAGTTTTTTGAAAATATCAGTAAGTAATATATAATATCTTTCCAGAAAGGAAAGATAAAATAGAAGAAACGATAACATTGAACAAAGAAGAACAAAGATTAAATAATATTATTATAAAATTAATTATTAAAGAAATTAACAAAAAAACACTTGTAAAAGCTTAGAAAGTCAAAAATAATTAATATTCGTTATATTCAATACTTCTACATATAACTCTTAATTCACCACCTGATAAATTATAAAACGAAAGTTCTACAACTTCACCTTTCAATTTAGAAGGAACAATTTCATTCTTTTTTAATTTACCTTTCAATTCATTAAATTTAGTAAAATTATCATCAACTATTACACAATCAAAAGGAACTCCATCTCCTCCCCAAAAATTCACATTATTGTATTCAACATATATAATATCATTGAGTACAAAAGATTTATTTTTAAATTCATTTCTATCGCTCAATAAATTAATAGTTAAAATTCCCATCAAATTATTATATGAAAAATCATTTAACCAAAAATCATGTATATATATATCATCTATACTTTTTTTATTAACATTTGTTATTTTCAAAACTATATCCTTCTTTCTTTTTTCAAAAATATTAGAACATAAGACTTTAGCATTTAAATTTATTAAGTTATATCTTTTTTATTTATATATTTTACATTTGGATTTTTATTTAAAATAAATGTATCTAAGGATTCAAAAACATTAAACGAACGTTTTGCTTTGCCATAAAGTTTTATAAATAAGTGATGCCTTTCACTTTTTGTTACAATATTCAAAAGTTCTCCACGTACTATAGTATTATGAATTAATCCATAGCCATTTTTTATTTCAATTGAAATAATATCATCATATTTTATCACTTTAAGTTTTTTCATATCAATTATATAATTATTCAATA
Organism: uncultured Bacilli bacterium; assembly: GCA_910577505.1. Taxonomy (GTDB): domain Bacteria; phylum Bacillota_I; class Bacilli_A; order RF39; family UBA660; genus Coprovivens. The sequence continues at coordinate 57,049 of CAJTLN010000006.1, forward strand.
TAATATATTGAGTTATAGAACTAAATACTGGATTTAACAGTTCGTAATTAATACTTTCTTCTAAAGTTAAAGATTTTAATTTTTTTTGTACTAACAATATATTATTGAAATTATACACAATACATAAACATAAACAAGCCATAAAGATTAATAATTCACTCAAATTTAATAAATCTTTCACTAAAACAAAAGTAAAAATCACACAAGGAATAATTACATCACATATAATTATAAATAAATTATGTTTTAATATAAACTTTTTTATTTCATCCATCCTATCACCTACCTATTATTTTTCATACTCAAATCCTATTTTTAAATGAACTCCAAAAAAATCATACTCACTAAAATCTAATCCAAAAAATCTTGAATTTTTATCACTTACATAAAATGAAGTATTACGAAACTTTATTTCTTCTATAACTGTACTAGTCTTATAAGTACGAGTAATATAACTATACTTAGTACTATAATTATCATTAATATTTTGTTCTTCTAATCTACCTAGTAAATCATATTTATAATTAAATGTACTATTATTATTTTTTAACTTAGTTAATGAATTATCACTATTATATTCATAATTATATGTATACTTATTATTTAATTGTTCTGTCTTTTCTATAACATCATTATCCTTATCATATTCATTTATAATTCTACAAATAGTTCTACAAAAAAATACATTAAGAATTTATTTTAACGTATTTTAACAAATCTTAATAATACCAATATTTTGCCCACATTATTTAATCACAATATTTTTCATATGTATTTAAAGATAAAAGCCATTGTTCATTATTAATTGCCTTAGCAATTTTAATATACTCATTTCTATTACTTTCTATAAGTTCTTGATTTTTAAACATAGTAAGTCTTTTTGCTATATCTATTGCACCAGGCCAATTTATGTCTTCAATC
>CAJTLN010000006.1:57977-61731 GCA_910577505.1 uncultured Bacilli bacterium
AACATAGTAAGTCTTTTTGCTATATCTATTGCACCAGGCCAATTTATGTCTTCAATCCAGATAAACATATCAGTAAGATATGATTGAAATTCCTCATCGGTTCTACAAACTAATGCTAAAGCACAATTTCTCCACACATTTTTTCCATATGGTTGAAAAAAACTTTTAAACATTTTACACTTTTAGAAAGTTCTAATCCTTTTTTTTGAGTTTCTTCAGATTTATTCCAATTAAACATATCAATAATTTCACCAATATCACATTTTATCATTTTGATATTACATTCCATCTATAATTTTATACATTTTATATTTGAAATTTTATAATAAGTATATATACAAAATAATATTATATCCAAATACTATAAATTATTTTGTTTTTCAAACATAGCTCTCCTTTCTTTTTCAATAACATACGAATAATTCCAAGTGTCTTGTGCTAATTTTCTCTGAGTACTTGCATATTCCAAATTAAACATTTTAGATTCTTTTAGATTATTCATTTTATATAATTTCAATATTGTATTAAATATATCCTCTTTTGTATCTTCTTCAAATGATAAAAATGGTAAAGCATCAATACTCCAAGGCATAAACTCATCTTTTGGTGTTGTTAATTCAAAATTTCCAAGATATATCAATGAATCTAAAATTTTTTTACTTTTTTTGTTGAAAAACATTTTTCCTTTATATATATGTAGAATTCCAAACTCATCTGGATAATATTTTATTTTACTTCTTTCTTCAACAAGTTCTTTAATTGATTTAGAATTATCTAACGGCCAAAATCTATTTTCAAACCAACTAAGTCCTGTACAAACAAATTCACAGTTTTCTAAAAATTCATTATTAATTTCTTCAGGAAGGTATTCAGTTATTTTCAAATAAACAATATTTCTTCGAGTTAAATTTTGTGATGACTCAACATTATATATTATTATATATTTATTTTCACCTGAGATTTGCAACGCAAATGTGTCTCCATAATCCCAGCTTTTTTTTACGTTTAACATAAACATCCTCCTATATATGTTCCAGTATCTCCGGTTGCTAAATCAAACTCTTTTTTATAATATAAATATTCTCCTGCTCTTTTTCCCTTAGGAGATATCTCATATCTTCTATTACAATTAGGTTTACCACATCGTAATGTTTCATAATAGTCTATCCATCTTTGTTCTTCCAATGGAGAAATATTACTATTAACAACATTTAATATTAATGGATTAGGATCAAAAGGAGCCTTTGTTCTCCTATGTTCATCTATTCTTCTATCTAAATTGCATGTTCTTCCAACATAAAAGACCTCTCCATTCCTTGATAAAGCATAAATTGTCTCATCGCGGCCTTTATTATTATTTTGTGTGATATCTTTAGATGAATCATAGACCAAATCTCTTTCACTTACTTTAGAAAAGTATTCTATAGTTTTTCCTACAGAATAAATCGTACCTAGTATATCGCCTATTGGAAGGGGTCCATCAGAAGCTGCTGCTGTTGCACTTCCACCATATACAGGAGCTAAAGTCCTAAAAGCATCTGCTATTACTTTTACAAACTCCCATATACCTTTTCCTAGTTTATCACTAAAATTAACAAAGTCATTACTTACATATGTAAATAAATTATTAGAAATATAATCATTATTTGAAGCAATAATCCCATCCGCATTAACAAATCTACCAATCTGTGGATTGTAATATCTAGAATTTAAATAATATAATTGTGTCTCTGTATCATAATAGTAACTACGATATCTAAATGGATTTATAGTACCTAAGTTAATATTACTGTTATCAGTTATATTAACTAATGCTCCCCATGAATCATATTCATAAGATACTATCTCATCACAATTAGAATCTAGAATACCTATGATGTCTCCAAATATATTTTTATGATAATAGTATGTCTTACTATTATAAACAAAACCTAGTAGTTCATCTCCGTTGTATATATAGTATATCACATCACCATTTCTATCTTCAAAAAAAGAAAAGATACAACGGTAAAATTTATTATATCTTTTCTTTGTAAATATTATTAATTATTGTATTTATTTAAACGATCTTTCAAATATTCATCTTCTGTTTTTGACAAATCTATTCTATACTCTTCGTCATTTATCTTTATAATATAATCTTTTTCTTTATCTACTGCAGAAGCATAATATTTAAACTTCGTTTCATCATTATTCATTATAAAAGTATTATTTTGAGAATCTACTATTTCTAATTCACTTCCATCTAAACTTTGGATAATAATAAATCTTTTATTTTTTATATCATATATTTTTATTGAAAGATTTTGATCATCTATTTTATTAAGATAATTATACAAAGCTCCATTCATACTATATCTATTATTTATGTAATTTATAAATCTTATTTTATCTTTATCATTCTCTGCATAATCAAAAACCAGAAAATTATTATCTAATTTTATATAATCGTAAGACCTCATTGAATAAAAATAAAAAGTTTTATCAAATGTTGAAAATCTCACATAAGGTAAACCAACAAAAGAATACAAAAGAGATCCAAGCATAATAGACAAAAAAATGAAAACAAAGTATTTAATCTTTTCAGATAAAAAAGTAAAAAAGGCAAATATTATTATGTTAATAGTCATAATACCAGTCCAAAATTTAAAAGTAAACGGCATATCTTTTATAACTCCCATATAATTTAGTAAAACTATAATAAAATACAATATAAATATTGTTATAAATATTAAATTGTATATTTTCTTCTTCATAATTAACCTCTTTCTATAATATAGTACCTAAAGAGTACCCAAAGCAAAAGGTACAGCAACAGGACATACAGACGCTAATAAAACAACAGCAACTACTCCAGCATGTATACTAAATTTCACAGAACTTGTAGAACCAGCTGAAAAATTACCATTTTCATCTACATTCCAATTATAATTAGCAACAATTCCAATATCTAGCGAAGGGAAACTGTCATTGGATACTCCAACTGTAATTCCAGTCAAAGGAGTCCCAGAATATGCCTCAAAAGAATTTGGTGATATAGAGATAGTATTTCTAGACATTCCAAATTCAATTCCTCCTTCAATTGAACCATTAGATGAATTAGAATTCACAACAATATTTCCAACTTTTCCTTCAGACAAATTGTTAGATACTGAAGAATTTACATTATTTGTATAAGAAAAGCTTCCAAAAAAAGTATTCATTTTATAACTATCACTTGTTTCAGTAGAAGTTGAACTTTTTACTCCAAACATATTCCCAACTTTTTTAAGTGTATCTTTCAAAGAAGATTTTCTAACTTCATATTCAATACGAGCCTTTCTCCCTATTTCTCTACCCAAATTGAAAACAGCTTTATTTAATTTATCTAACCATTTCCATGAGTTACCATTTTTATCAATACCATTTATGAAATTATTACCACAATATATAAATATATTATTACTAATAACACCCTGACCAGCAATAATTCCATCTGCATTAATAAATCTACCAATCTGTGGATTGTAATACCTTGAGTTCAAATAATACAAACCTGTCTCTGTATCATAATAGTAACTACGATACCTAAATGGATTAATAATACCTAAGTTAATATTACTATTATCAGTTATATTAATTAATGCTCCAAAGCTATCATATGAGTATTTAACTATCTCATTATAGTTAGAATCTAGAATACCTATGATGTCTCCAAACATATTTTTATGATAATAGTATGTCTTACTATTATAAACAAAACCTAGTAGTTCAT
>CAJTLN010000007.1 GCA_910577505.1 uncultured Bacilli bacterium
CACGAAAGGAAGTATTATATGTTAAGAATTAAAAATGATAATCATAAAGAGTTAGAAATTGATTCTGAAAATACTAGTAAGTATGCAGTTAAGTTTGAGAAATTAAGTGAAGGCAAGAAGATATCTTTAATGAATGATAATATGTTTAAGACAATGTTTGTTAATTCAAATAATATAAAGTATGGTGCTAAGTTGATATCTTATTTTGTGGAATGTGGTTTTGAAGAATTACTAAAAAACATAAGACTCTTAAATAATGAAGTAGATAAAGATAATGTATATAGTAAGAGTCAAAGATGTGATTATGTTGCACATATAGATGAATCAATAGTAAATATAGAAGTAAATTGTAATGCAACAATGGAATCTTTATTAAAGAGTTTAACATATGGATATAGATGGTTTACGAAAGATATAAGGGTAGGTAGCGGATATACATTTACACAGACAATTCAAATAAATTTAAATAATTTTTCTTTTAAGGATAGTAATGATGTAATAGAAACATTTTATTTACAGAATGATAAGGGAGATATATTAACAGATAAATTAATATTTATAATGGTGTCTATTCCTAAATTAAGAGAGAAATGGTATAATGAAACAGGTGAAAAGCTATCTGAGGTAGAAAGATATATACTAAGTTTAATAGAAACAGATATAGATTCAGCCTTAGAGATAGTATTGGGGGATGAATTTATGGAAAATAGTGTAAAAGAACAAGTTAAGTTTTGTATGACAGATGATTTAAGGGAAGC